>CALMIK010000018.1 GCA_937863995.1 uncultured Chelatococcus sp.
GCCCGCCGCTCGAGCCGCGTGCGCAACTCCGCCATCGACGGCGGCAGAATGAACACGGTGACGGCGTCGTCGCGCATGTGTTCGAGAATCTGCAGCGTGCCCTGCCAGTCAACGTCGAACACCATGTCGCGCCCGGCCGCCAGCGTATCGAGCACCGGCTTGCGCGGTGTGCCGTATAGATTACCGTGCACCTCCGCCCATTCCAGCAGATCGCCGCGGTCGCGCTGGAAAATGAACTCGTCCCGCTCGATAAAATGATAGTGGACACCCTCGATCTCGGACGGACGCCGCGGCCGGGTGGTCAGGGAAATCGACAGCGACAGGTCGCCAAGCTGCAGCAAGTCGCGCGTCAGCGTGGTCTTGCCGGCGCCTGATGGCGATGACAGGATCAGCATCAGACCACGACGCTGAATGGTGCTATCGACTGTCATACTCATTTCCCGATGTGCTGGTTTGCGACGCCCCGCAACTGCCGTCATGAACCGGCAGTTACTCGACCGGCCGCAGTTGCGGCACCGTCTTGGGCGAATTCAGATCGTATGTCTTGTCCTTGAGCGGGTCGAGCTTCGTGCCCTCCGACGCATCGAGCACCTTGACGAGGCCCGTCGGCGCGCCAGCGACAGGCGCGGCGACGGCGGCATCTTCCTGCGGCTTGGGCTCATCCGCTTCCTCGACACGGTCGATCCCGCTGTCGCTCCCTTGGGGCAAGCCTGGAGCCACCCGCCTGCCAGCCTCTACCCGGCGCCAGTCGCGCACGTTGCGGTTATGCTCGTCAAGGGTTTTGGCGAAACGATGCCCACCGGTACCGTCGGCAACGAAGTAAAGATAATCCACCGCCGCCGGGTTGGCCGCGGCCTGAAGCGACGCCCGGCCGGGATTGGCGATCGGACCGGGAGGGAGCCCGTTAATGGCATAGGTATTGTACGGCGTCGATTCGGTGATCTCGCTCTTGCGAATGCCGCGCCCGAGCGTGCCCTTGCCACCGACCAATCCATAGACGATGGTCGGATCCGACTGCAGCCGCATACCCTGACGCAACCGATTGATGAAGACCGCCGCCACGCGAGGTCGTTCCGAGGCGACGCCCGTTTCCTTCTCGACAATAGAGGCAAGGACGAGCAATTCTTCCGGCGATTTCAGCGGCAATCCGGGAGCGCGGCTTTCCCATGCCTGCGCAACCGCCTTGCGATGCTCCTCCGCCATGCGGTCGATCACGGCCTGGCGCGAGGTGCCGCGCGGTACGAGATAGGTTTCGGGCAGAAGCGAGCCTTCTACAGGCGCAGGCTTCACCTCTCCGATCAGCAAATCGTTCGCCAGAAGGCGGGCGACAACCTGGTCGCTTGTCAATCCCTCAGGCATGGTAATGGGGTGCTGCACGCTTTTGCCTTCGACGAGCGTGTCCATCACGTCCTTCATGCTTGCCCCGGGCGCAAACGCGTACTCGCCCGCCTTGATAAGATCGTTGGCGCCAAGCACGTGCAATCCGATGACAAAAATCAGCGGGTGGGCGATCACGCCTTCGCGCTGTAATGTCTGGGCGACGGTCTGATTGCCGCCTTTTACTGAAACCACCCGCGCCTGGGCAAGCGGACCAGGGCCATAAAACTCGTTTCGCCCAAAGTAAATGGCGAACCCGGCCGCGACGGCACCGATCAGCAGCAACGTCAGGAATGCGCTGAGAGCAGACAGCAAGCCGCCCTTTTGTCGCGTGGACCGCCGATGGCGGCGCGGCGGCGGGGGCGGGGCAGCGATCGGCTTAATGGCCTCGCCAGCGGATCGAAGGGTAACGCGCCCATAAGGGCTTCCGTCATGCCTGTCAGACCCCGACGGTGAATGATTTCGGTCACCAACCATAGGAAAGCTCAGCCTCTCTCACACCGGCCAACAGCCAAATCAGCAGCGTCCCTGGAATCCCCAAGAACGACCGCGCGGCCATCACACCGGTTGCGACAGCGAAACACTTACCCCCCGCGCCCGCCAATCAAGCATCCGGATGGCGAAGAATCAAGGATGCGTTTGTGCCACCGAAGCCGAATGAATTGGACAGCACCGCGCCGACCGATGTCTTGCGTGCTTCGTGCGGGACGAGATCGATGGCGGTCTCGACCGACGGATTGTCCAGGTTGAGCGTGGCCGGAACGATCTGATCACGAATTGCCAGCACGCCGAAAATCGCCTCGATCGCACCTGCGGCGCCCAAAAGATGCCCGGTCGACGACTTGGTCGACGACATCAGTACACGCCGGCCCTCGTCACCAATAAGCCGTTCCACCGCCCGCAACTCGATCTCGTCGCCAAGTGGCGTCGACGTTCCATGGGCGTTGATGTAGTCGATGTCCGCCACCGAGAGGCCGGAGCGCTTCAACGCCGCCTGCATGCAACGGAAAGCGCCGTCGCCATCCTCGGAAGGCGACGTGATGTGATAGGCATCGCCCGATAGGCCGTAGCCCACGATCTCGGCATAGATGCGCGCCCCGCGCGCGATAGCGTGATCGCGCTCTTCGAGCACGACGATGCCTGCGCCCTCGCCCATCACGAAGCCGTCGCGATCCTTGTCGTAAGGCCGTGAGGCGCGTTCAGGCGTGTCGTTGAACGAGGTCGAAAGGGCCCGACAGGCCGCGAAGCCCGCCAGCGCCAGCCGATTAACGGGCGATTCGGTGCCTCCGGCGACGATAACGTCGGCATCACCGAACGCCACCAGCCGCGCAGCATCACCGATGGCGTGCGCCCCCGTCGAACACGCCGTCACCACCGAGTGATTGGGTCCCCTGAGGCCATGTGCGATGGAGACATAGCCCGAGGCGAGATTGATAAGGCGGCCAGGAATGAAAAACGGCGAAAGGCGGCGCGGCCCGCGCTCGTGCAGCGTGATGGCGGCATCGTAGATCCCCCCGACACCGCCTATTCCCGAACCGATGAGAACACCCGTCGAGACCTGCTCCGCCTGCGTGGACGGGTGCCAGCCGGCGTCGTCAAGCGCTTGGCTTGCCGCAGCCATCGCATAGACGATGAACGGATCGACCTTGCGCTGTTCCCTCGGCTCCATCCAGTCGTCCGGGCTGAAGCCGCCCTCGGCGTCCTCGGCACCCGGTACGGTGCACGCGATACGGCACGGAAGATCGGACGTATCGAATGCATCTACCCGCCTGGCGCCGCTCGCGCCCGCGAGCAGCCTGCGCCACGTTGCCTCGATGCCGCAGCCGAGCGGGGACACAATGCCGAGCCCGGTTACTACTACACGCCTCATGATCGAATACCCGTCTGTCTTGCCCTCACGCGGACATTCGGACCGGCGCCGACCAGACCGCGCGCGCCCTTAGCACACGTCGCGACTGTTTCCATCAGGCGGAAACGTTCTTCTCAAGGAACTTGATTGCGTCACCAACGGTCACGATGGTCTCGGCGGCATCATCGGGGATCTCGACACCGAAGCCTTCCTCGAACGCCATCACCAACTCAACGGTATCAAGGCTGTCTGCGCCGAGATCGTCGATGAAATTCGCGGATTCGGTCACCTTCTCGGCTTCCACGCCCAGGTGCTCGACGACAATCTTTTTAACGCGATCAGCGATATCACTCATATTCTAAATCCTTATCGTATTCCTTGACGACGCCGGAAGGCCAACCGCCCGGACATCGCCGCCAACTCACGTGCCGAAAATCTGCGACACCTATCGCGTAGCGCCGGCTGCGTCGAGACGACACTGGCTACACGACGGCGGTACCACAGACAACCCGACGATGCAAAATTCAGCGCATAACCGCAGATTTACCGGGCGAATGACCCAGCCACGCGAACATACGCCAAGCCCCCAATGCGTTCACCGTTTCAGAGCAAGCCTTATCCACGATGAAACGGAAACATGCTGAAATCCCGAAGCGGGCGTTTAACTTGAGAGACAAATTAAACGCCCGCTTCGGAAAACCAGAGAAACCAGAATGGATTGCATACCGGGCCATCATGCGCGAACGATGCAACCCACCACAATCTCCCAACGATACTGAAGACATGCCCCGGGGCAGAGCCATGCAAACGCCGCGGCCAGCCTCCGTAACCTTACCTGCACCAGATCCAGTAAAGCAATACAGCGATTTAAACTCTCGCCTGTCGCGATACGATCATGAAAACACTGCCTTGCACAGCCTTACATGTATCTTCCATTGTGGTTGTTAACACACTCTTTAACCATTAGCGAGAGGGGACGCAACCTCGGCCGCAGCTTACAGAGCGAGGTAACTATTTCATATCATGGCCATTCCGCCGTTCACATGCAGAGTTTGACCAGTGACGTACGCCGCCTCGTCAGAGGCAAGATAAACCACCGCCGCCGCTATCTCATCGCCTCTGCCAAGACGGCCAGCGGGAACACGTGACAGGATGCCATCCCGCTGCTTGTCGTTGAGTACGTCCGTCATCGGCGATTCGATGAAACCGGGCGCAACGACATTGACCGTGATGCTCCGGCTCGCCACTTCCGCCGCGAGCGACTTCGATAGCCCGATCAACCCGGCCTTCGACGCCGCATAATTGCCTTGCCCCGGGTTGCCCGTCACGCCGACGACCGAACTGATGCCGATGATGCGGCCGAAACGGCGCCGCGTCATGCCCTTCAACGCCGCTCGCGACAGGCGGAAGGCCGCCGTCAGGTTGACGGCGATGACGGCATCCCAGTCTTCGTCCTTCATACGCAATGACAGGTTATCACGCGTGAGACCGGCGTTGTTGACCAGGATATCCAGACCGCCAAGCGCGGCCTCCGCGGCCGGTACAAGCGCCTCAACCTCCTCCGCCACCGAGAGGTTCGCCGGCTGCACGAACACCCGCTCGCCCAGTTCCGCAGCCAGCACCTCAAGCGCTTCGCGGCGGGTTCCCGAGAGCACGACTTCCGCGCCGCGCGCGTGCAACGCTTTCGCAATCGCGTTGCCAAGGCCGCCCGTGGCACCCGTGACCAGCGCCTTCTTGCCCGTTAACTGAAACACTTTATCTTCCCCTCACCGCACGGACTTGAGCGCCGCAATGAAAGCGGCAAAATCGTCAGGTCCTCCGACGGACAGGGCCCGCGACCCGGAAACGATCCGCTTCGCAAGGCCGGTCAATACTTTACCTGAGCCGAGCTCAACAAAAGTCTCGATGCCCTCCGCCGCCATCGCAGCAACGCTCTCGCGCCACCGCACCGTGCCCGTCACCTGCGAGACCAGTGCCTGGCGGATGTCGGCCGGACTATCGATGGGAGCCGCAAGAACGTTGGCGAACACCGGCACCAGCGGCTGGCGCACATCGACACGCGCCAGAGCCTCATGCATGCGCTCGGCCGCAGGCTGCATCAGCGAACAATGGAATGGCGCCGACACCGGCAACATGATGGCGCGCTTGGCGCCGCGCGCTTGGGCAAGCTCAATGGCCCGGTTTACGGCGCCGACGTGCCCCGATACCACGACCTGGCCTGGGCCATTGTCGTTGGCAGCAGAGCAAACCTCGTTGCCGGCAGCCTCGGCGGCAATCGCGATCGCGTCCTCGAAATCAAGCCCGAGCAGCGCCGCCATCGCGCCAACCCCGACCGGAACCGCCTCCTGCATGGCCTGACCGCGAATGCGCAGCAGCCGCGCCGTGTCGGCCACACTGATGCTGCGCGCCGCGGACAATGCGGAGTACTCGCCGAGCGAATGACCAGCGACGAACGTCGCATCGCGGGCGATGTCGAGATCGGCCTCAGCCTCCAGCACCCTCACCACCGCAAGACTCACAGTCATGAGCGCGGGCTGGGTGTTGACCGTCAGCGAGAGATCGTCGCTGCTGCCTTCCCACATCAGGTGGCTCAGCTTCTGGCCGAGTGCGTCATCCACTTCCTCGAATACCAGCCGGGCAGGCGCGAAATTATCCGCAAGCGCCTTGCCCATACCCACAGCCTGACTGCCCTGCCCGGGAAAGGTTAACGCAATCGCCACGGCATCCTCCACATTCACTCACAATCGTTGTCAAGCTGCGACAATGGCCGCGGCGATGGCCTCGATAGCTGCGTCGGCCTGCGCACCGTCGGGACCACCGGCCTGGGCGAGATCACGCCGTCCGCCGCCGCCTTTGCCGCCAAGCTTTTCAGCTCCGATCCGCACCAGCGCCACGGCGTCGAAACGCTCACTCGCTTCACCCGCCACACCGACGACGATGCCCGCCTTGCCGTCTTCAGAGACGCCAATAATGGCCACGATGCCCGAGCCGATACGCTGCTTGGCGTCATCGACAAGGCTCTTGAGATCCTTGGGCTCGATGTCCGATACCGTGCGCGCGAGCAACTTCACGCCACCGACGTCGCGCACCGGCTCTTCGCCGCCACCTCCGCCAAGCGCCAGCTTCTTGCGCGCATCCGCCAGATCACGCTCGAGCTTGCGCCGCTCATCGATCAGCCCCTCGAGCCGTCCTCCGAGTTCGCCGACAGGCGTGCGCAGCAGATCCGAAATGCCGCGCAGAAGATCGCTCTCCTCCACAAGATACAGACGAGCCCCCGCGCCAGTCATCGCCTCGATCCGGCGAACGCCCGACGCTACGGCGCTTTCCGACAGAACGCGCACAAGGCCGATATCACCGGTACGCGTCACATGGGTTCCACCGCACAGCTCGATCGAGAACGGCTTGCCGCCGGCCTCAGGCCGGGTGCCCATGCTGACGACACGCACCTCGTCGCCATATTTTTCGCCAAACAGCGCCCGGGCGCCGGATTCGATAGCCTCGTCCACCGCCATCGAGCGCGTAACGACCGGCTCGTTGCGCAACACGAGCGTGTTCGCAAGGTCCTCGATCTGGCGCAACTCACCAGCACTGATGGAACCGGGATGGCTGAAGTCGAAGCGCAACCGGTCAGGAGCGACGAGCGATCCCTTCTGCGCCACATGGTCGCCCAGGATCTCGCGCAGCGCCTCGTGCAAAAGGTGTGTCGCGGAATGATTGGCGCGGATGGCCGTGCGGCGCTCGTGATCCACCTTCAACACCACGGCAAGCGCCGGTGTGAGCACACCCTCGGTCACACGCACACGATGCAGGAATACGTCGCCGAGCTTCTTTGTCGTGCCGAGCACATCAGCCGACACGCCGGGCGCGGACAACGAACCAGTATCGCCAACCTGACCACCCGATTCGCCATAGAACGGCGTCTGGTTGAGCAGAACAAAGCCCTCTTCACCGGCCGCAACCGATTGCACTTCCTCGCCGTCGCGCACCAAAGCGGTGATGACGCCCTCAGTCGTCTCGAGCTCGTAGCCCAGAAATTCCGTCGGACCGACCCGATCCTTGAGCGAGAACCACAACGTCTCGGTCGCTGCCTCACCCGAACCGGCCCAGGCGGCGCGCGCCTGCTGACGCTGACGCTGCATCGCCGCGCTGAAGCCCTCGACATCGACGCTGATCGAACGCGGCCGTAATGCGTCCTGGGTCAGATCGAGGGGGAAGCCGTAGGTATCGTAGAGCGTGAAAGCCACTTCGCCGGACAGTTCGCCGCCGGCCGCGAGATTCTGGGTCTCCGCATCGAGAATCGAAAGACCACGCTCCAGTGTCTTGCGGAAGCGCTTTTCCTCCAGATGCAGCGTCTCACCGATGAGCGACTGCGCGCGGACCAGTTCGGGGTAGGCCTCCCCCATCTGCCGAACGAGAGCCGGCACGAGACGCCACATCAGCGGATCGCGCGCGCCGAGCAACTGCGCATGGCGCATGGCGCGGCGCATGATGCGACGCACCACATATCCGCGCCCTTCGTTCGATGGCAGGACGCCGTCGGCAACGAGGAAGGCAGCTGCCCTCAGATGATCGGCGATGACACGATGGCTCACCCCCTGCGGACCTTCCGGATCGACGCCGGTCGCGTGGGCGACCGCCTCGATCAGCGCGCGCATCAGATCGGTGGCATAATTGTCGTGGGTGCCCTGGAGAACGGCGGAAATGCGCTCGAGCCCCATCCCGGTATCGATGGATGGACGCGGCAGCAGCAGTCGCTCCCCGGGCGCCACCTGGTCGAACTGCATGAACACGAGATTCCAGATCTCGATGAAGCGGTCTCCATCCTCATCCGGGCTGCCGGGCGGGCCACCGGGGATATGATCGCCGTGATCATAAAATATCTCGGAGCAAGGGCCGCAGGGTCCCGTATCGCCCGCAGACCAAAAATTGTCCGACGTGGAGATTCGGATGATCCTGTCATCCGAAAGGCCGGCAATCTTCTTCCACAGGCCCGCGGCTTCCTCGTCCTCGGAGTATACCGTCACCAGCAGTTTTTTTTCGGGCAGGTCAAATTCGCGGGTGACGAGCTTCCATGCGAGCTCGATCGCCGTCTCCTTAAAGTAATCACCGAAGGAGAAATTGCCGAGCATCTCGAAGAACGTGTGATGACGGGCGGTGTAGCCGACGTTGTCGAGATCGTTGTGCTTGCCGCCGGCGCGCACGCATTTCTGGGCGCTGGCTGCTCGCGAGTAGGGACGCTTTTCGGCGCCGGTAAACACGTTCTTGAACGGCACCATGCCGGCCGCGGTAAACATCAGGGTCGGATCGTTGCGCGGCACGAGCGGGCTGGAGGGCACGACCTCGTGGCCCTTGGCCCCGAAATAATCAAGAAAAGTGGACCGAATCTCGTTTACGCCGCTCATCACGCCCTACCTGCACCCTGCGGATGGCACGCCCTGCACCCGTCCGCCGCCAATCACCCCGGGGCCGCGCCGATCCACGAGGATGCCGGCGTCCGGAAGACGGATCCCCACCAAAAGGCAAAGATACCCCCGAACGCCTCTTCTAGAAGGATTTAACGCATCTGCAAACATCAAATCGCCGTAACCGCCCGCCAGCCAGATGACGGACAACGCAGCACAGCGTCAAGCAACGCCTTCGTCGGTGTCCTCGGCCTGCGGATCGGCGTTCTCCAGAATGCGCTCCGCCAGCACGGACGAATTCTGGCGGATCGCAGCCTCGATCCTGTCGGCAACTTCGGGGTTGGCCTTGAGGAACTGCTTGGCGTTCTCGCGCCCCTGCCCCAGCCGCTGGCTGTCGTAGGAGAACCACGCGCCGGACTTGTCGACGATACCGCCCTTGACGCCGAGATCGAGCAACTCTCCGAGCTTCGACACGCCCTCGCCGTACATGATGTCGAACTCGACCTGCTTGAAGGGCGGCGCGACCTTGTTCTTCACCACCTTGACGCGCGTTGCGTTGCCGACGATCTCCTCACGGTCCTTGATCGCGCCGATGCGGCGGATGTCGAGGCGTACGGACGCATAGAACTTGAGCGCGTTGCCGCCCGTGGTCGTTTCGGGCGAGCCGTACATGACGCCGATCTTCATCCGGATCTGGTTGATGAAGATCACCATGGTATTGGAGCGCGAGATGGAAGCGGTGAGCTTGCGCAGCGCCTGACTCATAAGCCGCGCCTGAAGGCCCGGCTGCATGTCGCCCATGTCACCCTCGATCTCGGCGCGCGGCGTCAGCGCCGCGACCGAGTCGATCACCAGAACGTCGATCGCGCCGGAGCGCACCAGCGTGTCGCAGATCTCAAGCGCCTGCTCGCCCGTGTCCGGCTGGGAGATCAGCAGGTCTTCGAGGTTGACGCCAAGCTTGCGCGCGTAGACGGGATCGAGCGCGTGTTCTGCGTCGATAAAGGCACAGGAGCCGCCCTTTTTCTGGGCCTCGGCGATGGTGTGCAGCGCCAGCGTCGTCTTACCCGACGACTCGGGGCCGAAAATCTCGACGATGCGACCGCGCGGAAGCCCGCCGACGCCAAGCGCAATGTCGAGACCGAGAGAGCCGGTCGACACCGTCTCGATCTCGATTTGGCCCTGCCCCTTGCCCAACCGCATGATGGAGCCCTTGCCGAACGCGCGTTCAATCTGGGCCAAAGCAGCGTCGAGCGCCTTAGTCTTGTCCATGGAACTACCTTCTACGAGTCGCAAACCGGCCTGAGACATCCTGATTAATCCTTATGGTAGGTCGCTCGCCATTTCAACGTGCTCCTACTTCATCTGCACAAGCCAAGCGTACATAATTTGTTCTTGCTTGCAAGTTCTTTTTATGTTCTCTTTGCCATTGTCGATTGCGGCGGATGAGCGCTCCCATCGCAAACGAAAAGGCCGGCAATAGTGCCGGCCGCATCGCAGTTTTCGGAGTTTGCCGTGACCGGCAGCGAATCAGGAATATGGGGCCTACAGCTCGGCGGAGGTTTCAGCGCTGCTGCCTGCGCCGAGCACCAGCGCCTCGACCCGCTCCACGACAGTGGCGGCGAGCGCCTCGGGATCGGGACCGGCGGCATCAAGGCGCAACTCCGGATCGAGCGGAGGCTCATAACCCTGATCGACGCCGGTGAAAGCGGCGATTCTGCCCTCTTTCGCTTGCGCGTACAGCCCCTTGGGGTCGCGTTCGGCGCACACTTCCGGCGGGGCGTCGACGAAGATCTCGACGAACTCGCCCGGCGCGAAGCGTTCGCGCACCCGGTCACGGTCGGCGCGGAAGGGAGACACGAACGCGCACAGCACGATGAGCCCCGCATCCGCCATCAGCCGCGCCACCTCGCCCACCCGGCGGATGTTTTCGGTGCGCGAGGCGGCATCGAAGCCCAGATCCGCGTTGAGGCCCTGGCGCAGCGCATCGCCGTCAAGCGTCGTGGTGTGGCGGCCGAGTGCGTGCAGCTTCGCTTCGACGAGATTGGCGATGGTCGACTTGCCCGATCCCGGCAGCCCCGTGAACCAGAGCACGAGCGGGCGCTGGCGCTTGATGTCGGCACGCGCGGCGCGGTCCACGTCGAAGCCGTGGCGGTGCACGTTGGTGGCGCCCAGCGCCTCCACGGCCATGCCGGCAGCGACCGTCGCATTGGTGAAACGGTCGATGAGGATGAAGGCGCCCAGTTCCCGGTTGTCGGTGTAAGCGTCAAAGGCCACCGGCACCAGCGTCTCGATCTCGACAAGGCCGATGGCGTTGAGGCCGAGCGACACAACCGGCGTCTCGGCGAGCGTCTCGATGTCGAGGTAATGACGAATGGCGCGTACCGTCGCCGGCACCGTGCGGGTGCCAAGCTTGAGATTGTAGGAGCGGCCCGGCACCAGCATCTCGTCCGCCATCCAGACGAGGCGGGCGGCAAGGCGCGTCGCCACGATGGGCCGGTGACGCGGGTCGGCAAACACCTCGCCGCGCGGCGCATCGATCTCGTCGGCGAGCACCAGCGTCACGGCGTCTCCGGCCTCAGCCGCCGGTAGGTCGCCATCGAAGGTGACGATCCGGGCAACATGGCTGCGCTTGCCCGAGCCCGCCGCGACCACCTCGTCGCCGACAGCGACGCGGCCGCCGGCGATGGTGCCAGAAAAGCCGCGGAAATCGAGGTTCGGCCGGTTCACCCATTGCACGGGCAGGCGGAACTGACCGTTGCCGTCGCGCCCGGCGGCATCGATGGTCTCGAGATGACCGAGCAGTGTCGGGCCTTCATACCAAGGGGTCGAGGCGCTCGGCACGCAGATGTTGTCGCCAAAGCGCGCCGACAGCGGAATGGCCTGCACGGACAGGAAGCCGAGATCCCGCGCGAACACTTCGTAGTCGGCCACGATGGCGTCGAACGTCGCCTGGTCGAAGCCAACGAGGTCGATCTTGTTCACCGCGAGCACCACGTGCCGGATACCGAGCAGCGAGGCGATGACGCTGTGACGCCGCGTCTGGGTAAGCAGGCCCTTGCGGGCATCGATCAGCAGGATCGCGAGGTCGGCGTTCGAGGCGCCGGTCGCCATGTTGCGCGTGTATTGCTCGTGGCCGGGGGTGTCGGCGACGATGAACGAACGGCGGGGCGTCGAGAAGTAGCGATAGGCCACGTCGATGGTGATGCCCTGTTCCCGCTCCGCTTCCAGCCCGTCCACCAGCAGGGCGAAGTCGATGTCGCCGCCGGTCGTGCCGACACGGCGCGAATCGTCCTCGAGCGCCGAATACTGATCGTCGAACACAGCGCGCGTCTCATAGAGAAGGCGGCCGATGAGCGTGGACTTGCCGTCGTCGACCGATCCGCAGGTCAGGAAGCGCAGCAGCCCGCGCGCGGGGGCGTCAGCGGTGAATTTTTCAGGCGCGTCCGGTTGAGTGCTCGGCAAGGGGTGAACGGCGTTCATCAGAAATATCCCTCACGTTTCTTGCGCTCCATGGAAGCGCCGGCGTCCTTGTCGATCACGCGGCCCTGCCGTTCGGACACCGAGGAGGATTCGAGCTCGGCGATGACATCGGCGAGCGTCTCCGCATCCGATTCGATGGCCCCGGTCAGCGGATAGCAGCCGAGCGTGCGGAAGCGTACCTTGCGCATCTGCGGCGTCTCGCCGGGCGCCAGCGGGAAGCGCTCGTCGTCGACCATGATCAGCGCCCCGTCGCGCTCCACCACCGGCCGCTCGGCGGCGAAATAGAGCGGCACCACCGGGATGCTTTCGGCGGCGATGTAGTGCCACACGTCGCGCTCGGTCCAGTTGGAGAGCGGGAACACGCGCATCGATTCGCCCTTGGCGATCTGGGTGTTGTAGAGGTGCCAGAGCTCCGGGCGCTGGTTGCGCGGGTCCCACGCATGCGTCGCCGTGCGGTGGGAGAACACGCGCTCCTTGGCGCGGCTCTTTTCCTCGTCGCGCCGCGCGCCACCGAATGCCGCGTCGTAGCCGCCCGCCTCGAGCGCCTGCTTCAACGCCTCCGTCTTCATCACCTGGGTGTGCACCGCGGAGCCTGACGCGAACGGGCCGATGCCCCGGCGCACGCCGTCTTCGTTGATGTGGACGCGAAGCTCCCATCCGTATTCGCGGGTGATCCAGTCGCGAAAGGCGATCATCTCGCGGAACTTCCATGTCGTGTCGACATGGAGCAGCGGGAACGGCGGCTTCGACGGGTAGAACGCCTTGCGCGCCAGATGCAGCATCACCGCCGAATCCTTGCCGATGGAATAGAGCATCACCGGCCGGGCAAATTCCGCCGCCACCTCGCGAATGATATGGATCGACTGCGCCTCGAGCCAAGCGAGATGTGGCGACAGACGCCTTGAGGTTTCGGGATGTGTCAAGGCGCCGGTTGCGGCTGATGTCACGTTTTTCCCCTCGGGATCTGCTGTAAACATATGAAAACTCTGCTGCCTGCCGGGCGGTCAGGCCTGTCCCCGGGCGATCCGCAGCCTGTGGCGCAGCCCACTTGCCGGCTGCTCCTCGCCTTCGAGCGAGGCCGGCTGATAATGCTCGCGCACGAAGACAACCGCGCCCGTGCGCAGCGCTTCGATCGTGCCGTCGTGGCTGACGTCGAGCGTGTCGAAGCCGCAGCGGTGGAGCGCGTGCACCTGATCGCGCAGCACCTCGCCCCGCGCGCGCAACTCACCCGCAAAGCCGAGCCGGTCGCGCAGGATGCGCGCCGTCGAATAGTGACGGCCGTCGTTGTACTTGGGGAATTCGAGCGCGATCACGCCGAAGTGGCGCACGTCCTGCTCCAGCCCTTCCACAGTCTCACCCGCGTGCAGGACCAGCCCCACGGGATCGGCGCGCCCGGCAAGCGCCTCGCGCTCAGCGAGATAGCGCTCCTTGCCGACCACGATCGCGCCGTCAGCCGGCAACGGCGTGTCGGCCTCAATGAAGCGCCAGTCGTCCTCGACGAAAGCACCGTTCCTGAACAGAGGCATCAGGCACTCCTTTTCGTGACGTCGGCCGCCGGCGCGTGGATGCCGCATTCGGTCTTGCCCTGCCCGCGCCAGCGCCCGGCGCGCGGGTCCTCGCCGGGAGCGACGGGCGATGTGCACGGCGCGCAGCCGATCGACGGATATCCCTTCGCGACCAGCGGATGGCGCGGCAGGTCGTGCTCGCGCAGGTAGGCGACGAGCTCGCCGGCCCCCCATGTCGCCAGCGGCGAAACCTTGATGTGCGTGGCGTCCGCCTCGAACACCGGCAGCGCGGAACGGGTCGACGCCTGGAAGCGCTTGCGGCCCGTGATCCAGGCGGTGAACGGCGCGAGCGCCTCGGCGAGCGGCTCGACCTTGCGCAGGTGGCAGCATCGGTCGGGGTCCATGCTGAACAACGCGCCGTAGGGGTCCGCCGCCTCCATGGCCTCCGGGTCCGGGCCGACGCTGCGCACGTCGGTGAGTCCGAGCCGCGCGATGAGCGTATCCCGGTAGGCGAGCGTCTCGGGGAACAGGCGGCCGGTGTCGATGAACACCACCGGCACGGCGGGGTCGATGCGCGAGGCGAGATGCAGCAGCACCGCCGATTCGGCGCCGAAGCTCGACACGAGCGCGATTTCGCCCGGAAACACCTCCGTGAGCGCCGCCCGCAGCACCGCCTCCGCGGGCAGATCGCCGTACACGCCGTTCAGCGCGGCTATCCGTGCCGCAATGGGCGCGGCAGGCTCAGGCTGCGACTGGCGCTGTGCCATAGAGGGCCTCCTTGAACGGCGCCTCGCCCACCCGCCGGAAGAAGGCCAGGAACGGCTCCTCCGGCCCGCTGCGCTGCGCGAGGTAGGTGTTCACCACGGTCTCGATGGCATCGACGATATCGTCGGTGGAAAAGCCGCGCCCGACGATGTCGCCGATGGTGCAGATCTCGTCTCCCGAGCCGCCAAGCGTGATCTGGTAGAACTCCTCGCCCTTCCGGTCGACACCGAGAATGCCGATGTGCGCCACGTGGTGATGGCCGCAGGCATTGATGCAGCCCGAGATCTTGATCTTCAGGTCACCGATCTCGTGCTGGCGCGAGATGCTGGCGAAGCGCTCGCTGATGCGCTGCGCCAGCGGAATGGAGCGCGCGTTGGCGAGCGAGCAGTAATCCAGGCCGGGGCAGCAGATGCTGTCGGTGATGAGGCCCGCGTTACCGGTCGCCACACCCGCCTTCTGGAGCGCCGCGAACACTGCCGGCACGTCGTCGAGCTTCACGTGCGGCAGCACGAGGTTTTGCTCGTGCGACACGCGCAGCTCATCGAAGGAGTAATGCTCGGCGATATCGGCGATCGCCTCCATCTGCTCGGCGGTGGCATCCCCCGGCACGCCGCCGACGCTTTTCAGCGACACGGTCACGATGCCATAACCGGGCGCCTTGTGCGGCGCGAGATTGCGTTCCACGAACTGCGCCAGCGCGCTATCGACGACCTTGGCGCGCTCCAGCGCCTCGGAGCGTTGCGGCAGCGCCTCGAACGCGGGCGCGGCGAAGTAAGCGGCGATGGCCTCGATCTCGTCGCGCGGCAGCGTGAGCGCGCCCCGGCACTTGATGTCGTTGTACTCTTCCTCGATCTGGCGGCGCACCTCGTCGAGCCCCGCCTCGTGCAGCAGGATCTTGACGCGCGCCTTGTATTTGTTGTCGCGCCGGCCAAACTGGTTGTAAACGCGCAGGATGGCCTCGGAATAGCTGAGCAGCTCGGACTCGGGCAGGAAGTCGCGCACCTTCTTGGCCACCATGGGCGTGCGCCCCAGCCCGCCGCCGACATACACCGTGAAGCCGCGCTCGCGCGCCGCGTTCTCGACGATCTGCAAGCCGATGTCGTGCACCTGAATGGCGGCGCGGTCGTGGTCGGCGCCGTTCACCGCGATCTTGAACTTGCGCGGCAGGTAGGTGAACTCGGGATGCAGCGACGACCATTGCCGCAGGATCTCGGCATAGATGCGCGGATCGGCGATCTCATCGCTGCCGGCAGCGGCGAAATGGTCGGCGGAAACGTTGCGGATGCAGTTGCCCGAGGTCTGGATGGCGTGCAGCTCCACCTTGGCCAGATCGTCGAGGATGTCGGGCACGTCCTCCAGCCTGATCCAGTTGAACTGGATGTTCTGGCGGGTGGTGAAGTGGCCGTATCCCCGATCATAGCGGCGTGCGACATGGGCCAGGCCGCGCAGCTTGGCGCTGCTCAGGGTGCCATAGGGAATGGCCACCCGCAGCATGTAGGCGTGCAGTTGCAGGTAGACGCCGTTCATCAGGCGCAGCGGGCGAAACTCTTCCTCGGTCAGCTCGCCGGCGAGCCTGCGGCGCACCTGATCGCGGAACTCCTCGACGCGTCCATGCACGAAGCGGCGGTCGAACTCGTCATAACGATACATCGCGAACCCCTCGCAGGCTCAAGTGGCGGAAACGGCCGCGTGGCGGCCCAGAATGACGGAAGTGCCGGCGGTGGGGCCGCCCGCGGCGCGGATGGCCTCGCGCAACACGGTGGGGACAATCGCCTGCCCGTCCCGCCTCACGTTCACAAGATAGGGACCGACGACGACATTACGCCGCTCGTCCGCGGCGCCCGCCGCAGTAAGAACAGCCACGGCCTCATTGTCCTCGACCACTTCGGCTGCGCCGATGTCGGCCGACCACTCTCCGGCTGGCGTGCGGAACACCACGAGCCCCGAATGCAGCGCGTTGGCCGTCAGCACCTGCGGAATGGCCGCTTTCGCATCACGTTTCATCTCTACTCCGCCGCTGCGAGTGATTGCCGGACAGACGCGGGCCGCGCGATCGGCTCCGCGAAGCCGAAGTCGCCGGCGGCAACCGCCTCCCCCACCAGAATGAGCACCGGGCCGTCGAGGTCGTCGCGGAACGCCAGCTCCGGCAGATCGGATAACGGGCCGACCAGCGCGCGGCTGTCGGCGCGGCCGGCGTTCTCGATGGCCGCCACCGGGGTCGCGGGCGAGACGCCGTGGCGCACCAGCCGCTCGAAAGTCTCGGCCGCGACGGAACGGCCCATGTAGATGCCGATGGTGCCGCCTGAGCGCGCCACCTCCGGCCAGCCGTTGGGCTCGCTGCCGCCCGCGCCGTGGCCGGTGGCGAACACCACCGACGACGAAACGCCGCGCAACGTCAGCGGCACGGCGTAGTCGGCCGCAGCCGCAAGCGCCGCAGTCACGCCCGGCACCACCGTGTAGCGGATGCCCGCCGCCCGCAGCGCCGCGATTTCCTCGCCGCCGCGCCCGAACACCAGCGGGTCGCCCGCCTTGAGGCGCGCCACGCGGCGGCCCTCGCGGGCGAGCTGCACCAGCAGGTCGTTGATCGCGCTCTGCGTCACGGAATGCCGGCCCTTGGCCTTGCCGACCAGAATGCGCTCGGCATCGCGGCGTCCCATGTCGACGACAGCCTCGGGCACGAGCTGGTCGTGCACGATCACATCCGCCTGCTGCAGCAGGCGCTGGGCGCGCAGCGTCAGCAGATCCTCCGCCCCCGGCCCCGCGCCGATCAGCCAGACCACGCCGTCCTCGTCGACCGGCTCCGCGAGAGCGGACAACGCATGGCGGCGCGCGCCCTCCGCATCGCCGGCGAGCGCCAGCTCCGCGCCGCGTCCGTCGAACAGCGATGTCCAGAAACGGCGCCGCTGCGCGTTGGTCGGCAGCGCGGCGCACACGTTCTCGCGCACAGTGCGGGCGAGATCGCCGAGGCGGCCGAACTCCGGCGCGAGCAGCGTCTCCACCGCCGCGCGAACCCGCTGCGCCAGCACCGGCGCATGGCCGTCCGTCGCGATGGCGACCGACACCGGTGCGCGGTCGACGATGGCCGGAATGGCGAAATCGCACAGCTCGAGCCTGTCCACGACGTTGACGGGAATGCCGGCCGCGCGGCCCATGTCCGCGATGGCCGCGTCACGCGCGGCATCGCCCGTGGCGACGAACAGCAACGCCGCGCCGGCAAAGTCGGCCGGAACGGGATCGCGCAGGCTTACCGGAACGCCATGCGCCTCAGTCAGCGCGGCGAGGCCGGGCGACACCTGCGTGGCGAACACGGCAGGATTGCCCTCGGTGCGCAGCAGCAACCTCAGCTTGGCAACCGCCTCCTCGCCCCCGCCGACGAGAATCAGCCGCCGGCCGGCGACATCGTATGAAACGGGGAAGAAACGCAAACGAGCCACGGATCGACTGCCACCCTTTAACGTGTTGTGATCATTCACCAGTCCCGGCGCGCTTTTGGCAGGCGCCCTCGAACCTGGCATTTTGGAGGAAAAAGATACGTGCCCGCCAGTGGCGGCTGGACCATTTCCCACCAGAAAATGATAAATAACATTAGCACACGCGTTTAATATTTAAAATACATATTTTATATGTATTAAAAAGCATCCCATATAAGTATATAAAATCAGTGGCGTTTTCTGAGGGCTCCGGAGAAGGCAATCGGCGTTGGTGCCCTTTGCCTCCCCCTCTCTACCTCTTCGCGTGCAGGCAATTCCCGGCGGCAGGGATCACGCCGGAAACAGCCTCGCCTTCTGGAGCTTGAGCCCGACCCGGTCGGATACGTTGAGCGGGTAGTCCGTCGGCACCTCGACCTCGATGAGAGCGTCGGAGAAGGCGACACGGACCTCCGCGCGCCGGCCGTTCACAGTGCGGCGCAGGGAAACGACGATGCCGGGGATACCGGCGCCGGGCGCGCTCAGCGCCAGCTCGTTCGGGCGCAGATAGATGGTGTGGCGTCCGTCAGTGGTGCCGGCGGCGGGCGCAACGTCGAGCACATCGCCCGCGAGCAGCACCCGTCCCGCGCGCACCTCGACCGGCAGCGCCACCGTGTCGCCGAGGAACGACAGCACGAACGGCGACGCGGGGTTTTCGTAGATGTCGTCCGGCGTTCCCACCTGCTCCAGCACGCCTTTCGAGAGGATGGCGACGCGGTCGGCAAGCTCCAGCGCCTCGTCCTGATCGTGGGTCACGAACACCGTCGTGTGGCCGGTGCGCTCGTGGATGTCGCGCAGCCAGCGACGCAGATCCTTGCGCACCTTGGCGTCGAGCGCCCCGAACGGCTCGTCGAGCAGCAGCACCCGCGGCTCCACCGCGAGCGCGCGTGCCAGAGCCACCCGCTGGCGCTGGCCGCCCGAAAGCTGCGCCGGATAGCGCCCGCCGAGCTCATTGAGCTGCACCAGGTCGATCAGTTCCTCGACACGGCGCTTGATCGCCGCCTTCGACGGCCGCTCGCCGCGCGGGCGCACGCTCAGGCCGTAGGCAATGTTGTCCGCCACCGTGAGGTGCTTGAACAGCGCGTAGTGCTGGAACACGAACCCCACCCGCCGCTCCTGCACCGAGAGGTGCGTCGCATCTTCCGTGCCGAAGAACACGCTGCCCGCCGTCGCGAACTCGAGGCCGGCGATGATGCGCAGCAGGGTCGTCTTGCCCGAGCCGGAAGGCCCCAGCAGCGCCACGAGCTCGCCGGGCTGGATGGCGAGATCGATGCCGCCCAGCGCCTTGAACCCCTCGAAGTCGCGCTCGATGCCCTCTACCCGGATACCGACCGTGCCGGGCGCCCTAGTGGCCCCGCCCGCCGGCGAGCGCGTGGGCAAAACGCCACTCAAGGACGGATTTTGCTGCAAGAGTGACGAGGGCGAGGAGGGCGAGGAGCGAAGCGACGGCAAAGGCTGCTGAGATGTTGTATTCATTGTAGAGGATCTCGATGTGAAGCGGCATCGTGTTGGTGACGCCGCGAATGTGGCCGGAAACGACAGCGACCGCGCCGAACTCGCCGAAGGCACGCGCGTTGCACAGCAGCACGCCGTACAGCAGCCCCCAGCGGATGTTCGGCAGCGTCACCGTCAGGAATGCGGTGAGCCCCGAGGCCCCGAGCGACAGCGCGGCCTCCTCGTCGGTATTGCCCTGCTCCTGCATCAGCGGGATGAGCTCGCGCGCGACGAACGGAAAGGTCACGAACACGGTCGCGATCACGATTCCCGGCAGCGCGAAGATGATGCCGATGTTGTGCGCCTTCAGGAACGGGCCGAAATAACCCTGCGCCCCGAACAGCAGCACGAACACCAGACCCGACACCACCGGCGACACCGAGAACGGCAGGTCGATCAGCGTGATGAGGAAGCTTTTGCCCGGAAACCGGAACTTCGCCACCGCCCAGGAGGCCGCCACCCCGAAAACGAGGTTCAGCGGCACCGCGATGGCCGCGACCGTCAGCGTCAGCAGGATGGCGTGCTGGGCGTCCGGCTCGGCGAAGGCATTGAGGTAGACGCCGAAGCCGCGCTTGAGCGCCTCCAGGAACACCGTCACCAGCGGCAGCACCAGGAACAGCGCCAGGAACAGCAGCGCCAGCGTCAGCGTCACCGCCTTCACCCACGGCGCTTCCGTCGTCACCGACCGGCGCAAGGGCGCGTGGGCGGCGGCGCGCTCGGCGATCCTGCGGTTCACCGCAGCCGACGACGAGGGGGCGGAAGGGGGCGAGACGTTCTCAGACATAGCCAAACCTCTTGCGGCTCCAGGCCTGGATCAGGTTGATGATCAGCAGCACCGAGAACGAGATCGTCAGCATTATCGTCGCGATGGCGGTGGCGCCCGTGTAGTCGAATTCCTCCAGCTTGATCACGATCAGCAGCGGCGCGATCTCGGAGACGTAGGGCAGGTTGCCGGCGATGAAGATCACCGAGCCGTATTCCCCCACCGCCCGCGCGAAGGCGAGCGCAAACCCGGTCAGGATCGCCGGGATGAGCGGCGGCAACAGCACCCGCCAAATCGTCTGTCCGCGCCGCGCGCCAAGGGTGGCGGAGGCCTCCTCGAGCTCGCGGTCGATCTCCGCGATCAACGGCTGCACCGTGCGCACCGTGAACGGGATGGTGATGAACACGAGCGCGATGAAGATGCCGATCGGCGTGTAGGCGATGCGAATGCCGTAGGGTGCGAACAGGCTGCCGATCAGCCCGTTCTGGGCATAAATCGCCGAGAGCGCGATGCCCGCGACCGCCGTCGGCAGCGCGAAAGGCAGGTCCACGGCCGCATCGATCAGCCGCCGGCCGGGAAACCGGTAGCGCGTCAGCACCCACGCGATCAGCAGCCCGAACACCGAGCCGACGATTGCGGCGATGAAAGACGTACCGAAACTCAGCCGCAACGCCGCCGCCACCCGCTGGTCGCTCGCCACCGCCCACAGGCCCGACAGGCCGATGCCCGAGGCGCGCAACACCAGCCCGCCAAGCGGGATCAGCACGATGATGCTCAGGTACAGGATGGTATAGCCGAAGGAGATCCCGAATCCCGGAATGACGCTCGGCGCCGGAAACCGCGAAAACGGACCGCCGCGCCGCCTGCCCCGGCCTGGACCCGGGGACACCGATGAGGATGATGATGTGGGCGCGATGGACATGAGTTGCTCAAGAGAATTTCAGGGAAGGAACTACCGGGAAACGGAACGCCGCGAGGCGCTCACTCCCGGCGCGGACGGCCGGCGAACCGGCCGCCCGGTCAAGGGTCAGCGCTGGGCCACGGCCTTGCTGATTTCGTCGAACACCGAGCCATCGCCGAAGAAGCGCTTCTGGATTGTGGCCCAGTCGCCGAACTTGTCCTCGGCACGGAACAACTTCAACTGCTCGAACTTCGGCACTTCGCCGGTCACCGTCTCGGGCCGCGAGGGGCGATACCAGTTCTGGGCAATCACCGTCTGCGCCTCGGGCGTGTAGAGGAAGTTGAGATAGGCCTCGGCCTGCTTGCGCGTGCCGCGCTTGTCGACGTTGCCCACGACCAGCGCCACCGGCGGCTCGGCCGAGATCGAGAACGGCGGCACGACGATGTCGAACTTCTCGGTGCCGAACTCCTTGAGGATCAGGTGCGCCTCGTTCTCCCACGCCGGGAGCACGTCGCCTAGATCGCGCTGGGCGAAGCTGATGGTCGAGCCGCGCGCGCCGGGATCGAGCACCGGCACGTTCTTGTAGAACTGCGTCACGAATGCCTGCGCCTTGGCGTCGTCGTTGCCGTTCTGGTCGAGCGCGTAGCCCCAGGCGGTCAGGAAGTTCCAGCGCCCGCCGGCCGAGGTCTTGGGGTTGGGCGTGATGATCTTCACGTCGTCGCGCACCAGGTCGCCCCAGTTGACGATGTTTTTCGGGTTACCCTTGCGCACCACGAACACCACCGTCGAGGTGTAGGGCAGGCCGTTGTTGGGCAGCTTCTCGCGCCAGTCCTTGGGGATGAGCGGCGTTTCACGGGCGATGAGATCGATGTCGGAGGCGATGCCGAGCGTCACCACGTCGGCCTCGAGCCCCTCGATGACCTTGTTGGCCTGCCCGCCCGAGCCGCCGTGAGAGGTCCGCACGACGATGTCCTCGCCGGTTTCCTTCTTCCAGTGCGCCTGGAACAGCTCGTTGATCTGGCGGTAGAGCTCGCGCGTCGGGTCATAGGACACGTTCAGGAGCGCCGTCTGGGCCGAGGCGGGCACCGCCCCGAACACGCCGGACAGCGCCACCGCCGCCGCGGACGCAACGCCAAGCACCGACCGGCGCGACAGCACGCCGGAACCCGCAACCCTCAAGCCCCCTTGAGGCAAAAACCGAAACAGCATGGCCCGCTCCTATGCCAGAACAAAAAACTGAACCTAAAACCATTCTTAAACGGCGATAGACATAATTCAATACCTTTTTTGTAAATTATATTAATTTACTAAACTTATGTGTGAAAAACAGGCGATGTGCGCGGCGGCACACCCGCATTAGAATAACTCAACATGTTGCCATAACAGAGAAATCGCAGGCGCGGAATTTAAATTTAATAAATTCTATAATTTTTATATTTTATTGACAGATGGAACTTTTTGCGCGATACGTGACTTGTTCGCCGGTTGGATTGCAGCCAGCGAACCGCGGAGATTTGAACGCGCAGCTTGCGCCGCGTCATCAAACGCTAAAGCGCCACGAGTGAGTTCGTGGGCTCAATGCGCGCGCTGGTTTTCCAACGATCCGACACCGGACCGGCAGAAGGCCGCGCTCCATAAGCAGGAGAGAGCCATGGTACTTTCTTGGAAAAACCAAGGCGCCGGACAAACAAAAGGCGCCACAACAAAAAAGACCATCGGGGATGAAAAAGCTGCCAAAAATGGGGATTTCACCAATCAATTCAACTTCCGTCATCCCACCTACATGAACGTATGGCTTGCGTCTGCAGTGTGTTGCACCTGTCTGCGCTAGTCACAAAGCGTTTCATGAATGGCCTGACGGCAGCGGCAAACGCCCGCTGTTGGCCTTGGTTTTGCATGGTGGAGCCGGTTCATACCGGTGGGAGCTGAAATGTTTGACAACTACCTGATCGAAGTTTCCGGCAAGCCGGCCGGGATTATCGCTCGCGACACGAACGGCTATCGCTTTCATGCTTCCGAGAGCGCCTTCAACGACCTTGACGGGCAGATCTTTGCCGATCCGCAAACGGCGGAACGCGCCGCCCGCAAGCTCCTTGCCAAACGCCGCCCCTCCAGTGCCCGCGACGGGCATCGCACCGTGGAAGAGGATGGTTTCCTGCCCGCCTGACGCGGGTTCATGCCGCAAGCGCATCCGCGCGAAGCGGATGCGCCCGAAAGTCGGCGCCGAAGAATGGATGCAACACCGTCAAATCGTCCGCCCGAACGACCAAAGTGGACGAATTTGATGCAGCCATGACGATAAAGGGCACAGAGCCGCGCCGGTTCCGGCGTCTCGCGCCCAACACGCACAAACAGGCGGCTCTCACTGCTTCATCCGGGCACTGAGCCGCCTGTTTTGTTTTGCGCTCGTATGCGGGCGAATGGGACACACCCGCGTTTTTTCGCGTCAACCCCAACGAGATACGGGTTTAATCCGGCAAGCAATTGCTCTAGAAAAGCGCGTGCGGTTGGCCGCGCGGCAATAATGCCGGCAGCGCCGGCCTGCGGAAAAGTCCGGCTGTCCCCGGCATGGCTGCTGTTGGCACGGCTGTTGTCGTGGTGGTGTGGAAAACTTGGCGTTGCGTCTCAATGCGGCGATTGCCGCTGCCCGGAAATTCGGATCGTTCGCTGCCGAAATCGCGATGGTCACGGCCGTTCGCGGTGTTTTCGGCCTGCTGCGGCTACTCGGGCCCGATCGCGCCAGCGATTGGGGCGGCGGGCTCGCGCGCGCTGTTGGCCCGTTGCTGTCCGTTCACAAAGTCGCGCTCGCCAACGTCCGCGCCAGCTTTCCCGACGCCGACGAGGAACGCGTGCGCCAGATCGCCCTCGGCGCGTGGGAGAACCTCGGGCGCACCGGGGCCGAATACGCCCACCTCGATGTCCTGTTCGACTACGACTATTTCGACCCGAAGCCCGACGCGCGCGTGGAAGTCGTCGGCATCGAGCATTTCATCGCGCTGCGCGACGATGACCGGCCCGGCATCGTATTTTCGGCCCACCTCGGCAACTGGGAACTCCCGGCCATCTGCGCCAGCCGCTACGGCCTCGACACCACGGCGATCTTTCGCGAGCCCAACGACCGGGCGGTCGCGCGGGCCGTGCACGAGGTGCGGTCGCGCACGATGGGCAATCTCCAGGCAGCACGACAGGGCGCGGCGTTCGTCATGGCCAACGTGCTTGAGAACGGCGGCCACCTCGGCATGCTGATCGACCAGCATTTCACCCGGGGCGTCACGGTGCCGTTCCTCGGCCGCCCGGCGTTGACGAATCCGATTCTGGGAAAATTCGCCCGCAGGTTCGACTGCCCTGTGCACGGCGTGCGCGTGATCCGCTTGCCGGGCCACCGATTCCGCCTCGAGCTCACGCCGCCGCTAGACCTGCCGCGCGACGCCGAGGGCCATGTCGACCCCGCCGGCGCGATGGAGGCGATGACGGCGGTGGTGGAAGGCTGGGTCCGCGAGCATCCGGAGCAATGGCTTTGGATGCACCGGCGCTGGCGCGTGCCGGCGCGCCCGCCCGCTTCCTCGTGAAAGCGGCGGCATCGGCAAGCAACGCGTCAAAAGCACACCTCATGGAAGCGCCCCATGGGGAAATGCAACTTCTCGCTCTAACGTGACTTCCCTTCGCGCCTGCGTTGCTGTTCACTAACGACAAGCATACGTTTCAACACGTCATGAATGGCTCGTGCGGCCCCTGCCGCAAGTGAATGCAATTGTCCAGGCAAACAACCGGCAGACATGGCAGCAGCACGTAGATCCTTCGATTCAACCGCTACGGGCGGGATTTTCCCGGCAGGCTCACCCGATCACGCGCGCCGCTCGCCCGGCCGGTGGCAGGCTGCGGGCGGCGCTATGGCGCTTCTGCTGGCGCTGGCTGCGGCGCCTGCCGCCGCCCAGCAAAGCGAGGCTCCCAAGCGCGCGGTCGTCGAGCTGTTCACCAGCCAGGGCTGCGCCTCCTGCCCGCCGGCCGACCGCCTCATCTGCGGCTATGCCCACGACGCCAGCGTGGTCGTGCTCACCCTGCCCGTCACCTGCTGGGATTACCTCGGCTGGCGCGACACCCTCGCCCACGAAAAATTCACCAAGCGCCAGCGCATCTACGCCAAGCTGCGCGGCGCCCAGCGCATCTACACGCCGCAGGTCGTGGTGAACGGTGTCCTGCACATGATCGGTTCGGACGAAGCCGCCCTGAGCAAAGCGCTGGCGCCCGCCTCCGAGCCCGCCGCCCTGCCGGTGAAAGTCGAGATCGACGAGAACGGCAACAGCTTCCGCGTCGTCGTGACCGCGGAGGCCACGGAGCGGGCGACTGTGCTGCTCGCGCCATTCTATCAGGAAAAAACCGTGGCCGTTGACGGCGGCGAGAACCAGGGCCAGCGCCTCACCTACACCAACGTGGTGCGCGACCTGGTGCCGCTGGCGCCGCTTATGCCTTCACGCTCGGGCGAGCCGGTCGTTATCGACGTTGCGCGCCGCGACGCCCTGCCCGACAACACCGACGGCTTCGCCATCCTCGTGCAGGGCGGCGAACCCAAAACCCCGGGGCAGATGCTGGGCGCCGCCACCTTCGTGGCCAAGGCAACCCACTAAAAGCGCGACCCACTGAAAGCGGGATCCACTCAGAGCGGTTAAGATCGGACTCAAGTCATTTCGACGTTTCGTTGAAACGCAAAAATGCTTTAACTTTCTGAGTTAACGCGTTTTATTCACGCAAAGCGGCATCCACTTTGCTTGAAAACGCTTTAGCGTCAGTGGCCGGCCTGCGCGAGCGCTTCCGGCGTGGCAGGGGTGATCTCGACGGATTCGCCGCAGCCGCAGGCCGATGTCTGATTGGGGTTGTTGAAGACGAATCCCGACGACATCCGGCCGACCGAATAATCCATCTCGGTGCCGAGCAGGAACAGTACCGCCTTCGGATCGACGATGAGCCGCACACCCTTCTCCTCCACCACATCCTCGCCGGGCGCGATGCTTTCGGCGTATTCCATGGTGTATTCCATGCCGGCGCAGCCGCCCTTCTTGATGCCGAGCCGCACGGCCGCAACGGGCTTGTCCGTGTTGTCGAGAATTTCGCGCAGCCGCTCCGCCGCCGCCTCCGTCAGGGTGAGAACCTGAAAGCGCGGGCGCTTGCGTGGAGCCGGGGCTGCCGGCGCGGGCGTGTTGTGCGACGATGCCATTCTGGCTGGTCCTTTGAACGGGCGCCGGAACCGCCGGCGACCTGCCTCAAGAATAGATAGGCATTCACTGCGCCGCCGTCGAGGGGATCACCACATGTCGAGGGCGACGCGCGCCTCGTCCGACATGCGGCTCTGATCCCACGGCGGGTCGAACACCATGTTGACGCTCACCCCTTGCACACCGTAGATCGAGCTGACGGCGGCCTCCACCCAGCCCGGCATTTCGCCCGCCACCGGGCAGCCCGGGGCGGTCAGCGTCATGTCGATCTCGATGTGGCGGTCGTCGCTGATGTCGACACGGTAGATGAGGCCGAGCTCGTAGATGTCGACCGGAATCTCCGGATCGAACACCGTCTTCAGCGCCGCGACGATGTCTTCCGTCAGCCGCTCGATCTCGCCCTCGGGCAACCCGGAGCCGACCGGCGTCACGGCAGCGGCCTTGTTGGTTTCCTCACTCACAAACTCTCTCCCATGGTCCGGCAACCAGTTGGTCCGGCATCCGGCGGTTCAGGCGAAAAGCTGCTCGGCCTTTTTCAGCGCCTCGACCAGAATATCCACTTCTTCCTTCGTATTATACAGCGCGAATGAGGCGCGGCATGTCGCGGTGGTGCCGAAACGGGTCAGCAACGGCTGGGCGCAATGGGTGCCCGCCCGCACGGCGACACCCGCCCGGTCGATCACGGTCGCGACATCGTGAGGATGCGCACCGCGCATCTCGAACGACAGGATCGCCCCCTTCTCCCGCGCCCGCCCGATGACGCGGATGGAATTGAGCCCGCCAACTTGCTGGTGAGCGTAATTGCTGAGCTGCTCCTCGTGATTGAGGACAGCGCTACGCCCCAGCCTGTCGACATAGCGGATGGCCGCGGCCAGCCCGATCGCTTCCACGATCGGCGGCGTGCCGGCCTCGAAGCGGTGCGGCGGCGTGTTGTAGGTCACGTTGTCGAGCGTGACGGTCTCGATCATCTCGCCGCCGCCGTTGAAGGGCGGCAGTTCCTCCAGCCAGCGCGACTTGCCGTAGAGCACGCCGATGCCCGTCGGCCCATAGACCTTGTGGCCGGTGAAGACGTAGAAATCCGCGTCGAGCTCGCGCACGTCGACAGGCAGGTGCACAGCCCCCTGGCTGCCGTCGACCAGCACGGGAATGCCGTGGGCGTGGGCGATGCGCACGATCTCCTTGATCGGCAGGATGGTGCCGAGCACGTTCGACATCTGCGACACGGCCACGATCTTGGTGCGCGGCGTCAGCAGCGCCTCGAACTCGTCGAGGAGGAAATTGCCGTCGTCGTCGACCGGCGCCCACTTGATCACGGCGCCCTTGCGCTCGCGGTGGAAATGCCACGGCACGATGTTGGAGTGATGCTCGACGATGGACAGGACGATCTCGTCGCCCTCGCCGATATGCGCGCGGCCGAAGGCGTCGGCCACGACGTTGATGGCCTCCGTCGCCGAGCGGGTAAAGACGATCTCGTCCGTGCTCTCGGCGTTGAGGAACCGGCGCACGGTCTCGCGCGCATCCTCGAACGCGTCCGTCACCGCGTTGGCGAGGTAGTGCAGGCCGCGGTGCACGTTGGCGTACTCGCGCTCGTACACCCGGCTCATGGCGTCGATCACCGCCCGCGGCTTCTGGGCGGATGCCGCGTTGTCCAGATAAACAAGCGGCTTGCCATAGACCTCCCGCGACAGAATCGGGAAATCCCGACGCACCGCATCCACATCGTAGCTGCCACTCGTCCCGACGCCGGTCATCGCTTCCTCACTCCGGTCCGGCATGCCTCGTCGCCTTTGGGCATCCCGTCCCGTCCACCTGTTTCAGCATGGCCTGCCCCCGGGCAGAATGCGCTACCGGGGCCCTGCTGCCGCGCCGCGCAAACCCGCGCCGCGCTCTGGCCGCCCATAAGTCCACACTTACGAACGATTTTCCAGCCTCTTTACCGCAAGTGCGTTCATCGCCTCACGCATGGTTTCGTCGGAGACGAGCTCCAGCGCCTCGCCGACAAAGGCCTGCAGCAACAGCGCCGCCGCCTCGGCCTGCGGCAACCCGCGCGCCTTGAGGTAGAAAAGCAGTTCCTCGTCGAGTTCGCCGCACGTCGCGCCATGTGCGCACTGCACGTCGTCGGCCCAGATCTCGAGTTCGGGCTTGTTGTTCATGGTGGCGCCGGGCGAAACCAGCAGCGCCGCCGACATCATGCGACCGTCGGTTTTCTGCGCGTCCTGGCGGACAATGATCTTGCCCTGGAAGACGCCCGTCGCGTCGCCGTCGATGACGGTCTTGAACAGCTCGCGGCTCTCGCCGCCCGGCACCGCGTGATCGACGACCAGCGTGGTGTCGGCGTGTTCCTCGCCGGAGATCACTGTGACGCCCGCGACCGTGGCGTGAGCGTTCTCGCCCCCATAGGCGAGGAAGACCTGATGGCGCGACGCCGACCCGCCGGCAACCAGGTTGACCGAGCGGAAGTTGCTCTCCGCCCCCAGCATCGCCGTTACCGTGGACAGCGCCAGCGCGCCCGCCGCCTCGGCGTTGATGCGCACGTGCTCCACCTTGGCGCCGTCGCCGAGCACGAACTCGACCAGCGTGTTGGGTTGGGCCGCGACATCGCCCTCGTGAGATTCGGCGATGGTCAGCGCCGCGCCCTTTTCCACAATCACGAGCACCCGCACGGCGGTGGCAAACGGCGCCTCGCCGCGATTCACCAACCGCAGGTGCAGCGGCGCGCCCGCCTGCCGCCCGGCGGAGACGTGCACGATGACGCCGTCGCCCAGAAACGCCGTGTTGAGATCGATGAGCGCGTTGCCGCGCGCCACTTCCACCGCGTCGAAATCGGCCAGCGCCGGATGACTTTCCTCAAGCGCGCGCGCCAGCGGCAGGATCGTGACGCCGGCAGGAGCATCGCCCGCCGCCACAAGGTGTCCGTTGACGAAGTCGATCCGCACCGCCTCGAGTTCCGCCAGCACCCGCGCATCCGCGCGCGCTGTTTCCGCGACGCGCGCATCGGGGCGCGGCGCAGGCGCGGCCGCTTCGCGCAGCAACGTGCGCAGGTCGGTGTATTTCCACTCCTCCACCCGCCGGTTGGGCAGCCCGTCGCGCTCGATGCGCGCGATGGCCGCGTCGCGGCGCAAGCGGCCGCTTTCGTCGTCGGGAAGGTCGGGCTTCAGGTTCCTGAAATGCTCGACGAGCCGCTCCTCGGCGGGGAAGAGCCGCGCGGCCGGCAGGGTGGACGCTGCTTCGGTGCTCATGTCCGCCTCACGCCGCCTCGGTTTCGTAATCGGCGTAGCCGCTGGCCTCGAGCTCCAGCGCCAGCTCCTTGCCGCCCGAACGCACGATCCGCCCCTTCGACATGACATGCACGGTGTCGGGCACGATGTGGTTCAGCAGCCGCTGGTAATGGGTGATGACGAGGAACGAGCGCTTGCCGTCGCGCAGCGCGTTCACGCCCTCGGACACGATGCGCAGCGCGTCGATGTCGAGGCCGGAGTCGGTCTCGTCCAGAATACAGAAGCGGGGCTCGAGCAGCGCCATCTGCAGGATTTCCATGCGCTTCTTCTCGCCGCCCGAAAAGCCGACGTTGAGCGCGCGCTTCAGCATGTCCTGGTCGATCTGCAGCTTGTCCGCCGCCCCGCGCACGCGGCGCAGGAAGTCGGGCGTGGACAGCTCGGCCTCGCCGCGCGCCTTGAGCTGCGCGTTGAGAATTGCCTTCAGGAACGACATCGTGGCGACGCCCGGGATTTCCAGCGGATACTGGAAGGCCAGGAACACACCGCTCTGCGCGCGCTCGTTCGCCTCCAGCTCGAGGATGTTCTGCCCGTCGAGCAGAATCTCGCCGTCGAGGACCTCGTAATCCTCCTTGCCGGCGATGACGTAGCTCAGCGTCGACTTGCCCGAGCCGTTCGGTCCCATGATGGCGGCGACTTCGCCGTCGTTCACCGTGAGATCGAGGCCGTTGAGAATGCGGTTGCCCTCGATTTCAACCACGAGATTCTTGATTTCGATCATTCCTGTATCCTTCAACTCCCGTCATGCTGACGCCTGCGGAGCTCGTGCGCCGCGATCCTGAGACCGGCGGCGAGCCCCCTTCCAAGATCAGGCCGTCAGCCGACCGAACCCTCCAGGCTGATCGAGATGAGCTTTTGCGCCTCGACCGCGAATTCCATGGGCAATTGCTGCAGCACGTCCCGGACGAAGCCGTTGACGATCAGCGCGATCGCCTCTTCCCCGTCCAGACCGCGCTGCAGGCAGTAGAACAGCTGGTCGTCGGAGATCTTCGACGTCGTCGCCTCGTGCTCGAAGATGGCGCTGGCGTTCTTCGATTCGATGTAGGGCACGGTGTGCGCGCCGCAGCGGTCGCCGATCAGCAGCGAGTCGCAATTGGTGAAGTTGCGCGCGCCGCTCGCCCGCCGATGCGCCGAAACCAGCCCGCGATAGGTGTTCTCCGAGCGCCCGGCCGCGATGCCCTTCGAGATGATGCGGCTCGTGGAGTTGCGCCCGAGATGGATCATCTTGGTGCCGGAGTCGACCTGCTGGAAGCCGTTCGAAATGGCGATGGAGTAGAACTCGCCGCGCGAGTTGTCGCCGCGCAGGATGCACGAGGGATACTTCCACGTGATCGCCGAGCCGGTCTCGACCTGCGTCCACGAGATCTTGGAATTCTTGCCCCGGCAGTCGCCGCGCTTGGTGACGAAGTTATAGACGCCGCCCTTGCCCTCGGCGTCGCCCGGGTACCAGTTCTGCACCGTGGAGTACTTGATCTCGGCATCGTCGAGCGCGATCAGCTCGACCACCGCCGCGTGCAGCTGGTTCTCGTCGCGCGCGGGGGCGGTGCAGCCTTCCAGATAGCTGACGTAGGAGCCCTTGTCGGCAATGATGAGCGTGCGCTCGAACTGGCCGGTGTTGCGCTCGTTGATGCGGAAGTAGGTCGACAGCTCCATCGGGCAGCGCACGCCCTCGGGCACGTAGACGAACGATCCGTCGGTGAACACGGCCGAGTTGAGCGTGGCGAAGTAGTTGTCCGACACCGGCACCACCGTGCCGAGATATTTCTTCACCAGCTCGGGATGTTCGCGGATCGCTTCCGAAATCGGGCAGAAGATGACGCCGGCCTTCGCCAGCTCTTCCTTGAAGGTCGTCACCACCGACACGGAATCGAACACCGCGTCGACGGCGACCCGCCGCGAGGGCTCGACACCGGCGAGGATTTCCTGCTCGCGCAGCGGAATGCCGAGCTTTTCATAGGTGCGCAGGATCTCGGGATCGACCTCGTCGAGCGACTTCGGCGCCGCGTTCATCTTCGGCGCGGCGTAGTAGTGCAGTTCCTGATAATCGATCGGCGGATAGTTCACGCGCGCCCACGTCGGCTCGCGCATGGTCACCCAGCGCCGCAGGGCGTCCAGACGCCACTCGGTCATCCACGCCGGCTCGTCCTTCTTGGCCGAGATCAGGCGAACGATGTCCTCGTTGAGGCCCTTGGGCGCCTTGTCGACCTCGAGATGCGTCTCGAAACCGTACTTATACTGATCCACGTCGAGCGTGCGGACATGCTCGATTGTTTCCTGCACCGCAGGCATGACACAACCTCCTGTTGCGGTTTCAAGGACCGCTGGTTGGTATGGCGTCCGCCAAATATCCCGAAATCAGGCCGCGCCGCGACCGTTCTGACGAGATATAAGCACACCGACGACCTTTTCCAAAGCCGCACCAAAAGAATCGAGATCCGCCTCGCGCGACGACCAGCCGAGGCTCACCCGCAACGCGCCTTCGGAAACGTCGGGCGCCACGCCCATCGCTTCCAGCACGTGGGAGCGCTTGACCTTGCCCGACGAACACGCGGAGCCCGAGGACACCGCGAAGCCCGCGAGGTCGAGCGCCATCAGCAGCGTTTCGGCCTTCAGCCCCGGCACCGCGAAAGCGCTCGTGTTGCAGAGCCTTTCCGCGTCCGCGCCGAAAATCACGGCCTGCGGCAACGCTACCTTCAAACGATTCTCGAACAGATCCCGCCATTCCCTCAAGCGGGCTGGATACGCGTTGATCCGCGATAATGCAAGCGCCGCCGCAGCGCCAAATCCAGCAATGCCGGCAACGTTCTCGGTGCCGGCGCGCCGTCCGCGCTCCTGCCCGCCGCCGCGCACCGCAGGCAGGCCCAGATCGACCGTGCCCGAGGCCAGCACCAGCGCGCCCACCCCTTGCGGCCCGCCGAGCTTGTGGGCCGAAAGCGTCAGCATGTCGACGCCGAGCCTGCCGATGTCGAGCGCCATGCGGCCCGCCGCCTGCACCGCATCGGCATGCACGGTCCCGCCTGCCGCGTGCGCGAGGCGCGCGACCTCGGCAATGGGCTGGAGCACGCCGGTCTCGCTGTTCGCCACCTGCACGCTCACCAGCACGCCGCCGCCCAGTTCCGAGCGGGCGAGCCCGGCAAGGCGCTCCTCAAGCCAGTCGAGCCGCACGCGACCCTCACCGTCGACCGGGATGCGCTCCACCGCATCGGCGTCGAAGCGCCCGCCAGCGAGCACGCTGGGGTGCTCCGCCGCGCCGACCAGCAGCCGCGTCACGCCGCGTGTTTCACCGGGCGCGCCGCCGATGCCGCAGGCGCCGGCGACACGCACGTGCGGCGTCAGCGCCATCGTGTTGGCCTCGGAGCCGGTGCCGGTGAAGACGACCTCCTGCGCCCGCGCGCCGACAAGCGCCGCCACCTGCAGGCGCGCATCCTCGATGCGCCCGCGCGCGGCGCGTCCCTCCGCATGAACGGACGAGGCATTACCCGTCGCCTCCATGGCGGCAATCATGGCCTCTCGCGCTTCCGGCAGGAGCGGCGCGGTGGCGTTGTAGTCCATATATATGCGTTCGCGCGTCATCTCGTCCGCTTGTGTCCCGCCCGCCCGTTGCTGCATTTCGTGGCAGGGCCGGCGGCATTGGCGCAATATGCTTGCTTTTGCCCCCCCGAGCCATGCTACAGAGGCCGCACGATGTCTTGCTACGATGTCTTGCCACGATTTCTTGCCGCGACCTGTTTACATAGTCTTATGCCAGAATGCCGCAGCCGGAACAATTCGCTGTCACGGACCGAGCCTTTTCGGATCGCCATGCCGGCGCGCGGCTTTTCGCATCGCCTGTGAGCCATCCGGCCGCCCCTGTTTTTCACGATGACCCGCAACTTGCGTCCCGACGGCAAGCGGACCTGACGCAGACCGCACGAATGGTGTTCGATGCCCGAGATTATCTTTTCCGGTCCTTCCGGCCGCATTGAAGGACGTTACCACCCTGCCAAGGACAAGGGGGCGCCGATCGCGCTCATCCTGCATCCGCACCCGCAGTTCGGCGGCACGATGAATAACCAGATTGTGTACAATCTGTACTATACGTTCGTGAACCGCGGCTTTTCGGCCCTGCGCTTCAACTTCCGCGGCGTCGGGCGCTCGCAGGGCGCGTTCGACCACGGCTCGGGCGAGTTGTCGGACGCGGCCGCCGCTCTCGACTGGGTGCAGTCCGTCAACCCGGAAGCGCGCAATTGCTGGATCGCCGGCGTGTCGTTCGGCGCGTGGATCGGCATGCAGCTCCTGATGCGCCGCCCCGAGATCGAAGGCTTCCTGTCGATCGCGGCCATGGCGAACCGCTACGACTTCTCGTTCCTCGCGCCCTGCCCCTCGTCCGGGCTCTTCATCCATGGCGAGCAGGACCGGGTCGCGCCGCTGCGCGAGGTCATCAGCGTCATCGAGAAGGTGAAGACGCAGAAGGGCATCCAGATCGAGCACGCGGTCATTCCGGGCGCGAACCACTTCTTCGACGGTCAGATCGAGCCGCTGATCGGCAGCGTGAACGATTATCTCGACCGCCGCCTCGGCCCGGCTCCGGTCTCCGCCGCGCTTCCCGCGCCGGAAGAGGGCTGACGTTCAGCCTGAGCCGGCAAGCCATCGCTCATGTCCGCGCTTGCGTGCGGCATGAGCGGTCCGTGTAAAAAGCCGGCCAACCTCATTAACGACACGATTATCGGCGAAACAAAACTTCTCCGCTCTTCCGGAGAAGTTTTCCGCTCGCGCGGATACCCGGCTGAATTATACTTAAATATTTGATATAATTAATACATTTTATTATTTTATAGGTATCGCCATGGCAGACCTGTCTCCCGTTTCGTCTTCGCGCAGTTTGAATTCCAGCACAGGCGCTCCGGTGTCCGTCGTTGAAGACGGCACGGCGGAGCTCAAGCAATTTCGCGATGCCGCCTGCAAGATCGGGAACGACGGCTACGCCTTCCTGACGCTGGCGCCCGCCAATGCAGGCGCGGTCTACGACAATCTGGGCACAGTGACGAGCGGCAACTGGCTCATGGATCTGTTCAGAAAAATTTTCTCCTGGATCGCCGATGGCGAGTCCAACGAGAAAATCCGGCAGGAACTGGACGTGGCCCTCTCGCTCCAGATCCAGCACTGCTCCGCGCATACGAAAGCGAGTTTGAGCCGGCTGAGGATTCTTGCCGACACCGTCGCGAAAAACGGCGCGAGCACACAGAAGCGCGACATCCGCCACGTAGCGCCGGAGACTTCCGCAGACCCGTTGCCCGACCCCATCGGCAATAGCATTCAGCAGCTTCGCCGCAATCTCGCTTCCCTGGAAAACATTAGTGCGAACCTGCCCGCCATCGTCGACACCGACACGCATTGGCCGCTCGACGCATGCGAGGTCAGATGGATCGCGGACAAATTCATCGACCTTGCCGAGCAGACGAACCGGCTCAACACTCAGGCCCTCTACGTCACGGCCTCGGTCTGCGGCGCTCTCTTCTGTAATCCCGGCAACGGACACCGCATGGTTGTGGCGCGCGAAGTATAAATTCGCGTGCGGTTTTCAATCGGATTCGTCAAAGTTCGACTTGAACTTTCGGTGTGATGACGCGTGCCTGCATCTGTGCATAATCGCGGCCAATCAGGAGGAAGCCGCATGTCCAATCCATACGCCACAGACCTCGATAAAAACCCCGCCAATTACCAGCCGCTGACGCCGCTTTCCTATCTGGAGCGGGCATCGGAAGTATTCCCTAACCAGGTCGCCATCGTGCACGGCGCCTCAAGCTGGACTTACCGCGAGTTCTGGCGCCGGTCGCTCAAGCTCGCTTCGGCGCTGGCCAAACACGGCATCGGCAAGGGCGACACGGTTTCGGTGATGCTGTCCAACACACCGCCGATGCTGGAGACGCATTACGGCGTGCCGATGGTCAAGGCGGTGCTCCACTCGCTCAACACGCGCCTCGACGCGCCGATCATCGCCTTCCAGCTCGACCATGCCGAATCGAAGGTGCTCATCGTCGACCGCGAATTCTCCGCCGTGGTGAAGGAAGCCCTGGCGCTCGCCACCGTGAAGCCGCTGGTGATCGACTTCGACGACCCGGAATACGGCGACGACGCGCCCTACCCCAAGGGCGAGACCATCGGCACCCTCGACTACGAAGCCTTCGTGGCCTCCGGCGACGAGGACTTCGCCTGGTCGCGCCCCGACGACGAGTGGGACGCGATCGCGCTCAACTACACCTCCGGCACCACCGGCAATCCCAAGGGCGTGGTGTACCATCACCGCGGCGCGGCGCTGATGACCTACGCCAACACGGTGCAGTCCGGCCTCGGCCGCTCGCCGGTGTACCTGTGGACGCTGCCGATGTTCCACTGCAACGGCTGGTGCTTCACGTGGGCGCTGGCGCTGACGGCGGGCACGCACGTCTGCCTGCGCTGGGTCCGGGCCAAGGCAATTTACGCTGCGATCGCCGATCACGGCGTGACGCATCTGTGCGGCGCGCCGATCGTCATGTCGGCGCTGCTCAACGCGCCTGCGGCCGAGAAGCGCAGCTTCCCGCACACGGTGACCTTCAACACCGCCGCCGCACCGCCGCCGGAATCGGTGCTGGCCGGCATGGCGGACGCCGGTTTCGCCGTCACCCACCTTTACGGCCTGACCGAAACCTACGGGCCGTCGGTCGTGAACGAGTGGCAGCCGGAGTGGGACACGCTCGACGCCGACGCCCGCGCGGCCAAGAAGGCGCGCCAGGGCGTGCGCAACACCGCGCTCGACGAGATCGCGGTCATCGACCCGATTACGTTCGAGAAAGTGCCCGCCGACGGCGAGACCATCGGCGAGGTGGTGTTCCGCGGCAACATCGTGATGAAGGGCTACCTCAAGAACAAGGCGGCCACGGACGAATCCTTCGCCGGCGGCTGGTTCCACTCGGGCGATCTCGGCGTGCTCTACCCGGACGGCTACATCCAGCTTCGCGACCGCTCCAAGGACATCATCATCTCGGGCGGCGAGAACATCTCGTCGATCGAGGTCGAGGAGGCGCTCTACCGGCATCCCGGCGTCGGCGCCTGCGCCGTGGTGGCCAAGCCCGACGAGAAGTGGGGCGAGACGCCCGTCGCCTACGTGCACCTGAAGCCCGATGCCACGGTGACCGAGGAAGAGCTGATCGCCCATTGCCGCGAGCATCTGGCGCGCTTCAAGTGCCCGCGCACCGTGATCTTCACCGAACTGCCGCAGACCTCGACCGGCAAGATCCAGAAGTACAGGCTGCGGGAGTTCGCCAAGAAGCTCTGAGACCTGAAGCTCTGATATTTGAAGCTTTAAGACCTGTCATCCACACATGAAAGAAGGCCGATGAAATCGCTTCATCGGCCTTTTCTTTTACCCGAACCGCGTTTACTTGGCGGATCAGCCGGCGAGCTTCGCCTTCAGCTCGCGTCGGCGGGCGTGCAGCACAGGCTCTGTGTAGCCGTTGGGCTGCTCGCGGCCCTTGAGCACCAGCTCCAGCGCTGCCTGGAACGCCACGGAGTCGTCGAAGTCCGGCGCCAGCGGGCGGTAGAGCGGATCGCCCGCATTCTGTCCGTCGACAACGGCGGCCATGCGCTGGAGCGTTTCCAGCACCTGCTCGCGGCTGACGACGCCGTGATGCAGCCAGTTGGCGATGTGCTGGGCCGAGATGCGCAACGTTGCGCGGTCTTCCATCAGGCCGACATTGTTGATGTCCGGCACCTTGGAGCAGCCGACGCCCTGGTCGATCCAGCGCACGACGTAACCGAGGATGCCCTGGGCATTGTTGTCGAGTTCGCGCTGGATTTCCTCGGCCGTCCAGTTCGGCCGGGTGGCGACCGGCACGGACAGGATGTCGGAGAGCTTCGCATGCGGGCGGCTGCGCAGGCTTTCCTGCACCTGCGCGACATCGACCTTGTGATAATGGGTCGCGTGCAGCGTCGCCGCCGTGGGCGAAGGCACCCACGCCGTGTTGGCGCCGGCCTTCGGGTGAGCGATCTTCTGCTCCAGCATGGCGGCCATCAGGTCGGGCATAGCCCACATGCCTTTGCCGATCTGCGCGTGGCCCGACAGTCCGCAGGCGAGGCCGGTGTCGACGTTCCAGTTCTCGTAGGCCGCGATCCACGCCGCCTGCTTCATGTCGCCCTTGCGAATCATGGGGCCGGCCTCGATCGAGGTATGGATCTCGTCGCCGGTGCGGTCGAGGAAGCCGGTGTTGATGAACACCACGCGCTCGCGCGCCTCGCGGATCGACGCCTTGAGGTTGATCGTCGTGCGGCGCTCCTCGTCCATGATGCCGACCTTGATGGTGTTGGCCGGCAGCCCGAGCGCCTCCTCGACCCGCGCAAAGATCTGGACGGCGAAAGCGACTTCCTCCGGCCCGTGCATCTTCGGCTTCACCACGTAGAACGAGCCGGCGCGCGAGTTTTGCCGCCGCCCGCCGGTGCCGATGTCGTGCAGCGCGATCAATCCGGTCACGACGGCGTCGAGAATGCCCTCCTGCACCTCGCGCCCCTCGCGGTCGAGCACGGCGGGGTTGCTCATCAGGTGGCCGACGTTGCGCACCAGCATCAGCGAGCGGCGCTTCAGCACGAAGCCCGAGCCGTCGGGCGCGGTATAGTCGGTGTCGGGGTTGAGCGTGCGCGTGATGGTGCGACCGCCCTTGGCGACTTCCTCGGAAAGGTCGCCCTTCAGCAGGCCGAGCCAGTTGCGGTACACGACGACCTTGTCCTCGGCATCGACGGCAGCGACCGAATCCTCGAGGTCCATGATGGTGGTGATCGCCGATTCCAGCCACACATCCGAGATGTGCGCCGGATCGTCCTTGCCGATGGCGGTCGTGGCATCGACGACGATCTCGACGTGCAGGCCGTTCTTCACTAGCAGCACGCGCGCGGGCGAGGCCGCATCGCCGATGTAGCCGGCGAACTGCGCCGCATCGGCAAGGCCGGCTGCCGCGCCGTCGCGCAGCGTCACCTTGAGTCCGCCGGCGGCAACGGAGAACGCGGCGACATCGCGCCACGCGGCGCCCGCCAGCGGCACCGATTCGTCGAGGAAATCGCGCACCCACGCGATGACCTTGGCGCCGCGCACCGGATTATAGCCCTTGCCCTTTTCCGCGCTGTCGGTTTCGGGGATGGCGTCGGTGCCGTAGAGCGCGTCATAGAGCGAACCCCAGCGGGCGTTGGCGGCGTTGAGCGCATAGCGCGCGTTCGACACCGGCACCACAAGCTGGGGGCCGGCGATGCTGGCGATTTCAGGGTCGACGTTCTCGGTCGCGACGGTGAAGTCCGGCCCTTCCGGCAGCAGGTAGCCGATGTCGCGCAGGAAATCCTCGTAGACCGCGACGTCGGCGGGCGCGCCGTTCTTGCGGTACCAGGCGTCGATCTGCGCCTGCAGGTCGTCGCGCCGCGCGAGCAGCTCGCGGTTGCGGGGCGTGAGATCGTGCACGATCTGCGAGAACGCGGCGAAGAAGCGCTCGGCGTCGATACCCGTGCCGGGCAGCGCCTCGTTCACGAGGAAGTCGTGCAGCGTCTCGTCAATCGCCAAACCGTACAGATCAATCCTGGCCATCCGTGCCTCCCAAATGCCGTGTGTTCCGAGCATCATGCGTCGTGGAGTATCTTTCCCCCGCGCATGGCAATGACAATGGGCACAAATGTCAAATGACTTGTGCCGCGGACGAAACAATGCCGTGGGCAAGGCGACGGCGCATGAGCGCTTTTGCGTTTTTCGGGCTTTCTGCGCGATATCGGAGATGCGGTCGAACGCCACCTCAAGTGGCCGCCTGCCCCAACCTGCCCGCAAGGTCGATGGCGGCGAGGACATCGCGGAACAGCGCATGGGGATCGGCCCCCAGCGCGCGCGAAAGCGCGATGAACTCAACCATGTCGAGACGGCGCTCGCCGCCCTCGATCTTGGCGACGTAGGATTGCGGCCGGCGCAGCCTGTCGGCGACCGCCTGCTGGGTCAGCCCTTTCCTGCGCCGCTCGGCGAGGAGAACCGCAACAAGCTTCGCATAGGCCTCTGAATGCAGGGACTCCGTCATGAGCTCCAGCCAAATCCGGGGGCTCATGAGTTAATCCTGCTTTCGGATAATCCCATTTTGGGATAGGGTTATCCGACGAGCAGGGGCGCGACCACACGGTATGGAACAGTACAACTTCTGGCGGGATTTTTTCGACACCTACCAGTCGCTGGCAGACTGGATAAAGGCTTTGTGGCTGATCGTCCCGCCCGCATTCGTGCTCGGCTTCGCCGCACTGGTCATGCATGCCGGCCGCACGCGCGCCAGCCAGGACCACACGTTGATTCAGCTTATTTATCGGGATGACAAGGGCCGACTGCACCTGATCGGCGAGATCGCGCATATCGGCGGCGCGCCCAAAACCGGCGTCCACGGCCACGGACAAAGCCGCGCCGACGCCACCGCGCTGGACTGACCGGCGCACCCGCGCCGCCTTCCCTCGCGATGCCGGCCAGCGGCGGCGTCAGCCGATGTAGGTATAGCCGAGGTAGCGCTTGGCTTCGATCGGATCGTGCCCCAGGCGCATGCGCAGTTTCTTGCGCAATTTGCTCATGTGGCCTTCGATCACGTTTTCCTCGACGTTCTCGTTGAAGATGCCGTAGATCGCGTTGAAGATCTGCGCCTTGCTGACCCGGCGGCCGCGATTGCGCACCAGATATTCAAGGATATGGCGCTCGCGGCGCGGCAGCACGAATTTTTCGCCGTCGACCTCGGGATCGCGGCCATCGAAGAACACCTGAATGCCCTTTCGCGTCGGCTCGGGCTCGGTGTGGGCGTTGATACGCCGCCAGATCGCGTCGACCCGCGCCAGGATTTCCCGCACGTGGACCGGCTTGCGCACCACGTCGTCAATTCCGCTCATGAAGAGTTGCAAGGTCTGTTCCAGGGAGCGCGTCTCGTTCAGAGCGATGATCGGCGCCTTGCAATGCAGGCGGATCATGTCCGCGCAGGACACCCGCTCATCGAAGTCCCCGAGCAGAAAGCCCTGAATACATCCCAGATCGGGCTCAGACGTCGTTGTCAGCCAATCCCGAAAATCGCCGGCATTGAAACCGAGAGACGGCAGTCCTTCCCGATTGAACCCTGCGACATAGCCGTCCGTTACGATCACTCGTTCGTCAACAACAACGTACATACCGCCACCCGAATCGCTACTACACAGCTAAAGGCAACGCTGTCATGCAATGGCACCGCATTAATCAATGTATACTTCAATACATCTCACAAATCAAACAATAATATTATAAGCAAAAACCAAATTCTATACAACTATACCTTGATTAATACATAAATAAATCGAATGTGAACACTATTGCGCCATAAACGAACCGCATTTTGTGCGGTGCACACAAATAATACAAATAAAGGCATGCCGCCAATTCAACGGCAATTGGCAGGGGATGGTTAATCCCCCGTTGCAATTTTTCGCTGGATATTCCCCCCTATCCTTGGCCACAGCATGCATCCGCAGGCTTGCGCGAAACAGGAGGGACGACCGTCATGACGCCTGATGAGGGGCCGGGATGTTTCACCGGCGGCGCCGCACGATCCACATAGCGCCGCAGTCCGGGCTCCGGTTCCATCGAATCGCGGGTTCGCCAGCGGACCGGGCCGCCTTGATGATTCTGTTGCGCAGAATGATTCTTCGACCGGCGGGTCTTATTTTACCGACACGCTCAGCACCGGCCCGAGCGGCCGGCGCCACGGGGCCGATTCGCCCGCCGTCGTGCGTCCCGCTTCTCCGCCCTGCGACAGCTGCGAAACCGAGCCGTCGAGATAAAGCGCGTCCGGACAACCCAGATCGTCGCGGAACAGGCGCGCGAACTGGCCGAAGCTGATGCCCTGACGCGAAATGGCCAGCACGATCGCGCCATCCTTGCGCACGCCGATGCCGTTGCGGATTTTTCGCGAGTCGCCATCGCCTTGGAAACGCGGATGGATCTGCCCTGCCCGCACCATCAGCGGCCCCGACTGGGTAGCGATCTCCGGCTTGCGCCCCGACCGCGCGAACGCCCGCGTCTCCATGATGCCCGCCTTGCCGCCGGCCAGAAAGAAGACGCCGTTGGGCTTCATATAGAAATTGCCGCCTCCCGTGCGGCCGTTGAGCGGGCTCAGCACGGCTCCGTCCGAGACGAAGAGCCCCACGGGAGAAAGGTCGGGCTCATACATGCCCGCGTTCATGGTCACGAGCGCGGTTCTGCCGCGCGCCGCCAGATCCCGCTCCACCGCGCCGAGCGATGCGAACGGCTGGCGTGCCTCATCCAGCCAATGCAGGTCGACGCGCATCCCCGCGCGCCGCTGCGCCGGGGTTATCTCGCACACGACATGGTCCACGCCGGCGAAGACGACGTCGCGGCAAATCCCCGGCGCGCCTGCCGCCGGCAGGGCGCTGGCAACACCGCCCGCCAAACCGCCCGTCACGAGGGCGAGCGCGATAGCACATGTCCGGGCGGCCGTCGCAACGGCGCGGGGCATGCGGAGGGACTTTCCCCCGCGACCCCCGCTATTCACAGCTTCACGCACTCCCGCCGGCATCGCCGCTGACTCCATATAACGAACCATGGTAATCAGTTGTTAAGACTACCTGACAAATCCGTGCACGCCCGGAACGATATCCGACGCGCCGCATTATCGAAAACCCGGCCAAACCGCAATCGTCGCGTTTGCCGGCCGGGCCCAGGCTGCCGTTGCGTTTCTCCGGCATGCGCGCGCCGGCCGGAACGGCGTTGGAGGCGGTTTAGCGCGCTTCAATGCGACCGGTTTCCACAGGCATCCCCTGCCTGCGGGGATGCCACTATAACTTGACGAAGCGACGCCTATGAGACACTATATATTGTGTCTCATAGGCAAGATGCGGGGCTAGGCGGCAATGGGGGAAAACGCGCAGGCGAACCGGAAGCATCCGGTGCGAGGCCGCGAGGGATCGATTCGGCACACGCCGAAAATCCCTGCCGGATTTCCCGGCCTCCGCTCCCCCGTTCAGGCCCACGGCGTGGCGGCATTCGCCGCGCGCCGGTTTGCGGCCCACACGCGTCTCGCGCCGGCGGCAGTTGCCGGCCGGGTTGAGCACACCAGGTTTTGCGTACCGTTGCGTATCGCGTCCACGGACGGCGGATAAGCGGGCCGGCATGGCCTCAACGCCCGGCTGCAGATGCAGCTGGCGGCGTCCACCGCCCGAAAATCGTCCGAATCATTGATCTGAAATTCACAAGCAGGAACTGGCCGATGTCTTTGTCTCCCGATCATTCCGCCGCCGCCTCGCCTGCCGGCGCCTCCTCCGGCGCGGCCCGCCCGGCGCAGCCCGCGGTCTCCGGCGCGCAGGCGTTTTCCGTCATCCGCCGCAACGGATCTCTGTCCGCGTTCGATTCGTCCAAGATCTCCGTTGCCGTCACCAAGGCGTTCCTCGCCGTCGAGGGCACCCAGGCGGCAGCGTCCCGGCGCGTGCACGAAATCGTCGCCGAACTGACCGAGCAGGTCGTCAACGCGCTGACACGGCGCGTCGATGGCGAGCGTGCCCTCCATATCGAGGACGTTCAGGACCAGGTCGAGCTGGCGCTGATGCGCGGCGGCCACCACAAGGTGGCGCGCGCCTACGTGCTCTATCGCGAGGAACGCACCCGCGAGCGCGCCGAGAAGGCGAAGCTTTCCGGCGCGCCGGTGATCACCCTCAACGTGCGCTCGAGCGACGGCAGCCTGTCGCCGCTCGACGAGGCGCGGCTCGCGCGCGTCATCGCCGACGCGTGTAGCGGGCTCGACGGCACCTCGGCCGACGCGATCCTCGCCGAAACGCGGCGCAACCTCTACGACGGCATTTCCTCCGACGAGCTGTCGCTGGCGCAGATCATGGCGGCGCGCACGCTCGTCGAGACCGAGCCGAACTACGCCTACGTCAGCGCCCGCCTGCTGCTCGACAAGCTGCGCCGCGAGGCTCTCACCTACGTGCTCGGCAACGCCCGCGAGGCGTCGGAAGCCGCGACAGGCGACCATTACGCCTCGTATTTCCCCGGCTTCATCGCCAAGGGCATCAAGGCCGAGCTGATCGACCCGGAGCTTGCCCGCTTCGACCTGCCGCGCCTGGGCGCGGCGCTGAAGGCCGGGCGCGACCGCCAGTTCCAGTTCCTTGGCCTGCAGACGCTCTACGACCGCTACTTCCTGCACGACCACGGCACGCGCTTCGAGCTGCCGCAGGCGTTCTTCATGCGCGTCGCCATGGGCCTGGCGCTGCGCGAGGTCGACCGCGAGGCGAAGGCGATCGAGTTCTACAACCTGCTGTCGTCCTTCGATTTCATGGCCTCCACGCCGACGCTGTTCAACTCCGGCACGCTGCGGCCGCAGCTGTCGTCGTGCTTCCTCACCACGGTGTCGGACGATCTCGACGGCATCTTCAAGGCCATCAAGGACAACGCGCTGCTCGCCAAGTATTCGGGCGGCCTCGGCAACGACTGGACGCAGGTGCGCGGCCTCGGCGCCCACATCAAGGGCACCAACGGCCAGTCGCAGGGCGTCGTGCCGTTCCTCAAGGTCGCCAACGACACGGCCATCGCCGTCAACCAGGGCGGCAAGCGCAAGGGCGCGGTCTGCGCCTATCTGGAAACGTGGCACGTCGACATCGAGGAATTCCTCGACCTGCGCAAGAACACCGGCGACGACCGCCGCCGCACCCACGACATGAACACCGCGAACTGGATTCCGGACCTGTTCATGGAGCGCGTGACCGAAGGCGGCCAGTGGACGCTGTTCTCGCCCAACGAGGTGCCGGACCTGCACGACCTCTTCGGCCCCGCCTTCAAGACGGCCTACGAGAACTACGAGGCGAAGGCGGCAGCCGGCGAGATCGCCGTGTTCCGCACCGTGCGCGCGCTCGACCTGTGGCGCAAGATGCTGACCATGCTGTTCGAGACCGGCCATCCGTGGGTCACGTTCAAGGACCCGTGCAACCTGCGCTCGCCGCAAAGCCACGTCGGCGTGGTGCATTCCTCGAACCTGTGCACCGAGATCACGCTCAATACCTCCGACAAGGAAGTGGCGGTCTGCAACCTGGGCTCGATCAACCTCGTCAACCACATCGGCGAGAACGGCCTCGACCACGAGCATCTGGCGCGCACCATCGGCACCGCGATGCGCATGCTCGACAACGTGATCGACATCAACTTCTACACCATCCCCGAGGCGCGCTATTCCAACCTGCGTCACCGGCCGGTGGGCCTTGGCCTCATGGGCTTCCAGGACGCGCTGCAGGCGCTGCGCATTCCCTACGAGAGCGACGCGGCCGTGCGCTTCGCCGACGAAAGCATGGAGGCGATCAGCTTCCACACCATCAAGGCCTCTTCCGACCTCGCGGTCGAGCGCGGACGTTACGCCTCGTTCGAGGGCTCGCTGTGGTCGCGGGGCATCCTGCCGCTCGACTCGATCCGCATCCTCGACGAATCGCGCGGCGGCTCGCTCGACATGGACCGCTCCTCGACGCTCGACTGGGATAGCCTGCGCGAGCAGGTGAAGCGCCAGGGCATGCGCAACTCCAACACCATGGCGATCGCGCCCACCGCCACCATCTCCAACATCTGCGGCGTGGCGCAGTCCATCGAGCCCGCCTACCAGAACCTCTACGTGAAATCGAACATGTCGGGCGATTTCACCGTTGTAAACGCCCAGCTGGTGCACGACCTCAAGGAACGGGGCCTGTGGGACGAGGTGATGGTGTCGGACCTCAAGTACTTCGACGGCTCGCTCGGCCAGATCGACCGGGTGCCGGACGATCTCAAGGCGCTCTACGCGACCGCGTTCGAGATCGACTCGAAGTGGCTCATCGAGGCCGCCTCGCGCCGTCAGAAGTGGATCGACCAGGCGCAGTCGCTGAACCTCTATATCGCCAATCCGTCGGGCAAGAAGCTCGACGAGCTCTATCGTTTCGCCTGGGTCAAGGGTCTCAAGACGACCTATTACCTGCGCTCGACCTCCGCGACCCACGTCGAGAAGTCGACGCTCAAGGGAACCGACGGCAAGCTCAACGCGGTGTCGGTGACGTCGTCCGCGGCGGCCCCCGCCGCAGCGCCGGCAGCTGCCTCGCCCATAACTGCCTCACCGGTGGCCGCATCGCCGGTGGCCGCATCGCCGGTGGCCGCATCGCCGGTGGC
>CALMIK010000019.1 GCA_937863995.1 uncultured Chelatococcus sp.
CGGCGGCGTGGTGCGCGCACGCGCGCTGGCCAAGCGCATCGACGCGCCGCTCGCCATCGTCGACAAGCGCCGCGAGCGGCCGGGTGAGTCGGAGGTCATGAACATCATCGGCGACGTCACCGGCAAGAGCTGCATCCTCGTCGACGACATCATCGACTCGGGCGGCACGCTGTGCAACGCCGCCGACGCGCTGCTCGCCAAGGGCGCGCGGGAAGTCTACGCCTACTGCACCCACGGCGTGCTGTCGGGCGGGGCAGTGGCGCGTATCGCCTCCTCGCGCCTCAAGGAACTCGTCATCACCGATTCCATCCAGGCGACCGAGGCGATCAAGGTCGCGCACAACATCCGCACCATCACCATCGCGACGCTGCTCGGCGAGGCGATCGGCCGCACGGCGACCGAATCGAGCGTCTCAAGCCTCTTCGACTGAGCCGCACCCGGCCGGAAAACGATTCCGCCTGCACAAAAATCAAGCCCCCGCGATTCCGCGGGGGTTTTTTTTGAGCTGCGCTCCCCCCGCCCACGGCAAGTGCCCTTTTTTGCCACAACGCATGCGCCGCGCGCATCATGCGGCACCATGCACCGCACAATAACGATCGAAGCGGCCCCTATTTTACGACAAATCCGTTACCAATCATATAATTAGCGAATTTTTTCGTTATTCACATATATATCAGTTTATATATGTAAAATAGTGCGCGCCAGCTATCTCGCCCTGCAAGCGCGACTGCGGCAACGGCTATGACGAAGGCGGCCAGGGCATGGCTCGGGAGCTGAATGAAGCGCGGTTATCCGCAAAACTCTATAAATCATAATATCTTATGAAATCAGCCGCGCATCATGGGCTGAACAACCTGCGCCATACGTTGCACGCCCGAAGCATGGGGCAGGCGCAAGGCAAAAAAAGAGGCCGAATTCCACCTGGGAATTCGGCCTGAAAGTAGCTCCAGCTAAAGCCGGAACTTCCAGAGGGGAACGGTTGAAACAAGCTCTACGCCGGGAGGAGGTGCGGAGCTCATCCGTCTCAACCAAGGTCAGAATGCATGCATTGCCGCCGTTTTGCAATGCAACAGACTACATAACAGGCATGCATATGCCGCATGGTCTATCTGATAGGTCAATTATTAGCCGGCATCGGGATGCAAATGCCCCAGACGTAACCACAAGCCGGCTCAGTGGAAGCTTTGTCGATCAGTAGGTCCAGCGCTGGGCCTTGCCGATGAGGAAGTCGCGAAAAACCTGCACGCGCGCGACATTCTTCATTTCCTCGGGAAACACGAGGTAGCTGTCGAGTGTCGGCATCTCGACATCGGACAGGATCTGCACCAGCCCCAGCCCGGGCTCGACGATGAAGTCCGGCAGCACGGAAAGCCCCGCGCCCTTCTCGACCGCCTTCTTGAGCGAGCTGACGTTGTTGACCAGCAGATGGCACGTGCGCGGGTCCTTGGCGTCGCGCCCGGCTGTCATCAGCCAATGCACCGCCTGCAGATAATGCGGCACCGAGCCGCCGAAGCTGAGGATGCGGTGGTTGTCGAGGTCCGGCAGGCGCTCGGGCTGTCCGAAGCGCTTCAGGTACTCCGTCGAGGCGTAGACGTGGAAATGCACCGTGAACAGGCGCCGCTGGATGAGGTCGCCCTGCACCGGCTGCCGCAGGCGGATGGCGACGTCCGCCTCGCGCATCGACAGGTCGAGCTCGTCGTCGGTGAGCAGCAGCTCGATGCGGATGTCGGGGTAAAGATCCATGAACTCGCCGAGCCGCGACGCCAGCCAATGCGTGCCGAGGCCCGGCGTGGTCGTGACGCGCAGCGTTCCCGAGGGCCGCTCGCGCGATTCCGACAGCCGCGCGCGGGTGGATTCAAGGCGCATGGTCATGTCGCGCGCGGCGCGGAACAGCAGCTCGCCCTGCTCGGTCAGGATGAGGCCGCGCGCATGGCGGTGGAACAGCGGCGCCCTGAGATCGCGCTCGAGCGCGCTCACCTGCCGGCTCACCGCCGACTGGCTGAGACCCAGATCCTCACCTGCCCGTGTGAAGCTGCCCGCTTCCGCCACGGTGTAGAAAATTCGCACCTTGTCCCAATCCACGGCCCGTCCCCTGCCCCGTTCGTTCCGCCCCTGGCGTTATCTGGTTTCCGCCCATCTTGCGATTGCGCGGTTTCTCGTCGCCCCCGGCCGGCTGCGGCCGGAGATCATTCGGCCGCCTGGCGCGCGCCCTCCCGCGCCGCCAGCCACCGTTCCGCGTCGAGCGCCGCCATGCAGCCGAGCCCCGCAGCCGTAACCGCCTGCCGGTAGATCTCGTCCGCCACGTCGCCGGCGGCGAAAACGCCGTCGACGCTCGTCTGCGTGCTGCCGGGCGTGGTACGGATATAGCCGGTCGGCGTCAGGTCGAGCTGGCCGGCGAACAGGACGCTCTCCGGCTTGTGGCCGATGGCCACGAACACGCCGTCGGCGGCGCGCTCCGTGACAGCGCCGGTCGTCACGTCGCGCAGGCGCACACCCGTCACCGAGCGGGGCAATTCCTGCCCGACGATCTCGTCGAGCGCGTGGTTCCAGATCACCTCGATCTTGGGGTTAGCGAACAGCCGGTCCTGCAGGATGCGCTCGGCCTTCAGGCTGTCGCGCCGGTGCACCAGCGTCACCTTCGATGCGATGTGCGCCAGGTAGAGCGCCTCCTCGACGGCGGTGTTACCACCGCCGACGACGATCACCTCCCGGTTGCGGAAGAAGAAGCCGTCGCAGGTGGCGCAGGCCGAAACCCCAAAACCCTGGAAAGCCAGCTCCGACGGCAGGCCGAGCCACTTCGCCTGCGCGCCGGTGGCGATCACCAGCGCGTCGCCCAGATAGACGTGGCCGCTGTCGCCGACGAGCCGGAACGGCCGCACCGACAGATCCGCCGAAACGATGGTGTCGGACGCCAGCCGCGCCCCCACATGTTCGGCCTGCAGACGCATCTGCTCTACGAGCCATGGGCCTTGAATGGGGTCGGCGAAGCCCGGATAGTTCTCGACATCGGTCGTGATGGTGAGCTGGCCGCCGACCTGCACGCCCGACACCAGCACCGGCTCCAGCAATGCGCGCGCCGCATAGATCGCCGCCGTATAGCCGGCGGGGCCGGATCCGACGATCAGCAGCCGGGTATGCGTTTGCCCACCCTTGGCGGGATTGACGGGCGCGGATACGGCGGTGGTGGCAGCGGCAGGCAGATTCATGACTATTCCATTCAGGGCGTTGCGCCCCCCGGCGCCTTGGGACGGGCGCGGTGAGCGGCGAACGAGCGGGCTATCGCTTGTGCGACAGTCACCGTGGTATCTAACGGGAGGTATGCACTGCCTTCAAGCTTTCCTCGCAGCGGACGTGCGATACCGCACCTTTCCAGCCCGTCGAGCAGTGCCTTGAGCTTCGCATGCCCCCCCGAGGGCTCGAAAACCAGCAAAGGCGCGCCGGTTGCCGCAGCCTCTCCAAGCATATTGGACGAATCTGCCGTCACGACAACCCAGTCCGCGAGCGCCAGCAGCGCGATATAGGGATTATCCGCAGAATTGGGGTTCGCGCCGTCCCATAAAAAGCCGCCGCTGCGCGCCACGATGCGGCGCACGCCTTCCGACAACGCCGGCGGCGTGCGCCGCGAAACGGTCGCCATCAGCGAGGCGCCTTCCTGTGCCAGTGCCTCGAGATAGCCGAGAAAAGCGGCGATATCGGCCTCGCGAAACCGGTGGTGGCGGCTGTCGCCGCCCACGAGCACCGCCACGCGCGGCCGGGCGAGCGCCGCCAAGGGCGCGGGCGGATCGCGCCGCGCCGCCTCCAGCAGCTCCGGCGACACCCGGTGCGGCGCGGTCAGCGAGACGATGACGTTATCGCCCCGCAGCCTGTCGTGCTCCGCCACCCAGATGAGGTCGGCGCTACCGGGGCCGGTGCGCGGGTCCTTGAGGAAAACCGTGAAGGTACGCCCGCCCGATGCCCGTTTCAGCGCCCGCACATAAGACACCGCCCGCCGGCCGGAGGCGATCAGGATATCCGGGAAGGGCGGGCCGATCGGCGATTGCGGCTGTGCTGGCGCCTCGCGCGGATCGATCCCGCCCCATGGCATAAACCACACGAAGGGCGCGCGCGGGCGCACGCGGCGCAGGTCGATGGCGGCGACCGGCATTTCCCGCGCCAGCGCCTGGGCGACGCCCAGGCATTGCATCTCGTCGCCCGCCTTGCCGTCCGTCAACACGCGGATCACGGCGCCGGCCGGCGAGTAAGCTGCATCGGGGAGTGGCGGCGAGGACATCAGGCAATGTTCCGGGGAAAAGCACGCTCAGGAAAAACAATGTATTCCCGGAGCAGAAGACGCGCCGCGATCATGTCGCCGCCGCCCGGGCTTGGCAAGGCCGGACCTCTTGGCAAGGTCGCAACCTCCCGGAGCCCGCGCCGCGGTTACGTCGCGTGCAATCGCTTGCGGTTCTTCGCCACGTACATCGCCTCGTCGGCGAGCTTGACGGCCTGCTCCGGCGACACTTTTTCCGGCCGCACGTCGATGACGCCAACGCTCGCGCCGCCATAGTCCAGCGACAGCGACGGCAGATTGAAGGTGCCCTTCAGGCACTGGTCGAGGCGGCTCCTGACGCCTTCCTTCGCCTCCGCGAGCGCACCCGCGTCGGGCGGCGCGAGGCCGACGACGACGAATTCGTCACCGCCGATTCGCGCCAGCAGGTCCGCCTCGCGGACAGCGCCCGCGAGTTTTCTGCCCACCGCGACCAGGAACTCGTCCCCGACGGCGTGCCCGTGGCGGTCGTTGATGCGCTTGAAGTCGTCGAGATCGATGAACGTGACGATGACCGTCCGCTCTTCCCGCGCGGCGAAGGACCACAGCCGCTCCATCTCGCGGATCAGGTGACGCCGGTTTGAGATACCCGTCAGGGGATCGAGGCGCAGCAGCTGCTCGAGCTGGACATTGGCGTCATGCAGCCTGTCGAGGATCCCTTCGCGCGCGAGATACATCGAAATGATCTCGCCGAACAGCGACAGCAGCTGCTGGTTGCGCGGCTCGATGATCCGTTGCTGGGCGCTGGCGCCGCAGAGCGTGCCGTACAGCGCATGATCGACGTGGACGGGCGTGCTCAGGTAGGTCTGGATGCCGAGCGCGCGCGCCGCTTCGCTGTCGCCCCAGCGCGTCGCGACATCCGATGTGAACGGGCAGCCTTCGTCGAGCGCCCGCTTGCACAACGTGTCGCCCCAGGCCACGGCAAGCCCTTCCGGGATGCGCAGATCGCTGGTGTTGCGGGCGAACATGACCGTCTGCACGTTGCGATGGGTGTCGACATGGGTCAGATAGGCCGATTCCAGCCCCGTCGACAGCTCGATGATCTTGAGGAAACCGCGCACTGCGCCTTCGAGCGTCTGCTCCCGGCGCAGGGTGTCGGCAACGTAAGCGATGATTTCGTCCGCCATCGGGATTCCTCGTGCACCCAAGATCCGTCATGTACCCAAGCAAAAACACATGCTCATACAAAAACACTTGCCCGCGCAAAAACGCGCCGCGAGCGCATCCGGCCTTCGGCCCGGATGACGCCGGCAGACGCGTTACTGCACCAGTTACCCCGTTTCCCGGTGGCCACCAACGGGAAATGGCGTAACAACATCTCTTGACAGTCATGATGCACGCGCAGAAAAGATCTTCGTCGCGATCAGCAAAGAATGCCATAATGCCATCGCAGATCAAGCTTGCGGGAACCCTTCCGCGCGTCGGGCGGCATCCTGTTGCGGGATAGAGGCGTGCGCGGCTGTGCTATAAGGAAAGCGCAAAATTTGACATCGGGCATGACCGTTTCGCAAAAAAACCCCAATGACGTTGTTTGTGCCGGCTGAAACCATCCCGTGCCAAGCAACTGCGCGGCCAATGAAGGAATTCACCGCTTGCCCCTCGATCGCCTGCCCATCGAACTCGACGCAACCGACTGGAAAATTCTCAAGGAACTTCAGGAAGACGGGCGATTGACCAATGTCGAGCTTGCCCGCCGCGCCGGCCTTTCCGCGCCGCCGTGCCTGCGCCGGGTGCGGGCGCTTGAGGATGCCGGCATCATCCGCGGTTACCGGGCGATGCTCGACGGCAAGATGCTCGGCTTCGACATCACCTGCTTCGCCATGGTGCAACTGTCGAGCCAGGCGGGGCAGGATCTCGCCCAGTTCGAAAGCTATATCCGCAACTGGTCGATCGTGCGCGAGTGCTGGTCGTTGTCGGGCGACATCGACTTCCTGCTGAAGTGCGTGGCGCGCGACCTGCATTCCTTCCAGAAGCTGGTGCTCGACCTCACCTCGCTGCCCAACGTGCGCAACGTGCGCACGGCGCTCACCGTCGCCCACGTCAAGGACGCCCCCGCCGTGCCGCTCGAGAACGTGCGGTAACGATCAGCCGGGCGCTCCGTCGAAACCATGAACGACCGCCACACCGACCGCTTCCATGTCATCACCGGCGGCCCCGGCGCGGGCAAGACGACGCTGATCGACGCGCTCCGGCGCGCCGGGTTCGCCTGTTCGGTCGAGGCAGGCCGGGGCATCATTCAGGATCAGGTGGCCATCGACGGGCCGGCGCTACCGTGGCAGGACCGCGCCGCCTTCGCCGAACAGATGCTCACGTGGGAAATGCGCTCGCATCACCTCGCGGCGCAGGCAAGCGGCCCGGTATTCTTCGATCGGGGCGTGCCCGATGTCGTCGGCTACCTGCGGCTGGAGGACCTGCCGGTGCCGGCCCACGTCCAGCGCGCCACTGGGCGCTTCCGTTACAACAGAAGGGTGTTCATTGCCCCGCCCTGGCCCGAGATCTTCCACCAGGATGCGGAGCGCCGGCAGGATCATGCGGAGGCCGCCCGCACCTTCGAGGCGCTGGCCAATGTCTATCAGGAACTGCGGTATGAGCTGATCGAGCTGCCGCGCGTGCCGGTGGAGCAGCGCGTGGCCTTCCTCATCGGCAACACGGCCTACCCCTGACCGGACCTGCCCCTGACCGGAACCGCGGCGAGGCTCAACCGCGCCGGCCAACGAGCTGGTCGCGCACCCACTGGGCGAAAACGCGCGACAGGCCGATCACGCGGCGCGTGTCGATGTCGGGCAGATACCAAGCGCCGGAAAAGTCCGACGACAGCGCCAGCAGGATGCGCCGGCGCGCGCGCTCCGCGCCGTCCGGGCCGATGATTATGGCATCGCCTTCCATGTAGTCGGTATCGCCGCCGCCGCTGAGCCAGCGGCCGCCGCCGCTGCTGCTACCCGCCCACGAGGCGAGCGTGACAGCAGAGACGCGCACCACGAGCCTGTCGGCGCGCTTGTCGCCGGGTGTCAGCCGTGCGGCGAAGAGGCGGGCGAGCTCGGGTTCGAGCGTGGACTTGACCAGCCCCGCCCACGGCGTGAGGCCGAGCGCCACGAGAGGCCCGACATCGACCGTGATCGACCGGATTCTGAGCGCGGCCGCGTCCTCGGGCGACAGCCGCACGTCGCCTGGCGAAACGCACCCGCCGAGGAACGCCGCCGAAACGGCAGCCGCCGCTCCCGCCCCGATCAGGTGGCGACGCGACATTCCGGATCCGGGGTTACCGATACGCTTGCTGTCGGCCATCGCACACCTCCGGGGTTTTACGCCTTACTTGAAGATGACGTCGACGATCTCGTAGGACTTGCCACCGCCCGGCGTCACCACTTCGACGGTATCGCCAACCGTCTTGCCGATAAGGGCGCGCGCGATCGGCGAGGCGATGGAGACCTTGCCTTTGCTGACGTCCGCTTCCGGCTCTCCAACGATTTGATACACCTTTTCCTGTTCGGTGTCCTCATCGACGAGCTTGACGGTTGCCCCGAACTTCACCTTGTCGCCGGTCAACTTCGACACGTCGATGATGTCGGCGCGCGAGATAAATCCCTCAAGCTCGAGAATGCGGCCCTCGTTAAGGCTCTGCTGTTCCTTGGCGGCGTGATACTCGGCGTTTTCCGACAGGTCGCCATGGGCGCGCGCTTCGGCGATCGCCTCGATGATGCGCTGGCGGTCCTCCTGTTGACGGCGCTTCAGCTCTACCTCCAACGCCGCATAGCCCGCGCCGGTCATGGGGATCTTTTCCATATCTCTTTCCGTCGTCAGATGTAAACGCGGGGCGCACAATGGGCGCCCCGCACAGACAAGTCCTCGATTGTAGCCGCTATCAGGAGTTGGGCGGCCAGTATTCCTGCAACGCCCTCACCTCGAGCGCGCCGCCCTTCAATGCGCGGATGCCCTCCGCGGCGGCGACAGCTCCCGCTAGAGTGGTGTAGTACGGCACCTTATGCAAGAGGGCCGTCCGGCGCAGGGAGCGGGAATCGGCCAGCGCCTGCGCGCCCTCCGTGGTGTTGAAAACCAGCTGCACGCCGCCGTTCTTGATCAGGTCGACGATGTGCGGCCGGCCCTCCAGCACCTTGTTGATCAGCGTCACCTCGACGCCGTGCTCGCGCAGGAAACGCGCCGTGCCGCTGGTGGCGACGATGGAAAAGCCAAGCTCGACCAGCGTCTTGACGGTCGGCAGGATGCGCTCCTTGTCCGCGTCGCGCACGGAGACGAACACCGTCCCGCCGCCCGGCACCTTGGTGCCGCCGCCGAGCTGGCTCTTGGCGAACGCCGCGCCGAAATTGGTGTCGAGCCCGATGACCTCACCGGTCGAGCGCATTTCCGGTCCCAGCAAAATATCCACACCCGGGAAACGTGCGAAGGGGAAAACGGCTTCCTTCACGCCGATATGGCCGAGCTGCTTCTGCTTCAACTGGAAATGCGCCAGCGATTCGCCGGCCATGATGCGCGAGGCGATGCGCGCGAAGGGCTCGCCCACCACCTTGGCCACGAACGGCACCGTGCGCGAGGCCCGCGGGTTGACTTCCAGCACGTAGATGTCGTCGCCCTTGACCGCGAACTGCACGTTCATCAGCCCGACGACCTCGAGCGCCAGCGCCAGCTCGCGCGTCTGGCGCTCGATTTCGGCGATCACCGTCGCCGACAGCGAATGGGGCGGCAGCGAGCAGGCCGAATCGCCCGAATGGATGCCCGCCTCCTCGATGTGCTCCATGATGCCGGCGATGAACACATCCTTGCCGTCGCTGAGCGCGTCGACGTCGACCTCGATGGCGTCCGACACGTAGCGGTCGAACAGCAGCGGGTTCTTGCCGAGCAGGGTGTTGATCTGGCCGGTCTTGTCGTTGGGGTAGCGCGCCTTGATGTCGTGCGGCACCAGCGCCGGCAGCGTGCCGAGCAGGTAATCGTTGAGCGTCTCCTCGTCGCGGATGATCGCCATCGCCCGCCCGCCGAGCACGTAGGAGGGACGCACCACCAGCGGCAGCCCGACCTCGGACGCAATCAGCCGGCTCTGCTCCACCGAGAAGGCGATGCCGTTCTTCGGCTGGCGCAGGCCGAGCTTGTCGAGCAGGCGCTTGAAGCGGTCGCGGTCTTCCGCAAGGTCGATGGCGTCGGGCGACGTGCCGAGGATCGGCACGTTGTCCTCCTCCAGCGCGCGCGCCAGCTTCAGCGGCGTCTGGCCGCCGAACTGCACGATCACGCCGTGGAGCTCGCCCTTCGAGCGCTCGACGTCGATGATCTCGAGCACGTCCTCGGCCGTGAGCGGCTCGAAATAGAGCCGGTCGGAGGTGTCGTAGTCGGTCGAAACGGTCTCCGGGTTGCAGTTGACCATGATGGTCTCGTAACCCTGCGCGCGAAGCGCGAACGAGGCATGGCAGCAGCAGTAGTCGAACTCGATGCCCTGGCCGATGCGGTTGGGGCCGCCGCCAAGGATCACCGCCTTGCGCCGGTCGGAGGGGAAAGCCTCGCTGGCCGGCGCGCCGCCGAACTCGGGCGCGTAGGTGGAATACATGTAGGCCGTGGGCGCGGCGAACTCGCCGGCGCAGGTGTCGATGCGCTTGTAGACCGGGCGCACGTCGAGCTTGCGGCGCTGCTTGCGCACCTCGGCCTCCGTGATGCCGGCGAGCACCGCGAGGCGGGCGTCGGAGAAGCCGGCGGCCTTGAGGCGGCGGAAGGACTTCGCGGTGGCCGGCAGGCCATGCGCCTTCACCTTCGCCTCCAGGTCGACGAGGTCCTGCAGCTGCGACAGGAACCAGTGGTCGATCTTGCAGGAGGCGTAGATTTCCTCATGGCTGAGGCCGAGCCGCAGCGCCTGCGCCACGAACAGCAGACGGTCGGGGGTCGGCGTGCCGAGCGCGGCCTTGACGGCGTTGCGGTCGTCGCCCACGCCAAGCCCGGGGATCTCGATCTCGTCGAGGCCGGTGAGGCCCGTTTCCAGCGAGCGCAGCGCCTTCTGCAACGATTCCTGGAAGGTGCGGCCGATGGACATGGCCTCGCCCACCGACTTCATCGCCGTGGTGAGCGTCGGCGACGCGCCGGGGAATTTTTCGAACGCGAAACGCGGGATCTTCGTCACCACGTAGTCGATGGTCGGCTCGAAGGAAGCCGGCGTCGCGCCGCCCGTGATGTCGTTGGCGATCTCGTCCAGCGTATAGCCGACAGCGAGCTTCGCCGCGACCTTGGCGATGGGGAAGCCCGTGGCCTTGGACGCCAGCGCGGACGAGCGCGACACGCGCGGGTTCATCTCGATGACGATCATCTTGCCGTCGGCGGGATCGACCGCGAACTGCACGTTCGAACCGCCGGTCTCGACGCCGATCTCGCGCAGCACCGCAAGCGATGCGTCGCGCATGATCTGGTATTCCTTGTCGGTGAGCGTCAGCGCCGGCGCGACGGTGATCGAATCGCCGGTGTGCACGCCCATCGGGTCGATGTTCTCGATGGAGCAGACGATGATGCAGTTGTCGTTCCTGTCGCGGACGACCTCCATCTCGTATTCCTTCCACCCCAGCACGCTCTGCTCGATGAGCACCTCGTTGGTGGGGGAGGCGTCGATGCCGCGGTCGACGATGTCGATGAACTCTTCCTTGTTGTAGGCGATGCCGCCGCCCGTGCCGCCCATGGTGAACGAGGGGCGGATAATGGCCGGCAGGCCGATCTCGTCGAGCACGTTCAGCGCGTCGCCCAGCGTGCGCACCAGATGCGACAGCGGCGTGGCGAGGCCGATCTTCGTCATCGCCTCGCGGAACAGCTCGCGGTCCTCGGCCTTGTCGATGGCCTCGGCGGTGGCGCCGATCATCTCGACGTCGAACTTCTCCAGCACGCCCATCTTCTTCAGCGACAGCGCGCAGTTGAGCGCCGTCTGGCCGCCCATGGTCGGCAGCAGCGCGAAGCCGCCGGGAACCTTGTGGCGTTCCTTCTTGATGATCTTCGCCACGACGTCCGGCGTGATCGGCTCGACGTATGTGGCGTCAGCCAGTTCCGGGTCCGTCATGATGGTGGCGGGGTTGGAATTGACCAGCACGACCCGGTAGCCTTCCTCGCGCAGGGCCTTGCAGGCCTGCGTGCCGGAATAGTCGAACTCGCACGCCTGGCCGATGACGATCGGCCCCGCGCCAATGATGAGTATCGTGGACAGATCGGTGCGTCTGGGCATGAAGAAACCTGGTCTGGGAAAGGCGCATGACACAGCGCCCCGCGCATCGCCCTGCCCGGCCGGGGAGCCGGGAGGCGCGACTGTCGGGTCGCCAATTCGAACCGCCCGGGGCGGAAATGTAACTTAAAGGCGTCGTGTACACCTACACGGGCCGGAAGGGAACCCCTGAATCGCGGGCCTCCCGAATAGCCGGCCCCTGGAAGGGGCCGCGCCTCAGCGGCGCTCGGCCCTGTCGCGGTCGATCATCTCGACGAAGCGGTCGAAGAGATAGTGGCTGTCCTGCGGGCCGGGCGAGGCCTCGGGGTGGTGCTGCACGGAGAACGCCGGCCGGTCGGTCAGCGCGATGCCGCAGTTCGAGCCGTCGAACAGCGAAACATGCGTCTCGCGCACGTTTTCGGGCAGCGATTCGCGGTCGACCGCAAAGCCGTGGTTCATCGACACGATCTCGACCTTGGACGTGGTGACGTCCTTCACCGGGTGGTTGGCGCCGTGATGGCCCTGCGTCATCTTGATGGTGCGCCCGCCCGCCGCGAGCCCGAGCAGCTGGTGGCCGAAGCAGATGCCGAACAGCGGCACGCGGCTTTCCAGCAGGTCGCGGATGACCGGCACGGCGTATTCGGCGGTCGCGGCCGGATCGCCGGGGCCGTTCGACAGGAAGATGCCGTCGGGATCGAGCGCGAGCACGTCGGCGGCGCTGGCGGTGGCGGGCAGCACGACCACGTCGCAATCGCGGTCGGCCAGCAGCCGCAGGATGTTGCGCTTCACGCCGTAATCGATGGCGACGACGCGGCGCTTCACGTCCGCGCGCTTGCCATAACCCTTGCCGAGAACCCACGACGTCTCGTCCCAGGACACGCGCTGGGCGGTGGTGACGGCGGGCACGAGGTCGAGCCCGCTCATGTCGGGAAGCGCCGCCGCCTTGGCCTTCAGGGCCTCGACGTCGAAACGTCCCTGGGGATCGTGCGCGAGCACGGCGTTGACCATGCCCTTCTCGCGCACGCGGATGGCGAGCGCCCGGGTGTCGATGCCGGAAAGGCCGACGATGCCGCGCGCCGCCAGCCACGAGTCGAGGCTGCGGGTCGCGCGCCAGTTGGCGGGTTCCGTCAGGTCTGCATGCACGATGATGCCGTTGGCGCCGTTGCCGGCGGCGAGCGACAGCGATTCGATGTCCTCGTCGTTGACGCCGACATTGCCGATGTGCGGGAAAGTGAAGGTAACGATCTGGCCGAGGTAGGACGGATCGGTCAGGATTTCCTGATAGCCGGTCATGGCCGTGTTGAAGCAGACCTCGCCGGTCGCCTCGCCGGTGGCGCCGAAGCCGAAGCCCTCCAGCACCGTGCCGTCCGCCAGCACGAGCAACGCCGTCGCAACCTCGTCGCGCCACGCGTCCTGCCCGGCTGCGGCCGGGTGGCCGTCGCGCGCGTTTCCTTGCAGCCCAGTCTGTTGAAGCCCGGTCTCTTGCAGCGTCGCCATGATCGGTTTAAAGCCTCTCGCCAAGGTATCGTATGGTTCGCAGGCCGAATGGACGCAGCAGCAGCCGATGCCGCGCCTCGCCGGGCCGCATAATTCTGGCCGTTCTTTAGAGAACGACCCTCCCCCTCGTCAACGCCGCATTTCGATACCATGTCATGCGGCAAGAACATACTGGAACAAGGAACCACCATGCGTGAACGTCTGAGCGCCGCCCTCAAGGAGGCCCTGCGCGCCGGGGACAAGCAGCGCCTGTCCACCATCCGCCTCATCCAGGCCGCCCTCAAGGACAAGGACATCGAGGCGCGCGGCGCAGGCAAGGGCGAGACCAGCGAGGAGGATATCCTCTCCCTGCTGCAGAAGCTGATCAAGCAGCGCCAGGAATCGGCCAAGATCTACGCCGAGAACGGCCGCGCCGAGCTCGCCGAGCAGGAGAACGCGGAAGCCGCCATCATCGCCTCGTTCCTGCCCGTGCAGCTCGACGAGGCCGAGACGGACGCCGCCATCGCCGCCGCCATCGCCGAAACGGGCGCCGAGGGCGTGAAGGACATGGGCCGCGTCATCGCGCTGCTGAAGGAACGCTTCGCCGGCCGGCTCGATTTCGGCAAGGCGAGCGGCATCGTCAAGACGAAGCTGCAGGGCTGAAATCACCGGCGGAAAGCGCGCTCCCGGTCATGCGGCTGGGCAGACGGCGCCGCCGGTGGACTTCCTTCATCCGCCTGAGTATGGCGTCGTGTGTGGCGGTGTTTTCGGCAAACGCCGCCGCGATGGCCCGGCAGCCCTTTGCCGTCGAAACCTCGGTCGGCACGGTTCGGATCGAAAGCTTCGGGAACTGCGCCCGCGCGACGTGTCCCGCCGTCCTGGTTCTGAGCGGCAGCAAGGGCTTTCGCGCCCCCGCCTACGACGAGATCGGCGCAACCCTGAAAGCCGCCGGGCTGAGCGCTTACCTCGTGCACGCGCTCACGCCTGCCGATCTCGCGGCGATCGGGAACGCCGCAGGCTGTCGCCGCGCACCTGCGGGCAGCCGCCTTCCTTACCGAGCATCTCGGGCAAACGGCGCTGGCGCCGTAAAATACCTGCCGGTCACCCGTTGCGAATTGCGTGGATAGCGGGGAGCGTTATCATCGCGTCGGCGATTCCTTCTTTCGAATGTGCCCTTATGCAAGGCTGGGCCTGACACGGAACCTGCGCCCGCCGGGTGGAATGAAACGAGATGCGCTATCCGCCCTCCCTGCTGGAAGAGATCAAGGCGCGCCTGCCGGTGTCGGGCGTGGTGGGCAAGCGCGTGCGGCTCGTCAAGGCGGGGCGCGAGTGGAAGGGTCTGTCGCCCTTCAACGCCGAGAAGACGCCGTCCTTCTACGTCAACGACCAGAAGGGCTTTTACCACTGCTTTTCGTCGGGCAAGCACGGCGACATTTTTTCGTTTCTCATCGAGACCGAAGGCGTGGCGTTTCCCGAGGCGGTTGAACGGCTCGCGGCGGAGGCCGGCGTGCCCCTGCCCGCCTCCACGCCCGAGATGGCGCGCGAGGAGGCGCGGCGCAACGATCTCTACGAGGTGGTGGAGCTTGCCGCCGCTTTCTTCGAGGCGACGCTCGCCGCCAACGCCGGGCGCGAGGCGCGCGCCTATCTGGAGCGGCGCGGCATCGGCGGGCGCACGCGCCAGCACTTCCGGCTGGGCTACGCGCCCGACGACCGCTTCGCGCTGCGCGACCACCTGGCGCAAAAGGGCGTGCCGCGCGAGGCGATGATCGAGGCCGGGCTCCTTATCGCCCACGAGGATACCGCCGTTCCCTACGACCGGTTCCGCGACCGGGTGATGTTCCCCATCCACGACCGGCGCGGCCGGGTGATCGCCTTCGGCGGGCGCGCCATGAGCGCCGAAGTGTCGGCGAAGTACCTCAACTCCTCCGAAACGCCCCTCTTCCACAAGGGCCGCGTGCTCTATAACCACCACAACGCCCGGAAGCCCGCCGCCGACAGGGGCACGGTCATCGCCGTGGAAGGCTATGTCGACGTCATCGCCATGACGATGGCGGGCTTCGCCCATGCCGTGGCGCCGCTCGGCACGGCGCTCACCGGCGACCAGCTCACGCTGCTGTGGCGCATGGCGGACGAGCCCATTCTGTGCTTCGACGGCGACGCGGCCGGCCAGCGCGCCGCGTTCCGCGCCATCGACGTGATCCTGCCGCAGCTCGCGCCCGGCAAGTCGGTGCGCTTCGCGCTGCTGCCCGAGGGGCAGGACCCGGACGACCTGTTCCGGGCCGGCGGCGCGGAGGCGATCGCGGCGGTGCTCGAGCGCGCGCATCCGCTGTCCGACATGCTGTGGGCGCGCGAGGCCGACGCCACGCCCCTCGACACGCCGGAACGCCGCGCCGCGCTGGAGCGTCGCCTCGCTGAGAGCGTGGGGCAGATCGCCGACGAAACGCTGCGCCGTCATTACCGGGCGGACGTTCTCAACCGCCTGCGCGCCCTGCTGCCGTCCACCCCGGCGCGGGGCGACGGGCGCCAGCAGTGGAACGGTCCGCAGGGCGGAGACGCCCGCGCCGGCGCGTTCCGGGGAGGCGGGCGCCGCGACCCGCGCCGGGGCGGACGGGCGGAAGCCTTTGCCACCTCGCCCGCCGTTCCGCCGCGCGCCTCGCCGGCGCTGGCAAACCATCCGCTGTTCAGCCCGGGACGCGGTGAATCCCCGCGCGAGGCGCTGATCGTGCTTGGCCTGCTCGCCCATCCCGCGCTGCTGCACCAGCTCGCCGAGGACATCGCCGCCCTCGATTTCTCCGGCCCGCTGGCGGCGGGACTGCGCGCGCGGCTGCTCGAACTCGTGGCGGAGGGCATCTCCGACCACGCCGGCATCCGCGACCGCCTCGAACGCGCGGGGCTCGCCGACCGTGTGGCGCGGCTGGCGCAGGTCATGGTGCCGAGCGAACGCTGGGTCCTGACGGCGAATGGCGCGCCCGACGACATTCTCGCCGCGATCCGGCAGGCGGTCACCTTGCAAAGGCGCACCCGCACGCTACATACGGAACTCAGGGCTGCCCAGAATGCGCTTGCGGAGGATTATTCGGAGGCGAATCTGGCATGGCTCATCGACGTTCAGGCGCAGGTCACGTCCCTCGACGGCGCGGAGGCCGATGTGGACGCTCCCGGAATGGGCGCCGAGGCAGGGGGCTGAGGCAGGGGCTGAACGCGCCGGGCGGCGGAGCGATGGCGCCCGGGCGGTATCGAAATCGTATACCAATCCGCACGATGACCGGCAGGGGACCAGTGAGCGAACGATGGACTCCGGCGTCATCTGCGGTTATGGCGTTGCAATGGGATAATGGGATTCGGCTGCGATTCTCTGTGGACGATTCCGGCGGGGACCGCACAACGGTCGGAAAAGTTCGGTCCCGGTCGGTAGTGAGTGGAGCAAGGCATGGCGACGAAAACGACTGAGCGCGACGACAATCAGGAAGTAGCCGAAGCGTCCGCCGACAGTCCGCTGCTCGACCTCAGCGATGCCGCCGTGCGGCGCATGGTCAAGCTCGCCAAGAAGCGCGGGTACGTCACCTATGACGAGCTGAACGAAGTCCTGCCGTCCGAAGAATTCACGTCCGAGCAGATCGAGGACATCCTCTCGCAGCTCAGCGAGATGGGCATCAACGTCATCGAGTCCGAGGAAGCCGACGCCGAAAACGGCGAGAACAACGAAGCGTCCGAGGACGAGGCGGAGGGCGGCGATCTCGTCGAGACGGCCCGCTCGACCATGCCCGTCAAGGCCGAGAAGACCAGCGAGCCGACCGAGCGCACCGACGATCCCGTGCGCATGTACCTGCGCGAGATGGGCTCCGTGGAGCTGCTGTCGCGCGAGGGCGAGATCGCCATCGCCAAGCGCATCGAGGCCGGTCGCGAGGCGATGATCGCCGGATTGTGCGAAAGCCCCCTCACCTTCCAGGCCATCATCATCTGGCGCGACGAGCTCAACGAAGCCAAGGTCCTGCTGCGCGACATCATCGA
>CALMIK010000020.1 GCA_937863995.1 uncultured Chelatococcus sp.
AGCCCCGACGGGGTGACGTGGACGCTCCGCGCAACCGGCGCGGCGGCGAATGTCGCGCTGCTGTTTCCGATCTGGGTCGCGGATTGACCGGTCAGGGCCGGAATTCCGAGGGAATAAAGGACTATGCAGATGGCTTACGCGATCATTCGGGACGGTTCGCCCGAGGAAGTGTTCGGCGCGTTCACGGACGCGGCCGGTGTGCAGCATCCGGCATCCGTGCTTGCCCGTTGGCCCGAGGGGGCGCTTGCCGGCATTGGCGTGCACGCGATCAATGAGGGCGGCGTGCCGGAGGGGCATCGCTCCACCGGCTGGAGCCTTGTTCTCGACGGCGGGACGGTGAGGCGCGTGCATGCGAGCGCGCCGGTTGATCTTTTCGGACTGAAGGCGGCGTTGAAGGTTGAGATCGACGTGGCGGCGGAAGTGGAGCGCAACCGCTACATCACGCCGGGCGCGGGACAGGCGATGACGTATCAGCACAAAGCGGCCGAGGCTGCGCGGTTCGCGGCCGATCCCGCCCCCGATCCGCAAGCGGGCGATTATCCGCTGCTGGCGGCGGAGGTCGGGATCACCGGCGCGACGCTTGGCGAGGTAGCGGGTGTGGTGGCGGCGGCGCATGCGCAGTGGCTCGCGATCGGCGCGCGGATCGAGGCGGCGCGGCTCGCGGCCAAAGCGGCGGTCGATGCGGCTGAAAGCGAAGCGCAAGCGCGGGCGGTGACGCCGGCGTGGCCGGCGCCCTGAAAGCAACGGGACAATGCATCACGGACAGCCGCTCGCCAGGGCGGCTTTTTTATTGGCTGGAGAGCATCATGGCACGCAAGGTCACGGATGAAGTCATCGAACGCATCAAGCGTTGGGAGGGACTGCGGCTTACCGCCTATCGCGACGCCGGCGGCGTGTGGACCATCGGCTACGGGCACACGGGCGCGCCCGCCCGCGCCGGCGCGACCATCACCCTCGCGCAGGCCGAAGGCCTGCTGCGGCAGGATCTGGCGGCTTTCGAGGCGGCGGTGGAACGCGTCATCACCGTGCCGTTGACGGATAACCAGTTCGGCGCGCTCGTGTCGTTTGCATTCAATGTTGGGGAGGCGGCATTTGCCCGCTCGACACTCGCCGCCCGGCTTAACGGCGGCGACTACAATAGCGTGCCCGAACAGCTTGCCCGCTGGGTCCATGCCGGAGGCAAGCGATTGCAAGGATTGGTAAATCGCCGTGCCGCGGAGGCCGGCCTGTGGGCTTCGGGAGCGTTCGTGTCGTCCGCGCCCGTGCCCGCCTCGCTGCCCCGGCCGGCGATGCTCACCGGCGAGGCCACTGCCGCGACGGCGGGGCTGGTGTCGGCCATCGCCACGGCGGCCAGCACGCCGGGGCCGCTGCAATGGCTGTTCGGCGTGCTGCTGGCGGTGTCATACGGAGCGAGCGCCGTGATGTGGCTCGCCCGGCGGCGGCAGGAGGTCAACTGACCGTCACGCCTCCTCGCGCAGCTCGCGGCGCAGGATCTTGCCGACCGGCGTCTTGGGCAGGCTATCGCGGAAGACGATGGCGCGCGGCATCTTGTAGCCGGTGAGGAGCTGGCGGCAGTAGGTCATGAGGTCGTCTTCCGTCAGGTCGGGGTCCTTGCGCACGACGAAGGCCCTGACCGACTCGCCCGTGGAGCCGCCGGCGATGCCCACGACCGCGACCTCGGAAACGCCGGGGTGGGAGGCGATCACTTCTTCGATCTCCGTCGGATAGACGTTGAAGCCGGAGACGAGGATGACATCCTTCTTGCGGTCGACCAGCACCACGCGTCCTTCCGGCGTGAGACGCGCCACGTCGCCGGTCTTCAGCCAGCCATCGGCGGTCAGGGTGCGGTCGGTTTCCTCGGGGGCGTTCCAGTAGCCGCGCATGACGTTGGGGCCGCGGACCCACAACTCGCCCGCCTCGCCCGGGCCGACCTGCTCGCCGAGGTCGTCGCGCAGGCTGATCTCGACCGAGGGGACGGGCAGTCCGACGCTGCCGTCGAAGCGGTGGCTGCCGACAAGCGGGCTGAACGTGACCACGGGCGAGGTTTCGGTGAGCCCGTAGCCTTCGACGATGGGCACGCCGGTGCGCTCCTGCCAGCGGATGGCGACCGGCTCCTGCATCGCCGCACCGCCCGAGATGGCATATTTCAGCTCGCTGAAGTCGATCCGGCCGAAGTCGGGATGGTTGAGCATTGCGTTGTAAAGCGTGTTGATGCCCATGATCGCCTTGAACTTCAGCCCGGCGATCGTCTTGATGAAGCCCTTGATGTCGCGCGGGTTCGCGATCAGCACCGACGTCATGCCATAGGACATGAACAGCAGGATCATGTTGAGGGCGAAGATGTGATAGAGCGGCAGCGGCACGACGACGATGCCGCCTTCGCCGATGCAGGCGAGCGCGCGCACTTGCTCGACATTGGCCACCAGATTGCGGTGGGTCAGCATCGCGCCCTTCGCCCGCCCGGTGGTGCCGCCCGTGTATTGCAGGAAGGCGAGGTCCTCGCCGAGCAGGCGGATCGGCCGGAAAGCCTGGCGCGCGCCCTGCGCAAGCGCGTCCCGGAAACGCACGGCGCGGGGCAGGTTGAAAGGCGGAACCGCCTTGCGGAACTTCAGCACCAGGCCGATCAGCCAGCGCTTGGGGACGGGCAGCAGGTCGCCGACGTCGGTGACGATGACCGTCTTGACGTGGGTGTCGGGCAGCACTTCCTGCAGGGTCGCGGCGGCGAGGCTGCTGACGATGATGACTTCCGCGCCGCTGTCGACAAGCTGGGATTTCAGCTCCCGCGCCGTGTAAAGCGGATTGACGTTGGTGACCACGAGCCCGGCGCGCAGCACGCCCAGCAGGGACACCGGATATTGCAGCAGGTTGGGCATCATCAGCGCCACCCGCGCGCCGGGGCGCAGCTTCAGCTCGTTCTGCAGATAGCTGGCGAAATCGCGCGACAGGCGGTCGAGCTCGCCGAACGTCATCTCGGCGCCGAAGCTCGACAGGGCGGCGCGGTCGCGATAACGGCCGGCCGCGGCCGCGAACATCTCCGGGATGGAGGGGAAGACATCGGGATCGATCGTCTTCGGCGTGCCGAACGGATAGTGCTCCTGCCAGATCGGCTTCATGACCGCATTCATGGCGTTTCCCCCTCGCGTGGCAGGGGACACATTAAGACGTGTCTTCTCCTGCGTGTGTTTTACAAGATGCTCCCGGCGGCGCGGGCCGCCGGGCTGTTCCTGAAACTTTCCTGCGGACGGAATCCGCAGGAAGGCAGCCCCTTACTGGAAGATGGCGATGGGCTTCTTCGGATCGTCCCAGGCGTAGCGCATGCCGACCGACACGATGTCGGCGGAAGGCTTCAGATCGGCGACGAACGGCAGGCCGGCGTAGTCGATGTGGCCGGGAACGATGCGCACCGGCGCCGACTTCACGAAGAGGTGGGCGTAGGACACATCGAAGCTGAGACGGTCGTTCCACTTGTAGGACGCGCCGAGCGAGGTCCACAGGCGGTCGGCGTCGGGGATGCGGACGTTGCGGACCTTGTTGGAGATCGGCGACAGTTCGTAGCCGAGGCCGCCGCGCAGCGTGAGCTTCTCGTTCACGGCGTATTCCGCGCCGAGGCTGAAGTACCAGCCGTCGTCGTAGTCGAACTTGAGGGCGGTTGCCGGCGTGCCGGTGATCTGGTTGGTGACGGCGATGCGGCCGAGGCGGCTCCAGTTGGTCCACTCGACGCCCGCGAGCACCTTCCAGCGCTCGTCGATCTGCTGCGACAGGCCGACGGTGACGACCTCCGGCAGGTTGACTTTGGCGCGCACGGGAAGGGTTACGCCCGGCGCCGGCAGCAGGTTGCCGCTGAGCTCGTGATGGATGCCGGAACGGAAGCCGACGCCGATGACGGTGCCCTGGAACGGGGTGAGCGTGAGGCCGAGCGTGTAGCCGATGCCGGTGTTGTCGCCCTCGAGCGATGCGTTGGGCGCGCCGAAGCCAACGCCCGAAGCCTGGCGCAGCGTGACGTCGAGATACTGGATCTGGACACCAGCGCCGACCGACAGCCAGTCATTGACCTTGTAGCCGACCATCGGCGTGGCGTTGAGCGTGAACACCTTAGAGGTGCGGCCATAGATCTGGCCGGCCCAGTTCTGGTGCGGCTTGGTGAGCGAGCCGTAAGGCGTGTTGGTGGTGAGGCCGAGCCACAGGCGATCGTTGATCTGGAGCGCCGCGGAGCTCTGCGGCAGGACGGCGGCCTGGCTGATGTTGCCCGAGCCGCGCGGCACGCCGCCGATGGCGCGCACGGTGCCGAGCGTGCGGGCGTCCGGCTTGAGTTTCGATTGCGGAACGATCAGCGACAGCCCGCTTTCGAACGTCAGCCCCGGATTCATGGTGATCGTCGCCGGGTTCCAGAACGTCGAGGACAGGCCGCCCGAACCGGCGGCGGCGCCGGCGAAGGAGAGGCCGAGGCCGCGTGTGCTCTGCTCGCGCAAGGCGAAGGAGCCCGCAAGAGCGGCAGTCGAGACAGAAGCGAGCGAAAAGGCAGCGGCCAGCGCGCCTGCCAGCCGCAAAGGCGTATTCATGAGTTCCTCCCAGCGGTTATTTTGGCGCCTGGTTGGCGCTTGTTTTTGCTTGTCTACGACACATAAGGCGCAAAAATGGCAATATATGTCGCATAAAAGTTGTGCACGCCGTTCTTCGACGGCTGATGCCCGGCCGGCAAGATCGTTTGCCGGCCGGTCGTTGTCGTCAGTCGTCCCCTGACTGCAGCACGCTGACCAGCTTGAGCGCCACGCCCTGCGAGCCTTCCACCTTGAGGCGGCCGGTGGAATAGGCGATCAGCGGGTTGAGCTTGCCGTCGATCAGTTTCTGCAGGTTGTCGGACGTCACGCGGACCGTGGTATCGCCTTCTTCACCGCCTGCCTCGACGCTGACATGGCCGTCGCCGTCGGCGATGGTGATGGTGTCGTCGCTGTCGGTCAGCGCCACCACGATGCGGTAGCCGATGCGCTCGACATTGCCGACGCGGGCGCGGATTGCTTCGATAAGGTCTTCTGTCGCCACCATGCTGCTTCTCCTTGTCAGAACAGGTCGTCGCCGAGCGCCATGGTCGAACCCTTGCCGCTTCTGATCGCGGCCCAGAGCGCGCCCGTCTGCGGCAACAGCCGTTCCATGAAGAAGCGCGCCGTCACCAGCTTGGCGTCGTAGAACGCCGCATCGTCGCCGGCAGTGCCGCGCTTCTCAAGCGCGATCTTCGCCATTTGCGCCCACATGTAGCCAAGCGACACCAGGCCGAAGAGGCGCAGGTAGTCGGTGGCGGCGGCGCCTGCCTCCTCGGGATCGCGCATGCCGTTGGCCGCGACATGGGCGGTGGCCTGCTGGAGCACGCCGAAGGACTTCGCCAGCGGGCCGATGAACTCGGCCAGTTGCTCGTCGTCCATATGCGCGTCGATGAAGGCGAGCACGGGGTGGAAGAAGGAGCGCAGCGGCCGGCCCATGTTGGCCGACATCTTGCGCCCGACGAGGTCGAGCGCCTGAATGCCGTTGGTGCCCTCGTAGATCTGGGCGATACGGGCGTCGCGCACGTACTGCTCGACGCCATGCTCGCGGATGTAGCCGTGGCCGCCGTAGGTCTGGACGGCGAGGTTCGCTACCTCGAAGCCGAGGTCGGTGAACAGCGCCTTGACGATCGGCGTCATCAGCGCGACGCGGTCCTCGGCGGCGGCGCGGGCCTGCGCGTCGGTGGACAGGTCCTGCTCGTCGAGCGCGCGCGCCACCCAGCCGCACAGCGCGCGGCAGCCTTCGGTGTAGGCGCGGGCCGTCATCAGCATGCGCCGCACGTCGGGATGCACGATGATCGGATCGGCGGGCTTGTCGGGATGCTTCGTGCCGGCGAGCGAACGGCCCTGCAGGCGCTCCTTCGCGTAGGCGACGGCGGCCTGGTAGGCCGCTTCCGCCACGCCGAGGCCTTGGGTGCCGACCGACACGCGCTCGCTGTTCATCATCGTGAACATGGCGCGCATGCCCTTGTGCGGCTCGCCCACGAGCCAACCCGTCGCGTCGTCGAAATTGATCTGGCAGGTGGCGGACGCCTTGATGCCCATCTTGTGCTCGATGCCCGCGCACGAGACGCCGTTGCGCTGGCCGGGGTTGCCGCTGCCGTCGGGCAGGAACTTCGGCACGAGGAACAGGCTGATGCCCTTCACGCCCTTGGGCGCATCGGGAAGCTTCGCCAGCACGAGGTGGATGATATTGTCGGTGAGATCGTGCTCGCCCGCCGAGATGAAGATCTTCGAGCCGGTGAGCTTGTAGCTGCCGTCGCCCTGGGGCGCGGCGCGCGTGCGCAGCAGCCCGAGATCCGTGCCGCAATGAGGCTCGGTGAGGCACATCGTGCCCGCCCACTC
>CALMIK010000021.1 GCA_937863995.1 uncultured Chelatococcus sp.
CGCCTGCGACGCCCGCATAGTTCAAGATGCCGAGACGCTCTCGCCCAACGCAACCCCAGATCATGGCCGCAGCCCCCATATTTTCCGCTTGGTACACATCCGGCGCGTGGCCCGCCCTCGAAAGGACCCGAGTCGTTACGCCCCCAACACAGTCAACGATCGTATAGGGACGCGGTTACGGAGGCGTTAATTCCGCTGGCGCATCGCACAAGCACACCTCCGCAATCCGAGGATTCAGAACGGCGAGGCAAAGATTTTATTGCAGTGCAACATTCGGGTTGACATAAATTGTGCGCTGCACATATGATGCGCGCACAATAGCTTCGCCACCGCCATTTCGAGGGGGCGCGGCAGCACGGTTGGCGCATCGGGGCGTTTTTTTGCGCGCTCTTCGCAAAACCATACTCCGGAATTCACCGTCGCGCGGGTTCCGGCTACACCGGCGCCGGCAGGGCGCTTCATTCAACCTGAACGAGCGGCGATTGACGCTCATGGAGGCACAAAATGGCTACGCAGTACGAAAACGCCCAGCAGTACGGCAAGGAACACGTCGAGACGTCGCTGAAGGCATTCGGCGCTTTCTCCAAGGGTCTGCAGAGCATCGCCGCTGAGCTGGCAAACTACTCGAAGAAGTCGTTCGAGGAAGGCACCGCCACCCTTGAGAAGCTCGTTGCCGCGAAGTCGCTCGACAAGGCGATCGAGATCCAGACCGACTACGCGAAGTCGGCCTACGAGAACTTCGTCGCCGAGAGCAGCAAGATCGGCGAGCTGTACACGGACCTCGCCAAGGAAGCGTTCAAGCCTTACGAGGGCGTGTTCGCTCGCGCCCAGGCGGCTAACGCTCGCTGAAGCAGGTGGCATCTACGTTGCGGATGAGGTCGTGAAAGCGTTTTCAGGCAAAGTGGATATCGCTTTGTATTGAGAAGGCGCATTAAGTCGGAAAGTTAAGGCATTGGCGCGTTTCGACGAAACGGTGAAATGCTTTAATCGGGCAGCGATACTCGACGCACCGTTTCCGACGGCACGAACACCCGGCTGATCGTCGCACAGGCCATCAGCCGATCCGCACGATGCCTGTCGATATAGCCCGTCCACATGACGGCTTACGAATGGCCCGATGTCCCGCAAGGACGTCGGGCTTTTTGATTCGGTCCACTGAAAATCATGCACTTGAAGCTGTCTGCCTACCGCCGGTCATGCAGGTGCGCCACAATGACCCCGCTCGCGCCGCTTCATGCGTTGGCGCGAAGCCGGCGCTCAATCCTCGCGACAGCTTCGTGACGCAATTATTAAACGGGGGCTGGCAATGAGCGCTTGCCACGACTAGATTGTGTATGGAAAATCGATAGGGTCGTGATGGCGCATGAAATGTGCGCCGGGTCGGGGTTAAGGGCGCCGGGAAGACGCGCCGGGGTGTGGTGCAGACAACAATGACGGGAGCGAAGAAGGTGCTCCGGGCGGGGGCGATGTCGGCGGAAACGTGTTCCTCGGGAGCAGAACCGAGAGCAGGCGTGTCGTCGCGCCAACGAGCCGGAAACAGCGTCATGTCCGACAAGCGATCGCGAACGGTTTCGGTTCCCGAAGCGCCGGGAGCCGCCGTGCTGACGAAGACCCGCACGCGGGTGCGCCGGCCCAACATGTATCGGGTGCTGTTGCTGAACGACGACTACACGCCGATGGAGTTCGTCATTCTCGTTCTGGAAAACTTTTTTAACAAGAATAAAGAGGATGCTACTCGCATCATGCTTCACGTGCACCAGACCGGTGTCGGCGAGTGCGGGGTTTTTACGTATGAAGTCGCGGAGACAAAAGTAACGCAGGTTATGGACTTCTCGCGGAAACACCAGCATCCTCTTCAATGTGTCATGGAGAAAAACTAGAGGCCGTCCATGGTCACGGAAAGCCTCTAGCCGCCCTCTGGGGCCCGCAAGCCGGAGAAAGGACCTTCCATTGCCGACATTCTCCCGCAGTCTTGAACAAGCCCTGCATCGCGCGCTGGCTTTCGCGAACGAGCGCCGGCACGAATACGCCACCCTCGAACACCTGCTGCTGGCGCTGATCGACGATCAGGACGCCGCGGCGGTCATGCGCGCCTGCAATGTCGATATCGACGCCCTGCGGCGCAGCCTCGTCGAGTATGTCGACGGCGAACTTGCCAATCTGATAATCGCCGGGCGCGAGGATTCGAAGCCCACCGCCGGATTCCAGCGCGTCATCCAGCGCGCCGTCATTCATGTGCAATCGTCGGGACGCGAGGAGGTGACTGGCGCCAACGTGCTCGTGGCGATCTTCGCCGAGCGTGAAAGCCACGCCGCCTATTTCCTGCAAGAGCAGGACATGACGCGCTACGACGCCGTTAATTACATCAGCCACGGCATCGCCAAACGGCCGGGCGCCGCAGAGCAACGCCCCCCGCGCGGAGCCGACGAAGAGCCCGAAGCGCGGTCTCAATCGAACGACGACGCTGAAGTCCGCACAAAGAAAAAGGGCGATGCCCTCGATGCTTACTGCGTCAACCTCAACAAGAAGGCGAAGGAAGGCCGCATCGATCCGCTGATCGGGCGCGGCCCCGAAATCCAGCGCACCATCCAGGTTCTCTGCCGCCGGCAGAAGAACAACCCGCTGCTGGTCGGCGATCCGGGCGTCGGCAAGACCGCCATCGCGGAAGGGCTGGCGCGCAAGATCATCACCGGCGACGTGCCGGACGTGCTCAAGGACGCCACCGTCTTCGCGCTCGACATGGGCACGCTGCTCGCCGGCACGCGCTATCGCGGCGATTTCGAGGAGCGGCTGAAACAGGTCATGAAGGAAGTCGAGGCGCACCCCAACGCCATCGTCTTCATCGACGAGATCCACACCGTTATCGGCGCCGGCGCCACCTCCGGCGGGGCGATGGATGCGTCGAACCTGCTCAAGCCCGCGCTCGCGTCCGGGTCGCTGCGCTGCATCGGCTCGACGACCTACAAGGAATACCGGCAGTATTTCGAAAAGGACCGCGCACTGGTGCGCCGGTTCCAGAAAATCGACGTCAACGAGCCGAGCGTCCAGGACACCATCGAGATCGTGAAGGGGCTGAAGCCCTATTTCGAGGAGTTCCACAAGCTGCGCTATACCAACGACGCCATCAAGGCGGCGGTGGAGCTTTCCGCGCGCTACATCCACGACCGCAAACTGCCCGACAAGGCGATCGACGTCATCGACGAAACCGGCGCGTCACAGATGCTGCTGCCGGCAAGCCGGCGCAAGAAGACCATCGGCACGCGCGAGATCGAGGCGACCATCGCCACCATGGCGCGCATACCGCCCAAGACCGTCTCCAAGGACGACGCGGAAGTGCTCGCCCACCTGCGCGAAACGCTGGAACGCGTTGTCTACGGCCAGAACGCCGCCATCGAGGCGCTGTCGGCGTCCATCAAGCTCGCGCGCGCAGGTCTGCGAGACGGCGAGAAGCCCATCGGCAGCTACCTGTTCGCCGGCCCGACGGGTGTCGGCAAGACGGAAGTGGCGCGCCAGCTCGCGCACGCGCTCGGTGTCGAGATCCTGCGCTTCGACATGTCCGAATACATGGAGCGGCACACGATTTCGCGCCTCATCGGCGCGCCGCCCGGCTATGTTGGCTTCGATCAGGGCGGCCTGCTTACCGATGGCGTCGACCAGCACCCGCACTGCGTGCTGCTCCTCGACGAGATTGAGAAGGCGCATCCCGATCTCTACAATATCCTGCTGCAGGTCATGGATCACGGCAAGCTGACCGATCACAACGGCAAGCAGGTCGATTTCCGCAACGTGATCCTGATCATGACCACCAACGCGGGCGCCGCGGATCTGGCCAAGCAGGCATTCGGCTTCACGCGCACACGGCGCGAGGGCGATGACACGGAAGCGATCTCGCGCCTGTTCACGCCCGAGTTCCGCAACCGGCTCGACGCGGTGATTTCTTTCGGCCACCTGCCGAGGGAAGTGATCGCGCGCGTGGTGGACAAGTTCGTGATCCAGCTGGAGGCGCAGCTCGCCGAGCGCAACGTTACCATCGAGCTGAGCGACGAGGCGCGCGACTGGCTGGTGGAAAACGGCTATGACGAATCCATGGGTGCGCGTCCGCTCGGCCGTCTCATCCAGACCACGATCAAGACGCCGCTGGCCGACGCCATTCTGTTCGGCCTGCTGAAGAATGGCGGCGTGGTGCGGGTTGTCGTCAAGGAAGAGGAAGGCGTGCGGTCGCTGGCGCTGGATTATCCGCAGGATCCCGTTTCGCCCGGCCCCGAAAAGGGCGTCAAGGGCGCGGCTGGAAAGCGGCGCGGGGCAGGTCAGCCGGAGAGCGGCCAACCGGAAGGCAGCCAGCCTCAGGACGACGGCGGCGACCAGCCGGACGGTTTCGACGGCGGCGCCACCGGCACGGCGACGAAGCGGCGGGCACGCCCCGTGCCCGAGTTGAGCGACGGCGAATCCACGGGCGACGCGGCTCCCCCCAAGCCGCGCCGCGTCCGTAAGGCCGCAACGGAAACAAAAACCCCGCCGGAGGACGGTGGCCAGAGCGCGGACAAATCCACGCCCGTGGTCAAGACCGTGCCCAAAGTACCCCTGACGCGGAGCTGATGAACGATGAACACCCGGATCGAACGCCGGCGCGAGCGCGCTCGGAGGCGGCGGCATTTTGAGGAAATCGCCGCCTGGGTCGTGTTGCCGCTGATCGTCATCATCGCTTGGGTCGTGGGCCAGCAAGTCTATAATGAATTCGAAGCACCGATCTCGAATTTTCTGCAAAACGTCGATCGAGAACATTGATATTGCTCGTGGAGTGCGATAGCTTTTTGAAAGTTGCGGCATAAGCGCCCATTTGCGATCGACGATGGGCGCTTCTGTATTTTGATTTGTTTAACTTTTTTATCGAAATAGAAGTATCTACCCCTAAAGACTTTACATACGGCTTGAAATACAGAATGCGTCCGTAATTTTCGTTATTATTATTGCGGCAGCCGAGAGTACAATTCATGTCTCAAATGGAAACGAAGATGGCGCCACGTCAGATGTCGCGCCTGTCGACTGGTGTTGACAATCAAAAGTATATTTATAGCGATAGCCAAGCAGAGCTTAAGCATATGGTTAAGTTCGGGCGAACGACTTGCGTTTCCCCTGCTGGAATCACTTATCTTGTCAAAAATTTCAACGGGCGCACGTCTGCCGACAGCGATACCTACGTTGACGTAACGAAAAGAGTGCAGCAGTACTACACGGATTCGCGCCACTACGTTGGCGCCGCCATTGATAGCGGGCGCAAGCTGACGAACCGTGAATGGGAGGTGCTGCGAAGCTGGGATGATCCCGGTAGCGTTCCCGACGTCAGTGTCGCTCATATCCTGGGCAGCGGCTTTGTGCAGAATTTGCTCAACCGGATGATTGTCCAGTTCCATGAAGGAAAGGCTATCTTCTTGCGCCGGGAGGACCGTATGAGTTCCGACCGACCGCTGGCGGATTTAGCCGGTGCGCAGCGGCGATGCGCAGAGCGGGAAAAGGAAGTTCGCGCGCTCACGGAAGCCGGCAAGCTTTCCCGGCCGGTCGGCCGCAGCGCGTTAGTCAATCTGGAGCGCGCCCAGATCAAGGTTGCGGAAGCGGCCCGTCCGATCATGAGCGCTCTTGCGGCGCAGGCAGCCGCGGTTGCGCGCCTGCAAGGTATCGGGCGCGCAATCATCGCAGAAGAACCGGCGACTCACGGGTACGGCGAAAAACTCGATCCCGAAACCGCGACAACTGGCGACAAGTTTCGCCTGATGGCGAGAGACATCGATGTTGCTCTCGGCAACACTCAGGACGTCGTGCAGGAACCCGCGCCGGATGGTGTGGTGCAAAATCCAGACAGGCAGCAAGCCTATCATAGCCTTCTGATGCACACAGTCGATTCGTCGGGAAATCTGAGGCTCGGCAGCCGTGTAGGCAACAGCGCGGTGGGGGCGGGGTTCGATATGCCTCTCACGTGCGACGGTCAGCCAACCGAGCGCGGCCTCAGGTTGTATGCGGCACTGCGCAACTTCGGCCTGCCAGAGATGGAAGTGTGCACAACGTCTTCCTCCTGCGGCGACACCTACCACACCGGCCACTTCACCACCGATCTGCAAGATCGCCGGCTATCGAGCAGCCGCGAGGTGAGCGACGATCTGCAAGCTCTTGCTGTCGAAATGCTTCAGGAACTAAGGGACGGCAGGCACGGCGCGACAGATCCCTCGCGACAGGAATCGCATACCGATAAGTGAGATGGCTTGCATTCTGTCGAGCATTCGCCTGGTGCCCGTTCAATAACGGGCGCCAGGCGAATGCATATGAAACGTGCTGTTTCAAAGCCGATCGCGCCGGATTACGCTTCAGATTCGGCCCTGTACCGGAGATGCCGTATTCTATGCGGCATATCTCAGACTTCAGGCTGCTCCGGCCCGTGGGCCGGAGCTTACGCATAGAGTGAGCGGGAACCCGCCGGCTTACTTTTCCTTACGGGACCACCAGCCGATCCGCTTCGGACGCGGCGGCCCGTCGGGAGCGGCGGCCGTTTCGGGTTCGGAAGACCATACCGTCAGTGCCGGAGCCTCTTCATCCTCGTCCTGAGGCAAGGTCTCGGACTGCTCCGCGATCTGCACTTCGTCCGCGTCATCGACGAGGAGCGCCGATACATCGGCCAGTTGCGCATCCGTTGCCGAGGCCGGGACAACATCCGCCTCCGGTGCTTCCGCTACGAATTCGGCCACCTCATCATCTACCGGAGGGGCATCCGCCTTCGAGCGCCGACGCTGGGAGGAGCGCCGCCGCGTTGAACGCGTCCTGCCGCCCCCCTCGCCAGACTCATCCACAACCGCTTCGTCTTCCGTTACAGCCTCGTCGGCAGAGCGTGGCGCGTCACCTTCCACGCCATCGGACAAGGTTGCGATGTCCTGTGCCTCGTCCGAATCATCGTCGCCGTCATCATCGAACGAGTCATCCTGGGACGATCCGGCATAAGATGTTTCGGTTTCAGCGGAACCATGCTGAGCAGCAGCCGCGCCATTCTCGCCATTGCGGCGTCCGCCACGGCGGCGGCGGCGGCGGCGGCGGCGTGAGCCGTCACCCTCGCTCGAATCGTCTGCTGCCACGGAAGCCGTTTCTTCATCCGCTTCCTTGGCAGCGGCCACGACCTCGTCGTCGGCATCGGCGACAGGCCTGTCTTCCCCGCGGCCACGGCCGCCGGAGCGATGACGATCGCGGTCGCGATTGCGATCCCGGTCACGCTCCCTGTGCCGCTGGGCTGGCGCGGGCGTCGCCTCGTCATCGGCCTCCGGCTCCGCGTCATCGACGCTCGTGTCGAGAACCTCGATCTGCACGCCCGTCACCGGCGCGCGCGCCACACCCGGGGCCGCGGCCTCGCCGCGTTCGAGGGCGTAATAGTTGGCGCCGCTGAGATTGATATCGTCAGCGAGGATGGAAATCGCCACGCCGAACCGGGTTTCGAGCTCGCGCAGATGCACGCGCTTCTGGTTGAGGACGTAGAGCGCCGCCTCGGTACGGGTCCTGACGTTGATGTCATAGCCCGCGTTGCGGATGAGCGCCTCCTCGATGGCGCGCAGGATGTGCAGCGCCACGGACGGCGTTGCGCGCACGAAGCCGGTGCCCGCGCAGTGCGGGCAGGGCACGGACGAGCTTTCCAGCACGCCGGTGCGGATGCGCTGGCGCGACATCTCCATGAGGCCGAAGGCCGATATGCGTCCGACCTGAATGCGGGCGCGATCGTTCTTGAGGCAATCCTTGAGCTTCTTCTCGACGTTGCGGACGTTGCGCTTGTCCTCCATGTCGATGAAGTCGATGACGATCAGCCCGGCGAGATCGCGCAGCCGCAACTGGCGGGCCACCTCTTCGGCGGCCTCCAGGTTGGTGCGGTAAGCGGTGTCTTCGATGTTGTGCTCGCGCGTGGAGCGGCCCGAGTTCACGTCGATGGAGACGAGCGCTTCAGTCGGATTGATGACGATGTAGCCGCCGGACTTCAACGTTACCTGGCTGGAGAACATCGCATCGAGCTGCGCCTCGACGCCGTGGCGAGCGAACAGCGGATTGATATCCTTGTAGGGTTGGACAGCCTTGGCATGGCTCGGCATGAGCATGCGCATGAAGTCCTTGGCCTCGCGGTAGGCGTCGTCGCCGGAAACGAGAACCTCGTCGATGTCCTTGTTGTAAAGGTCGCGGATGGCGCGCTTGATCAGCGAGCCTTCCTCGTACACGAGGGCAGGGGCGCTCGACTGGAGCGTCAGCCCGCGCACGCTTTCCCACATGCGCAGCAGATATTCGAAGTCGCGCTTGATCTCGGCCTTGGTGCGCGCGGCGCCGGCGGTGCGCACGATCACGCCCATGCCCTGCGGCACCTCGAGCTCCTGCGCGATCGCCTTCAGGCGCTTCCGGTCGGGGATGTTGGTGATCTTGCGCGAAATGCCACCGCCGCGCGCCGTGTTGGGCATCAGCACCGAATAACGGCCAGCGAGCGACAGGTAAGTGGTGAGCGCCGCGCCCTTGTTGCCGCGCTCCTCCTTGACGACCTGGATCAGCAGCACCTGCCGGCGCTTGATGACTTCCTGAATCTTGTACTGGCGGCGCAGGGGCCGCTGACGCCGGTCGGGGATCTCCTCCAGCGCGTCGGAAGCGCCGCCAACCTGCTCGACGTGATCCTCGTCGCCATTACCGGTGCCGTTTTCTTCGCCGCCGTTGGCCTCTTCGTCGCCCTCAGCCGCGGCACTGACGGTTTCGTCGGCGTTGTCGCGCTTTGCGGGGCGGCTCCTGCGGTTGCCGCGCTCGTCGTCGCGGTCGAGGTCACGCTCGGCGCGCGCCTCTTCCTCGAGCAGGGCCTGCCGGTCGGCGACCGGAATCTGATAATAGTCGGGATGGATTTCGCTGAAGGCGAGGAACCCGTGGCGGTTGCCGCCATACTCGACGAAAGCCGCCTGGAGCGATGGCTCCACCCGCGTGACTTTCGCCAGATAGATGTTGCCGCGCAACTGCTTGCGGTCGGCGGACTCGAAATCGAATTCTTCTATCTTGTTTCCGCGCACCACGACGACCCGGGTTTCCTCCGGGTGCGAGGCGTCGATAAGCATCTTGTTGGCCATGATGGACTCTCAAACGGGCGTTCCCGCCTCCCTGCGACGGCTGCGCTGGGCAGGCTGCGGAAAAAACCGGCGGGGGCAGAAACCCGCCGAAGCCCGCAAGCCGCAGGAAAACGGAACGCAAAAAAGCCGGACGACGCCCGGCGTAAGGGATGTTGATGTGGAAAAAGTCGGGAAGCGCCGAGGAAGGCGGATCGAACCGGTGTGGTCACGGCGGCTTCGGAGACACGCAGCCGACGGCCTCGCAAGCCGGCAGGCAGCATTGGCTGCCGCGCCGGATAAAATGCCCCGAAACCCGCCGGAACGCGGGAAGGGCGCTGCGATGCAATCTCAAGCGTGTCGCTCAATGCACATTCCGAAACAACGGGCAGGGCTCCGTGTAGAGCACCACCCCGCAAAAACAATCCGATCGACCCGCTTCAGCGGCGCGGTCGCTTGATGGAGCGCGACAGGATCGGAAAACGACATCCGCCCTCCGGGATCGCGCTCCCGAATACCCGTGCCCTTAACGCCCCTGAAGGCGTGGGCCCGCCCGGCGACTGGACCCGCCGGGACAGGGCATCTGAAGACAACTTGCATGGAGTGCCGGGCAACCGGCAGCCATCCGAGGCCGAACCGGCAGGGTCCGAGGCGAACAGGCCGAAAGGCGCATCCGCTGGCGGGCCGCATGCCGGCAGGTGGCTCGGGCAGGCGGCTCGGGAACGTCGTGCAGGCAGCGGCAATCGAAGTGCCCGTGCGCTGACGTTCCGTGGACCGACTGCTGGAACCGCAGACTCCATCGATCCAGGCGCGGCACCCTTCTGGCGCACCCTTGCGGCTGTAATAGCCGTTGCGCGTCCGCCTTCCATCTGGATGCGTGCGCAAGGGGCTGGCTGTCACAGCATCCGCCCGAACGGGGAGGACGATACATGACGATGCCGAAACCGGATCACTTTCATTACAGAACGCAATTGCCATTTGGCAAGCATTATGCGTCATACCTCAGGCGATTGTATCGAAGCGCCTCCCCGCCGGACGGTCGCCGGGGCACGCCGCACCAGAACGCCGCCACAGATGGCGGGGGACTTTCGGCATCGGTGCGGGCGCGGTAAAATGCGGTTAACCATCCGCTTATTATGTTGTTGAAAGGCATGGCCCGCCCGGGCGCCCATCCGGCACCGGCATTCGATGGATTTCTGGAATGGCATCAAACCATTGGGCTCGTTCCGCGTGGGCGCGGCGCGCAGCCACTCTCGCCCGGACAGGCCATCCCGCAAAGGGAGGCCGGCCGGCGTGGAGCGTGCGCTGGCGCGCCGCCGCGATCGCGCTGGCGGCGCTGCTCGTTGCCGGGCTCGTTCCGGCGGGCGGCCACGCAACGGGTGACGCCGCCGTGCGCGCCGTGGCCATCGATGTCACGCACGATGCCGAAACGACACGTCTCGTGCTCACCCTCTCGGCGCCCGTCGAGGCGCGCGCCTTCCTGCTGGAGCGGCCGGACAGGGTGATCGTGGACCTGCCGCAGGTCACCTTCAACTTGCCGGCGGGCGACAGCGAGGATGCGTCGGTGGGCGGGTCCGTGGTCGCCTCCTATCGTTACGGGCTTTTCGCGCAGGGTCGCTCGCGCATCGTGATCGACCTCAAGGCGCCAGCGCTGGCGACGAAGGTCGCGAGCGAAGCGGCGGCCCATGGCGCGACGCTGACGATCGAGCTCACGCGCACCGATCGCGCCACCTATGCGCGGGCTGCGATGCAGCCCATGGTCGAGGCGGCGGCGACATTGTCGCAGGCGGAAAACGCCCGTGCGGCGGAGGCTCGCGACGCCGCCGCGCGCCGTGACCCCCGGCCGCTGATCATGCTCGATCCGGGACACGGCGGCGTCGATCCCGGCGCCATCCGCTTTGGCGTGCAGGAAAAAGACCTCGTCCACGCCTTCGCCAAGCGCTTCGGCGCGCGGATCGAGGCCACCGGGCGCTATCGCGTGCAGTTCACGCGTGACGATGACAGCTTCGTGTCGCTCGGCGGGCGCGTGCGTATCGCGCGCGAGGCGGCGGCGGACCTGTTCATATCGATCCATGCGGATTCGCTCGGCCGCAACGCCAACGTGCGCGGCGCGACCGTCTACACCAGCGCGAACACCCCCACCGACGCCGAATCCGCCCAGCTTGCCGCCAAGGAAAACCTCGCCGACCAGGTCGCCGGCGTCGAGGCGGTGGAAGAGGCGGACGACGTCGTCGGCATTCTCGCCGACCTGACGCGGCGCGAAACCCGCACGCTGTCGAGCATGTTCGCCGACGGCACCATCGAGTCGCTGCGCAAGAACGTCCACCTGACGCGCAATCCTCACCGCTCGGCCGGTTTCCGCGTGCTGCGGGCGCCCGACGTGCCCTCCGTGCTGCTCGAGCTGGGCTATCTTTCCAGCGAAGAAGACGTGGCGCTGCTGACGTCCGAGGAATGGCAGGGCAAGACGATAACGGCCCTCATCACCGCTCTCGACCGCTTCTTCGCCCGCCGCATCGCGGAGCAGCAGACGGACAAGGGCTGACATCAAATATTCGAGATCGCGGAAGACGGCGAGCAGCCCGGCGCGATGCTTCCGCGCCACATTCCGGGCGATTGGGAACGACACGGTGTTTTCGCGAATGGATTCTTCATGCTACAGGTATATATGAAAGTGCGCGCCAAGGAGGGCGGCGAACGGGCCACAGGCCCGGGATGACTTGAACAGGGGCGACAGGCCTGCGCATATGAGATTTCTGCTTCGGTTCGTAGGATTTGCCTTCACCGCTCTGGTGCTGATGTTCGTCATCGGCTCGGCCGCGGCGGGTTTGTTGATCTGGAAATACTCCCAGGACCTGCCGGATTATTCGCAGCTCGCCAACTATCAGCCCCCGGTAACGACGCGCGTTCACGCCGGCGACGGCAGCCTGCTGGCCGAGTACTCACGCGAACGCAGGCTTTACCTGCCCATCTCAGCCACGCCCAAGCTGCTCCTCGAGGCATTCCTGTCGGCAGAAGACAAGAATTTCTTCTCGCATAACGGCATCGATCCGGAAGGCATCGTGCGCGCCGTCGTCTCCAACGCGCGCAGCGGCGGCCGTCCCCAGGGCGCTTCGACGATCACGCAGCAGGTGGCGAAGAACTTCCTGCTGACGAACGAACGCAGCTACGATCGCAAAATTCGCGAAATGCTCGTCGCGTTGCGTATGGAGAGCGTCTACACCAAGGAAAAGATCCTTGAGCTCTATCTCAACGAGATCTACCTCGGCATGGGCAACTACGGCATCGCGGCCGCGGCCCTGAGCTATTTCAACAAGTCGGTCAACGAGTTGACGTTGGCGGAGACGGCCTATCTCGCAGCCCTGCCGAAGGGGCCGAACAACTACAACCCCTACACGCGCAACCAGGCCGCCGTCGACCGCCGCAACTGGGTGCTCGACCGCATGGCCGAGAACGGCTACATCACCGCCGCCGAATCAGCTGCGGCCAAGAACACGCCGCTCGTCGCGACGCCGCGTTCGCTGTCGCCCAACACATACGTCGCCGGTTATTTCGCCGAGGAAGTGCGCCGCCAGATCGCCGAGCGTTACGGCCAGAAAGAGCTGTACGAGGGCGGGCTTTCCGTCCGCACGACGCTCGATCCCAAGCTTCAGGCCACGGCGCGCAAGGTGCTGACCGATGGCCTGGTGCGCTACGACGAAGCGCGCGGCTGGCGTGGCGCCAGCGAAAAGATAGATCTCGGTGGCGACTGGGGCGAGGCGCTGGCGAAGAAGCCGGTTCTGGGCGACGTGAAGCCGTGGGAACTCGCTGTCGTCCTCTCCATCGACAGGGCTGGCGCGCGCGTCGGACTGCAGCCCGGCGTGGACCCGGGCGGGCGGGTGGCGCCCGAGCGGCGCACCGGCCTGATCACCCAGGAAGGCGTGCGCTGGACGCGCCGCGCGCTCACGCAAGTCGTCTCGGTCGGCGACCTCGTCTATGTCGAGCCGCTTCCGGGCAACGGCAACACCTACCGGCTGCGCCAGCTACCGGAAGTGTCCGGCGCCATCGTCGCGATGGACCCGGCCACGGGCCGCGTTTTCGCCATGGTCGGCGGCTTCTCCTTCGATCAGAGCGAGTTCAACCGTGCCATCCAGGCCCTGCGCCAGCCGGGTTCAGCCTTCAAGCCGTTCGTCTACGCCGCGGCGATCGACAACGGCTACACGCCGTCGAGCATCGTTGTCGACGGGCCGATTGAGATCAGTCAGGGCCCTGGCGTGCCCACCTGGCGGCCGGAGAACTTCGAGCGGCGCTTTGCCGGGCCGCGCACGCTGCGCTATGGGCTAGAGCGCTCGAAAAACCTCATGACCGTGCGGCTCGCGCGCGACATCGGCATGCCGCTGATCATCGAATACACCAAGCGCTTCGGCATCATGGACGACATGCCCTCGATGCTGTCGATGTCGCTGGGCGCGGGCGAGACGACGGTGCTGCGCCTCACGACGGCATACGCGATGTTCGTCAACGGCGGGCGCCATATCCGCCCGACTCTCATCGACCGCATCCAGGATCGTTGGGGCAAGACCCTGTTCCGCCACGACCAGCGCGTCTGTGACTCTTGCGCCGCCACGGCATGGGCGGGACAGCAGGAACCGGCGCTGGTCGACAACAGCGAGCAGGTGCTCGATCCGCTTTCCGCCTATCAGATCGTCTCCATCCTCGAAGGTGTGGTGGAACGGGGCACCGGGCGGATCGTCGCCGAGGTCGGCAAGCCGCTCGCCGGCAAGACCGGCACCACCAACGACGCCAAGGACGTGTGGTTCGTCGGCTTCTCGCCGGATCTCGCGGTGGGCGTGTACATGGGTTTCGACAAGCCGCGCTCGCTCGGCGCCAAGGCTCAGGCGGCTGCTTACGCCGCGCCGATGTTCCGCGATTTCATGAAGATCGCGCTTGAGGACAAACCCGCCACGCCCTTCCGTGTGCCCGCCGGCATCAAGCTCGTCAAGGTGGATGCCGGCACGGGCAAGCGTTCGTCCGGCAGCGGCAACGGCGTCATCATGGAAGCCTTCAAGCCGGGCACCGCTCCGACGGAGGGGGGCGGAGGCGGTGGCGGATCGCGCGGCGAACCCATCGACCCGTTCGGAGAGGGGGAACGCTTGCCTCCGCCGCAGGCGGCGCCCGCATCGGGCGGTTTCGCGGCGGGCGGGCTTTACTGACATCGTCGAGCGGCCTATACAACATGCCTCCGGGGCCTCAGCGCTCCGGGGCTATATATTGAATGAACGGCAACGGAAGCGATGCGCGCAGAAATCGAAACGCTGGTCGAGAACATCAAGCAGTCCGTGGGACTGCTGAGGAGGCATCTTTGACTGGGATGTCGCACAAAAACGCCTGGCGGAGCTGAACGCGCTCGCCGAAACGCCGGACCTCTGGAACGACGCCGACGCCGCGCAGAAGATCATGCGCGAGCGCACCGAGCTCGATGAGGCCATCGCCAGCATCCTGCGCCTTGAACGTGACGTGGCCGACGCGATCGACCTCATCGAACTCGGCGATTCCGAGGGCGATCAGGAGATCGTGACCGAGGGCGAGGAATCCATCCGCGCGCTCGCGTCCGAGGCCGCGCGCCGTCAGGTCGAGACGCTGCTGTCGGGCGAAGCGGATACCAACGACACATTCCTTGAAGTACATTCTGGCGCCGGTGGCACCGAGAGCCAGGACTGGGCGCTGATGCTCATGCGCATGTACACGCGCTGGGCCGAGCGGCGCGGGTTCAAGGTCGAGACGCTGGAATTCACCGACGGCGAAGAGGCGGGCATCAAGTCCACCACCTTGCAGATCAAGGGTCACAACGCCTATGGCTGGCTGAAGACGGAATCGGGCGTGCACCGGCTGGTGCGCATTTCCCCGTTCGACTCGAACGCACGCCGGCACACGAGCTTCGCCTCGATCTGGGTCTACCCGGTGGTGGACGACCGCATCCAGATCGACATCAAGGAAGCCGACTGCCGCGTGGACACCTTCCGCGCTTCGGGCGCCGGCGGCCAGCACATCAACAAGACCGATTCGGCGGTGCGCATCACGCATATCCCGACCAACATCGTCGTCTCGTGCCAATCTGAGCGTTCGCAGCACAAGAACCGCGCCACGGCGTGGAACATGCTGCGCGCGCGTCTTTACGAGCTCGAGCTACAGAAGCGCGAGGAAAAGGCCAGCGCCGAGGCCGCCAGCAAGACGGACATCGGCTGGGGCCACCAGTTGCGATCCTATGTTCTGCAGCCCTATCAGCTCGTTAAGGACCTGCGCACGGGCGTGACGTCCGGCACGCCGTCCGACGTGCTCGATGGCGACATCGATCCGTTCCTTGAAGCGGCGCTCGCCCAGCGCGTCTATGGCGGTGGTGAGGATGTCGAGGACATCGACTGATTCGGCGCAGCGGCAACGCCGCCGGTGCTTTCACCATCTCATGTGACACAGTCACTTGCGATTTTCATGTTGTAATGCAACATTGGAAAAACGGGTCCGTATTTCGCGCTTCCTGAGTGACTTGAAGCGGCGGGCAATAACAACAACAATATCGCTGCGCTCACGGGTGGCGATCGGCTCACGAGGCTCAAGAACATGGCGGGCGAACGCGCGCAAAACCTTCAAGATACATTTCTCAACCACGTCCGGAAGAACAAGGTCCCGCTGACGATCTTTCTCATCAACGGCGTCAAGTTGCAGGGCGTCGTGACGTGGTTCGACAATTTCTGCGTCCTGCTGCGCAGGGACGGCCACTCGCAGCTTGTCTACAAGCATGCCATTTCCACCATCATGCCCGGCCAGCCCGTACAATTGTTCGAGCAGGCGGATGAACTTGGCGACAGATGACCGAACGGCGTTGGCCACAGCAGGCGTTGATACGCCTGCCACCCGGCCAGCCGTATGCGCTCCTGTCCTTCAATCGGATATAGATGTCACTGACTGAACTGCAGTCGCCCACGGCGGGCGGCACCCGTACATTCGTCGTCGGCCCCTATCTCACCCGGCGTCCCGATCGATCGACGGCGGCGCTTCCGGGTGCTGAAAATGCCGTGATTTCCCGAGATATCACAGCGCGCATCGACGAGGCGGTCGGTCTTGCCCGCGCGATCGATCTCGCGGTGGTGCGTCCGATCGTGATCAATCTCGATGCCGTGCGCCCGTCGACCTTCATCGGCAAGGGGCGCCTGGAGGAGATCACCCAGGCGGTTCAGGACGAGGACATCGGACTGGTGGTGATGGATTGCGCGCTGTCGCCAGTGCAGCAGCGCAATTTGGAGCGCGCCTGGAAGGCCAAGGTCATCGACCGCACGGGCCTTATCCTCGAAATCTTCGGCAACCGCGCCCACACCCGCGAAGGCACCATGCAGGTGGAGCTTGCGCATCTGGCCTATCAAAAAAGCCGGCTCGTGCGCTCGTGGACCCATCTCGAGCGCCAGCGCGGCGGCTTCGGCTTCCTCGGCGGACCCGGCGAGACGCAGATCGAGGCCGACCGGCGTGTTATCCAGGAGCGCATGACACGCCTCGAGCGCGATCTCGAAGGTGTCAAGCGTACCCGCTCGCTTCACCGCGAGAGCCGCAAGCGTGTGCCTTATCCGGTCGTGGCGCTGGTCGGTTACACGAATGCCGGCAAGTCGACGCTGTTCAACCGCCTGTCGGCTGCCGAAGTGATGGCGCAGGACATGCTGTTCGCCACCCTCGATCCGACCGCGCGCGCCGTGAAGCTTCCCCACGGCGGCAAGGCGATCCTGTCCGACACTGTCGGATTCATTTCCGACCTGCCGACGACGCTCGTCGCTGCCTTCCGCGCCACATTGGAGGACGTTATCGAGGCCGACGTGCTGCTGCACGTGCGCGACGTGTCGCACATCGACACGCAGGCGCAGGCCGCGGACGTCAACGAGATCCTGCGCGAACTCGGCATCAACCCCGATTCGCCGCATATCATCGAGGTCTGGAACAAGGCCGACCTGCTTGAGGGGGAAGCGCACGACCGGCTGCTGACCATCGCCGCATCACGCCCCGGCGGCACGCGGCCTGTGCTGATTTCCGCCGTGACAGGCGAGGGGATCGATGGGCTTCTCGCCGCAATCGAAGCCCGCATCGCCGAAGGCCGGCGCATCTACCTCGTTAACCTGGAACCTTCGGACGGCGCCCTGCTCAGCTGGCTGCATGCGGAAACCGAGGTGCTGGAGCGGCGCAGCGACACGGACGGGCGTTTGGCGGTCGTTGTGCGCGTGGCGCCAGAGAAGGAACCACGGCTCATCAACCGCTGCCCGGGGGCGCGCGTCATCCGGTAAGGCTGAAGTCTATTTCTTTGACGGTAATACGCTCTTGGCCTCCTGCCACAAGGATTCCATCTCGTCCAGACTCGCGGCTTCGACCGTTGTTCCGAGCCGGCCTATGTTCTGCTCGATATATCTGAATCGCTGCGCAAATTTCGTATTGGTAGCCTCAGTGGCCGTCTCGGGATCGACCCCCAGATGCCGGGAGAGGTTGGCGACGGCGAAGATGAGATCGCCAATCTCCTCGCGCACGGCAGATTTCCTGCCCGAGGCGACCGCTTCCTCGACCTCGTCGAGCTCTTCGCGGATTTTGGCGACGACATCAGCCGTGTCGGACCAGTCGAAGCCCACGCGCGCGGCCTTGCTTTGCAACTTCTCGGCACGCACGAGCGCGGGCATGTTGCGCGGCACGCCATCGAGCACACTTTCCGGCAACGGCGCGGCGGACGATGCTTCCTGCCGCGCAGCCTTCAGCCGGCGTTCCTCGGCCTTGATATTGGCCCACACGGCCTTGACCTCATCCGGCGACAGTTCGCGCGCGTCGTCGAACACATGCGGATGACGGCGGACGAGCTTTTCGGTGATGGCCTGCACCACGTCGCCGAACGCGAACGCGCCTTGCTCCTCCGCCATGCGGGCATGAAAGACGACCTGCAACAGCAGGTCGCCTAACTCGTCGCGCAGGTCATCTAGGTCGCCACGTTCGATGGCGTCGACGACCTCGTAGGCTTCCTCGACGGTATATGGCGCAATCGTGGAGAAATCCTGCTCGAGATCCCACGGGCAACCCGTGCCCGGCGTGCGCAGGGCCGCCATAATTTCGATGAGCCGGCCTATATCGCGTGAAGGCTTCATGAGGGAATCCAACTGGCTTGATACACAACCGGCTTGGCGCACCAGGCTTCATGCGCACAAGGTTCCATAATCCCGCTTAGCCGAATCGCATTCTGTCAGGAACGCCCGCCATCAGGCAGGCACTCCAACACGAACCTGCGGCAATCAGAACGGAATGTCGTCGTCGAGATCGCTCGAGAAGTTGGACGGCGCGCTCTGTCCGCCGCTGGACGATCTGTCGCTAACGGCCGGACGCGACGGCTCCGCGCCGCCGAAGCTGCCACCGCCATAACCACCCGAACTGCCCGAGCCGCCGCCGAACTCGTCACCGCCGCCGCTGCGGCTGTCGAGAATGGTCAATTCGCCGCGGAAACGCTGCAGCACCACTTCAGTGACGTAACGCTCCTGTCCGTCCTTGTCCTGGTACTTGCGGGTCTGCAACTGACCCTCCACATAGACCTTCGTTCCCTTGCGCAGGTACTGTTCGGCGATGCGGGCGAGGTTCTCGTTGAAAATCACCACGTTGTGCCATTCGGTCCGCTCGCGCCGTTCGCCCGACGCCTTGTCGCGCCAGGTTTCGGAGGTCGCGATGCGCAACGAGGCCACCGGTTCGCCGGAATTGAGCCGCCGCACCTCGGGGTCGCGGCCGAGATTGCCCACGAGAATAACCTTGTTCACACTGCCCGCCATGCGGAAACCCTCCTGATGCACATAACGTCCTTTACGCCGGACAATACCGGAAACCGGCGCGCCAGCCAGATCCAACTTGAGTGCCGCACACCCTTATGCCCCGGAAATCCGGCTGGTTGCGGTCATGAAAATTGTTCTTGAAATGTTCTTAACGCAATGCAACACTGCTTGCAAGACCGGATTTTGAACAGCATACCACCTCGTATGCGGCGCGACGCTGGAATACGCGATCTGAAACCATGGGCATGAGCAATGGCCTCTCTTGACGACCTTTTCGATGGATCGACGCCCTCACCCGGCGTTTCCCGGCAGTCAGCTTCCCGGCACGTCATCAGCATCCGCGGCGCGCGCGAACATAACCTCAAGAATGTCGACCTGACGATCCCGCGCGACAGCCTGGTGGTATTCACGGGCCTGTCGGGTTCGGGCAAGTCGTCTCTCGCCTTCGACACCATCTACGCCGAAGGCCAGCGCCGCTATGTCGAATCGCTGTCCGCCTATGCGCGCCAGTTCCTCGAAATGATGCAGAAGCCCGACGTCGACCAGATCGACGGGCTGTCGCCCGCCATCTCCATCGAGCAGAAGACGACCTCGCGCAACCCGCGCTCGACGGTCGGCACGGTCACGGAGATCTACGACTACATGCGCCTGCTGTGGGCGCGGGTCGGCGTGCCTTATTCGCCCGCGACCGGGCTGCCGATCGAGAGCCAGACGGTGAGCCAGATGGTTGACCGGGTGCTGGCGCTGCCGGAGAAGACCCGCCTCTACCTGCTCGCGCCGGTCGTGCGCGGACGCAAGGGCGAGTATCGCAAGGAACTGGCCGAGTTTCTCAAGGCAGGCTTCCAGCGCGTCAAGATCGACGGTGAATTCCATGAGATCGCCGAGGCGCCGGCTCTCGACAAGAAGTTCAAGCACGACATCGACGTCGTGGTGGACCGGCTGGTCGTGCGCGCCGATATCGCCTCGCGCCTGTCTGAATCGCTGGAAACGGCGCTCGACCTCGCCGATGGAATCGCCGTCATCGAACTCGCGGACGAGACCGATGAAAAAGGCGCGGCAAAGCGCGTGATCCTGTCGTCGAAATTCGCCTGCCCGGTGTCCGGCTTCACGATTCCCGAAATCGAACCACGCCTGTTCTCGTTCAACAATCCCTTCGGCGCCTGCCCGGTCTGTGACGGGCTGGGCCGGGAGATGAACGTTTCAGCCGATCTCGTCATTCCCGACACCGAACGCAGCCTGCGTAACGGCGCCGTGGCGCCGTGGGCCAAATCAACCTCTCCCTACTATGCCCAGACGCTCGACGCGCTTTCGGCTCATTTCGGCGAGGACATGCTCACTCCGTGGGAAAAGCTGTCGGAGAAGCTGCGCAACGCCATTCTATATGGCACCGGCTCGGAAAAAGTGCGCATTCTTTATAATGACGGCAACCGCAGCTATGAGGTCAACAAGCCGTTCGAGGGTGTCATCACCAACCTCGAGCGGCGCTTCAAGGAAACCGACAGCGAATGGGCGCGCGAGGACATCGGCCGTTTCATGTCGGAAACGCCCTGCGCCGCATGTAAGGGTTTTCGCCTGAAGCCGGAAGCGCTCGCCGTCAAGATCGGCGGGCGGCATATCGGCGAGATCGGCCTGTTATCGGTGTCGGACGCGCGCGACTGGTTCGAGTCGCTGCCGGCGACGCTCAACGAGCAGCAGAACGCCATTGCCGTGCGCATCCTGAAGGAAATACGCGACCGGCTGACGTTCCTGCTCGATGTCGGGCTCGAATATCTGACGCTGGCGCGCGGGTCGGGCACGCTGTCGGGCGGCGAGAGCCAGCGCATCCGCCTCGCCTCGCAGATCGGTTCCGGACTCACGGGCGTGCTTTATGTCCTCGACGAGCCGTCCATCGGCCTGCATCAGCGCGATAACGAACGGCTGTTGCAGACGCTGCGGCGGCTGCGCGATCTGGGCAATACTGTCATCGTCGTCGAACACGACGAGGATGCGATCCTGCAGGCCGATTATGTGGTCGATGTCGGGCCGGGCGCGGGCGTGCACGGCGGCACCATCGTCGCCCAGGGAACCCCGGCGGAGTTGTTGAAAAACCCGGCGTCGCTAACGGCGAAGTACCTGACCGGCGAATTGTCCGTTCCGATCCCCGACAAGCGGCGTAAGCCGCAGAAAAGCCGCATGCTGACGCTTGCCGGCGCGCGCGGCAACAATCTCAAGGACGTCACGGCGGCTTTTCCGCTCGGCACCTTCACTTGTGTCACCGGCGTTTCGGGCGGCGGCAAATCCACGCTCGTCATCGACACGCTGTATCAGGCGGTGGCGCGCCGTCTCAATGGTTCGACCGCGCACCCTGCCCCGTTCGAGAAGATCGAGGGGCTGGAGCATCTCGACAAGGTCATCGACATCGACCAGTCGCCCATCGGCCGCACGCCGCGCTCGAATCCCGCCACTTATACCGGCGCGTTCACGCCGATCCGGGAGTGGTTCGCCGGTCTGCCCGAAGCCAAGGCGCGCGGTTACGGGCCGGGGCGTTTCTCCTTCAATGTCAAGGGCGGTCGTTGCGAGGCGTGCCAGGGCGACGGTGTCATCAAGATCGAGATGCACTTCCTGCCGGATGTCTACGTCACCTGCGATGTCTGCAAGGGCAAGCGCTACGAGCGCGAGACGCTCGAGGTAAAGTATCGCAACCATTCGATCTCGGATGTGCTCGACATGACGGTCGACGAGGGCATCGACCTGTTCAAGGCTGTGCCGGGCATTCGCGACCGGCTGCAGACGCTTTCTAGGGTGGGGCTCGGTTACGTCAAGGTTGGACAGCCGGCCACGACGCTGTCTGGCGGCGAGGCGCAACGCGTCAAGCTGTCGAAGGAATTGTCGAAACGCGCCACTGGCCGCACCCTTTACATTCTCGATGAGCCAACGACCGGCCTGCATTTCCACGATGTGGCCAAGCTTCTGGAAGTGCTGCACGAATTGGTCGACCAGGGCAACACGGTCATCGTCATCGAGCACAATCTGGAAGTCATCAAGACGGCCGACTGGGTGCTCGACATGGGGCCTGAGGGTGGCGACGGCGGTGGCCGGATCGTTGCCCAGGGCACGCCGGAAGCAATCGCGGGCAGCGAGGCGGGACATACCGGCCGTTTTCTGCGCGAGGTTCTGGAGCGCCGCCCCATTCGCAAGCGCACACAGGCGGCGGAATGACGTGAGCGCAATGCTTACAAGTGTAACTAAGCCAAAAATTGCCGCAATTGACCCAATCTGGGCGATAATTGCCCCTTAACCATGCAACAAACGCGTAACTGATCTACGGATTGCTCTCTCCTTAATCGGCCAATGATGCTATATATTGCATTGCAGTATGAGGAATGGATTTCCTCACTGCTTCAGGAGAGTGTGATGATCGTTTCGTATGTTCTGTCCAAGATCCGCGCTTGGGTTCGTTACCGTGAGACCGTTCGCGAGCTTTCGCAGCTGTCCGACCGCGAGCTGAGCGATGTCGGTCTGTCGCGTTGGCAGATCCCTTACGTGGCCAAGAAGTATTCCCATGCCTGAGGTTGTCGCGTGTCAGCGCGATAGCCGTCCGGCTGGGTGGGTTGTAAAGCCCCCGTTTCCAAAACGCCCGTTTCTTTGAGACGGGCGTTTTGCTTTTCCGCGCCGCCGTGCTCCGCCAGCGCCCGCGCCTGAATGCAGGATCGCGCTTGACGTTTGCAGGGGCGCGCGACACATAGGCCGGATGACGAATCCGGTTCACATCATCGGCGGCGGCCTCGCAGGCTCGGAAGCCGCCTGGCAGGTCGCACAGGCTGGCGTTCCAGTCGTGCTGCACGAAATGCGCCCCACCAATATCTCGCCTGCCCACAAGACGCAGGCGCTGGCTGAGCTTGTCTGCTCCAATTCATTTCGTTCGGACGATGCCGAGACGAATGCCGTAGGGTTGCTGCATCAGGAAATGCGGGCGCTCGGTTCGCTGATCATGGCATCCGCCGACACACATCAGGTGCCGGCAGGTGGCGCGCTCGCCGTCGATCGCGACGGGTTTTCCGACGCCGTAACCGAAGCGCTCGCGGCGCATCCGCTGGTCACCATCGAGCGCGGGGAAGTCACCGCCCTGCCGCCCGAGGACTGGACCCAGACCATTATCGCCACCGGCCCGCTTACCTCGGATGCATTGGCGCAGGCCGTGCACGGGCTCACCGGCGAAGGTGCGCTTGCCTTCTTCGACGCCATCGCGCCGATCGTTCATGCCGATTCGATTGATCGCAACATCGTCTGGATGCAGTCGCGCTACGACAAGGCCGGCCCCGGCGGCACCGGCGCCGACTACCTCAACTGCCCGATGACGGAAGAGCAGTACAATGCCTTCGTCGACGCGCTGCTCGCCGGCGAAAAGACCGAGTTTCGCGAGTTCGAGAAGGATACGCCTTATTTCAACGCCTGCCTGCCGATAGAGATCATGGCCGAGCGCGGGCGCGAGACCCTGCGCTTCGGGCCGATGAAGCCCGTGGGCCTGACCAATCCGAACAATCCAACGGTGAAACCGCACGCTATCGTGCAACTGCGCCAAGATAACGCGGCGGCCACGCTCTATAACATCGTCGGCTTCCAGACCAAGCTGAAATACGGTGAGCAGACATCCATCCTGCGCCTGATTCCCGGACTCGAGAACGCGGAGTTCGCGCGTCTTGGCGGGTTGCACCGCAACACGTTCCTCAACTCGCCCCGCTTGCTCGACCGCAGCTTGAGGCTGAAGGCGTTGCCGCGTGTGCGTTTCGCCGGCCAGATCACAGGCTGCGAGGGCTATGTCGAGAGCGCGGCCGTGGGCCTTCTTGCCGGAAAATACGCAGCGGCCGAGGCGCGCGGCATTGACCTGCCCCAGCCTCCCGCCACGACCGCCATCGGCGCGCTGGTGGACTACATCACCGGCGGCCACATCAGCACGGATGACGAGGATGGTGACGCGGGTGTGAGGCCATCGTCATTCCAGCCAATGAACGTGAATTTCGGCCTGTTCCCACCGCTCACCGAGGCGCCACGTTCCGAGGACGGCAAGCGCTTGCGCGGATCGGCAAAGGCCGTCGCGCGCAAGAAGGCGCTCACTGACCGCGCCCGGCGCGACCTTTCCGCATGGCTTCAATCGCTGTCAGAGGTTTTGCCAGCGGCGTGACGCGCGCCAAAGCGACCACAGCCTGCGCCACTGCGGCACCTCGACGACGCTGCGACGGGGATTGTAGTCGCGCTTTTCCATCTCGGCCAGATAGGCTGGAACGGAGACGAGCGGCAGCATGGCGGCGCGCGCCTCCGGCGCAACGTCGCTCATCGACGCCAACGCTTTCGCCAGATGATCGCGCGCCAGCGCGCGCATGTCCGCGAGTGCCCCGCCCAAGGCGGCGTCATCGCCCGCCGGCGACAGCAGCGCCTCCCGGTCGAGCCCGTGACGGGCGGCGATATCGGCCGGCACGAATACCTGCCCGCGCCGCAGATGCCACGGCAGCGCGCGCAGCAGCCCCGTGATGGCGAAGGCGACGCCACCATGCCCCGCCGTATCCGCGCCGCCAGGCTCGCGTCCCTCGACGAGCACCAGGCTTGCCAGCCGGAACAGCGCCGACGACGTCTCGCCGCAATATCCTTCAAGATCCGCGACCGAGGGCATGGGGTCGTCGTAGAGATCGAACACCCGTGCGTCGATGAGATCGTGAAAGGGCTGCGCCGGCAGGCCAAAGCGGCGGATCGTCGCCAGAAGCGCCTGCGCGACCGGGGGCTGGGCATCATCCGGTTGCGTATTGGCCTGGACATGCGAATCGAGCAGGTCGCGCCACCATTGCAGCCGGATTTCTCCCGGCAGCGGCGCGCTGATGCTCTCGCGCACCCGCGCGATTTCCTGACTGAAGGCATAGAGCGCGAAAAGATAGGGGCGCAGCCCGGCCGGCGCGAAGAAGGCCGCCCAGTACCGGTCCGGATCGGCCTCGCGAACCAGCGCCTCGCAGTGAGCGAAGGCCGTGGCGAAGGCAGCGTCATCCTTCATGGAGGTCGTCATTGCACGATCCATCACACGACGATGAGGAGCGCCGCGACCTGGCGATCCTCGGCCAGCAGCACATTATAGGTGCGAATGGCGGCCCCTGTCTGCATCGCCTCGAAGCGGATACCGGCGGTGGCGAGCCGTTCCCTCAGCGGCGCGGGCAAGGGCGCTATGTCGCGGCCAGTGCCCACCAGCAGAAGCTCGATGGCGTCCGCCTCCGCGATGACTGCTTCCCAGCTCGCCGCCGTCACGTCACCGACGCCGGCTGCATCCACCGCGCGCACGCCCGACGGCAGCAGCAGCAGCGATCCGCGATGGGACATCTCGGCAAAGCGGAAGCCGCCGTCGCCGTATGCGGTCACGGGATGCCGCCCGGGTAGAAAGCCGTCGTATCGCGCTTCGGGCTTCGCCACGGGGGCCTCGCGTCAGGGCAGCTGCGTGGCGGTGCTGGCGGATTCCTCCGCCTCGCCCGGACGCGAACGCAGCCCAAGATAGATCAGCACGGGCGACGACACAAACACTGCGGAATAGGTGCAGATAACGACGCCGAACAGCATCACCTCGGCAAAGCCGCGGATGGCCTCGCCGCCGAAGATGACCAGCGCCAGCACGGCGAGGAAGGTCGTGGTCGCCGTCATCGCCGTGCGCGACATGGTGGTGTTGACCGAAAGATCGAGCAGCTCTTCCACCGAGATCGACTTATAGCGGCGCATCAGTTCGCGCGTGCGGTCGAACACCACCACGGTTTCATTCAACGAATAGCCGACAATGGTCAGAATCGCCGCGATCGAGGTCATGTTGAACTCGGACTGCGTGACGATGAAAAAGCCGACCGTCAGGATGATGTCGTGGATGGTGCCGATGATGGCGCCGATGGCGAGCTGCAACTCGAAGCGGAACCACAGGTAAGCCATCACCGCGCCGATGGCGAGGACCACGCCCAGCGTGCCCGAGCGCACCAGCTCGCCGGATACGCGCGGTCCCACGGTCTCGACGCGGCGAAACTCGTAATCGGCCTCGAACGCGTTGCGGGCCTGCTGGACCACGTTGCTCTGCGCCGATTCGCCGCCTTCCTGAATGGCGAAGCGTAGCGACACACCGCCCTGCGAGCCGAACTCCTGCACCTCGACGCCGCCGAAGCCCAGCCCCTCCGCCGACTGGCGAAGCGCCCCGACATCGGCCTGTCCCGACTTCGCCTGCAGCTCGATCAGCGTGCCGCCGCGAAAATCGATGCCGAAGTTGAGGCCGACCGTGAAGCCGAGCACGATCGTCGCGATGACGAGCAGCGCCGACAGCGGCAGCGTTACGCGCCGGAAGCGGACGAACCCAAAGCGGGTATCGTCGGGATAGATGCGAAGCAGACCCACGCTTTTCTCCTTGAAGGGCGGCTTCACGCCGCCCGTGCAAACTCAGGACGGCGTTTCAGAACGGCAGTTTTCTCGGCTTCGCCAGCCTGTACCACAGCGCCACCATCATGCGCGTCATGGTGACGGCGGTGATGACGGTGGTCAGGATGCCGAGGATGAACACCACCGCGAAGCCGCGCACCGGTCCCGACCCGAGAAAGAACAGGATGAGTGCCGCGATCAGCATGGTGGAGTTCGAATCGATGATGGTCGCGAACGCCCGGTTGAAGCCCGCTTCAAGCGCCGTCACCAGTGAGCGCCCGCCTCGGAATTCCTCTCGCATGCGCTCGTAAATAAGCACGTTCGAGTCCACCGCCGTG
>CALMIK010000022.1 GCA_937863995.1 uncultured Chelatococcus sp.
CTAAGACTTGCGGTCGAGATCTTCCAGCAGCTTGAGGAAGCGATCGGGCGTCGATTCCGCCAGCAGGTCGTTGTAGAGCGATTGCAACTGCGATCCGATCCGGTTCTGGATCTCTGTCGTGAGGGGCGGCACCGCTCCCGTGCTGCCGGGAGCTTGCCGCTCCGCACGAACGGCATCGCCGCCGTCTGCAGCGCGGCTTGCCGCATGCTGACCCGCGTTATGTGGAACAATGGTATCCGGCACAGTTGTATCAGTCATCGCTTTCCCGCCCGGAGATCGTCCGGTGTCCTTCATCAAGGCCTCCAATATCAAACGTCCCTGACGTCCCGCCGGTTCCCTCTCCGTCGGTTTCGATGCAAAAGCCGCACCGGAAGTCGTTCCGTTAATTGTCTGCCGCATGTTCGTTGCCGCCGACGTCCTGTCTTCCGGCACAATGTCTCATCAAACCAAACTGTCACTCCCGTTGGAACGTTCGAGCATGAATGAAGTTCCACCGCGCGGAACTTTTTCCGCCGCTTACGATTAAGGATACACGTCCGACGCATCCGGCGCCCTGCGCGTCACTTTATTATGAATCTGGTCGTCGCGCATTGACCGATGTCGTATCATTTCGGAACGCAGTTTCTTGAGCTAGAAAAAGGGTGCTTCTCCATGTCTCTCTCCCAACTGGTCGCTCCCCATCTGCCCTACATGCGCCGCCTCGCGCGCGCCCTGACCGGCAGCCAGGCCAGCGGCGACGCGCATGCCGTCGCGGCGCTGGAGGCACTCGTTGCCGATCCGGATTTGTTGCAGCGCAATATCGCGCCGCGCGTCGCTATTTACAAGGTGCTTCTCGATGTCTGGCGGCGCGTGCCCAGCAACGGCGCCCACGTAGAGTTCGGCGATGACGCCGGGACTGTTCCCGGTGCGGAGCGCAACGCGCAGCGGACGCTTTCAGCTCTGGAACTGCTGCCCCGTGCCGCGTTCCTGCTCGAAGTGGTCGAAGGGCTCTCGCGCGAGGAAATCGGCCAGGCGCTGGGTATTGACGAGAGGGGCGCAGACGCGCTCATCCAGCAGGCGAGCGAGGAAATTTCCCGCCAGATTTCCTCTGACGTTCTCATCATCGAGGACGAGCCGATCATCGCCATGGACATCGAGGCGCTGGTGGAGGGGCTCGGCCACCGGGTGACCGGCATCGCGCGCACCCACGCCGAGGCGCTCGTCGCCGTGGCGGAGCATCAGCCGGAACTGGTGCTGGCCGACATCCAGCTCGCCGATGGCAGTTCGGGGCTCGACGCGGTGAACGACATCCTGGCGCAAACGACGATCCCCGTGATCTTCATCACCGCCTATCCCGAGCGCCTGCTGACCGGCGAGCGCCCCGAGCCAGCCTTCCTCATCACCAAGCCTTTCAGCGTGGAGGCCGTGCGGGCTGTCATCAGCCAGGCGCTGTTCTTCGGCCAGAGGGCGCAGCCGCGCGCAGCCCTTGCGGTGGCCGGGTAGGGCCTCGCTGGCCCGAGCGGTCGGAGGCGCCCATTGTGAATAACTGACCCAAAAAGAAACCCCGGAGAGCGGCTGTGCTCTCCGGGGTTTTATTGTTCTGTCAAGGGTCGTCATTCTCCGGCGGCTCGCCGGTCAGCGGTCCATTCGGCGCGCCAGCAGATAACCGGCGACGATGGCAATTCCGGCGATCGGAAGCGGCCCGACGGTGCGGACGAGCTTGCGTCCGCCTTCCGTCGCCAGCGCTTGCGGGTCGATGCCGCGCACCGCGTCTCCCACGCTCTGACCGACACCATGCAGGGCCGATTGCGCTGCCGCCGCCAGATCCGCTACCCCGAGATCCGCTGTGGCGGCGGCCGGCGCCTGCCGTTCACCGGTCGCGAGCCGGCACGCCAGCCACACGATCAGCGCCAGCGCCAGATAGACACCGCCCACGATCAGCGATGCGCTGACCGGGCCCAGCACGCGGGTGAGCGTCGCATGGCCGGCCGCCGTGAAGAACCCGACCGCCACGAGGGCGAGCAGAACGGCGGCGGATCCGAGCGCGATGCGAGTGACCGTCAGGCGCGCCTCATGGCGCACCCGGCTGACCTGTGCGGACACGAACTGCGCCCCAAGCAGCGCGCGCAGGACCCCGATCATCAGCGGCGGCTCAGCAGGCCGAGCACGAAGCCGACGCCGGCGGCGACCAGCACCGACTGGACGGGGTTCTTCTCGATGCAGGCCTCGACCTTGGAGGTGGCCGTGCGCACGCCTTCCTGGGCATTGGCGGCGAGGCGCTGGCCGGCATCGCCGACCGTGTGGGCAGCCGAGGACACGTTGTCGGCGAGGTTGTCGGTCAGGCCCTTGACGCTGGCGCGCGCGTGATCGGTCTCACGGCGAAGGAGATCGGCGACGGAGTCCGTCAGGCTCTTGATCTCGCCGCGCAGCGACTCGATTTCGGAATTGAGGTTGTTTTCGATCTTGTCTGCCATCGGTATGTCCTCTTGAAAAAGGTGGGTACGGATGAATGGCTGGCGCCAACGCCACCGGCGCCAGCACGCACGGATGCGGCTGGCGCCGATTGATCGGATGTCTCGCCCGCCGCAGGATCTCACGGGGGCGAAAACGCCCGGGTACTCTATCAGATACTCGCGAAAAAATGTCGGCGATTACTGACGCGAGGTCCAGTCGTCGATTTCGCGCTCAGCTTGCTCCTTGGCATAGCCGTAGCGCTCCTGCAACCTGCCCGCGAGCTCCTCGCGCTTGCCGTCGATGACGGTCAGGTCATCGTCCGTCAGCTTGCCCCACTGCTGCTTGACCTTGCCGGTGAGCTGCTTCCAGTTACCCTGAACGCGGTCCCAAGTGTTCTCCACGGTGCCCATGGTGTGCTCCTTTGCATTGAGATGCGGAAAGTGTGTGCGCCTGAAGAACGTGCCCTGCAGGGAATTGTTCCTTGAAAGCTTGCAACACTTCGAACAACGAGGTGTGAAACGGCTGATTCACTCTCCCATTCCCGAAAAAATGCTTTACTGTCCCGGCACATGGCGCTCCCGTCTGCCACATGGAATCATGTTGCCGACGAGAGCGCTTTCAAAATCAATAAGTTGAAGTGCATTTCAGCGTTCCCGAAAACGGTGAAATGTTAACGTGACCCGAACGGATGCCGCCGTGCCGAACCCGCCCGCCCAATCCGCTCCGCCTGCGCCGTCCGTGCCGCCCGTCGTGGTGACGGGGGCCGCCGGCTTCATCGGTTTTCACGTTGTCCGGCGGCTGCTTGCCGAAGGGGCGGATGTCGTCGGCATCGACAATCTCACGCCCTATTACGATCCGGCCCTGAAAGAGGCCCGTCTGGCGGCGCTGGCCAGCCATCCGCGGTTTTCGTTCCGGCGTCTCGATCTCGCCGACGCGGCGGCGACGGCGGCGCTCTTCCAGGAGGTCGCGCCGCGGCGGGTCGTGCATCTGGCGGCCCAGCCCGGCGTGCGCCAGTCGCTGGTGGAGCCCCATCCCTATGTCCAAAGCAACGTCGTTGCTTTTCTCAACGTGCTCGAAGCCTGCCGGCACGGCGAGATCGATCACCTCGTCTATGCGTCGTCCAGTTCCGTTTACGGCGCCAACCGCAAGGTGCCATTCGCTGAGCGCGACAATGTCGACCACCCGCTGAGCCTTTACGCCGCCACCAAGAAGGCCAACGAGCTGATGGCGCATTCCTATGCGCATCTTTACGGCCTGCCGGCCACGGGGCTGCGCTTCTTCACCGTTTACGGCCCATGGGGGCGGCCCGACATGGCCGTCTACATCTTCACCGACGCCATCGCGCGCGGCTTGCCTATCCGGGTCGCGGCGGCGGGACGTGTGTGGCGCGACTTCACCTATGTCGACGATGTCGTGGAGGGGGTAGTGCGCATCCTGGAGCGCCCCGCCGCGCCCGATCCGGCGTGGGATGCGTTCGCGCCCGATCCGGCGACATCCGCCGCGCCGCACCGCGTCTACAATATCGGCAACAATCGCCCGGAAGAGTTGAACCACCTCATCGCGCTGATCGAGCAGGCGCTCGGCAGGTCCGCCAACCGCACGGATGTTCCGCTGCCGCCCGGCGACGTGCTGTCGACTGCGGCCGACATCGCCGATCTCGTGCGCGATACCGGCTTCGCGCCGGTGACGTCCCTTGCCGATGGCGTTGCCCGCTTCGTGGGCTGGTACCGCGACTATCACGGCCTGGCTGGCGGCGCATGAGCGTGGAGAATGCCGGTTTGATCGGCGCTGCGACGGCGGCGCTCGCAGCCGCTGTTTCGGCGCTGCTGATCGTCGTGCTGAAGCCCTTGCTGCAGCGTTACGCGCTGGCGCGTCCTAACGCGCGCTCCAGCCACAGGATACCGACGCCCCAGGGCGGCGGCATCGCCGTGGTGGCGGCGGCGCTGCTGTGCGCGGTGGCGGGGCTTGTGCTTTCGGGCCACGGCGAGGCGCTTCCCGGCTTCGCCGTGCTGGCGGCGGGCGCTGCCGGGCTCGGTCTTGTCGGCGCGGTCGATGACATCAGGCCGCTGCCGCCGGCGCTGCGGCTCGTGTTTCAGGCGTTGGCGGTCGCGGCTGTCGTCGCGGGCGCGGGGACGGGGCGGTTGTTCCCCGCCATGCCCGCCGCCGCCGAGTGGCTGTTGATCGGCCTTGCCGGTGTGTGGTTCGTCAACCTCGTGAATTTCATGGACGGCCTCGACTGGATGACGGTCGCCGAAATGGTGCCTCTCACGGCGGCGCTGGCGCTTTTCGCGCTCGCCGGCTGGCTGGACCCCGCGAGCGGCCTGATCGCGGCGGGGCTGCTTGGCGGGCTTGTCGGCTTCGCGCCGTTCAACCGGCCCGTGGCGCGGCTTTTTCTGGGTGACGTGGGATCGCTGCCGATCGGACTGATCGTCGGTTTCCTGCTCTACCGGCTCGCGGGCATGGGCGGGGCTTCGACAAATGGAGCGCTTGCGGCGGCGGTGCTGTTGCCGCTTTATTACGTGACGGACGCGACAGTGACCCTGCTGCGCCGGCTCGCGCGGCGCGAGCGGGTATGGGAGGCGCATCGCAGCCATTTCTATCAGCGCGCGACGGACAATGGCTGGACGGTGCCCGCCGTCGTCGGGCATGTCGCGGGTCTCAACGTGGCTCTGGCGGCGCTGGCGGCGGTGACGCTGGCGTTTGCGCTGCCTGTGGTGGAGGTGGCGTGTGTCGTCGCCGGTTTCGGGCTGGTCGCCGGCACGCTGGTGCGTTTTTCCCGCAAGCCGGCCGGGGGAGGAGGCTGACATGCGCATTCTGCTGACCGGCGCGACCGGCTTCATCGGCCGCCATCTCACGGCCGCGCTGGCGCAGGCGGGCCACACGGTTCGCATCGCGCTGCGCGACGACCGGCCCTTGCCGGGCGATGCCGGGCGCGGGGCCGGCAGCGCTATCGAGCGCGCGGTCGTCGGCGACATCGGCGGCTCGCCCGACTGGCGGGCGGCGCTTGCGGGGGTCGACGCCGTCATTCACGCCGCCGGCATCGCCCATGCGGGGCCGGGCGTCGCGAGCGAGCGCTACCACAGCGTCAATCACGCGGCGACGCTGCATCTGGCGCATGCGGCGCGGGGGCGGGCGGGGCGGTTCGTCCTGTTGTCCTCGGTGCGCGCCCAGTCAGGCCCGTCCTCGCCCACGCCGCTGACGGAGGCGGACGAACCGCATCCCACCGACGACTATGGCCGCTCGAAGCTCGCCGCCGAGCGCGGACTGGCGGAGATCGACGACTTGCCGGCAGCGGCGCTTCGGCCGGTGCTGGTCTATGGCGAAGGGGTGCGCGGCAACATGGGCGCGTTGATCCGCCTCGCGCGCCTGCCCGTGCCCCTGCCGTTCGGCGCGTTCCACGCGCCCCGCTCGATCGTGGCGGTGGAGACGGTGGCGGATGCCGTGCTGCATCTGCTCAAGGCGCGGGATGACGCGGGCAAGCCGGTGTCCGGCCCGTTCATCGTTTCCGATCCCGAGCCCATCGATGTCGCGGCCATGCTGACGGCGCTGCGGGAAGGTTTTGGACGCCGGCCCGGGCTGCTGTCGCTGCCGCTGCCGACGCTCCGGGCCGTGCTGTCGGTTGCCGGGCGCGCGGACGTGCTCGACCGTCTCAACAGTCCGCTGTCGGTGGCGGGCACGCGCCTGTCGGAGAGCGGCTTCACGCCGTCCGTTTCGTCTCCGGAGGGGCTGCAGCGGCTGGCGCGGCGGTTGGCTGACGGCGGGCGTAATCGGGAATAGCGGCGTCGAGCACGGCTTCCGCCGCGTTTCGGTCGTGGCGGTTCACGGCGTCCTCGAGCTTCGCCAGCCAGGCATTGAGCTGCAGGCGCGTCGGAAACACGGCCTTGGCTGCCATCACGCCGTCGATGCCGGTCTCGGTGATGGCTTCGTCGTGGGCGAACAGGATCTCGTGCAGACGCTCGCCGGGACGGATACCGGTGACGGCGATCTCGATATCGGCGCCGGGCTCGAAGCCGGCGAGGCGGATCATGCGCTCGGCCATGTCGTGGATGCGCACCGGCTGACCCATCTTGAGTACATAGACGGACGGCTTGTCGACGGACGAGGCAACCGCCGCGTCCGTCCGCATGTCGTCATCGGCGTGGGAGGCGGCGGTGATGACGAGGTTGCACGCCTCGCGCACGGTCATGAAGTAGCGCACCATGTCCTTGTGGGTCACGGTGACGGGACCGCCGCGCGCGATCTGGGCCTTGAATTTCGGTACGACCGAGCCGTTGGAGCCCAGCACGTTGCCGAAGCGCACGGCGATGAGGCGCGGCGCATGGCGGTCGGCGGCGCTCTCGGCGTCGAGGGCCTGGGCGTACATCTCGGCGAAGCGCTTCGTGGCGCCGAGCATCGACACCGGCTCGATGGCCTTGTCGGTGGAGATCATTACGAAGGCGCGTGCGCCGGCCGCCAGTGCCGCGTCCGCCGCGTTGACCGAGCCGAACACGTTCGTGCGCACACCTTCCGCCCAGTCCTGCTCCAGATAGGGAACGTGCTTGAGCGCGGCGGCGTGGAAAACGAGATCCGGCTTGAACTCGCCCAGCACGCGCAGCAGCCGGCCGCGATCGCGCACATCGGCGATCGCGCCATGAACGGCAGGGCTGTCGTCGAGCGCGGCGAGTTCCTCGGTGATCTGGTGCAGCGCCGGCTCGGAATTCTCGATGACGAGGATGTCGGACGCGCCGAAGGCCGCTGCCCGCATGCAGATCTCGCTGCCGATGGAGCCGCCGCCGCCCGTCACCGCCACGCGCTTGCCGTGGATGAAGCGCGCCAGGCGCTGATGATCGATCTCGACCGTGGGACGCAGCAGCAGGTCCTCGATCTCCACCGGCGCGAGCGAGGCGATGCCGCCGACTTCCCCCGCGCCCGCGTCGAGCCCTTGCAGGCGCGACAGCGGCAGGCCGAGCTTGCGCGCGCGCGCCAGAATGTGTTCGCTCTCCGCCTCCGGCCCCAGCGCGCTCGGCGCCAGCACCAGCCGGCGGATGCTGTGGCCGCGCTCGGCGAAGTCCGCCACGGCCTGCTCGAGGTCGGAAAATTCGCCGACCACCGGCACGCCGCGAATCGACTGGCCGAGATCGGTGGCGCGCGGGGTCAGGATGCCCTTCGCCTCGATCTTGCGCAGCGCCCCCGATTCGATGGCGCGCAGCAACACTTCCGCGTCCGATCCGCGCCCGAGGATGAGCGCCGGCAGCGCGCCCTCGCGCACCAGCGTCTGCCGCGACTGGGCGTATTTCAGGTAGCGGTAGGCGAGCCGCGGCCCTCCGAGCAGGAACAGCTGCAGCATCCAGTAGAGGACGATGGTGATCTTGCCGAAATAGAAGAAGCCGTAAAAAGTGCTCGACGCCAGCACGTAGTCCACCACGAGCAGCGTCAGCGCCAGCACCGTCACCGCGCGCAGGATGTTGGCGAGATCGGGCAGCGACGCGAAGCGCCAGCGCGATTTGTAGAGCGAGAAGATCCAGTAGATGATCCCGGCATAGAGCACGAAGCCCGGCAGGATCATCGGCAGCGCGTCGAGGCGGGTGTCGAGCCGCACGCCGTCGAAACGCATGACGAACGCAAGCACCACCGCGAGCCCCGTCATGGCGAGGTCGTGCGCAACGATCAGCAGCTTCTTGAAGCCGGTCAGGGAGCGTGGGGCGGTTCTGGTCATCGGTAACGGGGTATCCGCCTCGCGGGCCGGATTGTCAATGTCCGGCCCCGGC
>CALMIK010000023.1 GCA_937863995.1 uncultured Chelatococcus sp.
TTCGTCGACTTCGTCAAGCCGCTGAAATTCCCGGCGAATGCCGTCAACTGGCTGCTGCTGAACATCGCCGCGTTCACGCCCTTCATCCGCGAGGGGCTCGACAACCACAAGGAATGGGAAAAGCGCTTCTATGCCGAGGCCGAAGCGTTGCGCAACAAAACGGGCTGAACGCCCAGCAGCAGCGGCATGTTTGTCGCTTGACAGCGCAAAATAACGCAATATGTTTCATATTAGTGTCACATTGCAGTTCTGCGGCTATCCTGCGGTTTTTCGCCGGGCGCAGGCTGGTTTATTGACGTTTTATTGAGAACACGCGCCGGTTGAGACGCACCCTCTCTATTCAAATACGATGTCGTTGCTGCTTGAAGATTTGATGAATTGAACCAATCCCAAGGAGACATGCTGACGATCTTTTAGCAGTTGTTTTCACGAGCAAATGTATTTTCATTTTATAGCTCACCCATAAAACCAAATCATTTCCAACGGAACACGCGGCGAGCGACGCTTTTCATCGCGCGGACTGACGGGTCGGGAATTGCCGCCCTCGTATCCGCCCTCGCCCGGCCGCCAGTTCCGTCCCGCAGGATAAAGCCTTGTCAATCAGCACCATAGCGGGTGCCGCCCGCACCTCCCTTTTCGACACCACCGCGCTTCCCTCCAATTTCCAGAACCTCATGATCGCGCTGCCGTCCCCCGACGGACCGGCTCAGGCCATTGCCGACGCGGCGCTAAGCCCGGATCAACGCATTCCGCTCGAGCACCGCTCGGTGCTGGTGATCGTCGAAACGCCCGACAGCGACGAGAACTGAACCTTCCCTTTTGCCGGGCGCGGTTCTTCAAGCTCCGGCAACGTGTCGTTACTTCTGCAACCCAAGGAAAATACCGATGTCCTTCACTCCCGCAGATCGCACCCATGGCGCCAGCGTGCCCGCAACGCCCTTCGTGTACCAGGAGCCCCTGACGCCGTCCCACGCGCGCGTGGAGCAAATGGTCCGCGCGGGCGAAATGTCCCTGCTCGGCCAGGCCGCCAACTCCCCCGCTTCCTTGAAGGATCGCGCCCCTGGCTTTGAAGCCATCTCAGAGGAAAGCGAGAGCGGTATCGCGGCGGAAGCTGCCGGTCGGGGCGAGGGAGCCCGCGGCGCCACGTCGACGATCCGAGACGTCACCGGCGAGATCACGGGCGCCATCGACGACGCCCGGAAGGCCGTTGAGGACGCCGGCAAGAGGTTCGACGAATTCGGCAACGAGATCGGCGGCGCGGCCGAAGAGATCGGCGAAGCGATCGACCAGTTCGGGCAGACGGTAGAAAAGACCGTGGACCGCGTGCAGGATGTTGCCGACCGCATCCAGAAGCGCTCGTGGTTCCAGCGGCTTCTCAGCTGCTGCACCAGCGCCCCGGAGGAAGACCAGGGCAACGCTGCACAGCAGCGTCAGGTCACGGTTCAGCGCAATGGCGCAACGGTAACCGGCACGCTGGCAGCACGCGCGCTCTGATCCTCCGTCGCGGCGTCGCGCCAAAGCTTGAAGCACTTCCTTCACGCAAAGCAGAACCCGCTTTGCGTGAAGATTCTTTAGAATGCTGCAATCGCGCGTTTCTTCATAGCCGGTCTCTTCCGCGAGACTGCGTCGGGATACATTGACTTATATTGCTTTTTAGCGCATAGCTTCGTCAGGATCGAGGCTGGTCAAGTCTTTTCCTCCGTGAAATTATATTTTTTATTCACTAGATAGACTGGCCTTATATTTTACCGATTTCTTTATTTTTCAGGTTTCTCCATGAACGTTTCATTGATCCGTATTGCACGAATGCTGTCACAATCTCTGCCGGGAAGGACTTCGCGCGATGTCGTCCCCGCTCAATAATCCGCCGGCAACGCCGCGCCCCACACGGGACTTGCCCGGATTTCAGATCGCGCCGCCGAGCCGCCCGCCATCCGTCGCCGGCAGCTTGTCCGACGCAGGTTCGGAGCGGGAAGTAGTGTTCATGCCCGTGCCGATCATGATCACGCCGGAAATGCTCGAGAGAATGCTCGAAAGAAGACTGCCAAGCCCCGGCGCGCTATCTGGCCCCATGATGCTATCTGGCTCTACGACGCTGCCTGACGCCATGGTGTTGCCGCTGCCCAGCCCGCTGGCGCTGCCGCGCCCCGTTCTCCGGTCACCCCAACTGCCGGCGCCCGACGGGCGGTCGCTGAACCTTGCGGCACGGCAGTCTCCGAGCCTGACGGCGCTCGGCATTCAGGGCGCTGCCAACCGGGTGCTGGGGGCGATCGACCTTACCGCCGCCTCCATCGACACCGTGGGCACCGCCGTCGAAACGGTTGTCGACCACACCCAGAACACCATCGAGGCATTGCGCAACCGCTCGTGGTACCAGAGGATCTCGGCTTGGCTCCACGGCCTGCCGTGCTGCCGCAGCGATTCCGCCATGCCCGACGTCGAGCCCCAGCAACAGGCGACGCAGTAGACCATATCCTCGACGCATGGCTGCCTGTCGCGGCGGATGTTGACTTATAGCGCGCGCGGGCACATAGCCTTTCCATGAAACGTGGGAAGGCACGTCAATGATATATAAGTATAATGATTATAAACTGGCGTCTTTGAGCTGCCATGCCCGCACACGTGCGAGCATCTTGTTTTTCGCAACTCTCGCTTACTTTATAGTTATTATTATTTTTGGCTCTTCTGCTTCTTTCGGAAACGAGCGCGCGGGCGAAGCGCCCGTTTCCGTTACCGACATCACCGGCCGCGCGATCACGTTACCGCGACCTGCCAAGCGGCTGCTCATCGACGACGGGCGCTACTTTCTGGCGCTGGCGCTGATGGTGGACGATCCGGTGGCGCTCGTGGCCGCGTGGCCGCACGACGTGCATCGCATCGGCGATTCCGCTTACGAGGCCTACCGCGCCCGCTTTCCCGACATCGCAACGAAGACGCGCATCGCCGGATCGGCGGAGTCGCTGTCAGTCGAGCAGATTCTCGATGTCGCGCCCGATGCCGCGATTTTCCGCGCCGGCCTTGGGCCGACGCCCGAGCAGGTGCGCCAGATCGAGGCCGCCGGCATCGCGGTGGTGTTCATCGACTTCTTCTCCCAGCCGCTCGAAAACCTGGCGCCGAGCCTCGCCATCCTCGGCAAGCTCGTGGGCGCCGAGGAGCGCGCGCAGACCTTCATCGATTTTCGCGCCGCGCGCCTGAAGCGCATCACTGACCGGATCGAGGCGGCGCGCGACCTTGTGCGCCCGCGCGTTTTCCTCGAGGTGCACGCCGGGCTGACCGAGTGCTGCAACGCGCCGGGGCGCGGCAACATCGGCAATTACATCACGCTGGTCGGCGGCCACAACATCGCGGCAGACGTGCTGCCCGGCGCGGTCGGCAAGCTCGGTATCGAATTCATCATCGACAGCGATCCGCAGATCTACATCGCAACCGGCGGCCCGCAGACGGCCAAGGCGGGCGGCTTCGTGATCGGGTCGCAGTTCAGCACCGAGGAAGCGCGCGCGTCGCTGGCGCGCATGGCGGCGCGGCCCGGCATCGCCTCGCTCGCGCCCGTCGAGCACGGCGAGGTGCACGGGCTGGCGCACCAGTTGCTCAACTCGCCGCTCGACATCCTCGTGACCGAGCGTCTCGCGCGGTGGATCCAGCCGGAGCTGTTCGCGGATGTCGATCCCGACGCGACGCTGGCCGAACTCAACGCACGTTTTCTCGCCGTTCCGCTCGCGGGACCAAACTGGATCGACCTGCGCGAACGGGCTGACGGCCCGCGTCCGTAACGTCAACTTTGAAGATTCCGACCAATGGCTGTGACCGCGATGCCTGCACTTTCCGACCATGACTCCGACGGCGTGGACCCCGATCCAGGCGCGGCGACGCCTTTCATTCTCAGCGGGCCGGACGAAACGCGCGTCGGCGTCGGCGTGGCGGCGCTCGTCGCGCCCACGCCCGCAGAGCGGCTGAATGACGCGGTCGCGGCTTTCTGGGCTTCGCAAACGCCGGGCGCAAGCGCTCAGCTCCTGGTGGGCGCGCTCCCGTTCGACCGCGCCGCGCCCGCGCACCTCTATGCGCCGCGCACGGTCGCGCATGCGTGGCCGGCTCCCGCCGATGCGGCCTGGCGGGCTGCGCCCGGAAACACATCGAGCGCCGCCGAGCCGCCGCCCGCCGCATATGCCGAGGCGGTGCAAAGTGCGCTGGCGTTGCTGGAAAACGACGGCGTGCGCGGACACGCAAACCTGCTCAAGGTGGTGTTGGCGCGCAGCCTGCTGGTGACGGCGCCGGTCGCCATCGACACGAACGCCGTGCTGGCGCGACTCGCCCGCGACCCGAGCGTAACGACCTACGCCCTGCCATTGCCTGGCGCGCCTTCGCGCACGCTCATCGGCGCAAGCCCCGAGTTGCTCGTCGACAAGCGCGGCGTCGACGTGCGCTCCGCTCCGCTCGCGGGCTCCGCCCGCCGGCATGCGGACAAGGGCGCGGACGATGCCTCAGCCGCCGGACTGCTCGATTCGCCCAAGGACCGGCGCGAGCACGGCTTCGTGGTAGAAGCGATTCTTGATACATTAACGCCCTATTGCCGCAGTCTGAAGGCCCCATCCAGCCCCTCGCTGGTGTCCACGGCCTCGATGTGGCATCTGGGCACGCAGATCGACGGGGTGCTGAAGGACAAGGACGTTTCTGTGATCGCGCTCGCGACGGCGCTGCATCCGACGCCTGCCGTCTGCGGCCTGCCGCGGGAGGCGGCGCGCCAGGCGATAGCGACGCTTGAAGACCTCGACCGCGGCTTCTACGCCGGCGCAGTCGGATGGGCAGACCGTAACGGCGATGGCCGCTGGATGGTGGCGATCCGCTGCGCGGAGTTTGCGGGACGCACCGCCCGGCTTTATGCCGGGGCCGGCATCGTGCCCGGCTCCGATCCGTGGTCGGAGGTGGCGGAGACATCGGCAAAGTTCGTCGCGCTGCTGTCGGCTCTCGGCATCGAGGAAGCCGGCAGCGCCGAGACGGCGCATACGTGAAGACTGAAGAGGGACGGACCGTGATTCCAGCCATCCAGCACTGGCCCGAGGAATTCGCCTCGCGCTACCGCGCCGCCGGCTACTGGCGCGGCGAAACCTTCGGCGCCATGCTGCGGGAGCGCGCTCAGCGCCGGCCCGACCACACCGCCATCGTCGAAGGCGACACACGCTGGAGCTACGCCGAGCTCGACGCCCGGGTGGACGCGCTGGCGCGCGGCTTCGCCGCGCTCGGCCTCGAACGGGGCGATCGGGTCATCGTGCAACTGCCGAACGTGGCGCCGTTTTTCAGCGTGGTGTTCGGCCTCTTCCGCGCCGGCATCGTGCCGGTGTTCGCGCTGCCAGCCCACAGGTCGACGGAACTCGTCCACTTCGCCACCCGCGCGCAGGCGCGCGGCCTCGTGATCGTCGACGCATTCGACGGCTTCGACTATCGCGGGCTTGCCGCCGAGGTTCGCGAGAAAGTGCCGGCGCTCGCGCATGTCATCGTCGCCTCGGGAGACGCCGGCCCGTTCGCGGCCCTTGCCGACATCGAAAAGCGCGACGGGCCGCTGCCGCCGGAGCCTTCGTCCTCCGACGTCGCCTTCCTGCAGATTTCCGGCGGCTCGACCGGTTTGTCGAAGCTCATTCCGCGCACGCACGACGACTATATCTACAGCCTGCGCGGCAGCAACGAGATCTGCGAACTCAACGGTGACGGCGTCTATCTCGGCGTGCTGCCCATCGCGCATAACTTTCCGATGAGCTCTCCGGGGACGTTCGGCGCGCTTTACGCCGGGGCGACGGTGGTGCTGAGCCCCTCGCCCGCGCCGGATGCGGCGTTTCCGCTGATCGCTCGCGAGAAAGTGACCATCACGGGCGTCGTTCCCCCCATCGCGCTGGTGTGGACGGATGCCGCACGCACCACCGCGCACGATCTCTCCAGCCTGAAGCTGCTGCAGGTCGGCGGCGCCAAGCTCACGCCCGAAGTGGCGCGGCGGGTGATCGACGCTTTCGGACCGGTGCTGCAGCAGGTCTTCGGCATGGCGGAAGGGCTCGTGAACTACACCCGCCCGGGCGATGACGAGGAAGTCGTCGTCAACACCCAGGGCCGGCCGATCAGCCCGGACGACGAGATTCTCCTTCTCGACGACGACGGCGCGCCCGTGCCGCCCGGCACGCCCGGCCACCTGCTGACGCGCGGGCCTTACACCATCCGCCAGTATTTCTGCGAGCCGGAGGCGAACGCGGCGTCGTTCACGCCCGATGGCTTCTATCGCACCGGCGACATCGTGCTGGTGCGCCCCGACGGCAACCTCGTGGTGCAGGGGCGCGCCAAGGACCAGATCAACCGTGGCGGCGAGAAGGTTTCCGCCGAGGAGATCGAGGACCACCTGCTCGCGCACGGACGGGTGTTCGACGCCGCCGTGGTCTCGATCCCGGATGCGTATCTGGGCGAGCGCTCGTGTGCGTTCGTCATCGCCCGCGCGCCCGCGCCGGGGGAAGCTCCTCTCAAGGGGCTGGAATTGAAGAAATGGGTGCGCGAGCGCGGACTGGCAGCCTTCAAGGTGCCGGATCGCATCGTGTTCGTGGACAGCTTCCACACCACGGCGGTAGGCAAGGTGAGCCGCAAGGATCTGCGCGCCACCCTGCGCCAGCGGCTGATCGAGGCCGACGCCAACGAGGGAAAGACCGACTAATGGGACTGCCGTCAATCGCCTCCTATCCGTTGCCGACGCGCGCCGAACTGCCCGCTCCCCGTGTCGACTGGACGGCGCGCCGCGAGCGCGCGGCGCTGCTCATCCACGACATGCAGAACTATTTTCTCGCGCCCTTCCCTGCCGAAGCGTCCCCGATCTCCAGCGTGATCGCCCATGTCGACGCGCTGCGCCGGCACGCGCACGCGCTCGGCATCCCGGTGTTCTACACCGCGCAGGAAGGCAATCAGGACCCGCGCGACCGCGGCCTGCAACGCGATTTCTGGGGACCGGGGATGAGCACCCGCCCGGAGCATCAGGACATCCACCCGCAACTTGCCCCGCGCGAGGGCGATTTCGTGCTGCATAAATGGCGCTACAGCGCCTTCCAGCGCTCCAACCTCGAGCCGCTGATGCGCGCGCGCGGCCGCGACCAGCTCATCATCACCGGCATCTATGCCCATATCGGCTGCCTGATGACGGCGGCGGAAGCGTTCCAGCGCGACATCGAGCCGTTTTTCGTCGCCGACGCGGTCGCCGATTTCTCGCGCGAGAATCACGATCTAGCCGTTACCTACGCCGCCGGGCGCTGCGCCGTCGTCACGACGACGGAAAACCTGCTGGAGACACTTTAATCCCATGACCGCGTCCGCATTCACCATCGACGGCATGCGCGCCGACATCGCCCGCATCATCGGCGAGGACCCTGCCGAGGTCGGCGACGACGACAGCCTGATCGACCTGGGGCTCGATTCCATCCGCGTGATGACGCTCATCCAGCGCTGGGGCGAGCAGGGCGTAAAGCTCGACTTCGCGCAGCTCGCCGAAAAGCCCACGCTGGCGCACTGGTGGTCGCTCGCCAGGCGGCAGCTTGCCGGCAACCACCCGGCGGGATGACGATGACGGCCGGACAGGCGCTTCCCCTGACGCAGGCTCAGGAAGGTTTATGGTTCGCGCAGCGGCTCGATCCGGAAAACCCGATCCTCAACACCGGCCAGATCGTCACGCTGCGCGGCCCGCTCGACCGCGCAGCCTTCACGGCCGCCGTGGAACAGGCGCTCAATGAGGCGCCAGCGCTGACCGTGCGCTTCTCGGAAGGGCCGGACGGGGCGGAGCAGATCGTCGGTGGCCATGTATTTTTCCGGCTTAATATCGTCGATCTGACGGGCGAAGCCGACCCGCTGCGGTCGGCTCACGACTTCATCGACCGCGACATGGCGCGCCCGCGCGACCCCACCTGCGATCCGCTCGCCACCGAGGAGCTGCTGATCCTGGGGCCAGAGCTGCACGTGTGGAACCAGAACATCCACCACCTCGTCATCGACGGCTACGGCACATCGCTGCTCAACCGGCGCATCGCGGCGCTTTATAATGAAACCGTGACCGGCGTTCCCGATGCCGGCACCGCCTTCGGCTCTTTCGCCGAGCTGCTTGCCGAGGATGCCGCCTATCGCGGCAGCGAGCGCGAGGCCAAGGAACGCGCCTACTGGAACGAGCTTTTCGCCGACCGGCCGCAGGTGATCGGCATTGCGCAAGGTGAAGCGACGAGCGCTCACACGTTTCACCGCTTTACGCTCGACTTCGGCCCGGCGGTGACGCGGGCCGTCACGGCGCGGGCGCACGCGGCAGGGCTGGCGTGGCCGGACCTCGTCACCACCATCGCCGGGGCGTTCGTCGCCCGCCACGCCGGTTCAGCGGAAACCGTCATCGGTGTGCCGCACATGGGCCGTTTCGGATCGGTGGCGGCACGCGTCCCCGCCATGGTCATGAACGTGCTGCCGCTGCGGCTCGCCATCGACGAGGATGCGCCGCTCGACACGCTGGCGGCGGGCGTCTCGCGCCAGCTCACGCGGGGCCGCCGCTTCGGGCGCTACCGCAGCGAGCAGCTGCGCCGCGATCTCGGGCTCGTCGGTGGCGAGCGCCGGCTTTACGGCCCGCTCGTCAACATCATGCCCTTCGACATGCCCTTCGCGCTGCATGGCATCGACTCCGACCTGAGAGTGCCGGGAGCGGGAGCGGTCGACGACATCACCTTCACCGTGCGCGCCGACGGCGCGGGCGAGACGATGCGGCTGGAGCTCGATACCAACCCGGCGCTCTATTCGCTCGAGCGCACGCGCCAGCTCGGGCACCGGTTCGTCGCCTTCCTGGAAGCGGCGAGCGGCAACGAACGGCTGGCGGACACGCCAACGCTCTCCCCCGACGAGGCGGCGCAATGGCGCGGCGTCCAGACTGCCGCCGATCATGCGGTCGAGGACACGACCCTCGCGGCGCTTCTGGCGAGGCGTGCGGCGGCACAGCCGGATGCGCCGGCGCTCATTGATGGCGACGTGCGCCTCACCTACGCCGAACTCGAACGCGAGACGTCGCGCTTCGCCCGCCAGCTTCGATTAGCCGGCGTAAGACATGGCGATGTCGTGGCCGTCGCCCTGCCGCGTTCGCGCCATCTCGTTCTGGCGCTGCTCGCGAGCGTGCGCATCGGCGCGGCCTACCTGCCGCTCGACCCCGATCATCCGCGCGAGCGTATCGCGCGCATCGTCGAATCCGCCCGCCCGCGCGTCATCGTCACCACGCGCGAAGCCAGCGCCGCCCTGCCCGACGGTGCGCCGCTGCTGATCGTCGGCGGCGGTGACGACAGTTCCGACATGTCGGCATCGCCGTTCATCGATCCGACGCCGACCGACGCCGCCTACATCATTTACACATCCGGCTCGACCGGCGCGCCCAAGGGCGTGGTGATCGAGCACCGCGCCATCGTCAACCGGCTGCTGTGGATGGGCGAGCACTATCGCATCGGTGTAGGCGACCGCATTCTGCTGAAGACGCCGGCGACGTTCGACGTGTCGGTGTGGGAGTTCTTCTTGCCGTTCATCACCGGGGCGGCGCTCGTCATCGCCCCGCCGGAGGCGCACAAGGACCCGCAGGCGCTGGCGCGGCTGGTGCGCGCACACGCCGTCACCACGATGCATTTCGTGCCTTCCATGCTGGCGCTCTTCCTCGACGAGCCGCAGGCGCGCGGCCTTTCGATTCCCCGCGTGTTCGTCAGTGGCGAGGAACTGCCCGCCGACCTGCGCGACCGGTTTCATACGCTGATCGACGGGGAACTGCACAACCTCTACGGCCCCACGGAAGCGGCGGTGGACGTCAGCTACTGGCCCGCCTCGCGCGCGGACCGCAGCCGGCCCGTGCCCATCGGCCACCCGGTGTGGAACACACGCCTTTATGTGCTCGACGCCCGCCTGCGTCCCGTGCCAGCGGGGGTCACAGGCGAGCTTTACCTCGCCGGGCGGCAACTGGCGCGCGGTTATCTCGGCCAGCCGGAACTGACGGCGGAACGTTTCGTGCCGGATCCATTTTTTGCCGGCGAAAGAATGTACCGCACCGGTGATCTCGCGCGTCTCAACGACGATGGCGCGGTCGTCTATCTGGGTCGCACCGATCATCAGGTGAAGCTGCGCGGCCTGCGCATCGAGCTTGGCGAAATCGAGACGGCGCTCATGGGAGCCGGCACGTTGGCGCAGGCCGTGGTCGACGCGCGCGACGACGGAACCGGCAGCAAACGCCTCGTGGCTTATGTGGTGGCGAAAGAAGGAAGCGCCGTCGATCCGGCCGAGCTGCGCGCCCATGTGGCGTCGCGCGTGCCCGATTACATGGTGCCGTCCGCCTTCGTGGCCCTCGACCGGCTGCCGCTTTCCGCCAACGGCAAGCTCGACCGCAAGGCGCTGCCCGCGCCGAGCTTCGCCGCGACCTTGGGCCGCCCGCCCGAGACCGAAACGGAACGGCGCGTGGCCGCGCTCTTCGCGGATTGCCTGCGGATCGAGACCGCAACCATCGCGGCGGATGACGACTTTTTCGCGCTCGGCGGCCATTCGCTGCTGGCGGCAAAGCTGCTCAAGCTGTTGCGCGACACGTGGGGCCAGGACCTGCTCGGGCTCGGCGTGATCTTCACCGATCCGACCGTGGCGCGGCTCGCAGCGCGCATCGACACGGCACGCGCCGCAACGGGGGCGCGGTCGGTGGCCGACGACGAGGGGCTGGCGCCGCTCATTCGGCTCAATAATGGCGACGACGCTTCGGCGCTGTTCTGCATCCACCCGGCCGGCGGCATTTCCTGGTGCTACGCCGGGTTGGCGCGAGCGCTCGCGCCCGGTCATGGCGTCTACGGCATTCAGGCGCGCGGCCTCGACGCAGCCGCCGCCGAACCCGAGAGCATCGACGCGCTGGCCGCCGACTACATCGGCCTGATCCGGCAGGTGCATCCACGCGGGCCGATCCACCTCGCCGGATGGTCGGTTGGCGGCATCATTGCCCACGCCATGGCCGTGCAGCTCGCGGAGGCGGGTGCGCCGACCGGCATGCTCGCCCTGCTCGACGCCTATCCGAGCGACAGCTGGCGCGAACAGACCGACCCCTCCGAGGACGTCGCCCTCAAGGCGCTGGTGCAGATCGCCGGCAGCGACGTTTCGGAACTGGGCGGCGGCGAACTCACGCGCGAGCGGGTGATGCGCTTCCTGCGCGATATCGGCAACCCGCTCGGCCTGCTGTCCGACGCGGCGCTGACGGGCGTGCTGAACGTGGTCGCCGCCAACAACCGGCTGGTGCGCCGCCACCGGCACGGACGCTTCCCCGGCACTGCTCTTTACTTCCGCGCCGCGCTCGACCACGCGGGAACCAGCCTCACGCCGCAATTGTGGGCGCCGTATATCGGCGCGCTCGACATTCACGACGTGCCATCGCTCCATGCGCACCTGACCGGAAGCGAGGCCACGGCTCTTATCGCGCCGGTCATTGCGCGAGCGCTGCGCGACCGGCACATTATATAACAAGGATATGCCATATGCGGGATAACGGCATCGGCGGCAAGATCGCCTTCGTCACGGGCGCCTCGGGCGGCATCGGCGCGGCGGTCGTTCAGGCGCTTCTCGATGAGGGCGCGATCGTTGTCGCGACGGACTCGAGCGCCGCCGCGCTGGAGAAACTGGCCGCGAACCATGCCGGCGCGCGCCTCGTGACGGCCGCTCTCGACGTCACTGCTGCCGACGCGGTGTCCGCGCTCGTCGACAGGATCGAGGCCGAGACGGGGCCGATCGACATCCTCGCCAATGTCGCCGGCGTGTTGTCCACGACGACGGTGGCGGAAACCGACATCGGCGAATGGCAGCGCGTCTTCGCCGTCAACACCACTGGCGTGTTCCTGGTGTCGAAGGCCGTTTCCTCATACATGCAGCAGCGGCTGCGCGGGGCGATCGTCACCGTCAGCTCCAACGCCGCCGGCATTCCGCGCCACGGCATGGCGGCCTATGCGGCCTCCAAGGCGGCGTCCACCATGTTCACCCGCTGTCTGGGGCTGGAGCTTGCCGCCTTTGGCATCCGCTGCAACATCGTCGCGCCCGGGTCCACCCTCACCCCCATGCAGGAAGCGATGTGGACGGATGAGAACGGCCCCGCCCGCGTGATCGCAGGATCGCCCGACACGTTCCGCACCGGCATCCCGCTGGGGCGCATCGCCGCGCCCGAGGACATCGCCGACGCCGTTGTCTTCCTGGCCTCCGATCGCGCGCGCCATATCACCATGACGGATCTCTACGTGGACGGCGGCGCGACGCTGCGCGGCTGACGGCGGCGACACTGCATCCATTGCGCCGAAGGCTGCGCAACCTGCAGGTGAGAAAATTTGTTCTTGCGGGGGAACCTTCCAGACGCGAGATTGTTCTTTGCATGTGATCAACCTCACGGGAGATAAACATGCGCAAACTTGTTATTGCTTCCCTTCTGCTTTCTTCTGCCGTCTTTGCGGTGCCCGCTGTGGCGCAGAACGCGCCCACGCCTGTAGCGCCCGCCACGCCGGTGACCCCGCCCACAACCGAAACGCGTCCCGCCCCCGTCACGCCCGGAACGCCTGTCGTGGTGGCGCCCATTACGGAAGCCAACATCCTCAGCTCGAATCTTATCGGCCTGACGGTTCGCAACGCGGGTAACGAAACGGTTGGCGAAATCAGCGATCTCGTGCTGGGACGCGGCAACACGCTGACCGGCGTGATCGTGTCGGTGGGCGGCTTCCTGGGTCTTGGCGAGCACTACGCCGTCATCGATCCGGCCACCATCGCGGTGAGCTACAACGAAGCCGACAAGACGTGGGATGCGCGCGTCAACGCCACGGCGGACGAGCTGAAGGCTGCGCCGGCGTTCAAGTATGAAGGCAAGTTCGCCCGCTAAAGCGTTTTCCGATTCAACAAAGCCGGGATGCGATCTAATACTTGACGCACCAACGGAACCAGACATGATCTGAACGATTAGCCTTCGCCGAACGGAAGGTACCATCCGGTTGGCGATCGCGGCGAGCGTCCTCCGCGCTCGTGGCCGCAAGCAACGCGCAGCCCGAAACGGCTGCGCGTTGTTGCGTGTGGGCGGTGGACCGCTGCTTTTGTCAGGGGTTCGATAAGTATGCGATGATCGTGCATGCTGTGGAAACGTGCCATGGGAACTCCGTCATGACAAAGCTCCTCACCTTCTTGAGCGCCAACGGTATCGTGCAACACTATGCGCTGCATGATGGCGCGCGCGCGAACACGCCCACTATCGTGTTCGTCAACGCACTCGGCACGGACCTGCGCATCTGGAACGCCGTGTTGCCGGCGCTTGCCGGCGCCTACCGGGTGCTGGTCTATGACAAGCGCGGCCACGGGCTTTCCGACACGCCGTCCGGCCCCTATGTCATCGACGATTATGTCGACGATCTCATTGCGCTTCTCGACGGCCTCGGTATCGATGACATCGCGCTGGTCGGGCTTTCCATGGGCGGGCTCATCGCGCAGCGCCTCGCCGTGCGCTTTCCCGAACGCCTGAGAGCGCTGGTGCTGAGCGGCACCGCCGCCCGGATCGGCACCGACGCGACATGGGCCGCCCGCATCGCCGATATCGAGAACAGCGGCATCGCGGGCGTCGCCGATGCCGTTCTGGAGCGCTGGTTCACGCCCGCCTTCCGCACCGGAGAGGCCGCAGCCCTCGCCGGCTGGCGCAACATGCTGACACGCACGCCTGTCGATGGTTATCTCGGCGCCTGCGCCGCTATCCGAACTGCTGACCTGCGCCCAGATGCCCGGCGCATCGGCACGCCGACGCTCTGCATCGTCGGGGATCATGACGGATCGACGCCTCCCGACGTCGTCCGCGAAACGGCGGTGCTCATTCCCGGCGCCCGCTTCGCCGTCATCGAGAACAGCGGCCACATCCCGGCCATCGAGCAGCCGGCCGCGCTGCTGGCGCTCCTCGGGCAACATTTTCGCGATGCCGGACTGCCCAATGCCTGACCCGACCTTGCCCGCGAAAATGTCCGGATTTGCCGGAACGGCGGTCACGGAAACCGTGGCTGACGGCACGAGCATCGCGGGAATAACGGTCACGGAAACGCTCCCTGCAGAAAAGCGCGTGGCGAGCGTAGATGTTTTCTTCCATGCCAGGCAATGACTTGACCGCGACCGCGCCGGACCTCGACACCTGCGTCAGCATCAGCATCGCACGGCTGGAGGAAGCAGGGCCGTTGGGAGATCCCAACAGCCCGAAGCTGGCCGTCCTCGACGATGAGGAACGGGAACGGCGATCACGATTGCGATTCGCCCGCGACCGAAATCTGTTCGCGTTGGCGCACACCCTGCTGCGCGTTGAGCTGTCGCGCCATGCCGTCATCGCGCCCGCGCAGTGGGCATTCGTGCGCGGACCTCATGGCAAGCCGGCGCTCGCACCGGCGCTGATGGCGGCACATGGATTGCATTTCTCGCTGTCGCACGCGGGCGGCGCGGCCGTCTGCGCCGTTACCCGCATCGGCGAGGTCGGCGTGGATATCGAGCCGCTGGACAGTTCCATCGACACGAACGCCCTCGCGGCGATCGCGCTCAGCGAAGAGGAGCGGGCCATGACGGCCGCGCTCGACGCACAGGCGAGGCGGGAGCGCTTTCTGACGCTGTGGACGCTGAAAGAAGCTTATCTGAAAGCGCGTGGGATCGGGCTCACGCAGTCGATGCGGCAATACACGTTCCAGTTCGGCCATGACGGGCGCAGCCCGCCGCAGCTTGCGCACACGGGAGACGAAGGCGGCTGGGCATTCGACACTTCGGTGCAGGGGCGGGAAGTCGTGTCGGTGTCGGTCGCGGGTCCGCCAGAGGGCGGTGTGTGTTTCCGTTACCGTTGTTCCCGCGCATGAGACACCGGGATGGCTAGAGCGCTTTCCGATTAAATGATGCCATTTAATCGATAGGAACTCGCTCCAAATCAAGATGTTAGATCGCATCCCTGTTTCAACGAAACCGGGATGCGATCTAATAAAAAAGGCGGACCCTTCAGGTCCGCCTTCAACGTTTCATCACGCGGGAGAATGGGCACGGTGGCTATGCGCCACCGCTACCCTGCTCCGCTCATTGCATGTCGAGCACCACGCGGCCCTCGATCTGCCCCTTCTTCATGCGATCGAAGATGGCGTTGATGTTCTCGATCTTGTCGGCGGTGGTGATCGCCTTGACCTTGCCCTCGCCAGCGAACTGCAGTGATTCCTGCAGATCGAGACGCGTGCCGACGATGGAGCCGCGCACGGTGATGCCGTTCAGCACCATGCCGAAAATCGGCAGCGGGAACGAGCCGGGCGGCAGGCCGTTCAGCGAGATCGTCCCGCCCCTGCGCACCATGCCCAGCGCCTGCTCAAAGGCGATGTTCGACACCGCCGTGACCAGGACGCCGTGCGCGCCGCCGATTTCCTTCTTGATGACGGCGGCGGGATCGGCGTTCTTCGCGTTCACCGTCAGCGTCGCGCCAAGCCGCTCCGCCAGCGCCAGCTTCTCGTCGCTGATGTCGACAGCCGCCACGTTCAGGCCCATGGCCCGCGCGTACTGCACCGCCATGTGGCCGAGGCCGCCAATTCCCGAGATGACAACCCACTCACCGGGCTTGGCATCCGTCACCTTCAGGCCCTTGTAGACGGTGACACCCGCGCACAGCACCGGGGCGATGTCGAGAAAATCGACGTTCTTGGGCAGATGCCCGACGAAGTTCGGATCGGCGATGACGTAGTCGGCGAAGCCGCCGTTCACGGAGTAGCCGGTGTTCTGCTGCTCTTCGCACAGGGTTTCCCAGCCGCCGAGGCAGTGGGTGCAATAACCGCAGGCCGTGTAGAGCCACGGAACCCCGACGCGGTCGCCTTCCTTGACATGCTTGACGCCAGCGCCCACCGCCGACACGTAACCGACACCCTCGTGGCCGGGGATGAAGGGCGGATTGGGCTTCACCGGCCAGTCGCCTTCGGCGGCGTGCAGATCGGTGTGGCAAACGCCGGAGGCCGCGATCTTGACCTGAATCTGGCCGCGTCCGGGCTCGGGAACGGCGACTTCATCGATCGTCAGCGGTTCACCGAACGCGCGCACGACAGCAGCTTTCATGGTCTTGGCCATATTATATTTCCTCAGGTTTTCATTGTGAAAAAAATAGCGCCCCGCCATGCGGAGGCCCAATATCACAGCGCCGGAAGCGCTGCTTCCTCGTCCTCGGTGAATACCCGCGAGCGCGTCAGGAAACGCACGTCACGGCCGTTTTCGAGGGAGAACATGCCGCCGCGTCCGGGAACGACATCGATGATGAGCTGGGTGTGCTTCCAGTAGTCGAACTGCGAGCGGCTCATGTAGAAGGGCGCGCCGCCGATCTCACCCATGCGCACGTCGCTGTCGCCGATCAGGAACTCGCCTTGCGGATAACACATCGGCGAGGAGCCATCGCAGCAGCCGCCCGACTGGTGAAAGAGGATCGGGCCGTGGTCGGCGCGCAACACGCCTATTAGTTCAAGCGCCGCTTCCGTCGCCAGAACGCGTGCCGGTATCTCGGTCATCGCAAACCTCCCTGCCTGTCCCCTGTTGATCGGGGTGCGGCGGTTCGCCGGACGCCCCTCCCGTCTCGCGTGACGAGGGAGCGTCCGGCGTTCGATCAGAAGAAGCCGAGCTTCTTGGGGCTGTAGCTGACGAGAAGGTTCTTCGTCTGCTGGTAGTGGCTCAGCATCTGCTTGTGGTTCTCGCGCCCGATGCCAGACTGCTTGTAGCCGCCGAATGCAGCGTGCGCCGGATACGCGTGATAGAGGTTGGTCCACACCCGGCCCGCCTGGATGCCGCGGCCAAAGCGGTAGGCGCGCGTGCCGTTACGCGTCCACACGCCGGCGCCGAGGCCGTAGAGCGTGTCGTTGGCGATGGCGAGCGCTTCCTCGTCGTCCTTGAAGGTCGTCACGGCCACGACCGGGCCGAAGATCTCCTCCTGGAAGATGCGCTGCTTGTTGTGGCCCTTGAACACGGTCGGCTTGACGTAGTAGCCGCCGGCGAGATCGCCCTCGAGGTTGTTGCGTTCGCCGCCGATGAGCAGCTCAGCCCCTTCCTGCTTGCCGATATCGATGTAGCTGAGGATCTTCTCGAGCTGCTCGCTCGACGCCTGCGCGCCGATCGCGGTGGTGGGATCGAGCGGATTGCCCTGCTTGATCGCCTTCACGCGCTCCAGCGCACGGTCCATGAACCGGTCGTAGATCGACTCGTGGATGAGCGCGCGGCTGGGGCAGGTGCACACCTCGCCCTGGTTGAACGCGAACAGCACGAAGCCCTCGATCGCCTTGTCGAAGAAGTCGTCGTCAGCCTCCAGCACGTCGGCGAAGAAGATGTTGGGCGACTTGCCGCCAAGCTCCAGCGTGACGGGGATGAGGTTCTGGCTGGCGTATTGCGAGATCAGGCGCCCGGTCGTCGTCTCGCCGGTGAAGGCGACCTTGGCGATGCGCGGGCTCGACGCCAGCGGCTTGCCGGCCTCGAGGCCGAAACCGTTGACGATGTTGAGCACGCCCGGCGGCAGGATGTCCTGGATGAGTTCCGCCAGCACCAGGATCGAGGCCGGCGTCTGCTCGGCCGGCTTCAGCACGATGGCGTTGCCAGCCGCGAGCGCCGGGGCGATCTTCCATACCGCCATGAGGATCGGGAAGTTCCACGGGATGATCTGGCCGACGACGCCGAGCGGCTCCTGGAAATGGTAGGCGACGGTGTCGTGATCGAGCTCGCTGATGCCGCCTTCCTGCGCGCGGATCACACCGGCGAAATAGCGGAAGTGGTCCACCGCGAGCGGGATGTCGGCGTTGGTGGTCTCGCGGATCGGCTTGCCGTTGTCCCACGTTTCGGCGAGCGCCAGCAGGTCGATGTTTTCAGCGATGCGATCGGCAACGCGGTTGAGGATGAGCGCGCGTTCGGCAACGGACGTGCTGCCCCAGGCATCCTTGGCGGCATGGGCGGCGTCAAGCGCGAGTTCGACGTCTTCCTTTTGCGAGCGGGCGACCTCGGTGATCTTCTTGCCGGTGATCGGCGACGTGTTGTCGAAATAGCGCCCATCGACCGGCGCTACCCAGCGGCCGCCGATGAAGTTGTCGTAGCGCTCCTTGAAGGGCGGGCTCTTGAGCGCGGTGGCGGGTTCATACTTGTTCACGGCGATCCTCCTGGATTTTTTCAACCGCAACCATACAAGCACGCCCCGTGCCAGCCCGCGGCAGGTAACGCGACAATTCATTGCTGCATGGCAACAAGTGTCGGAGGCAAATGGCAAATCACCCGTTTATGGTGGGCGCGCCATACTATCGTCGCAGTCTCACGGATGATCGGACTGGAAAGCCGTTGCAAAATGCACCATTATTCTCGCAAAGGGCTGCGGCAAATAACAACATGTCAGAGGAACCGCCATGGGAACAGGCAGCAGGATGACGCCTCCGGCGGAAACGCTGGCGGCAGCGCGCCAGCAATTCTTCGCCGAACAGAAGGTGCCGGATTCGCTCGTATCCCGGACAATTCTGCAATCGTGGATACGATGCTCGCAACTGGGGCATGACGCGACGCGCACGCCCGTGTTCGAGCCTCTCGAGGCGCGTAACCTGCGGGAAAAGAAGGAACAACACGAGCGGCTGCGCCGCCTGTGCCGGGCCGAGATGCAGGCGCTGCGCCGCGAGGCGCGCGCCACAGGCGGCATCGTCGTGCTCTCCGATCCGGACGGCACCGTGCTCGACGCGGACGGCGACACGACGTTCGCCGGCAAGGCGGCAGGTGTCGCGTTGCGCCCGGGTGTTGCATGGAGCGAGGCGTCGATCGGCACCAACGCCATCGGCACGGCGCTTTACGAGCGCCGCCCGGTGATGGTGCGCGGCGGAGAGCATTTTTACGATCCCCACCGGGTGATCAGCTGCGCGGCGGCGCCCATCTTCGATCCCACGGGCGCGATCATGGGCGCCCTCGACCTGTCGAGCCACGCGTCCGTGATGCCGCTGCACACGCTGTCGATGGTACGGCTCGTCATCGATCAGGTCGAGCACCGCCTGTTCGACGACGCCTTCGAGGAGCTGGAGGTTCTGCGCTTCCATGCCGATGCGTCCCTGCTCGGCACGATACGGGAATGCATCCTGGTGTTCGACGACAAGCGCCTTGTGGCGGCCAACCGCTACGGCCTCAAGAGCATCGCCCGGGACTGGAACGCGATCGGCGAGACGACCTTCGACGAAGTCTTCGACGCCCCGTCTGCCGCCAGCAACAATGACAATGCCTTGCGCTTCCGCAACGGCAACGTCGTGCACTGCCGTTCGACGCCGCGGGATCGCGGTATTTCCCTCTTGAGAAGGGTCGACGGCGGCAGGCCCGATCATAGCGGCCTGAACGGCCAGATCAGTGGCGGGCATCTCGGCGGGACCGGTCCGGTTCCCTGGCCCAAGCCCGCATTCGATACGCAGACCGCTGCAAGCCTCGATCTCGCCATTCGCCTGGTGGACGCCGACGTTCCGCTGCTCATTCAGGGCGAAACCGGATCGGGCAAAGAAGCGTTCGCGCGCGCGGTGCATGCCGCCGGCGACAGGGCGGACAAGCCGTTCGTGGCCGTCAACTGCGCTGCCATTCCCGAGAGCCTGATCGAATCGGAACTGTTCGGGCACGAGGAAGGCGCTTTCACCGGCGCGCGCAAGCACGGCGCCAAGGGTTTGCTGCGCGAGGCCGACGGGGGGATACTTTTCCTCGACGAAATCGGCGACATGCCATTGCCATTGCAATCGCGGCTGCTGCGCGTGCTGCAGGACCGGCAGGTCATGCCGCTGGGCGGCGGGCGGGCCATACCGCTCGACATACGCGTGATCAGCGCGACCCATCGCGACATCGGAGATCTCGCCCGCCAGAACCAGTTCCGGGACGACCTCTATTACCGCCTGGCGCAGTTCACGATCACCATCGGGCCGCTGCGTGAGCGCGCCGACAAGTCGATGCTCATCGATCAGTTGTGGGATGAAGTGTCGCGTGGCCAGTCGCATCTGCCGGCGGACGTGCGCGAGCGCCTGGCTATCCACGCGTGGCCCGGCAACTACCGCGAGTTGGTGGGCACACTACGCGCACTCGCGGCTCTCGCCGGAGCGGGGCAGGCGCCCTTGCAGCAGTATCTTCCGCCGGCATTGCGGATGATCTCAGCGGACACGCCTGCTACGGCCCCCTCGGAGCCCGGCCTGTTGCAGGATCATACACGCGACATGATGCGCGCGACGCTGGAGGCATGCGGCGGCAACATCTCGATGGCGGCACGCAAGCTCGGCATCAACCGCAGCACGCTCTATCGCCACTTGCATCGGCCGGACCTCGTGCAATAAGGCGCTTTTCAAGCAAGGCGGTATCTCCCTTGCTTGAAAAGGCTTCACCGATGCAGGAGGGGGAGACTATTTTTGCGTCTCTGCCGGTGCAACTTCTTCGGGCAGCGAAAAACGGATCGGCAGCGATACCGTCATGTCCTCGGCAACGCCGTCGCGCCTCCCCGGCTCGAACTTCCAGCGGCTGACTGCAGCGACCGCCGCGACATCAAGCGACGTGACGGAACTGCTGCGCTGGACGCGGATATCCTCCGGCTCGCCCGCTGCCGTTATCCGCAGCTGAACGACGACGGTACCCTCCTGACGGGCGGCACGCGCATCATCGGGATACGCGGGCCAGTGGCGCATCACGTCGCCCGGGTGCGGACGAGGCGGCTCGATCTTGCCACGCGCGATATCGGTCTGCGCGCCCGTATTCTGGGCGACGGCGCCGGACATGCCGAACGCAGCACCGAGCAGAAGGCCCGCCCATAGCAGGTGGCGGGCGGACCGGGCAGATTTAGGCATCACGCGTCCGCGAGCTGGGCAGGCGCCGCCTCGATGAGCCCGCTCTTGGTGCGCGCGCTCTTGCGGCGAACGCGGACGATCACCTCGACGCAAACGACCTCGCAGCCTTCCGGCGCCTCCGGCGTGTTGGCGATGGAGATCAGGCCTTCGGGCATGTCAACGAGCGTCTGATCATCCTCATTAAAGAAGTGATGATGCTCCGTCATATTGGTGTCGAAGTAGCTCTTGGTGCCATCGACCGCGAGCTGACGCAGCAGGCCGGCCTCGCGAAACTGATGCAGCGTATTATAGACGGTGGCCAGCGACACGCTGATCCGGGCTTCGCACGCTTCATCATAAAGCATCTCGGCCGAGACATGGCGGTGGCCGCGGCCGAACAGAAGCCATCCGAGCATCACACGTTGACGCGTGGGACGCAGGTTGGCTGCCCGCAGGATCTCGCGGACATCATGGAAGCCGCACCCCGTTTTAACCGGGCTCGAGACGCTACGGAGAAGCGCTTCGGGATCGGTCTGGACCGGGACGCCGCGAAGCATCATGCTGCGGATAGGGCTGGACATGGCTAAACCTCTGTGGTCGGTATCACAGGATACTTGTCATATAGAAGCCATACCTATTGAACCCATAGCGGCAAAATGTAAATAATTATATTCTTCTATTGTATTGTAATAGTTCCAATAAACAGCCGTCGGGATGGTTCCGAGCCAATGGTGATGCATGTTGCATGTGCCGACTTCCTTCCCGCGTCTCCTGTCCGCACAGTCCGCCTGCAAAGTGCCAAGTCATGCATATGGAGCAATCGCAGGCGCGATTCCGCGACCGCCATTCCCGTAAGATGCGATAGATGGAGTTGGTCCGGCACATTGTATTGTTCGCACAGCCGGAGTCCGCCCTGCGTCGATTCCGTGACCGGTGTTCCCGGACTGACAATCGGATTTATGATCAATTTTTCAGATAGTTAAGCATTCTCTACACCTGTTTTCGTCAATTTTACCTGCGTTAATCCTTTTGAAAGCGAACCTGTGATGCGTGGCGGGATTTGAGGGCGATTCTCTTTCGGCTGCAAACCCGTTCTCGACGAATGAGCCTCGGAATCTGCTTGGAGCGAGGCTTTCCGTGACCGATATTCCGAAATTTATCGTTATTATATAAATGTTTATAGAATCGCGGGGAGAACGTGTGATCCGATCACCAGCCATTCCTCAACAGCTGCGAGGCGAGTTATCTGCGCTTGCTTGGGTGACGCTTCCAGCCGCTATCTGAGCTAACGAACCGCATTTCATGACCGACGTTCCCGTCTATCAAGTTGAAATTACGATTAAATTTTTTCCGCTTTGTTTTTGCCGGAGAGAGAGTTTTTACCGAATCGATTCAGGAAAGCTGAGGGATCCGAGGCCGCCATTCCAAAAAATGATGATTAATTTCAGTATCTTATAGAGAATTCATTTCTGTGATGTGCTGCTACCTCACTAAAGCCTCTTGCTGATTGAATGTTGTTCGCTTCAGTCTGGTTGGTTCCTGATCGCTGGGCCGGCTTTGATGTTTTTGGCTTGCTTCGGGTCCTTAAGAATTATCTTTAATATGAATCCTTTAAAAAGAGTCGTTAGGGTCAGATTGTGATTTTTCAATAGCTTGCAGCCCGATTCCGTGACCACGTTTCCCGGTTTCCGCGACCGCCATTCCCATTCCCGTGACTCCCTTTCCCGTTTCCGGGGCCGGAATTACCGTTGGCGTGACCGCGGTTCCGCCCTGCCCCCCTGTTGAAAACTGGTGGTTTCCGTGACCGGCATTCCCGTTTGCTTGACGGCTGTGACCGTTGTCGCCAATGCTGACGTCGTTCAAGGGTTTCGATCGTTGATCGGACCGTTTCGCGGTGGCGCGGAGGAAAGCATGACTGGGGAACTCAGCGAAGCCGAGCGCAAGCGGCTGGAGCGCGACCGGCGCACGCGGCAAAATCGGCGCGGCAGGCGTAACCCTGCGCCCGTGCCGGCAAAGCTGACGCGCACGTCCGCCTTTGCGCCCAAGCGCCGCGGCATCATCGATTCGAATATCGAGCGCATTTTTTACGTTCCGGGCCAGTCCGTGGTTCAGGTTCGCGGCGGCGAGCTTGGAAGCCTGCATCGCGACGTGATCTACGCGCTGTTTCGGCTGAAAGAGCGTATGGCGACCCTGCGCATTCCCAACCCCGATGCACCGCAGAACGGCACACTTCATGGCGTGCCGACGCATTTCGAGGTTATCGAGGTTGTCACCACGTGGCGTGAGCTGCTCAAGGCGCAGGGCTTGACCCAGCACGTGAACAACCTTTTGACGCAAAAGCAGGTTTTTCAGGATTTGCGCCAGGTGGTGATCACCATTTACGAGGGTAATCCCGATCAGATCATGGAAAAGCTGCATCGCGGGCGCCTCGGCGGACGTGGTATGATCACCGGTATCATCGACACAGTCGAGTGGGATGGCGTCAATCTCGACAGCAAGGTCAAGGTGCGTTTCGGACGCGGTGTGCTTGCGGCCTTCCGCACCAAGAATCTGGTTTCGCTCAACGCGGAAGTGCAGTTCGCGCTCAAGTCCGACTACGCCAAGTCATTCTGGCCCTATATCGATTCGAAACCTACGCATCTCTTCATCGACGAAACGATGCTCGCTAGCCTTGTCGATCGGGAAGTTTACGGCGAACGTGAGACGGACTCCACCCGCTCGCAGTTTCGCAAGGATTGCCGGCAGGCGTTCGATGACATGGTGCGGGCGGGTGGTTTGAAAGAATGGACCATCGAGCTGCTCGGCGCGGGCAAGCGCAAGATCCGCCGCTATCATTACAAGCACGCTCTGCCGCGCAAGATCGAGCAGGAGCAGATCGAGCTTCCCTTCCAGCTCGCGGTTTGACGTTTTTCTCTCCGCCGCCGATCTGATCGGTCGCTTGCCATGCGATATTTATGAATGCCGGATTCGATCGTTGATCGGGTCCGGCATTTGTGTTTTCGGCTTATCCCGCACACTGCGAAAACCGTGATCACGCCGCTGAACCCGCGCCAATCGAACAAGATGCTGTTTTTGTGCGGATTGGCATTTTACCGCTGGCGTTATGAGGATGTTTTGCTATCATCACGGCAAATATACGGATGTGATCCAAAATCCGTGATGGCGGAATAAACATGACAACGCTTCAAGTCGCTGCGCGTCCGCCGAGAACGGCAGTCGACGCAACCATCGGCGAGCACGCGCAATTGCTCAGCAGCCAGTTGCAGGCCATGAGCGATGCGCTGTTTCCGCCCACCTCGCGCAAAACGCTGCGGCGCTTCACGTCGGGCGAGACAGCGCGGCTCATCGGCATCTCCGATTCCACTTTGCGCAAGCTGTCGCTGGCTGACGAAGGCCCTGCCCCGCAGCTTTCCGGCAACGGGCGCAGGCTCTATTCGCTGGCACAGATCAACGAACTGCGGCAGTTGCTGGCGGCGAACCTGCGCGGGCATGACCCGCGTGCGCTGTTGCCGCATCGGCGCGACGGCGACCATTTGCAGGTGCTGGCCGTTACCAACTTCAAAGGCGGTTCCGGCAAAACCACGACCGCGGCGCACCTCGCCCAGTATCTCGCCCTGCATGGCTACCGGGTGCTGGCGGTGGATCTCGATCCGCAGGCCAGCCTTTCGGCGCTCTTCGGCGTCATGCCGGAGATCGACGTCAAGGCCAACGACACGCTTTATGCGGCGATCCGCTATGACGATGAGGCGCGGCCGCTCAGGGAAGTCATCCGCAGAACGCATTTCGATGGCCTCGATCTCGTTCCGGGCAATCTTGAGCTCATGGAGTTCGAGCACGACACGCCACGAGCGCTCGCGGCTGGCATGCAGGGCGTCGAGGGTATTTTTTACACGCGCATCGCGCGCGCGCTCGATGACGTGGCTGACCGCTATGACATTGTCGTCATCGACTGCCCGCCGCATCTCGGATTCCTGACGTTGAGCGGCTTGTGCGCGGCGACCGCGATGATCGTCACCGTGCATCCGCAGATGCTCGATGTCGCGTCGATGAGCCAGTTCCTGCTTATGACCCATGACCTGCTGAGCGTTGTGCGGGGTGTTGGCGCGAGCCTCGATTACGATTTTATCCGCTATCTCGTGACCCGCTACGAGCCGCAGGATGGCCCGCAGACGAAGGTCGTGGCCCTGCTGCGCAATCTGTTCGGCGATCACGTGCTGACCAGCCCGATGGTCAAGTCGGCGGCTGTGTCTGATGCGGGCCTGACCAAGCAGACGCTCTATGAGATCGGACGCGAGAACCTGACGCGCTCGACCTACGACCGCGCCATGGAAGCGCTGGATGCCGTCAATCGTGAGATCGAGGGGCTGGTTCTGGCTGGATGGGGGCGGGCCCCCGCGCTCCAGGTCGCGGACGGAGGCGGCAGCTGATGGCGCGGGGCGTATGGGTTGGGAGCTCCCAACAGGATGATACGGCGCGTGGCGCCGCAAGCGGCATTTTTGGGCGGCAACGCCTGCCCGCATTGACGCAATTCCGGAGTTCTCGATGAGCCGCAAGGACACCATCGCCGCGCTGTTCACCCAGTCGAAAAAGGCTGTTCCCGTCGCTGCCGCCGATTCTGAGCGTGAGCGCGAACGCGTCAAGACCGGGGCTATCTCGGCCATGGGCGCGTCGCTGCAGCAGCTGACGGAAGGCGCCCGCAATGCCGCGCGTCTGCAGGAGCAGATCGAGGAAGGAACTCTCGTCGTCAGTCTCGATCCGTCCCAGATCGACAGCGGTATGGTCGCCGACAGGCTGCAGCTCGCGGTCGATCCTTCCTTCGACGCGCTCGTCGCCAGCATGGGGGAAAGCGGCCAGCAGGTGCCGATTCTGGTGCGCCCCATAGCCGACGCCCCGCGCCGTTACCAGGTGGCCTATGGTCATCGTCGTTTGCGCGCTGCGCGGCAGCTCGGTATCGCTGTCAAGGCGATCGTTCGCCCGCTCACCGATGCCGAGATGGTTGTCGCCCAGGGCAAGGAAAACCTCGAGCGCCGCGATCTTTCCTACATCGAAAAGGCGATATTCGCGCGCAGGCTGGAAGATGCCGGCTTCGATCGCGCGACCATTATCGCGGCGCTTTCATCCGACAAGGCCGATGTCAGCCGCTACATTTCCGTGGCGCGGCTCATTCCCGATGCGCTGGCCCAGGCAATCGGACCGGCGGACCGCATTGGGCGCGCGCGCTGGCTGGTTCTGGCCGACAACCTGCAACGGCCCGGTGCAGCGAAGCGGGCCGAGGCCGTGCCCGAGCAGGCTGCCTTTGCGAAGGCGGACAGCAACGCCCGGTTCGCGCTCGTGCTCAAGGCTGTCAGTGAGCCTCAACCCGCAGTGAAAAAAGCCGCCGTGCGCATCTGGCACGACCCTGAGGGGCGAAAGGTGCTGCGCATCGAAAGCCGCAAGGATGAAACGGCGCTCGTCGTTGACGATGCGCTGGCGCCGGATTTCGGCGAGTTCCTGCTCGGCGAAATCGAGGCGTTATACCAGCGCTATCGGCAGGCCCAATTCGGGCAGCGCGACTGACTTTTCTTCGTCAGTTAGACGATTGATTTTAATTCAACTCGCAGCCTAAGCGGAACGTATAATGCTATTACGTTCCGTCATCCGAGCGTGTTCTCACATGTTGTGGAGGACAGCCGCGCCGTCCCAAAGCGCAAAGCGCAAGCCGTGGCTTATTCCCACTATGGCGGACGACGAATGGTCCTCGCCCGGCAGTTCATCGAAGCGCACGATCAAGGGCTGTGCCTGATTAAGCTGCCGCGCGAGACCGTGCGCCTTGTCACGCATGGCGCGGGACTGGCGGCGGGCGAGAACCTTGTCGGGATCGGGCAGCTCCACCTGCCATGGCGCCAGCGTCTCCTCGAATGCACCGACCGTGATCATCGCCCGGCGGGGTGGCAGCCCCTTCGGCAGCCGCGCGGAGAGCGTCGCCGCCTGTTCGAGCAGCCAGGGCTCGTCCGCCCACACGGAGGGACTGATGGCAATGTAGCTCTCGAAGGTTGCCGGGTTTTCGAGCAGCCGCGACAGCACGTAGCCACCACCGAGCGAATGGCCGATCAGGGCATGCCGGGACGGGTCGATCGGCGCCTCCCGGGCGGCGAGCGGCCGCACGACGTCATCGATGAGGCGCGTCAGCGCTGCCGCACCGCCGGCGATCCGGGCTCCGGGCTGCTCGGGATGGGGAATTTCGCGGGCGAAATCGTGCCGGCGGCGGGCGGTATCGTAGGCGTCGTCGGTGTCGTGGCCGATGCCGACGACGACTGCGGGCGCGATGCCGGTCGATGCCTGACGGCGCGCGCGCATGCGCAACGACTCGACGGTGCTCATGAAGGTGGCGTTGGCGTCGAGCAGGAAGACTGCCGGATATCCGGTTGCTGGCGGCGGCTGTTCCGGCAGGGCGGTGAAGATGCGATAGCGTGAGCCGTCGAACGGGGAGCGGATGACGCGCATGTGCGCCCCCGGAAGGAAGAGCGGCTGCGGATCTGCGTTCATGTCCGGTCCGTTGAGAGAGTGGAGCAAGGAGTGGTTGCACGCGCGGCAAGTAGCGCCGCTCTGCTGTCACGGGCTTATCCTTACACCATGTCGCGCCCGAATGGCAGGGTGCGACAGCAGCAGGCGGCAGCGCTCCGCCCCCGGACATCCGGTCCGTGTTCAGTCCCGATGCAAGGTTGAGCGAGCGCCGATCCGGGCGCAACTGTCGAGATCAGGCCGGTCAGCTGTCGTTCCGATCGCCGGCAAAGACGCCTATGTCGAACTGAACCCGGCGCTGCGGCTTCCCGTGCAGCTCTTCTGCTCGGTCCTGCTTCAGGCAGGATTTCGGCTTCACGTCGTCCGTCTGTAGGACTATGTCCGAGACCTGCAAGGGGGCATCGGCGACATCCACGGGAGCAGCCTGCTGAGGCAGGCGAACGCCAATATGCGCCGCGATTTTCTCCAGCGACGCCAGGGCTTCACGCGCTTTCCTGCACCGCGCTTCCAACGCGCTCATGTGCTGTCGCGCCTGGCGGATGGAACGGGTCATTCCGTCAACGTTTGCGATGCGGATCCTTCGCGTCGTCCGATGCCTCTCCCGGAATGACTGCAAGACAGCCGGACTAAGCTCCGCTTTCAGGGCCGTCAGCGTTTCAGTAGACAGTTTCGACGACTCCAGAATGCCGCGTGTCTCCTCCAGATGCCACCTTTCAGCCAGTTCCTGCTCCTGCTGCATGGCAAGATGCTCCTCAACCAGCTTGCACTCGGCCCCGTCCGTGACCAGCCAGTGCCTCATCTGCCGGCGGATGTCACCTGGTTCCAGTGCGGTGAACAGGCGCTCCATCGCCATGAGATCCGAGGCCTCCAGCGCGGATCGGTTACCGAGCCACGCGTCCTCGTCATAGATTTCCGTCAGTTGCTGGAGAGCTTTCGCCTTGATGTCCAAGTAGTGATCGCAGATGCCGTGATCGTCGGCTCCGCCGAAATGCCGGACAGGATCGAAGCCCATGAGGAAATTGTGGATTTGATGAAATAGGGTCTTCCTGACATCGACGTTGTCGCCGCGGAACCAGCGAACGAGCCTGCCGAACAGGCTGATGTTCGTCGTGGTCACGGTCACGTTGGCGGCGGGCGCCTGTCCGTGGCGAATGCCAGCAGCTGGCGGCGATATGTTGGCCGCGACCGCAATGTCGACGATGAACTGATCAACCGGCCCGGAAATTCCCACTGCGAGCCGAAGTGCATTGAAGATTTCCCGGGGAGTGGTGGCGGCAACGGGCGGGAGGTTTCCAGGGCCCGCACCGATGGACGATCCGCCGGCTATCGACGCTTCGGTGCTCCGGTCTTGTCCAGATGAAAAGGAGATGGTGCCTGAAGACATGGCCGATGGCTGCAATGATGTCATCATAAACTCATGAAAAATAATTCTAAAACATAATGGCGTCAAGTTAGGACAATTTGCGGGAAAAAGCAATGCAAGGGTGTCGGCCGGTCTGCGATGGCGCCCGCTTACCTTTCCGTCAACTTCAGCTCTATGCGCCGGTTGCGCCTGAATGCTTCCTCGTTGTCGGCCACATCGAGCGGCTGGAACTCCGCGAAGCCCGCGGCCAGCAGGCGCTGGGGCGGCAGGCCGCGCGACTGCAGGTAGCGCACCACGGCAATCGCGCGGGCCGCCGACAGCTCCCAGTTGGAGCGGAACGCGCCCGTGCCCGAGAGAGGCCGCCGGTCGGTGTGGCCGTCGACGCGCAGCACCCACGGGATGTCGGGCGGTATTTCCTCGGTGAGCTCGGTCAGCGCCTGCGCCACCTTGTCGAGCTCCCGCTGGCCTTCGGGCAACAATTCAGCCGCGCCGGTGTCGAAAAACACCTCCGACTGGAACACGAAACGATCGCCGACGATGCGGATATCCTGCCGCTCGCCGAGGACCTGCCGCAGCCTGCCAAAGAAATCGGAACGGTAGCGCGCCAGCTCCTGCACGCGCTGGGCCAGCGCCACGTTGAGGCGGCTGCCGAGATCGGCGATACGCTCTTGCGATTCGCGGTCGCGCGCCTCGGAGGCCAGGAGCGCGTCCTCCAGCGCAGCGAGCTGGCGGCGTAGCGCCGCCAACTGCTGATTGAGGAGTTCGACCTGCGCCAGCGCCCGGGCGGAAACCTCCCGCTCTCCGGCAAGGGCAGCCGACAGGCGTCCCGTTTCGGCGGAGGCAGACGAGCTCGCATCCGTGCCGACGTCGAGCAGGCCCTGAAGCCGCGCCTGCTCGGATGCACTCGCCTGCAGCGTGCTCTGCAGTGCGGCGAGGTTGTCCTCCAGCCCCTTGTTGTCGGCGCGCGCCAACGCGAGCAGGTCGGTGAGTTCGGCGATCTGCTGGTTAAGGCGGCGCAGAGCCTCGTCCTTGCCGGTCAGCTCCTGGGACAGGTAAAACTGCGCCAGCACAAAAACCGACAGCAGAAAGACGATCGACAGCACCAACGTCGACAGGGCGTCTACGAAGCCCGGCCAGTAGTCGATGCGTCGTCCTGCGCGGCGCGCGCGCGACAGGGCCATGGTTACTCGACCCGCGAGGAAGGGGCGGGAGGCGCTGCCGCGACACGCTCGAGCGCGCGGCGGATTTCCTCCTGCTGGCCAGCCTGCGCCTCGACCCAGTCGCGGATGAGCTGCTGTTCGCTGCGCATGTGCGCGACGAGCGACTGGATGCCTTCCGCGAGATTGGCCAGCGCCTGCGTGGCGGCGCGGTTGCTGTGGTTCTCGCTCACCAGCGCGGAGAGCTTGTCGAGCGCGTGGGTAATTTCCGTGGTGCCCGCGCCGGTGATGGCGGCGGACGCAACGGAAGCAGCGACTGGCGGCGTGTCGGAAACGGCGCGGGCAAGCAGGTCTTCCAGCTCGGTGTAGAAGCGGTTTTGCGCCTGCCCGGTCTGCAGGTCGAGGAAACCGAGCACCAGCGAACCCGCGAGCCCGAACAGCGACGACGAGAATGAAATGCCCATGCCAGACAGCGGCGCGGCAAGGCCGGTCTTGAGATCGTCGAACAGCACGCCGGAATCGCCATCGGTGCGCAAGGTGCCGATGACGCTGCCGATGGAGCTGACGGTCTCCAGCAGGCCCCAGAACGTGCCGAGCAGGCCGAGGAAAACGAGAAGCCCGGCGAGGTAGCGGCCGATGTCGCGGCTTTCGTCCAGCCGCGCGGCGAGGGAGTCGAGCAGCGCGCGCACGGTCAGCGCCGGGGCGGAGGCGCGTTCTAGCCGGTCGCCGAAGATGGCGGCCATGGGCGCAAGCAGCACAGGCGGGGGCGCGATGGCAAGCCCTTCCCCGGTGAGCTGCGAGGCATTCACCCAGTTGACCTCGCGGAACAGCTGCCAGATTTCACGTATCGCCAGCACGATGCCGACGACCAGCACGCCGACGATGAGCCCGTTGAGTCCCGGATTGGCCATGAACGCCTCGACGATGCGCCGTTGCAGCACCAGCACGAGGAAACCGATCAGCACGAGAAACACCGCCGCGCGAATGAGATAGAGGCGCGGCGCGGACAGTTTGGGGGCGGCAGGCGTCCCGGGGGCGGCAAGCGTCATCGTTTCGATCCGAGCCTCATGGTCCATGGCCTTGGCGTGCCATGTTGATCCGGGTGCAGGCTACGGTCAAATCGGAAAAACGGCAATGACTATCGCGGTCCGTTCCGCTTGCGACATTGTCCGCTTGGGGCATTCAGGGCCGGCGCGATACCGGTCTTGCCTCAACCGCCGGCCGCGCGCAACACGCCGAGCAGCTCGCGCTGCACGATCTCGTTGCCGCAGACGATGGAGCCCTTGCCCAGCACGTCGTCGCCGCCGTCGGCATCGGCGATGAAGCCGCCCGCCTCGCGCAGCAGGATGAGGCCGCCGGCGATGTCCCAGCTTTGCAGGCCGCGCTCCCAGTAGGCGTCGTAACGACCGCAGGCGACATAGGCGATGTCGAGGGCCGCCGCGCCCATGCGGCGCACGCCCGCGGTACGCACCATCACGCTGGCGAGTTCCTTGATGAAAGTGGCGTGGCCGCTCTTGCCCAGATGCGGAATGCCGGTCGCGATAACGGTGCTCGAGAGGTCGCGCCGGGCGGAAACCCGGATGCGGCGGTTGTTGAGATAAGCGCCGGCGCCCTTCTCGGCCACGAACAGCTCGTCCTTGATCGGATCGTAGATGACGCCCGCGACGATCTGTCCCTGGCGCTCCAGCCCGACCGAGACCGCAAAGTGCGGGATGCCGTGCAGGAAGTTCGTCGTGCCGTCGAGCGGGTCGACATGCCAGCGGTGGGTGGTGTCGGTGCCTTCGACGACGCCGCCTTCCTCAAGCACGAAGCCGTAGCCGGGGCGCGCTTTTTCAAGCGTCTCGCGCAGCACCTTTTCGGCCTTCTTGTCGGCGATGGAGACGAAGTCGCCCGGCCCCTTCAGCGACACCTGCAGCGCCTCGAGCTCGCCGAAATCGCGCTTGAGCGACCGGGCCGCCTTCATGACGGCGTCGGTCATGACGGTGATGATGGGGGAACGGATCATGATGGGCGCGCCTTCGTGGACAGGCCGGCCAGGCGCCGGCATGGGGGACGGATCGTGCAAAGAGCGAATCCCGCCAGAGGCGGGATGCAGGTTGAATCCGCCGCGAGCGGGATAAGTGAGGGACGTTATCTGCCCGTGACCGGGGAAAACGTCAAGGGCAGTCTTGCACAGGGCAGTCTTGCAAGGATCGTCCCGGTTCGGTCCCGGAAATCCGCTTTCAGCAACTCACGGTTCGAGCCCGAAGTTGATGTCCTCGGTGCGTTCGCGCGCCAGCGCCTCGGCGCGCCCGTGCTCCTCGGTGGTGAGGTTCTTCAGGGCGGAGTCGAGCCAGGGATCGGCGCGCCCCTGCTTCGATGCCATCAGATGCCACGCGGCGGCGCTGACGGGATCGCGCGGGGCGCCTCGCCCGGCTGCCTGGATACGCGCCAGCCGGTTCTGCGCGATGGCGTTGCCGCGCGCGGCGGCGATGGCGAACAGGCGCGCCGCGCGTTCCTCGCTCGCCTCCACGCCGGCGCCGTTGAACAGCATGATGGCGAGTTCCACCTGGGCGTCGAGGTTGCCGTTGGCGGCGGCGCGCGCCATCCAGTGCGCCGCCCCCGCCGCGTCCTGGGCCGCGCCGCGCCCCTCGCGCAGCAGCACGGCGAGTGCGTATTGCGCATCCGGCACCTCGCTTTCGGCTGCGCGGCGAAGCAGCTCGACGGCGCGCACGAGATCCGCCTGCTGGCGCGCTCCAATGAGAGCCACCGCCAGGTTGTAGGCGGCGAGCGGGTTGCCGCCGTCCGCCGCGCGTTGCAGCAGCGCCAGCGCCTCGCCGTGGCGGCGCGATTTTTCCGGCTCGACCGTCGCCGTGTTGTCCGCCAGCATCAGCATGGCGAGCGCGAATTGCGCGTTGGCGTCTTTCTGCGCCGCCGCGCTTTCGTACCAGCTGCGCGCCTTGGCCGGATCGGGCGCCACGCCGAGCCCGCGCGTGTAGATTTCGGCCAGCAGCGTCATGGCGGGACCGTCCTGCGGATTGCGCCCCACGCGCAGCAACGCGCCCTGAAGCGCGGCCTTGTAGAAGCCGCGCTGATAATCGGCAAAGGCGTAGTCCGCCCGGTAGTCGGGCAGTGTCGGGATGGCGGCCGCGTTCATCGGCTGGTTGACGGGCGAGGGGAGGGTGCCCGGATCGGGCTGCGGCACGGAGTCGAGCGGCGAACGATCAGCCGGCGAAGAAAGACCGAACCCACCCGAATACGGAATGCTCACCGCCGGTTTTTTCCCCCCGCTCCCCTTTTCGCCGCCTCCCTGAGCCATCGCCGCGCCGGGCGTCAGCCCCAGTGCGGCCAGCAGGGTAACGGCAAAAGATATTTGCCGGCTCATCGCCCATCGGCCTCCCGCTCGCTTTCCAGGGCGGCGGTGGCCGCCTCGATGGCGGCGCGCGCCTGCGCGATCGCCGCCGCCGGTCCGTCGACATGCGACCAGACCGCATCGCCGAGCCCGACGAATTCCGCGCCCGTTGCCGCGATGGCCGCAACCCGCTCGAGGTCCGGCGCGACGCCGACGCAGGGCACCGCGAAGATTTCCGCCCACCACGCGAGGCGCTCCAGCACCACGTCGAAGTCCGGCAGCACGCCGTCGGGATACGGCTCGCCGAACAGCAGGTAATCGATATCCAGCTCGCCCAGCGTCATGGCGTCGTGGCGGGAGCGCAGGCCGCCGACGCCGACGATGCGCTCGGGCTTGAGCGCGTCGATGGCGTCGTCTACCGCCTCGCCCGGAGCCGCGACGTGCACGCCGTCAGCGCCACCCCGCGCGGCGACGGCGGCGGAAGCGGCGACGAGCACGGCCGTGCCGCATTTCTGCAGCGCGGGCGCGATGGCCTTCAACTGCTTGATCTGTTCGCGCTCGTCGGTGGTGGCGAACGACAGCACGATCGCCGCGACGTCGCCGGAGGAGCAGGCTGCATCGAGCGTTTCGAGCGCTTGCGCGACGTCGGCGATCGGCGGGGCAATGAGGAATATCTGAGCTTGGTTGGTCATGAGGCCCTCCGCAATGGCGGCGTGTCGGCGAGGTCGGGGTCGTGCACCATGTCGCCGTCGCGCTCGACGAGGGCTATGGCATCACGGAGCACATCGAGACCGGCGTCGCGCCGCACGGCCTCGGTGGAAAGATGGCGGCGGAAGAGCCGTGCGCCGCGTCGGCCGGGAAACAGCCCCAGCAGCGGGCGCACGAGCGGGTGCAGCCGCGTGCCGCGCTGCAGCTCCGCCTCGACATAGGAAAAGTAGGCTTCCAGGGCGGCGAAGGCGTCTTCGACAGGCGCCGCCTCGCCGGTGGCGAGCGGATCGACGCCGAGCAGGATTTCCGGGTTCTGGTAGGCGGCCCGTCCGATCATCGCGCCGTCGAGCGGCGTGGCAGCGGCTGACGCCTCGTCAGCGCCGCGGATGGCGTCTTCGGCTGCTTCCAGCGTGGCGAGGCCGCCGTTCAGCATGATCGGCAGCCCGGGGCGCGCCCGCTTCAGCCGGTGAACGCGGCCGTAGTCGAGCGGCGGGATATCGCGGTTTTCCTTCGGGCTCAGGCCCTTCAGCCACGCCTTGCGGGCATGGACGACGAGCCCGTCGACACCCGCCGCGACCACGGCGTGCGCGAGCGCGTCGAGCGCTTCCTCGACATCCTGGTCGTCGACGCCGATTCGGCACTTGACGGTGACGGGCACGGCGACGGCGGCCTTCATCGCCGCCACGCAATCGCCGACGAGACCGGGCTCGCGCATCAGGCAGGCGCCGAAGCGGCCGTTCTGGACACGGTCGGACGGGCAGCCGACGTTCAGGTTGATCGCGTCATAGCCCCAGTCGGCGCAGATGCGGGCGGCTTTGGCGAGATCCTCGGGGTTCGATCCGCCGAGCTGCACCGTGATCGGATGCTCGGCGGGCGAGAAATCGAGAAACCTTGCCTTGTCGCCGAACAGGATGGCGCCGGTGGTGACCATCTCGGTATAGAGCTCGACGCGGCGCGACAGCAGGCGGTGAAAATAACGGCAGTGGCGATCGGTCCAGTCGAGCATCGGCGCGACCGCGTAGCGGGCCATGGGCCGCGCGCGGGCCGGAGTGCCGGCAGGTGCCGTTTC
>CALMIK010000024.1 GCA_937863995.1 uncultured Chelatococcus sp.
GACACGGTCAACGGCCGTTCGCGGGCACGCATCGCCGACAGGCTGGGTTACAAGATCGGCGCGAGCTTCCTCAAGCCGGGCATCTTCACCGTCAAGGACGATCTCGTCGTCGAGGCGGCGGCGTTGAAGGAAATCACCAAGACCTACACCCGCCAGGGCTTCATCGGATCGATCGGCGTGAAGCGTACCTTCTCGGACGAGCTGTGGGGCCAGATCGGCCTCGACGTCGAGCGGGCCAAGTACACGGCGCCGTCCAACCTGAGCTATACCCGAAGCGGCTGGTACACCCTCGTCGGCATTCCGCTGCAGCTCAACTACGACAACACCGGCAACAAGCTCGACCCGACGCGCGGCGTGCGGGTGCTGGCCAAGGTGACGCCCTATCCGTCGTTCCTCGGATCGACCATCGACATGACTAAGATCGACGTTACCGCGTCCGGCTACCTGCCGCTCGATAGCGACGCCCGCTACGTGCTTGCGGCGCGGGCGCGTGTGGGGTCGATCGTCGGCGCAGGGCTTGGCGACGTGCCTCCGCCGCACCGCTTCTTCGCTGGCGGCGGCGGTTCCGTGCGCGGCTACGACTATCAGAGCCTTGGCCCGCTCGACGCCGGCGGCCTGGTGGTTGGCGGACGCAGCCTGTTCGAGGGATCGGTGGAGGCGCGCGCCAAGATAACCGACACGATCGGTGTGGTGGCGTTCGCGGACGCGGGCATGGCCTTCAGCTCGTCCGCACCGAAATTTGATGAGTCGCTGCGGTACTCGGCCGGTCTCGGTCTGCGATACTACACCAGCATCGGCCCGATTCGACTTGATGTCGCGCGTGGACTCAACCGCGAGAAGGGCGATCCACCCTATGGACTCTACATCAGCCTGGGACAAGCGTTTTGATCGGTCGCAACGGATATAGGCGCCGGCGCGGGCGCATCGGCCTCGGCGGACTGCTTTTGCGGGGGGCGGCGGGCGTCACCGTCGCCGCCGTGGGCGGATTTCTGTTCCTGACCCGCACCGACACCGGACGCGCCACGCTCGTCGACATCATCGAAGGTGTGGCGAGCAGTCCGGATCTGACGCTCTCCATCGGGCGGCTCGAGGGCGCTGTGCCCTTCGACATGACGGTGCGCGACGTGCGCGTCGGCGATGCGCAGGGCGTGTGGCTCGACATCGACAGGGCGCGGCTGTCGTGGCGGCCGCTGTCGCTTTTCGGCCGGGTGCTCGACATCGAACTGGTGGAAGCCGATACGGTCACGGTCGCGAGAGCGCCCGTATCGTCGCAAGCGCCGGCCGACGACGCGTCTGCGGGCGGCGGCGGGTTGCCGCAACTGCCCTTCGGCATCACGCTGGAGCGGCTCGCCATCGGCGAGGTCGCGCTCGGCGACGCGCTCTTCGGCCAGGCCGCGCGCCTCAAGGTCGGGGGGTCGGCGAAACTCGTTGATTATCGGCAGGGACTTAACGTCGACGTGACCGTCGACCGCATCGACGGGCAAGAAGGCACCATCGCCGGCCGCTTCGGCTTCGCGCCGGAGGGCGACATCCTGACCCTCGACGTGCTGGCGCGCGAGCCGGCCGGCGGTATCGTCTCGCAACTTGCCGGCATCGAGGATCTGCCGCCGCTGTCGTTCGCCGCCAAGGGCGCGGGGCCGCTCGACGACTGGCGCGGCCAGCTCGCGCTCGATCTCGCGGGCAAGGCCGGCGCCCGTGGCGACATCGCCGTCAAGCGCGCGGATGCGGCGCGGGTGCTGACCGCGACCGTCAACGCGGATGTCGCGGCCCTGCTGCCGCAGACGCTGGCGCCGCTCGCCGCCGGGCAGAGCGACGTCACCGTGGAGGCGCGCTTTCACGATGCCGGACCGATCGAGCTCACCGAGGCGCGCCTGACGTCCGCCGCCGCGCAGGCCGAGGCGCAGGGGCGCTTCGATCCCGCCACGGAGGCGGTCACCGCCACCGCGCGGGTGACGGCGGGCAAGCCGGACGCCTTCGCCGCTCTGTCGCCTGTGCCTGTGTCGTGGTCGGGCGCCGTGCTCGATGTCGACGTGGGCGGCACGCTGGCCGCGCTCACCGCGTCGGCGCGCGTTACCGCAAGCGGGCTTGCCGCCGAGAGCTACGGCGCCGGAGACGTGCGCCTCGCGCTCGACGCGCGCAGCAACGGCGATGTGCGCAAAGAGGACACGCGTTTCGATTTCACGCTCGACGCCGATGTCGGCGGGCTGACGACGCCCGACGCCGCGCTGACCAAGGCACTCGGCGGTTCGCTCAAGCTCGATGCGCGCGGCAACGTGGACCGAACGCTCGTGGCGCGCCTGGAAGAGACGCATCTTGCACTCGCGCCGCTGTCGTTGCGCTTTAGCGGCCTTGTCGATCCGGACGAGGTTATCGGCAAGATCGCGCTCGAACGGGCCGACCTCGCCGCTTTGCGCGCATTCGCCGGGCCGGAAATCGCCGGTGCGGCCAAGCTCGACGCCGGTATCGACGTCGCCTTCGATCTCTCGCGCCTGTCGGTCACGCTCGATGGCGCGGTGCAGTCGCTGCGCACCGGCGTTCCCGCCGCTGACGGTCTTATCGGCAACCGTCTGGCGCTGTCGGGCGGCGTCAGCCGCTCCGAGGACGGCAGCTTCGGTTTCAAGAATTTCAATGTCGCGGGCGCGCATGTCAGCCTCACGGCCAACGGCGAGGCGAACCGGGAGCGCGCCGACGTGCGCGGAAGCCTGTCACTGCCCGATCTCGCGAAGATCGATCCGCAGTTGCGGGGCGAGGGCGCGGCGACGATCGCGCTCACCGGCAATCTCGACAATCTCGATGCGACCGCCAGCCTTTCGGTGCCGCGCGGGCAGGCGATGGGGCGGCCTATCGAAGCGTTGCAGCTCGATGTCGATGCGCGCAACTTGCTCGGCGCGGCCACCGCTGCATTGAAGCTCGGCGGCAAAGTCGATGGCCGGCCGGCGCGCGGCGCGGGCAATTTCGCGCGCGCGGCGGATGGATCGATGCGCATCGACGGCCTTGATATCGGGTTGGGATCGGTGGCGCTGACCGGCGCGCTCGCGCTCGATACGGCGCAGCGCGCCAGCGGGCGGGTCGCGCTCGTCGCCGGCAGTCTCGCCGATCTCGGGCCGCTGCTTCTGACCGACCTTGCCGGGCAGGTCAACTTGCAGGCCGATCTTTCCGTGGTTGGCGGCGGCCAGGCCGCGCGTGTCACCGGCTCGGTCGAGCGTTTCGCCGGGTTCGGCGCTTCCGTCGGGCGGGCGCGCATCGACGCCTCGGGCCGCGACCTGCTGCGCCAGCCGGTTCTTGATGCAAAGGTCGACGTCGACAATGCCGCCGTCGGCGGCGTCGACATCACCCGCGCGACACTGACGGCGAAGGGCAGCGGCACCGCGAACGATATCCGCATCGACGGCGTGGCGCAGGGCGCGGACGTGACGGCTGCAGCGCGCGTGACCCTTGGAGACGCGACGAGCGTTGTCGTTAATCAGGCGCGCGTATCGCGCGGCAACCAGCGCATCGAGATCCAGCCGAACGCACGCGTCGATATCTCGAACGGCAACGTCCGTGTGTCGGATCTCGAGCTGCGCTCGGGTTCGGGCCGGCTGCGGCTCGCCGGTGAAGCCGGCCAGCGCCTCGACCTGAACACCACCATCCAGAATTTCCCGCTTGCCATCGCCGAACTGTTCGTTCCCGGCATCGGGCTTGCCGGCACGGTCTCGGGCGAGGCGGCGGTGAGCGGTGCCGCCGCCCGTCCCGACGGTCGCTACAGGCTGAACGTCGCGGGGCTGACGCTGCCCGCCATGAGCAACGCCGGCCTGCGGCCGCTGACGGTCACCGCGACCGGTGGGCTGGGGCAGGGACGTGTCACCACCGACACGACCTTGCGTGGACAGGACAATCTCACGCTGCGCGTACAGGGGTCGGCGCCAATCGGCGACGGCAATCTCGACCTTGCCGTGACCGGGCCCATCGATCTTGGTATCGCCAACGCCGTGCTGTCGGCCAGCGGGCAGGTGCTGACCGGCACGGCCAACGTCGACCTGCGTCTTCGCGGCACCACTGCGGCCCCTGCCGTGGGCGGCAACGTGCGCGTGAGCAACGGTCGGTTCGTCGATGCCGCGCAGGGCATCTACTTCGACAATATCCAGATCGTCGTGACCGGGAGCGAGCGCGAGCTGACCATCACGAGCCTTTCCGCCCGCGCCCGCAACGGCGGCGCGGTGACGGGTTCCGGGCGGGTCGCGGTCGATCCGGCGGCGGGCTTTCCGGGCAACGTCGTCATCCGCGCGCAACGGGCGCAGCTCGTGGGCAGCGAGATGGTCAACCTGGTGGCCAACGTCAATCTGGCGATCACCGGGCCGCTGGCGCAGGCGCCGATGGCGCGCGGCAGCATCGACGTCGAGAACATGCAGATCACCATCCCGAACCGCTTCCCGCTGTCGCTCACCCCGATCGTGGTCCAGCACATCCACCCGCCGCCACGGGTGCGCGCCCGTATCGAACGCGCCGCCCAGGCCGAGGCGAAGGCCGCAGCTTCGACGCCCTTCGCGGCAGGGCTCGACATCGCGGTGAATGCGCCGGGCCGGGTGTTCGTGCGCGGGCAGGGCATCAATGCCGAGCTGGGCGGCACCCTGCGCGTGCGCGGCGACAGCGGCAATCCGCTGATCGACGGCGGCTTCCAGATGCGCCGGGGCACGCTCGCGGTCGTCGGCCGCACGCTGACGTTCTCGCGTGGCGAGGTGTCGTTCATCGGCGGCAGCCTCGATCCCACGCTCGATTTTCTGGCCGAGGCGCCGGCAAGCGACGTCACCGCGCAGATCGGCGTGACGGGTTATGCGTCCAATCCGCAGATTGCGATTTCGTCCCGGCCCGAGTTGCCGCGCGACGAGGTGTTCGCGCGCCTGCTGTTCGGACGTCCGGTGACGCGCCTCTCAACCGCCCAGACGATCCGGCTGGCGCAGGCCATCGCGCAGCTCACCGGCGTGGGTGGCGGCGACGGGCTTGGCAGCCTCGGGCGTTCGCTGGGGCTCGATTCGGTGGAAGTCGGCGCCGATGATTCCGGCAACGTCGATGTCGGCGTCGGCAGGCGCATCAACGACAACATCTATCTCGGCGTGAAACAGGGCGTCAACGCCGCCTCGAGCCGCGTCACCGTGGACGTCAACGTAACGGACCACATCAAGCTGCAGGGCGAGGCGGGTGCCGACGGCTCCAGCGCCGTCGGCATCGGCATGGAGTGGGACTACTGATACGCTGAAAGCCCTGGCGCGGTCAGGCGGCGCGTCTGCGCAGCTCCCACAGGGCCATGATGCGCGAGGGCATCAGGATGTCGCCCTCGCCGGTGCGGATCCAGGCGATTTCCTTGTTGCCCGGCTTCTGCGTCATGGCGAAGGCGATGGCGTCGTCGAGACTGCCGAATCCGATGGCGTCCTCCGGCCGTGCCTCGCGCTCAGCCGACCAATATTGCAGCCGCACCGGCATATGCAGGTTGTCTTGCATGGCTCTCTCTCCCGATTTTGTCGTATTCTGGAAGGCTCCGGCATATCGCCGCAGCCATGTGACGTTACACATTAACCCGGACGGCAGGCGCTCACGGCGATCCGCAGCACACACCTTGTGCCGTTCGTCACGTTACCATGCTAGTCTAAAGTCGCATGTATGGCAAAAAGCGCGGTGAACGGAGCACGCGGCACTTGCGCCGGGGCGGAGGCTGGGATAAGCCTTCGCCCACATGCGAACCGGTCTAAGGCGGCGAATCCGGCAAGTATTGCGATGGTTTCGTCCTTGTTTTGCAATGACGTGGTTCGCGTGATCGTGGCAGGAAGCCGCCCACCTACCGGGCGAGGAGAGCCGTCGGAGGATCTGATGCAGGACTTGTTGCTGGACTATCTGCCACTAGTGATCTTCCTCGGTGTTTCTCTGGTGATCGGGCTTGCGCTTCTGGTGTCGCCGTTCCTGCTCGCCTACAAGAATCCCGATCCCGAGAAGCTTTCGGCTTACGAGTGCGGCTTCAACGCATTCGACGACGCGCGCATGAAATTCGACGTGCGCTTTTATCTCGTCGCCATCCTGTTCATCATTTTCGATCTCGAGGTCGCGTTTCTGTTTCCCTGGGCGATTACCTTCGGGGAACTCGGCTGGTTCGGCTTCTGGTCTATGATGGCCTTCCTTGCCGTGCTCACGGTCGGCTTCGTGTATGAGTGGAAGAAGGGAGCCCTGGAATGGGATTGATCGGACAGCCCCCGTCTGGCGGCAATGCGCCGGGCACGCTCGTCGCGCCCGCGCCGCGCGGCATCATCGACCCCAACACGGGCAAGCCCATCGGCGCCAACGATCCGTTCTTCGGCGAGATCAACGATGAGCTGGCCGACAAGGGCTTCATCGTCACGGCCACCGATGAGCTTATCAACTGGGCGCGCACCGGTTCGCTCATGTGGATGACCTTCGGTCTCGCGTGCTGCGCCGTGGAGATGATGCAGCTCTCTATGCCGCGCTACGACGTCGAGCGCTTCGGCTTCGCGCCGCGCGGTAGCCCGCGCCAGTCCGACGTGATGATCGTGGCCGGCACGCTGACCAACAAGATGGCGCCGGCGTTGCGCAAGGTCTACGACCAGATGCCCGAGCCGCGCTATGTGATCTCCATGGGATCGTGCGCTAACGGCGGTGGCTACTACCATTATTCCTATTCGGTGGTGCGCGGCTGCGATCGCGTGGTGCCGGTCGACATCTACGTGCCCGGCTGTCCGCCGACCGCCGAGGCGCTGCTTTACGGCGTGCTGTTGCTGCAGAAGAAGATCCGCCGCATCGGCACGATCGAGCGCTGAGAGGAACGCGGATCATGAGCACGGACGCTGCGGACATCAACGCACAAGTGCAAACGCCGGCTTCGGCGCTCGAGGCGCATGGCGCGGCCATCGCAGAGGCTTTGGGCGACAGGATCGTATCCACCCGGGTCGCTTACGGCGAGCTGACGCTGGTGGCGCGCGCGGACGCCATCATCGAGGTGCTGACCTTCCTGCGTGACGATCCGTCCACCCTCTACATCAACTTCATCGACATCAGCGGCGTCGATTACCCTGAGCGCGAGCAGCGCTTCGACGTGGTCTACCACCTGCTGTCGCCGCGCCATAACCGCCGTATCCGCGTGAAGGTGGAGACGGACGAGTTCGCGCCCGTGCCGAGCGCCATCACGGTGTTTCCCGCCGCCGGCTGGTACGAGCGCGAGACCTACGATCTCTACGGCGTGTTGTTCTCGAACCATCCAGACCTGCGCCGTCTGCTGACGGACTACGGTTTCGAGGGGCATCCGCTGCGCAAGGATTTTCCCCTCACCGGCTATGTCGAGGTGCGTTACGACGACGAGAAGAAGCGCGTCGTCTACGAGCCCGTGAAGCTGGTGCAGGAGTTCCGCAGCTTCGACTTCCTGTCGCCTTGGGAAGGGCCGGATTACAGGCTTCCCGGCGACGAGAAGGCGGGAGGGAAGCCGTGATGACCCAGGCAACCCTGAATGCACAGTGTCTGTGCGGCGCGGTTACGTTCACTGCCGTGCCGGAGAACGATGAAGCCGGCGCGTGTCACTGCGGCATGTGCCAGCACTGGGCAGGTGGTATCTCCATCATGCGCTCCTGCACGGAGCTGTCGATCGTCAAGGGTGAAGCGCTCGGCATTTACAACTCGTCCGAATGGGGCGAGCGCGGCTTCTGCCGCGAATGCGGTTCGTCGTTGTTCTGGCGGGCGAAGGAAGGCCAGCATTCGTCGATAGCCGCGGCGGCGTTCGACAACCACGACCGCGTCCGGCTGACGACCGAGATCTTCTACGATCGCAAGCCGGATTTCTACGCGCTGGCGAACGACACCAGGAAGATGACCGAGGCCGAAACCATCGCCTTCTTCACCGGCGGTGAGGACGCAAAGTCTCAGGACGACAATCATGGCTGAAGCGGACGTTCGTACCTTCAACATCAACTTCGGCCCGCAGCATCCGGCGGCGCACGGCGTGCTGCGCCTCGTGCTCGAGCTTGAGGGCGAGGTCGTGGAGCGGGTCGATCCGCACATCGGCCTGCTGCATCGCGGCACGGAAAAGCTGATCGAATACAAGACCTACCTGCAGGCCACGCCCTATTTCGACCGGCTCGACTACGTTGCGCCGATGAATCAGGAGCACGCTTTCGTGCTCGCGGTGGAGAAGCTGATCGGCATCGAGGTGCCGCGCCGCGGCCAGCTTATCCGCGTGCTCTATTCCGAGATCGGCCGTATTCTCGCGCATCTCCTGAACTTCACCACCCAGGCTATGGACGTGGGCGCCCTCACGCCGCCGCTGTGGGGGTTCGAGGAGCGCGAGAAGCTCATGATCTTCTATGAGCGTGCCTGCGGCGCACGGCTTCACGCCAATTATTTCCGCCCCGGCGGCGTGCATCAGGACCTGCCGCCCGATCTCATCGATGACATCGAGGCGTTCTGCGATCCGTTCCTCAAAGTTTGCGACGATCTGTCGGACCTGGTGCTGACCAACCGCATCTTCAAGCAGCGCAACGTCGATATCGGCGTGGTGTCGCTGGAGGAATGCTGGGCGTGGGGTTTCTCGGGCACGATGGTGCGCGGCTCGGGCGCGGCGTGGGATCTGCGTCGCTCGCAGCCCTACGAGTGCTACGAGGAGATGGAATTCGACATTCCCATCGGCAAGAACGGCGACTGCTACGACCGGCAGGTGATCCGCATGGAGGAGATGCGCCAGTCCGTGCGCATCATGCGCCAGTGCATCGCCAAGCTGCGTGAGCCCGCAGGCCAGGGGCCGGTGTCGGCGACCGACAACAAGGTCGTCGCCCCCAAGCGCGGCCAGATGAAGCGGTCGATGGAAGCGCTCATCCATCACTTCAAGCTGTTCACCGAGGGTTTCCACGTGCCCGCGGGCGAGGTGTACGCGGCGGTGGAAGCGCCCAAGGGCGAATTCGGCGTCTATCTGGTGGCGGACGGAACCAACAAGCCGTATCGCTGCAAGATCCGCGCGCCGGGGTTCGCGCATTTGCAAGCCATGGATTTCCTGTGCCGGGGCCACATGCTGGCCGACGTCTCGGCTATCCTTGGTTCGATCGACATCGTGTTCGGAGAGGTCGACCGCTGAGTTTCGCGCGGTCGGAAGGTGGGTGACGGAATGTCCGTTCGCAGGTTAGCGCCGAAGGAAATTCAGCCGGAAGGCTTTGCCTTCACGCCGGAGAATACCGCTTGGGCCGAGCGGATCATCGCCAAGTACCCGGAAGGGCGTCAGGCGTCGGCCGTCATTTCGCTGCTGTGGAAGGCGCAGGAGCAGGGTGACGGCTGGGTGTCAGAGCCGGCAATTCGCACCATCGCCGAACTGCTGAAGATGCCCTACATCCGGGTGCTGGAGGTCGCGACCTTCTACACGATGTTCAATCTGCATCCGGTTGGGCGCTACTTCATCCAGTTTTGCGGCACGACGCCTTGCCGCCTGCGCGGCGCGCAGGCCATCCAGGATGTGCTCGAGGAGCGCGTCGGCCATCAGGGGCACGTCACCGATGACGGGCTGTTCTCGTGGCTCGAGGTCGAGTGCCTTGGCGCGTGCTGCAACGCGCCGATGGTGCAGATCAACGACGATTATTACGAAGACCTGACGCCCGACAATTTCAACAAGCTGCTTGACGATCTCGCGGCAGGACGTCCGGTGAAGCCCGGCCCGCAGAACGGCCGTGTCGCCTCGGAGCCCGAGGAAGCCATTCACACGCTGCTCGACCCCTCGCTTTACGACGGCTCCATGGTCGGCGCCTGGCGCAAGCGCTTCGAGGAAGAAGAGGCGCGCGCCAAGGCGGAAGCCGAGGCCAAGGCGCGGGCCGAGAAGGAGCGGGCGGCGCGTGACGCGGCTTCGCCTGATCCGGCAAAGCCTGCGACGACGCGGGCCGGAGAGCAGGCGGCGGAAAGCCCGGCTGCGCGTGTTGCCGACGGCAAGGAGCCGATCAAGCCCGAGCAGAAGCAGGCAGCCTCGCCCGCCACCGCCCCGGAGGCTGACGCACGCAAGGCCGACGGCAAGGGGCCTAATGACAAGGCGAAGGAGTGATCGCGATGTTGCATGACAGGGATCGCATCTTCACCAACCTCTACGGCCGTCAAAGCACCGGCCTGAAAGAAGCGCTCAAGCGCGGCAACTGGGACGGCACGAAGTTCCTGCTCGAGAAGGGCCGCGACTGGATCATCAACGAGATGAAGGCGTCGGGCCTGCGCGGACGCGGCGGCGCCGGCTTCTCGACCGGCCTCAAATGGTCGTTCATGCCCAAACAGTCGGACGGGCGGCCGCATTATCTCGTCGTCAACGCCGACGAGTCCGAGCCCGGCACCTGCAAGGATCGCGAGATCCTGCGCCACGATCCGCACCTGCTGATCGAGGGCTGTATGCTTGCGTCCTTCGCCATGAGCGCCCATGCTGCGTATGTCTATCTGCGCGGCGAGTATATCGCCGAGCGCATAGCGCTTCAGAAAGCCGTTGACGAAGCTTACGAGGCGAAGCTCGTAGGCAAGGATAACATTCACGGCTATCCGTTTGATATCTATGTTCATCACGGTGCCGGGGCTTATATCTGCGGCGAGGAGACGGCGCTGCTCGAAAGCCTCGAGGGCAAGAAGGGCATGCCGCGGCTCAAGCCGCCGTTCCCGGCCAACATGGGCCTCTACGGCTGCCCGACGACGGTCAACAACGTCGAGTCGATCGCGGTCGCGGGTACGATCCTGCGCCGGGGCGCGGCGTGGTTCTCCGGTATCGGCCGGCCCAACAATGTCGGCACCAAGCTGTTTTGCGTGTCCGGTCACGTCAACAAGCCCTGTAACGTGGAAGAGGCCATGGGCCTGACCTTCCGCGAGCTGATCGACGAGCATTGCGGCGGCATTCGTGGCGGCTGGGATAACCTGCTCGCCGTCATCCCGGGCGGTGTTTCGGTTCCGCTGGTGCCGGCGCATGAGATCATCGACGCGCCCATGGATTTCGACACCCTGCGCGGCCTGAGGTCCGGCCTTGGCACGGCGGCGGTGATCGTGATGGACAAGTCGACGGATCTGGTGGGCGCCATCGCCCGCATCTCCGCTTTCTACAAGCATGAGAGCTGCGGCCAGTGCACGCCGTGCCGCGAGGGCACGGGCTGGATGTGGCGCGTCATGACGCGCATGGCCGAGGGCCGGGCGCAAAAGCGCGAGATCGACCTGCTGCTCGACGTTACCACGCGTGTCGAGGGTCACACTATCTGCGCGCTGGGCGATGCGGCGGCATGGCCTATTCAGGGCTTGATCCGGCATTTCCGCCACGAGATTGAGAAACGCATCGACGACTATGCGGCCAACCCGCATAGCGACCCGGTGCTTGTGGCGGCAGAGTGAGGTAGGATCGATGGCAAAGATCATCGTTGACGATGTCGAGGTCGAGGTCCCGGCCGAATATACGCTGTTGCAAGCCTGCGAGGCCGCCGGGGCGGAGATCCCGCGTTTCTGCTTCCATGAGCGTTTGTCGATCGCCGGCAACTGCCGCATGTGCCTCGTCGAGGTGAAGGGCGGGCCGCCCAAGCCCACCGCCTCGTGCGCCATGAACGTGCGCGATCTGCGTCCAGGCCCCAACGGCGAGCCGCCGGTGATTTCCACGCGCTCGCCCATGGTGAAGAAGGCCCGCGAGGGCGTGATGGAGTTCCTGCTCATCAACCATCCGCTCGACTGCCCGATCTGCGATCAGGGCGGCGAGTGCGATCTGCAGGATCAGGCCATGGCCTACGGCGTCGATACCAGCCGTTATGCCGAGAACAAGCGCGCGGTCGAGAACAAGCACATCGGCCCGCTGGTGCGCACCTCGATGAACCGCTGCATTCACTGCACGCGCTGCATCCGCTTCGTGACTGAAGTGGCGGGCGTGCCGGATCTCGGCGCCATCGGCCGCGGCGAGGACATGGAGATCACCACCTATCTCGAGCAGGCCATGGGCTCGGAGTTGCAGGGCAACGTGATCGACCTGTGCCCCGTCGGCGCGTTGACATCGAAGCCTTATCAGTTCAAGGCGCGGCCGTGGGAGTTGCTCAAGACCGAGAGCGTCGACGTGATGGACGCGCTCGGCTCCGCCATCCGCGTGGACGCGCGCGGCCGCGAGGTGATGCGCGTGCTGCCGCGTGTCAACGAGACCATCAACGAGGAGTGGATCTCCGACAAGACCCGCTTCATCTGGGATGGCCTCAAGACTCAGCGCCTCGACCGTCCCTATGTGCGCGAGAATGGCCGCCTGCGCCCGGCTTCGTGGCAGGAGGCGCTTGCGACCGTGGCTGCCAAGGTCAAGGCGACCGCGCCGAACCGGATCGGCGCCATCGTTGGCGATCTCGCTGCTGTCGAGGAAAGCTTTGCGCTGAAATCGCTGCTGTCGCGGCTCGGTTCCGTCAGCATTGACGGAAGGCCGGACGGCTCGACGCTCGACCCGATCCTCGGGCGCGCCGCCTACGTGTTCAATTCGACCATCGCCGGCGTGCATGAGGCTGACGCCATCCTGCTCATCGGCACCAACCCGCGCAGGGAAGCAGCCGTTCTCAACGCCCGCATTCGTGAGCGCTGGCGCGGCGGTAACCTCAAGGTCGGTGTCATCGGCGAGCCGGTGGACCTTACTTACACGCACGAATATCTGGGCGCCGGTCCCGAGACGCTCGCCGCCATCGCCGACGGTTCGCATTCTTTCGCCGACGTGCTCAAGGGCGCGCAAAAGCCGCTCGTCATCATCGGTCAGGGTCCGCTGTCGCGGGCGGACGGCCTTGCCGTCCTGTCGCTCGCGGCTCGTGCAGCACTCGCTGTTGGCGCTGTGAAGGACGGTTGGAACGGTTTCTCTGTGCTTCACACCGCGGCCGCGCGCGTGGGCTCGCTCGATCTCGGCCTGGTGCCGGGCGAGGGGGGGCTCACGGCAGTCGAGCAGGCCGCGGGCGGCGTTGACGTGCTGTTCCTGCTGGGAGCCGACGAGATCAAGGTCGCGGATGGGCCGTTCGTCGTCTATATCGGCACCCATGGCGATCAGGGCGCGCACCGGGCTGATGTCATTCTGCCCGGCGCGGCCTACACCGAGAAATCGGGCATCTACGTCAATACGGAAGGGCGGGCGCAGATCGGCAACCGCGCCGTATTCCCGCCGGGCGAGGCGCGCGAGGACTGGGCCATCGTGCGGGCACTGTCCGACCTCGTCGGGCACAAGCTGCCGTTCGACAACTTGGCGCAGCTTCGCCAGTCGCTGTTCGTGTCGCATCCGCATCTGGCGCGCATCGACGCAGTTGAGCCGGCCGATCCGGCGGCAATCGAGCGGCTCGCGGCCCTGGGCGGTAATACGGACAGGGCCGGCTTCGCGTCGCCCGTCATCGATTTCTATCTGACCAATCCGATCGCGCGCGCCTCGGCCGTCATGGCAGAGTGCTCGGCGCTGGCGCTTGGCGTCACCCGCCAGGCGGCAGAGTAAGGAGGCGCGCATGGAAACCCTTCTCACGGTGCTGCTGATCCTCGGCAAGAGCTTGCTGCTTCTCGTGGCTTTGCTCGTGTTCATCGCCTACATCCTCCTTGCTGACCGCAAGATCTGGGCGGCTGTGCAGATCAGGCGCGGCCCGAACGTTGTCGGTCCGTTCGGCCTGTTCCAGTCGTTCGCGGACTTGCTGAAGTTCGTGTTCAAGGAACCGACGATCCCGGACAGCTCGAACAAGTTCCTGTTCCTGCTCGCGCCGCTCATCACGTGCGTGCTGGCGCTGGCAGCGTGGGCCGTTATTCCGGTGGCGGATGGCTGGGCGATCGCCGACATCAACGTCGGCGTGCTTTACATCCTGGCGATTTCGTCACTCGGCGTGTACGGCATCATCATCGGCGGTTGGGCATCCAACTCGAAGTACCCGTTCCTGTCGGCGCTGCGTTCCGCGGCGCAGATGGTGAGCTACGAGGTGTCGATCGGCTTCGTCATCGTCACCGTGCTGATGTGCGCCGGTTCGCTCAATCTCAGCGAGATCGTGCGCGCCCAGCAGGAGCACGGGCTTGCGACGTGGCTTGGCGTGCCGTGGCTGGCGTTCCTGAACTGGTACTGGTTGCCGCTGTTCCCGATGTTGATCATCTTCTTCATCTCGGCGCTGGCGGAAACCAACCGGCCGCCCTTCGATCTGGCGGAATCCGAGTCGGAGCTGGTCGCGGGCTTCATGGTCGAATACGGCTCGACGCCCTACCTGCTGTTCATGCTCGGCGAATATGTGTCGATCATGCTGATGTGCTCCATGACCGCCATCCTGTTCCTGGGGGGCTGGAACGCGCCGATCGACCTGCCGCCGTTCAACTGGGTTCCGGGAGTGGTCTGGTTCACGATCAAGATTTCGCTGGTGTTCTTCATGTTCGCCATGACGAAGGCTTTTGTGCCGCGCTACCGCTACGATCAGCTCATGCGGCTCGGCTGGAAGATTTTCCTGCCGACGTCACTGGTGATGGTGCTGGTGGTTGCGTTCGTGCTGCAACTCACGGGCTGGGCGCAGGCGGGCTGAGCCGTTGTCGGAAGGTTCGTTTGCGGGGCTGCCGTGGGCTGCGATCGTCGGAGGCTTCATCGGCCTGTCGGCGGGATTGTTGGGACACGGGCTCGCCAACCGCGTCATCGAGCACTGGCTCGCGGCGGCGGAGCGCGACGAGGATGAGCCGGTGGCGGTGACACGCCCCGAGTTGGAGCAAGGGATCGCCGGCCTGCGCCGGATGGTCTTCGCTGGTACGGTGATTGTATTTCCGGTGGCGGGTTTCCTGATGGGCCTGGCGATCGGAGGATGATAAGGCCACGCCCGCGTGGCGAGGAGTGACGGCGATGAAACTCGATCAGGCTGCAAAAGCCTTTCTTTTGAAGGAGTTCGTATCGGCTTTCGTGCTGTCGATGCGCTATTTCTTCAAGCCTAAGCCGACACTGAACTACCCCTATGAAAAGGGGCAGTTGAGCCCGCGTTTCCGTGGCGAGCATGCCTTGCGCCGGTATCCGAACGGCGAGGAACGCTGCATCGCGTGCAAGCTGTGCGAAGCCATCTGCCCCGCGCAAGCCATCACCATCGAGGCCGGCCCGCGCCGCAACGACGGCACGCGCCGCACGACACGTTACGATATTGACATGGTGAAGTGCATTTACTGCGGCTTCTGCCAGGAGGCGTGCCCGGTCGATGCCATCGTCGAGGGGCCGAACTTCGAATTCGCGGTAGAGACGCGCGAGGAACTCTACTACGACAAGGAACGGCTTCTGGCCAACGGCGCGCGCTGGGAGCGGGAGATCGCCCGCAACATCGCAGCGGACGCGCCCTACCGTTGAATTTAAACCCGGTTATCCGGGTTTATCGTTTGATAACAACTGGTTGAAGTCGCACTCTCTTGTATTGCGGCAAAATCTGAGACAGGACGGGAACCGGGCATGGTTGCGGCGGCCTTCTTTTATTTGTTTGCAGGTGTCTGCATCGCGTCGGCGTTCATGGTGATCGCCGGGCGCAATCCCGTGACGTCTGTGCTGTTCCTCATCCTAACCTTCTTCAACGCCGCTGGCCTGTTCATCCTGATCGGGGCGGAGTTCCTGGCGATGATGCTGGTCGTCGTCTACGTAGGCGCGGTGGCTGTGCTGTTCCTGTTCGTCGTCATGATGATCGACGTCGACTTCGCCGAGCTGCGCGCAGGGTTCCTGCAATATCTGCCGGTGGGCGCGCTGGTGGGCATCGTGTTCCTGATCGAGCTGGTGCTCGTCGTGGGGACGTTGTTCGTCGATCCGGCGGTTCTGCACACGGCCGCGGCCGCTGCGGCGACTGACGCACCGCGCGCGGGTGTGACCAATACGGAGGCGATCGGGCTCGTTCTCTACACCGATTACCTGTTCGCATTCCAGACGGCGGGCTTCGTGCTGCTCGTCGCGATGATCGGCGCGATCGTGCTGACGCTGCGTCACAAGCCGAATGTCAAGCGCCAGGACATCGCGGCGCAGGTGGCGCGCTCGCACGAGACGAGCGTGGAGCTGAAGAACGTGCCCTCACGGGCCGGCGTCTGAGGGGAGCTGCAAGACCATGGAAATCGGGCTGGTTCATTACCTCATCGTCGGCGCTGCCCTGTTCACGCTCGGCGTGCTGGGCATCTTCATCAACCGCAAGAACGTCATCGTCATCCTGATGTCGATCGAGCTGATACTGCTGGCGATCAACGTCAATTTCGTCGCTTTTTCGATTTTCACCAACACCATCGCGGGCCAGGTCTTCGCGCTGCTTGTGCTGACCGTGGCGGCGGCGGAGTCGGCGATCGGCCTCGCGATCATGGTGGTCTATTTCCGCAACCGCGGCACCCTCGCGGTTGAGGACGTCAACTTGATGAAGGGCTGAGGGCCAAGCCGAATGTATCAGGCAATCGTCTTTCTGCCGCTGGTCGGCTTCCTTGTCGCGGGCCTTTTCGGCCGGTTCATCGGCGCGCGCGCGAGCGAGATCGTCACGACGTCGTTGCTCGTCGTCTCGGCCGTGCTCTCGTGGGTGGCGTTCGTCACTGTCGGCTTCGGCGCGGAGACGTTCCACGTGCCGGTGGCGCGCTGGATCACCTCGGGCGCCCTCGCCGTCGACTGGGCGTTGCGCATCGACACGCTCACAGCGGTGATGCTGGTGGTGGTCAACACCGTCTCGGCGCTGGTGCACATCTACTCCATCGGCTACATGCACGAGGATCCCGCGCGTCCGCGCTTCTTCGCCTATCTGTCGCTGTTCACCTTCGCCATGCTGATGCTGGTGACGGCCGACAACCTGGTGCAGATGTTCTTCGGCTGGGAAGGCGTGGGTCTGGCGAGCTACCTGCTCATCGGCTTCTGGTATGAAAAGCCCTCAGCGTGCGCCGCGGCGATGAAGGCATTCATCGTCAACCGCGTGGGCGACTTCGGCTTCATGCTCGGGTTGATCCTGACCTTCGTGCTGTTCGGCTCGGTCGGTTTCGAGCATATCTTCTCGCGCACCGAGGAGTTGAAGGATGCAACCTTCCACTTCATCGGCTTCGACTGGCACGCGATGACGCTGGTGTCGCTGCTGTTGTTCGTCGGCGCGATGGGTAAATCGGCGCAGTTCCTGCTGCACACCTGGCTGCCGGACGCCATGGAAGGCCCGACGCCGGTTTCCGCGCTCATCCATGCCGCCACCATGGTGACGGCGGGCGTGTTCATGGTTGCCCGCATGTCGCCGGTGTTTGAATACGCACCCGCTGCCTCGTCTGTGGTGATCGTCGTCGGCGGCGTGACGGCCTTCTTCGCCGCGACGGTCGGTCTCGTGCAGAACGACATCAAGCGCGTGATCGCCTATTCGACCTGCTCTCAGCTCGGCTATATGTTCGTGGCGCTCGGCACCGGCGCGTATAGCGCCGGTGTGTTCCACCTGTTCACGCACGCATTTTTCAAAGCGCTGCTGTTCCTTGGCGCGGGCTCGGTCATCCATGCGATGCACCACGAGCAGGACATGCGCAACATGGGTGGGCTGCGCAAGTATATCCCGATTACCGCGCTCGCCATGACCATCGGTACGCTGGCGCTGACCGGGTTCCCTTACACCGCTGGCTTCTTCTCCAAGGATGCCATCATCGAGTCCGCGTTCGCCTCGCACGCGCCCGGCGCCACCTTCGCCTTCCTTGCGACGGTGATTGCCGCGCTGATGACCTCGTTCTACTCATGGCGGCTCTATTTCCTCACCTTCGAGGGCAAGCCGCGCTGGGGACACGATGCCCATCACGCGCACGATGACCACGCGCATGACAATCACGCCCATGCCAGCCACTCGCACGACGATCATGCGCATGGTCATGACGATCACGGCCACGATCACACGCCGCATGAGAGCCCCTGGGTGATGCTGCTGCCGCTCGTGGTGCTGTCGGCCGGGGCGCTGCTCGCCGGTTTCGTGTTCTACGGTCCGTTCATCGGCGACGGCTACGACGCCTTCTGGAAGGGCGCGATCTTCACGGGTGAGCACAACCACATCCTGCACGAGATCCACGACGTGCCGCTGTGGGTCAAGCTGGCGCCGCTCGTGATGATGATCACCGGCTTCCTCGTCGCGCTCTGGTTCTACGTGCTCGATCCGGAAAAGCCGCGCCAGCTCGCCGAGGCGAACCCGCTGCTCTACCGTTTCCTGCTCAACAAGTGGTACATCGACGAGCTCTACGACTTCCTGTTCGTGCGTCCGACCAAGTGGCTCGGCGGCTTCTTCTGGAAGCAGGGCGACGGCTGGCTCATCGACGGCCACGGACCTGACGGTATCTCGGCGCGCGTCCTCGACGTGACCGGCAGGGTGGTGAAGCTGCAGTCCGGCTACGTCTACCATTATGCTTTCGCGATGCTGATCGGCGTCGCGGCGTTTGTGACCTGGTACATCTTCGGGGGCGCGATCTGATGTTTGGCTTTGGCATCCTTTCGGGTCTGCTGCTGCTGCCGCTCGTCGGCGCAGCCGTCATCCTCACGCTGCGCGGCGACGACGCGAGCGTGCAGTCGAATGCCCGCTCCATCGCGTTGGCCACGACCGTCATCGCCTTCATCGTCTCGCTGGTGGCGTGGGGGCGGTTCGATGCGGCCGATCCGGCTTTCCAGTTGGTCGAGACGCATCCCTGGCTTGCCGAAACGATCGTGTTCAAGCTCGGCATCGACGGCTTCTCGTTTCCGTTGGTACTGCTGACGACGTTCCTGATGCCGTTCTGCATCCTGGCGTCGTGGAATTCGATCTCGACGCGCGTGCGCGCCTATTACGTCGCCTTCCTCGTGCTGGAGACGACGCTGCTTGGCGTGTTCGTGGCGCTCGACCTCGTGCTGTTTTACGTGTTCTTCGAGGCCGGCCTCATCCCGATGTTCCTCATCATCGGTATCTGGGGCGGCAAGCGGCGCATCTACGCCAGCTTCAAGTTCTTCCTTTATACGTTGCTCGGTTCGCTGCTGATGTTCCTGGCGATCATCGCCATGTTCTGGCAGGCCGGCACGACCGACATCCCGACGCTGCTCGCCTTCCGGTTCGACCCGGCGTTGCAGACGTGGCTGTGGCTTGCGTTCTTCGCTTCGTTCGCGGTGAAGATGCCGATGTGGCCGGTTCATACCTGGCTACCCGATGCGCACGTCGAGGCACCGACTGCGGGTTCGGTTATCCTGGCCGGCATCATGCTGAAGATGGGTGGCTACGGCTTCATTCGCTTCTCCATTCCCATGTTCCCGGACGCGTCGCTCTACTTCCAGCCGCTCGTGTTCGCCCTGTCCATCGTCGCCATCATGTACACCTCGCTGGTGGCGCTGGCGCAGTCCGACATCAAGAAGCTGATCGCTTACTCGTCGGTGGCGCACATGGGCTTCGTCACCATGGGCCTGTTCGCGCTCAACGAGCAGGGCATCCAGGGCGCGATGTTCCAGATGATCTCTCACGGGCTGGTGTCCGGCGCGCTCTTCTTCGCGGTGGGCATCATCTACGATCGCATGCACACGCGTGAGATCGCGGCCTACGGCGGACTTGTGCATCGCATGCCGCACTATGCGGTGGCATTCATGGTGTTTACCATGGCGAACGTCGGCCTGCCGGGTACGTCGGGCTTTATCGGCGAGTTCCTGACGCTCGCCGGCGCCTTCAAGAGTAATCCGTGGGTGGCGTTCTTCGCCGCGACTGGTCTTATTCTCTCCGCGCCTTATGCGTTGTGGCTCTATCGCCGTGTCATCTTCGGTCCGCTGGAGAAAGAAAGCCTGAAGTCGATACTCGATCTCGATCGGCGCGAGATCGCCGCCGTGGTGCCGCTGATCCTGCTGATCATCTGGTATGGCGTGCAGCCCGACTTCATCCTGAACGTGTTTGCTCCGGCGACGGAGCATCTGCTGAGATCCACCGAAGCAGCGCTCGCGGCCGTCAAGACCGCAGCCGTGATTGCGCAGTGAGGCCGCCGCGATGACTTCCGTTACACTTCCCGCGCTCGGTTCAGTTCTCCCGGAGCTTCTGCTTGCGGTCGGGTCCCTCGTGCTTCTCCTGATCGGCGCGGTGCGCGGCAATCGCGCAAGCGGGACTGTCAACGTGCTGGCGCTGGTGCTCATCGCGCTCGCCGCCGTCGCTGTCGCCGTGCAGGGGCCTGAGAAGGTCGTCGCGCTCAACGACGCGTTCATCGTCGACGGCTTCGCGCGCTTCTGGAAGATCCTAGCTCTGGTCGGCTCCGGCGTCGCCATCGTGCTATCGCGTGAGTTTTTCGTGCGCGAGGGGCTCGACAAGTTCGAGTTCCCGGTGCTCGTGCTGCTGTCGACCCTCGGCATGCTGCTGATGATTTCGGCCAACAGCCTGCTGACGCTCTATGTCGGTCTCGAACTGCAGAGCCTCGCGATCTACGTCATCGCCGCTTTCGACCGCGATAACCCCCGCTCCACCGAGGCGGGGCTGAAGTACTTCCTGCTCGGCGCGCTGTCGTCGGGTATGCTGCTCTACGGTTCGTCGCTGGTCTACGGCCTCACGGGAAGCGTCAACTTCCCCGCGATCGCCGCGGCGGTCCAGGGCGAGCAAGGTGTGCTGTTCATCTTCGGGCTGGTGTTCATCATCGCTGGCCTGGCATTCAAAATTTCGGCCGTGCCGTTCCATATGTGGACGCCGGACGTTTACGAGGGCGCGCCGACACCGGTGACCGCGTTCCTCGCCGCGGCGCCTAAGATGGCGGCGATGGCGTTGATCGTGCGCGTGCTCGTCGGCGTGTTCCCTGGCATCGTCGAGCAGTGGCAGCAGATCATCGTGTTCGTGGCCATCGCATCGATGGCGATCGGCTCGTTCGCGGCCATCGGCCAGCGGTCCATCAAGCGGCTGATGGCCTATTCGTCCATTGGCCACATGGGCTATGCGCTCGTCGGGCTTGCAGCGGGAACCGAGCAGGGTGTCCAGTCGGTGCTGATCTACATGGCGATCTATCTCGCGACGACGCTCGGCACGTTCGCGGGCATTCTGGCGCTTCGCAACGGCAACGTCTACGTCGACCGCATCGAGGATCTCGCCGGCCTGTCGCGCACCCAGCCGGCACTGGCGTTCTTCTTCGCCATGCTGTTCTTCTCGCTTGCCGGCATCCCGCCGTGGGCCGGGTTCTTCGGCAAGTTCTACGTGTTCTCCGCCGCTATCGATGCGGGGCTTTACGCGCTTTCCATCATCGGTGTGCTGTTGAGCGTCGTTGGTGCGTTCTACTATCTCCGCATCGTCAAGATCATCTACTTCGATGAAGCCAAGGCCCCTTATGAGGCGATGACGCCGACGCTCAAGCTCGTGCTCGGGGTGTCCAGCGTGGTGGTGCTGCTGTTCTGGGTGCTGCCGGCTCCGCTCGTCGGTTCGGCGGTGGCGGCGGCAAAGTCGCTTTTCTGATGGCTGCAGGACCGTTCCGTCTATCCGCCGACACCGAGGCCGCCGGTTTCCAGCTGGCGGCTTTCGACAAGCTGAACCGCTCCACCAATACCGAAGCGCTGGAGCGCGCGCGCGAGGTTTCCGGTCCGCTTTGGGTCGTGACCGACGAACAGACCGGCGGGCGCGGGCGGCGCAATCGCGCTTGGATCGCGCCCAAGGGCAATCTTGCCGCGAGCCTCGTAATGGCGACCGGCGTATCGATCGCCACGGCGGCGACACTTGGCTTCGTGGCGGGACTGGCGCTGGAGCGGGCGATCGCCCGCGTCGCGCCTTACCTTTGCCATCGGATCAGTCTCAAATGGCCAAACGACGTTCTTGCCGACGGGGCGAAACTCGTCGGCATCCTGCTTGAGAGCGAGCCGCTTGACGAACACCGCCGTGCGGTGGTGGTGGGCATCGGCGTCAACGTCGTCTCCGCGCCGGAGGGGTTGCCCTACCCGGCGGCGTCGCTCGCGTCGCTCGGGGTCGAGACCTCGGCGCAGGATGTTTTCACCGCCCTGGCGGACGAGTGGCGCATAGCCGTCGCGCTTTGGGACGAGGGACGCGGCATGGGCGCGATCCGCGATCTATGGCTGGAGCGGGCCGTGGGGTTGGGCGCGCCGATCAGCGTGCAGGCGCCCGATGGCGTTCTGGCCGGGGTATTCGAGACAATAGACGACATGGGGCGTCTCATCATGCAGCGAGCGGATGGAACCGAAGCGGTCATCGCGGCGGGGGAGGTCCATTTCGGCACGCTGGCGACAAAAAGATAAGCAAGAAAGGAAGTATCACGCATGGCCCGTCGCAAAGACGAACTGGTGTTCGTGGCCCTTGGGGGGCTTGGCGAGATCGGCATGAATCTCGGCCTCTATGGCTTCGGCCCCGAAGACCGGCGCAAGTGGGTCATGGTGGACTGCGGCATCAGCTTCGCCGGCGACGAAGCGCCGGGTGTCGACCTGGTTTTTCCGGACATTCGCTTCATCGTCGAGGAACGGCGCGACCTGCTGGGCATCGTCATCACTCACGCGCATGAGGATCATATCGGCGCGCTGGCGCGGCTGTGGCCGCAACTCGAGGTACCGGTCTATTGCACGCCGTTCGCGGCGGGGCTGCTCGAGATGCGCCGCCTCGCGGAACCGGGCGCGCCCAAGATCCCGCTGAGGAAAGTGCCGCAGAACGGGCGCATCGCGCTCGATCCGTTCGATATCGAAATGGTGCCGGTGTCGCATTCCATTCCTGAGGCGACGGCGCTGGCGATCCGCACGCCGCTCGGCACCGTGCTGCACACGGGCGACTGGCGCATCGACCCGGCGCCCGTCGTCGGCCGGCCGACGGATGGCGAGCGGCTGGCGGAGATCGGAGACGAGGGCGTACTCGCCATGGTCTGCGATTCCACCAACGCGCTGCGCGACGGGATGAGCCCGAGCGAGTCGGAGGTGTCCGCGAACCTTGCCAAGCTCATCGCCGAGGCGCCCCACCGCGTGGCGGTGACGACCTTCGCGTCGAATGTCGCGCGGGTGCGTGCCGTGGCGGAGGCGGCGCGCAAGGCCGGGCGTGAGATCGTTGTCGTCGGTCGCGCCATGGACCGCGTCGTGTCGGTTGCGAGCGAACTTGGTTATCTGGATGGCTTGCCGCCGTTCCTGTCGCCGGAGGTTTACGACCAGTTGCCGCGCGAGAAGGTGGTGGCGCTGCTCACCGGTTCGCAGGGCGAGGCGCGCGCGGCCATGGCGCGCGTCGCCACCGACAGCCATCCCGATATCTCGCTGGCGGCCGGTGACAGGGTGATCTTTTCGTCACGCGCCATTCCCGGCAACGAGAAGGCGATCAACACCATCATCAATAACCTGGCGCGCCGCGGCGTCGAAGTGATCACCGATCACGACGCGCTGGTGCATGCGTCTGGCCACCCGCGCCGGGGCGAGCTCGAGCAGATGTACCAGTGGGTGCGCCCGCGCATCGTGCTGCCGGTGCACGGCGAGCCCATGCATCTGGCCGGTCAGCGCGATTTCGCCCGCAAGCAGGGGGTGCAGGTCATCCTGCGCGCCGAGGACGGCGAAATGGTGCGCTTCGCACCCGGCGATGCGGGCATCGTCGACGAGGTGCCGGTCGGGCGCGTGTATCAGGACGGCGACCTGCTGATCGACGCCCAGGAGCGCACCATCCCCGAGCGCCGGAAGCTCGCGTTTGCCGGCGTGGTATCGGTCGCCATCGCGATCTCGGACCGGGGGGAACTCGCGGGCGATGTGTCCATCGGTTCCAGCGGGCTGCCGCCGGCGACCGCGGACGGCGAGGTGTTCGACGAGGTCATCGGCGAGACGGTGCTCCAGTTGCTGGAATCGCTGCCCAAGGCCCGCCGACGCGATCCGGATGCCGTGGTCAACGCCGTCGAGAAGGCCGTGCGCGCTGAGGTGCAGCGCAAATGGGGCAAGAAGCCGGTGTGTCACGCGCACGTCATTACTGTCTGATTCCGGGCACGGTGCGCGATCATGGACACTATCGTGGGCATGCTCGCCCTCTACTTCATCATCTGGTGGATCACGCTTTTCGCCGTGCTGCCGCTCGGCGTGCGGGGGCAGTGGGAGGCCGATGTCACACCCGGCACCGAGCCTGGCGCGCCGCAGACGCCCGCCCTGTGGCGTAAGGCGCTGATCACCACCATCGTGTCGGCGGTGATTTTCGCGGGGGTGATGGTGCTCATCAATGTCGTGTCGCTTTAGGTCGCATCCCGGTTTCGTTGAAACAGGGGTGCGATATAACATCTTGATTTTGAGCGAATTCTTATCGATTAGATGATTCCATTTAATCGGAAAGCGCTGTAATGGCGACACGGCGGATGTTCATCTGGAATTGGATGATTATTGCGTCATGCAGCAATAAAAAAGCAGGGCCGAAGCCCTGCTTTTTAGTTGGATCAAATTCTCAACCCTGCCGCAACGCCGATGGCCGCTGGTTTTTGTGCGGCGTTGACCGCGCGCGACGGATTTCCTCCCGAGACTTGGGCCGCACCCTCGGAGCGATAACGATCCTCGTTCACAAGCCGGCGCGACTCATACGACATTCGTCTTAGATTGTCATCTTATTATGTGGCATCATCAATTTCGCTTCTCGCACAGTGGCGGCCGAGGCGGGGCGGCGGGTGTTCCTCAATTCCCATCAATCCCCAATTCCCATCAATCCGCGGGCGGGTGGTTGAAAGCTGTGTGCAGGATGCGCGGCAGATGGTATTGCCCTATAAAGGCCCTCAACCGATTCCATTCTGCCGTTCAGGATCGCCAGTCAGGACTGCCATGCGCCTCAGCCGCTACTTTCTCCCCAACCTCCGCGAAACCCCGAAGGAGGCCGAGATTGCCTCTCACAGGCTGATGCTGCGCGCCGGCCTGATTCGCCAGCAGTCGGCGGGAATATACGCCTGGCTGCCGCTGGGATTGCGCGTGCTGAACAAGATCTCGGCGATCGTCCGCGAGGAGCAGGCACGGGCGGGGGCGCAGGAAATCCTCATGCCGACCGTGCAGTCGGCCGACCTGTGGCGCGAGTCGGGCCGTTACGACGCTTACGGCAAGGAGATGCTGCGCATCCGCGACCGGCACGACCGGGAAATGCTCTATGGCCCGACCAACGAGGAAATGGTCACGGACATCGTGCGCGCCTACGTGCGCTCCTACAAGGACTTGCCGCTCAACCTCTACCACATCCAGTGGAAGTTCCGCGACGAGATCCGGCCGCGCTTCGGCACCATGCGCTCGCGCGAGTTCCTGATGAAGGACGCCTATTCCTTCGACATCGACGCCGACGGCGCGCGCCATTCCTACAACAGGATGTTCGTCGCATACCTGCGCACGTTCGCGCGCATGGGCCTCAAGGCGATCCCGATGCAGGCCGACACCGGCCCGATTGGCGGCGACCTCAGCCACGAGTTCATCATTCTGGCCTCCACCGGCGAGAGCGAAGTGTTCTGCCATAAGGACTTCCTCGACTTCCCGACGCCGCCGGCCGACACGGATTTCGATGACGTCGCCGGTCTGCGGGCCATCTTCGATCGCTGGACATCGCTCTACGCCGCGACCTCGGAGAAGCACGATCCGTCGACATTCGAGGCCATCGCGCCGGGCAAGCAGGTTTCGGCGCGCGGCATCGAGGTGGGGCACATCTTCTATTTCGGCACCAAATATTCCGAGCCGTTCAAGGCAAGCGTCACGGGGCCTGATGGGCGCGAGCACCTGCTGCACATGGGCTCCTACGGCATCGGCCCGTCGCGGCTGGTGGCGGCCATCGTCGAGGCGAGCCACGACGACGCCGGCATCATCTGGCCGGACGCGGTGGCGCCGTTCCATGTCAGCCTGATCAACCTGAAGGTCGGCGACGAGGCGACGGATGCGGCCTCGCGCCGGCTTGAGACGGCGCTTGCCGCGCGCGGCTTCGACGTGCTCTACGACGACCGCGACGAGCGCCCGGGCGCCAAGTTCGCGACGGCCGATCTCATCGGCTCGCCGTGGCAGGTGCTGGTGGGACCGAAATCGCTTGCCGAGGGCAAGGTCGAGGTCAAGCGGCGCGCCACGGGCGAGCGTGAACTCCTGTCGATCGAGGACGCTGTGGAGCGCATCGCCTCGTGACCGGCAATTGATCCCGACACACCAGGCGAGGCGGCGATGACGGCGAGGACGCGATCCACCGAGGCCGGGACCGGTGCTGACGGCGCCACGCGCCCGTTCGCGCCTTTCGAATGGTTGCTGGCGTGGCGCTACCTGCGCGCGCGCCGGCGCGAGGGGTTCATTTCCATCATCGCCGGCTTCTCGTTCGCCGGCGTCATGCTGGGCGTCGCGACATTGATCGTCGTCATGTCGGTGATGAACGGGTTCCGGGCCGAACTCCTCAGCAAGATCATCGGTGTGAACGGCCATATCTTCATCACGCCCATCGATTCGCCGCTGCGCGACTACGACGCCGTGTCGGCGCGGATCGCCTCGCTGCCGGGAATCGTGCGGGCTGTGCCGATGGTGGAGGGGCAGGCGCTGGCCTCCTCGCCGTACAACGCCGGCGGCGTGCTGGTGCGCGGCGTGCGCGAGCGCGATCTGGCCGCCATTCCTTTTATCGCCGGCAACATCCGCGAGGGCACGCTCGAGGGCTTCGACGAGAAGGGTGGCGTGGCCATCGGCCGGAGGCTGTCCGACCAGTTGAGCCTGCGGGCGGGCGACACGCTCACCGTGGTTTCGCCCAAGGGGGCGGCGACACCGTTCGGCACCGCGCCGCGCATCAAATCCTACCCGATCGTGGCCGTGTTCGAGATCGGCATGTCGGAATACGACGCCGCCTTCGTCTACATGCCGCTTGAGGAAGCGCAGGCCTACTTCAACCGCGACGGCGATGTGAGCGTCATCGAGGTTTTCGTGCAGGACGCCGACCGGGTCGACGATGCGCGCGCCGCCATCGACGTCGCCGCCGAGCGCCAGATCATGATGACCGACTGGCGCCAGCGCAACCGCACGTTCTTCTCCGCCCTGGAGGTCGAGCGCAACGTGATGTTCCTGATTCTGCTGCTGATCGTGCTCGTCGCCGCGCTCAACATCATCTCCGGCCTCATCATGCTGGTGAAGGACAAGAGCGCCGACATCGCGATCCTGCGCACCATGGGGGTGACGCGCGGCGCGATCATGCGGGTGTTTCTCATCACCGGCGCCTCCATAGGTATCACCGGCACGCTGGCGGGCTTCCTGCTCGGGCTGCTGATCACGCTGAATGTGGAATCGATCCGCGCCTTCCTGTCGTCGCTGAGCGGCACGGAGTTGTTTTCGGCCGAGATCTACTTCCTCAGCCGCCTGCCGGCCGTCATCGAACCGGGCGAGGTCGCAACCGTGGTGATCACCGCGACGCTGCTGTCGCTCGCCGCCACCATCTATCCGAGCTGGCGGGCGGCGCGCCTCGACCCCGTCGAAGCCTTGCGTTACGGATGAACTCATGAGCAGCACGCCGACGCCCGCCCTGTTCCTGTCGCAGGTCCAACGCCGCTACAAGCAGGGGCAGGGGACGCTGGAAATCCTGCGCGGCGTCGATGCAGCCGTGTGGCCGGGCGAGATCGTGGCGCTCGTCGCGCCCTCAGGCTCGGGCAAGTCGACGCTGCTCCATTGCGCCGGTCTGCTGGAACGCCCGGATTCAGGCGAGGTCTATATCGGCGCGCAGCCGACCGTCGATCTCGACGATGCCGGCCGCACGCGGCTGCGGCGCCTCGAGATCGGCTTCGTCTACCAGTTCCACCACCTGCTGCCGGAGTTTTCGGCGCTGGAGAACGTGTGCCTGCCGCAGCTTGTCCGTGGCCTCGGCAGGGAGACGGCGCAGGAGCGCGCAACGGAGCTGCTGACGTTCCTCGGGCTCGGCGAGCGGCTGGAACATCGCCCGGGAGAGTTGTCGGGAGGCGAACAGCAGCGTGTTGCCATCGCGCGTGCGGTCGCCAATGCGCCGCGCCTGCTGCTTGCGGACGAGCCCACCGGCAATCTCGACCCGAAGACTGCTGGGCATGTGTTCGCGACGCTGATCGCGCTGGTGCGCGCGTCGCGTCTTGGCGCGCTGATCGCGACTCACAACCTCGACCTCGCGGCGCGTATGGATCGGCAGATCACCATCCGCGATGGGTTCGTGGTGCCGTTGTAGGCCGCTTTTGGCGCGCCTGAAATCGGGCGGCCGAAGGAACTTTCGCTCCGGCATCGTCGTTGCTTGCCGAGGGGCGTTGCCAGGCAAGTGGCATCGCCTGGCGCTACGACGAGCGGAGTCAATGCCGTGAAAATCACTCCCAATCTCATCTTCGGGCGCAACGCGCGCGAGGCTTTCCAGACCTATGAACGCATCTTCGGCGCCGACCGGTTGGTGCTGATCACCTTTGGCGATATGCCGGATTCGCCTCTCAGTCCCGAGTGGAACGACAAGATCGCCCATGCGTGGCTCGAGATCGGCGACCAGGCGCTCATGGGGGCAGACGGCCCGCCCGACGCGCTGGCGCAGGGTTCTGCTTCCGGTTCCGTAGCGCTGCACTTCGACACTGTTGATGAGGCGCGCCGCATCTTCGATGCGCTGGCCGATGGCGGCGCCGCTCTGATGCCCTTCGCCGTCACGTCGTGGTCGCCGGGTTTCGGCATGGTGAACGACCGCTTCGGCAAGGAATGGCTCATCAATACACGTCAGGAGAATGGGTGATGGACCACAAGATCATTCCATGCATCTGGTATGACGGCGCTGCCGAGGAGGCCGCCTCCCTTTATACGTCGCTGCTGCCCGACAGCCGTATTGACGCCGTCAACCGCAGCCCGGTCGACACGCCTTCCGGCCCCGCCGGATCGGTGCTGACCGTGGAGTTCACGCTTGCGGGACGGCCCTATCTCGGCCTGAACGGCGGTTCGGCGTTTCCGCATACACAGGCGGTCAGTTTTCAGATCATGACCGACGACCAGGTCGAAACCGACAGGCTCTGGTATGCGCTGATCGCCGACGGCGGCGAGGAGAGCGTGTGCAGCTGGCTCAAAGATCGCTGGGGGCTGTCGTGGCAAATCGTGCCCCGCCGTCTCTGGCAACTGGTCAAGGACCCGGATCAGGGACGGGCGCAACGCGCCATGACAGCCATGATGTCGATGCGCAAGATCGACATCGCGGCCATTGAGCGCGCTGCCGACGGCGCGTGAGCGCGGTTCAACGTTGCTTGAAAACGCGTTAGCGAAGCGCGGGGTCGGATGAGGCTAGCCGGGCGAGCTTGTCGGGATTGCGCATCAGGAAGATGGTGCTGAGGCCTCCTGAGGGATCGGAGGCGAAGCCGACCGCGGCGACGATCCGGCCGCCGGCATAAAGCAGCGCCCCGCGCGTGCCGTTGAGATCGGTTGCCCGCCACTCATGCGTTTCCCATGCCTTGCCGAGAACCCCGGTGAGGAACGCCAGCACGTTCTCCCGGCCGATGATCGGCTTGAGAGGCGCGGGCGCCTTGCCGCCGCTGTCTGCCCGCAGCGCGATGTCCTGCGACATGAGTGCCGCGAGCGGCGCCGTCACGCCCGTGGTGATGGCCGTGCGGAATGCCGACAGCAGCTCTTCCTGCCGTTCTTGCGGCACGATATTGGGCGCGTTGTCCTTGCCCACCTTGGCGCGGGCGCGCGAGACTAGTTTGCGGCAGGTCGATTCCTGAACTCCCAGCGTGTGCGCGACTTCGTCATAGGATTGGTCGAACACGTCATGCAGCAGGAAGGCGGCGCGTTCTTTTGGGGCGAGCCGTTCGAGCAGCAGCAGGAAAGCCATCGACAGCGATGATGCAAGTTCCGAAGCGCTTTCGGGCGTGTCGTCGGTCGCTGCCTGTATTGGCTCGGGGAGCCAGCCGCCAATGTAGTCGATCCGCGCGCGCCGCGCTGCGCGCAGCATGTCGATGCAGCGGCGGGTGCACGTTGTGGTCAGCCAGGCGGCGGGATTGGCGATGGCGCGCCGATCCGCCAGGCTCCATTTCAGGAAGGTGTCTTGCACCGCATCCTCGGCATCCGAGCGCGAGCCGAGGATGCGATAGGCGAGGCCGGCCAGAAACGGTCGCCGCGCCTCGAAGGCGCCAGTGTGTTCATCCGTGGTCAAAACGCTTTCAGCCATGGGATTTCCTGGAGCGCTTTCCGATTGAGTGGCATCGTTTAATCGACGAAAATTCGCTCAAAATCAATATGTTAGATCGTATCTCGTTTCAACGAGGCCGGGATACGATCTAAAACGCGCATCGATCGGATGCAATCGTCCGATCGATGCGCGTTGGCTCAAGACAATGGATCTCGAACGGATCCGGTGCCGTAAGGTCAGTGTGCCGAAACCTGAAGGCGGTTCCATAGGTTGATCATGCCGATGGTCGCCGTCAGCGCGCTGATTTCGCTCTCCCCGAAGTGCTCGCGCAGCGCGGCGCGAAGGTGGCCGTAACTGGCGGTTTCATCGATGCGCGTCAGGGCTTCGGTCCACGCCAGCGCGGCTTTTTCCCGTGGGGAAAAATCGTCGACGTGACGCCAGACCACGAGACGGTCGAGCCGCTCGTTGCTCTCGCCGTCATCGCGCGCTTCCCTCGTATGCATTTTGACACAGAACGCACAGCCGTTGATCTGCGACGCCCGCAGCAGCACCAGGTGGTGAAGCTTGCGATCGAGGCCGTGCGTGTCGATCGCGGTATGAACCTTCAGCAGGGCGTCGATGACGTCTGGAATGGTCTGGTAGTGGTTGATGGCGTCGGTGGTCATGATCGGTATCCTCCGTTGAAAAGCCGATACCTCCATGACGTTTCGCGCCGCCGCTTCGTGACGTGCCCCGTGACGATTTTTCCGGGAACACGATTTTCCGCAAACGCAGTGCGGCCCGCCGATGGCGGGCCGTTGATGGCGCGCAGTCGTCGATCTGTCGTCGTGAATTACTTCGCGACCAGCGGGCACTCGCTCTGCGACAGCGGGCGGAATGCCTGCTCGCCGGCCACCGTTTGCAGAATCTTGTAGTAGTCCCACGGCGCCTTGGACTCGGCGGGGGTCTTCACCTGCGCCAGGTACATGTCGTGCACCATGCGGCCATCGTCGCGGATGTGGCCGTTCTGGGCGAAGAAATCGTTCACCGGCGTGGCCTTCATCTGCGCGATGACCTTTTCCGCCGCATCGGTGCCGGTGGTATCGATCGCCTTCAGATAATGCGTGACGGCCGAGTACACGCCGGCCTGCGACATGGTCGGCATGGCGCCGTGGCGCTCGAAGAAGCGCTTCGACCATGCGCGGCTGTCGTCGGTGCGGTCCCAGTAGAAGGCCGTGGTGAGATAAAGGCCCTGCGCGACGTCGAGGCCGATGGCGTGGATATCGGTGAGGAAGATGGCGAGCCCGGCGAGCTTGGTGTTGCGGGTGAGGCCGAATTCCTGCGCCTGCTTCAAGGAGTTGACGGTGTCGCTGCCGCCGTTGGCGAGCGCGATCACGTCTGCCTTGGTGCCCGGCGCCTGCATCAGGAACGACGAGAAATCAGCCGTGTTGAGCGGGTGTTGCACACCTCCCACCACCGTGCCGCCGCTCTCGCGCACCACGCGCGACACGTCCGCCTGCATCGTGTGGCCGAAGGCATAATCGGCGGTGAGGAAGAACCAGGACTTGCCGCCCTCCGCGACGATGGCCTTGGCGGTGCTGACGGCGGCGGCATACGTATCCCAGGTCCAGTGGATGCCGTTGGGCGAGCAGGCCTTGTTGGTGAGGTCGGCAGTGCCCGCGCCGGAGACGATGAGCACGCGGTTCTTCTCGCGCGCGAGCTGCTGCACCGCTAGCACCACGGACGAGTTCGGCACGTCGATGATCATGTCGACGCCGTCGGTATCGAACCAGCGCCGGGCGATCTGCGCGCCGATGTCGGCCTTGTTCTGGTGATCGGCGTCGAGAAGCTCAATGGTTTTGCCGCCGGCTTTCTTGCCGAAGTCCTCGATGGCCATTCGCGCGGCGACGACAGAGCCGGGGCCGGCCAATGACGAAAACACGCCGGACTGATCGGTGAGCACGCCGATCTTGATCGTGTCGTTGGATACTTGAGCCCGGGCAGGCGAAACAGCCTGCGCAAACAAAACGGAACAGGCAGCTGCGGCAAGACAGATGCGCAAATTATTCATGAAGTCCTCCCTTGATTATTATCGAAGCCGGCTTCGGCCGGCTCCTTTATATTTTGACATGGTGCCAGATTTTCTTTTTGATAGGCAAAAATCTATTCCGCGCTGCGGAATTATTAGCGCTCTACTGACGCTCAAAGCAGGCCGCGGACAAGCCCGCCGTCGACGGTGATGTTCTGGGCCGTGATGTAGTCGGCATGCCGCGAGCAGAGGAAGGCGCAGAGCGGGCCGAAATCGTCGGCGGTGCCTAGCCGTCCGGCGGGAACGGAAGCGGCCATCCGGGCGGCGGCTTCGTTTTCGGAGGTGCCGTCCCGCACTGCCCGGGCTTTGATCACGCGCTCTAACGCGCCGGTCGCCATGAGGCCGGGCAGGATGTTGTTGACGGTGACGCCCTTGCCGGCCACTTCCCGCGCCAGTGTCGCCATGGCGCCCGTCAGTCCCGCGCGCACGCCGTTGGCGAGCGCCATGTTCGGGTAGGGCTCCTTCACCGCGAACGAGGTGATGTTGACGATGCGCCCGAAGCCCGCCGCGATCATGTCCGGCAGCAGCAGGCGCGCGGCCTCGATTGCCGCCAGCATGTTGGTCTCGAGCGCGCGGCGCCAGGTGTCGATGTCGTGGTCGGTGAACTGGCCGGTGGGCGGGCCGCCGGCGTTCGTGACCAGAATATCGATGGGGCCGAGCGCCTTGCGCGCCTCGCCGATCAGCCGCGCCGGCTCGTCCGCCTGCGAGACGTCCCCCCGCACGAACACCGCGCCCGGTCCGAGGCTCCTGGCGGCTTCCGCGCCCTCTGCCGGGTCGCGGCCGTTGACGGCGACACGCCCGCCGGCTTGCGCCAGGTGGCGGGCGCAGGAAAAGGCAAGCCCCTTCGTGCCGCCCAGGATGAGGGCGCTCTTGCCCTCGATGGCGAGTTCCATGGCGTATTCTCCCGATTTTGTGGCGCTGCGCGGCTCGTCTCTCGCTCAAGCGCCGGTATAGCGCGGCGGCCGCTTCTCGATGAAGGCGCGCATGCCTTCGTTCTTGTCCGCGGTGGCGAAGAGAACCTGCAGCGCCTTGCGTTCCAGCGCCAGCGCCGCCGACAGAGACGCATCCTGCCCCATAAGGATGACTTCCTTGATCTGCGCGAGTGCGAGCGGGGGCAGGCGCGCCATCAACCCGGCCATGTCCATGGCGGCTGCGAACACCTCGTCATCCGGCACCAGTTTGCTGACGAGGCCCATGGCGTAAGCCTCTTCGGCATCGATGATCTCGCCGGTGAGGCAAAGGCGCATGGCCTGAAACTTGCCCACCGCCCGGGTCAGGCGCTGGGTGCCGCCCGCTCCCGGCATGATGCCGACGCGCACCTCCGGCTGGCCGAAGCGCGCGCCGTGTCCGGCGACGATGATGTCGGCATGCATGGCGAGTTCCAGCCCGCCGCCGAGCGCGAAGCCGTTGACAGCCGCGATCACCGGCTGGGGGCAGCGGCCGATGGCCTCCCATAGCCGCTCGTTGTGCCGCAGGTACATGTCGACGGCGCCGATTTCGGCCATGTCCTGAATGTCGGCGCCGGCGGCGAAGCTCTCGCTGTTGCCGGTCAGGACGACGCAGCGCAAACCGGTGTCGTCGACGAAGCCGTCGAAGATGTCGGCCAGTTGCCGGCGCACCGGCATGTTGAGGGCATTGCGGACCTGCGGCCGGTTGATACGCACGACCGCGATGGCTTCGCTCGGGCGCTCGAAGATGACTTCGGGGGCGGAAACATCGTCCATCACACCTTCTCCATGACAAGGGCGATGCCCTGACCGACGCCGATGCACATCGTGCACAGGGCGCGCCGCGCATCGCGCTCATGCAACTCAAGCGCCGCCGTCAGCGCCAGCCGCGCGCCGGACATGCCGAGGGGGTGGCCAAGCGCGATCGCGCCGCCGTTGGGGTTTACATGCGGCGCGTCGTCGGGCAGCCCGAGTTCGCGCAGGCAGGCGAGGGACTGGGCGGCGAACGCCTCGTTGATCTCGATCACGTCCACGTCCGCGATGCCGAGGCCGAGCCGTTCCAGCAGCTTGCGGCTGGCCGGCACGGGGCCGATGCCCATGATGCGCGGCGCGACGCCCGCGGTGGCGAGGCCGGCGACGCGCGCCAGCGGCGTCAGTCCATAGCGCTCCACCGCCTTGCCGGAGGCGACGATGAGCGCCGCCGCGCCGTCGTTGAGGCCGGACGCGTTGCCCGCCGTGACGCTGCCGCCCCTGCGGAAGGGAGTGGGCAGCCGGGAAAGCCGTTCAAGGGAGGTCTCGCGCGGGTGCTCGTCCGTGTCGACGATGACGGGATCGCCGTTGCGGCCGGGGATCGGGACGGGAACGATCTCGCGCGCGAGGCGGCCCGACCGCTGGGCGGCTGCGGCGCGCTGCTGGCTGCGGACGGCGAAGGCGTCCTGATCCTCGCGGCTGATGCGGAACTCGTGCGCGACGTTCTCCGCTGTCTCGGGCATCGAGTCGATGCCGTAGAGTTGCTTCAGCACCGGGTTGACGAACCGCCAGCCGATGGTCGTGTCGGCGACGTCCGCCGTGCGGGAGAAGGCGATGCCGGCCTTGCCCATCACAAAGGGCGCGCGGGTCATGGATTCGACGCCGCCGGCGATGACGACTTCCGCCTCGCCGGCGCGGATGGCGCGCGCGGCCTGTCCGACCGCATCGAGCCCCGAACCGCACAGGCGGTTCAGCGTGACGCCCGACACCGATTCCGGCAGGCCTGCGAGCAGTGCCGCCATGCGGGCGACGTTGCGGTTGTCCTCGCCGGCCTGGTTGGCGCAACCGAGGATCACGTCGTCGACCGCTTCCGGCGAGAGGCCAGGGGCGCGCGCCATGACCTCGCGCAGCACGAGGCCGGCCAGATCGTCGGGCCGCGCGGTGGCGAGCACCCCGCCATAGCGCCCGATGGGCGTGCGCACACCGGCGCAAATGAACGCCTCTGCAATAAGCGCCTCTGTCATGACGAACTCCTCAAAGCGGGCAGTCCTTGTCGAAGGCGGGGCGGCGCTTCTCGCGCAGCGAGGCAAGCCCTTCCTGCACGTCGGGGCCGCGAAAGCCCATGAATTCGAGCGCCAGAGACGTATCGAAAGTGGGGCCGGCAAGGCGCAGCCAGTTGTTCAGCGCATACTTTGTCCAGCGGATCGCGGTGGGCGAGCCGGCCGCGAGCCGCTTGGCCACGTGCAGCGCCTTATCGTGCAGTTCGGCGTCGTCGACGCACAGCGACACGAGGCCGATGCGCTCCGCCTCCTCGCCGCTGAGCGGCTCGCACAGCAGCAGGTGGTATTTGGACTTGGCGAGGCCGCACAGCAGCGGCCACACGATGGCGGCGTGATCGCCCGCCGCGACACCCAGCCGCGTGTGCCCGTCGATGATGCGCGCGGTCTTCGAGGCGATGGAGACATCGGCGAGAAGCCCGGCCACGAGGCCCGCGCCCACCGCCGGCCCCTGCATGGCCGACACGATCGGCTTGGAGCAGTTCACCAGGTTGTAGACGAGGTCGCGCGCCTCCTTCCAGACGCGGGTGAGGGTGTGGAAGTCTTCCGTCATCTCCTTGACGAGATCGAGATCGCCGCCCGACGAGAAGGCCTCGCCAGCGCCGCGAATGATCGCCACCGACACGTTCCGGTCGGCGTCGATGTCGCGCCACACGCGCACCAGCTCGCCGTGCATCACCGCGTCGGCCGAATTGAGGCGTCCGGGATTGTCCATGGTGATGCGCAGGATGCGCTCTTCCGGCCAGTCGAACTTCAGACGGCTGTAGTTTTCGTAAGGGCTGGTCATATCTTCTTTTCCCTGTCCTTCCAGTATGGCTCGCGCAGGACGTTTTTCTGGATCTTGCCGATGGGCGTCTTCGGAAAATCGGCGACGAACTTCACCAGGCGGGGACGCTTGAAGCGCGCCAGCCGCTCGGCGCAGTGGGCCACGAGATCTTCCTCGCTCACGTCGGCCTCGGACCGGAGCCGCACGTAAGCCACGGGAACCTCGCCCCATTTGTCGTCCGGAATGCCGAAGACCGCGCATTCGCTCACCGCTTCGTGGGCGTAGAGCACGTTCTCGATTTCTTTCGGATAGACGTTCTCGCCGCCCGAGATGATCATGTCCTTCGAGCGGTCGATGAGCGTGACGAAGCCGTCTGTGTCGACGGTGGCGAGATCGCCGGTCCAGCCCCAGCCGTGACGGAAGAAGGCCGCCGTCTGCTCGGGCTCCTTGTAATATTCCAGCATCACGTTCTCGCCGCGCGAGACGAGCTCGCCGACCTCGCCCGCCTTCACCGGGCGGCCCTCGCCATCGACCACGGCGATGTCGACGTTGTAAGCCTGTCTGCCGACCGAACCGAGCTTTTCAGGCAAATGCCAGTGCGGCAGCACCGTGACGACGCCGACCTCCGACTGGCCGTAGATTTGCGTCAGCTTCAGATTCGGCAGCTTTTCGAGAAGCTCGCGCTGCACCCAGTCCGGCATCGGCGCGCCGGCGAATGACAGCTTGGTCCAGGCGCGGAAATTGGCTGCGTCGAAGCCGGGGGCGCTCACGACCATGCTCGCCTGCGTCGGCACCATGAAGGCGGCGGTCATGCCGGTATCGCGCGCCATGGCGGTGAAATCGTCCACGCTCCATTTCGACAGGAACGCGCAGGTGCCGCCCGCAAGCACGGTGGGCTGGAACATGATGTTGAGGGCCGCGACATGAAACAGCGGCGTGACGATGCCGACGACGTCGCGGTCGTCGATGGCTTCTTCAACCATCACCGTGTGGGCCGTGATGGCGCGGTTGCGGTGGCTCGCCAGCACGCCCTTAGGCCGCCCGGTCGTGCCGCCGGTGTAGGTCATGCAGAACGGATCGTCCTCATGGATGGCGATTTCGGGAAGGGTTGGCGCGCCTTCGGCCAGAAAGGCGTCGAAGCCCGTCGCGCCCGCGCTTTCGCCACCGATCGAAACGTAACGGCCGATCTTCGGCAGGCTGGCGCGCACGGCGGCGATCTTGTCGGCGAAGACGTGCTCGAACAGCAGAATTTCGACATCGGCCTTGTCGAGGACGTATTGCAGTTCCTCCGGTGCGTAGAGCACCGAGATGTTCACGAGCACGCCGCCCGAGCGCGCCGCGCCGAAGAAGGCAATGCCGTATTCGGGCCGGTTGCGGCAGACGATGCCCACCTTGGCGCCCTTCGCCAGCCCACCCTTCGCCAGCCCGTTTCCGATGAGAGCATTCGCGAGCCGGTTGGCCGCGACGTCCAGTTCCCGATAGCCAAGCTTCGTGCCCTGCCAGAGAATGGCGGGCTTTTCGGGAAAACGTTCGGCCGAGCGACGCAGCATGTCACCGGTCAACATTCTTGTCCTCCCCCTGTTCATTGTTATGCAGGTTCGCTGTGTGCGCGAACGTTACATGGACTTTCGGCGAGCGGGATGTTATTCGCAACCTAAATATGCAGAATGCTATTCCGCACAGCGGAAGAATGGGAGGAAGTCATGGACAGGGACGACAGGCAGTTCGTGCACGCGTTTGCCCGCGGGCTCGCCATTCTGGAGGCGCTGTCGCGCGAGCAGAAACCGCTCGGGAACAGCGAGCTTTCCCGTGCCACCGGCCTGCCGCCTTCCACCATCAGCCGGTTGACGCACACCGCGATGGAACTCGGTTACCTGCGCTACAGCAAGTCGCAGCGCGTCTATGAGCTGACGCCCAAGAACCTCAGGCTCGGCTATCCCGTGCTCGCAGGGATGACGCTGCTCGACCGCGCCAGCCCCCTGCTCAAGCAGCTTTCCGAGCAGACGGGCGAGACGGCGGGGCTCGTCATCCGCGACGGCCTGCATGTCACCTTCGTCGAGGTGGTGCAGGGGTCGGAACTCGTTGCGGTGCGGCTCGCCACCGGCGGGCGCCTGCCGATCGCGGTTTCGGCGGCGGGTGTCGCCATCCTCGCTGCGATGGCCGAGCGCGACCGTCGCATGCTGGCCACGCGCGTGCGCGCGCACCTCGGCCGCCGGGGCGGAGACCTGGAGCCTTTCAATGCCTGCCTCGCCGAGGCGGTCGATCACGGCATCGCCTTCATGCGCGACACCTGGCGGCGTGGCATCGGCGGGCTGGCCATCGGCCTCGACAACAACGGCGAGGCCGTTGCCATCACCATCCCGATCGCGACCGGAAGCGTCAGCGAATCCGACATGCGCGGGCGTCTCGCGGATGCGCTGCGCGCCACGGCGGCGCAACTCGGCGATGCCGTGCCGCTCACGCGGTCCAGACCGGGAGTTTGAGCGCGGCGCGCCGCCGCAACCACTGGCTCGGCCGGTAGCGGTCGTCGCCGGTCAGCGCCTGCAGCGCAGTCAGCACCGCGAGGCTGTTGCCCGTGCCGAACGCATCGACGAACTCGAGTGGCCCTTGCGGATAATTAAGCCCCAGGCGCATCGCCTTGTCGATGTCGTGCGGATCGGCGATGCCCATCTGGGCCATTTCGCAGCCGAGATTGCCGACCATGGCCACGATGCGCTGGGCGATGAACCCCGGCGAGTCGCCGATCACCGTCACCGTGCGTCCCGACGCGGCCAGCAGGTTGACGACCGATTGGAGCGCTGCCGGGGCCGCGCCCGGGGCGGTCATCGCCACGATGCGTTTCGTGGTGTCGAAGCCGAGATCGAGCGCCACCAGCCGCCGCGCGTCCTGCCCGGTGCGGACGGCAACCGCCGTCGCATCCTCGCCCACCGGCGCGCAGAGCAGGGGCGAGACGCCGTCGTCGCGCTCGAGCACCGCGACACCGAGATCTCGGACAAGCGCGTGCAGCCTGTCGCCCGGTTCCACCAGCACGACCGCGTCGGCCGCGCTCCCGGCCGTTGGCGCATCGGGCGAGGTCTGCGCGTCGCCGTCGCCATAGCCGTAGAAGCCGCGTTTCGTCTTGCGGCCGAGTTGCCCCGTCTCCAGCAGGTAGCGGTGGCGCGGGGTCGAGCGCAGCCGGGGATCGCCGAAGAAGCTGTCGTGAATGAAGCGCGTGACGGGAAAGTTGACGTCGATGCCGGTGAGGTCCATCAGCTCGAACGGCCCCATGCGAAAGCCGCAGCAATCGCGCATCACCGCGTCGATCTGGGCGGGCGTCGCCGCGTTCTCGTGCAGGATAGCCAGCGCCTCGGTGGCGTAGGCGCGCCCGCCGAAATTCACCAGGAAGCCCGGCGTGTCGCGCACGCGCACCGGCTCGCGGCCGAGACGTTCCCCGAGATCGAGCAGCGCGCGCACGGTGGCCTCGGTGGTTTCCGGGCCGGGGATCACCTCGACGAGCCGCATGAGCGGCACGGGGTTGAAGAAATGCAGGCCGCCGACGCGCCCGCGGTTGCGCAACTTCGCGGCAATCGAGCCGATGGGCAGCGACGAGGTGTTCGACGCCAGAATGGCCTCGTCGCCGACGATTTCCTCCAGCCGGGCGAACAGGTCACGCTTGACGGCAAGATCCTCGACGATGGCCTCGATGACCACGTTCGCACCAGCGAGCGCTTCCAGCCGGTCCACCGGCACGAGCCGGGCGATGGCCGCTTCCGCCGCCTCTGTTGGTAGCTTGCCGTCGGCGGCGCGCTGCCGCAGGCGCTCGGCGATGCCGTTGCGCGCGCGCCGTGCCGCGCCCTCGCGGGTATCGAAAATGCGCGCCTCGATGCCGGCTTGCGCCGCGACTTTCCCGATCCCCGCGCCCATCGCGCCGGCTCCCGCCACGCCCAGAACCAGTGCCTCCCCGATTGCCGTTGCCATGCGCGCTATCCCCCTGCGTTTCGAAACGGTCCCCCGGACCATGAGCGAGTGTCGACACGCAGCATATTGCAGCCTGCGGCGCGCGCCGCACCATCAGGCAGAATACAATTCCGCATGGCGGAATAATGCAGGCTCCGCGGCGTGGACAAATCACCCTATGATCGCCGCAGCCGCCACATGTTGTCAGAAAGTGTCGAGCAGCCATGCAGCCATCAACGACCGCGCCCGGAGTGCGCAACGATGCGCCTGTTCTCGCGGAGCGCGGGCAGGGGTATCACGTCATTACGCTCAACCGGCCCGAACGCCTCAACGCCTTCAATCCGGCGATGCACGCAGCACTCGTGGCCGTCCTCGACGCGGCGGAGGACGATCCCGACTGCCGCACCGTGATCCTCACGGGCGCCGGGCGCGCCTTCTGCAGCGGGCAGGATCTCACCGAAAGAACCGGCGCGCCGGGGCAGGCCGCGCCCGATCTCGGCGACAGCCTCGAACGCTACTACAACCCGCTCATCAGGCGGCTGCGGGGCTTGCGCTGCCCGGTGATAGCGGCTGTCAACGGGGTTGCGGCTGGGGCGGGAGCGAACATCGCGCTTGCCTGCGATATCGTGATCGCCAGCCCGTCGGCGCGCTTTCTGGAGCTGTTCACCCAACTCGGCCTGATCCCCGATTGCGGCGGCACATGGCTGCTCACCCGACTGCTCGGGCCGGCGCGCGCACGGGCGATCACGTTGCTGGCGGAACCCGTGTCGGCGGAACAGGCGCTTCAATGGGGAATGATCTGGAAGCTGGCGGAGGAGGGCCGCCTTCTCGATGAAGCGCGCAGTCTCGCCGCGCGCATCGCCGAAAAACCGCCCCTCGGGATAGAGCTGGCCAGACGCGCGCTCGACGCCGCAACCGTCAACGATCTCGACACGCAACTCGACCACGAGCGCGATCTCCAGCGCCGCGCTGGACAGGACCCGGCCTATCTGGAGCGGGTGAGGGCGTTTTTCGCCCACCGGTGACTGCTGCCTGCCGAAGCACTTCCGAGCAAGCCCCAACTCAACCCCAGGTTTCGCCGGGGGCCTTAAACCTGCTGTCCATCGGAACCGTGGCGGCCGTTCGCGCGAATTGTCGCAACCCATGCCTGGAGCATTGAACAAACCATTCGTTGATGTTTTCTGGATAAAAGTAATTCAATGCATCGAATGTTTTGGAGTATGCCGTGAGTCTAGATTCAAAAACCGTCAATGCGCACATCAACGATATTTTGCGCGTATCCAATGCCGATCCATTGATAATCAATGCTTTTACCCATCGCTACGATACGCTCGGCCAGCTCGATGCCGCGCTTTTTGGCCTCGCGCCGGTGATCGTGCACCCCATCGTCGGCCTCTATCAGATCGTGTTCAACCGCACGCCCGACGACGATGGCCTGGAGTATTGGGTCGGCAAGCTCAGCGCCAAGTCCATCGTGCCTTCTGACAATTCCGTGATCAAAGGCATCACGCTGGAGCTGGCCGCTTCCGACGAATGGAGCGCGCTGGTCAAGGGCAAGACCAATGCCGAGATCGTCACGGCGCTTTACAAGCAGGCGCTGCAGCGCGCGCCGGACAAGCCGGGCCTCGATTTCTGGACCGGGGAGCTAAACAAGGGCCGCTCGCCGGCCGACCTCATCCTGGAGTTCGCCAGCTCGGACGAGTTCATCGCCCTGACCACGCCGCACATCGAAGGCTTCCTGCGCGGTACCGGTTCGGCAGCGCCCGCCGGCAGCCTGTTCGACGTCGCGCCTTTCGATCGGACGGTCGACAGTCCGCTCGGCTACGAGGTCGTCAAGGAGCGCATCGCCGACATTCTGCGCTTCGATGCCTCATACCATCTCGTCGATACCTTCCGGGAGCGCTATGCATCCCTCGACGAGCTCGATGCGGCGCTGCTCGACTTTTCCGCCGTGACGGTCACGCCGCTGATCGGTCTCTACCAGGCCGCGTTTGGCCGCCTGCCCGACGACAAGGGGCTGACCTTCTGGCGCGGCGAGCTTGGTGACGCCGGCGTGGAGCTGTTCGACCTGGGCGCGCTGCACGAAATCGCCAAGAGGTTCGTCGATTCGAACGAATGGCAGCACAAGTTCGAGGAATCGAACAACCGTGGCATCGTCAAGGCGATCTACAGGCAGGCGCTTGGCCGTGAGGAAGATGCGGAAGGCATAGATTTCTGGACGGCGCAGCTGGATAAAGGCGTTTCTCCCGCCGAGCTGCTGATCCAGTTCGTGTTGTCCGACGAGTTCATCGCGTCGGCGGCGCCGCACTTCGACACGCTGCTGCTCAGCGCCGCGCGCGCTTCGTTCCCTGAGTCCAAGCCGCTGTTCGACCTGACGCCGTTCACGCTTGCCGACGGCGTTCTCACGCTCAATCTGGATGGGCCGTACACGATCTCGCCCGCTGCAGACGGCACGGCGGCGCTGCGCCTGCTGGGGGCGAGCCACATCCTTTCGGCGAGTGAGCTCAACGGCATCAAGGGGATCGCGGTCGAAGAGGGCGTCACGCTCGAGATCGCGAGCTCGGTTCTCGCCAACCGCAGCATCGCTTTCACCGGCAGCGATGGCGGCGCTGGTAAGGTCAATATTTCCGGCGTCACCGTTACCCAGGCGACGATCCAGGCCCCTGTCGGTATCGATGTCGATCTGCGCGGCATCAGTTTCGGCGACAACGCGCCGGACGTCACCGTGAACGGCAACGTGCGCGACTGGATTCTCGCCCGCTGGACGGCGCTCGACCAGGCTTACGGACAGCTCGCGAAGGCCGAGGGCGGAGCCGGCGCGCCGTTGCCAGACGCCATCGTGGTGCCCGGCGCAAAGACGGTCGGCGAGGCCACGCTGATCGTCAACACGGCCTTCGTGAAGCTTGCCGCCGCCTACGCCGACTATCTCGAAGACGGCGGCGCGCCTTTGACCGACTTCATCGCCAAGGCCAGCGAAACGCGCACGCAGCTCATTCACGACAACCTGCTTGGCAATGGCTCGAGCACGGCAATCGACGGGCGCGAATTCCCCGCCGATGTCGAGGCTGAGCTGCGGGCATTGCTGCCGGATTGGGTCGAGGGGCGGCCGTTGGTGTCAGGCAACCATTCGGAGGCCTTCAACGCCGACCATCGCGCCGCGCTGGCCATCGATTGGGAGAAGGGCTTCGAGAGGCCGGACTATGTTCAGTCCGCCGATCAGAAAAAGATCGACGCCATCGGCATCAACGAGAACGGCTTCACTCACGTCGGCAGTGGCAACACGCCTTACAACTACGTGCTCGAGCGGCACGAAGGCGCGGGTGTCGAGGTCGGGCTGAAGGTGCACTTCCGTGGCGGGGCGGATATTGAACCGGTTGGCCCGTCCGATGAGGATGGCATCGTGCAGTTCGAGGTTCCCACCGGTCACGGGGCGGGCACGACCTGGGACCCGGCGGTGTGGTCGTTCGACTTCTCGGTGCTGGCCGGCATCAACGGCCAGGACACGACGCTGGACGACTTCCTGTTCACGTTCAAGATCGATATCGATCCGTCGGCTGCCACGAAGTTCGTCGTGCTGGAGTTGCGCGGCGCGAACGGCAACACGCCATGGATCGACGTGGCAACCGGCGAAATCTTCATTCCCGATCAGGAAAAACCCACGACGGGCGAGAACGACGCCCTGATTTCGCAAAACTCGCTCAACTTCGGCTTCAATCACATCCGCGATCTCATCAAGGTCGAGGAAGGCGAGCGCTACAACTTCGGCGAGGGCGAGTTCGACATCATCCTGTCCGCCGCCACGCGCGGAAACGACAGTGTCGAACTTGCGAGCACGCATATCGTCGTCAATGTCGTCGGTTCGGAACCCGCGTCTTTGCTCGCCGACATCGCATGAGATAGGGCCTCTGTCATGGACTGCAAACGCGCGCCGCCAAGGCGCGCGTTTTTTTGTGTCGGAATAGACAATGTTCGCCAGAAATTCTGGTGCCAAGATGGAAAACGCTACGTCAGAATGATATAATTGACGCGAATGAATGCTTTCGGGGAATGATTTATTATGCGCAATGTTAATAAATATAATGAAATTTGTTTTTCAATTTGCTTCTATTCTATCTGATAATTTCATTATATAGAAAGTATAATTTTAGGATGCTTTAGATGAATTTTGGCGAACAGCAGGAAACGGAACGCGCGGATCCGCTTGCGTGGCTGCTTGCCTTGTCGGGAGAGGGGCTGGCGGGCGTCGGGCTGAAGCGGGTTGCCGCGTCGGTTTTCTCCGTCGCCGGCGGCAGGGGCGGGCGGAATGCGGCGCGCTCCCTGAAGCGGGCACTGCGGCTGTATTTCGAGGCCGGCGACCGGGAAAAGGCGTGGGGGGTTAGCAACAGGCTGCGCCATGCGGCGGAGGGCGATCCCGATACGGCTTTCATCATGTTTTCCCTGGCGCGCGAGGGGGCGGGGCAACCAGCGCTCTGCGCGCTGCAAAGGACGCTTCTGGGCAGCCGGAATCTTCAATACATCCGCCTGGCGCTGAGCATTCCGTTGATGGATGGCGACAGCGACACCGACTACGCCCTTTTACAGGAAACGGCGCTTTTTCTGGAAAGCCAGCCGGGGGCGCGGGGCGCAAGCGCCTTTCTAAGCTCCGATCTCGTCACCTGGGCACTGATGCGCTGCGATTTCCCCGCCGCGCGCCGCTATCTCGGCGTCGTGCAGGCGCATCTCGACAGCGGACGCTACGGAATCGTCGGGCGGAGTATCGGTTTCCATCTGCTGCATTGGTCGGGCGATGAAAAGGCCGCCGGTTATGCGCTGGGGAACGTGATCTCCCCGCCGCCGCCGGACGCGCGCGCAAGGCGCATGGCCATGCCCCGCCGCGTGGACGACGGCAAGATCAGGATCGGCTATGTCTCGGCCGATTTTTTCGCGCGCCACGCGACGATGAAGCTGCTCGGCAACGTGCTGGAACGGCACGACAGGGAGCGTTTCGAGATCACGCTTTTCTGCCTCTCCCCGGATGACGAGATCCGGCAGGACGACGCGGAGCGGGAAAAATGGGGCAGGGCGATCGACGTGAAGGCGATGACCGATGAGGAAATCGCCGCCTGCATCCGCGAGAACGGGATCGATATACTGGTCGATCTCAAGGGATACACGATCAATCATCGATGCAGGATCTTCAACCTGCCCTCGGCGCCGGTTCATGTCGCGTGGCTCGGCTATCCGGCACCGGCCCTCAACGTCGACCTCGATTACGTGATCGGCGATCCGTTCGTGCTTCCCGACAGCGCCCGGCCCGACTGGCAGGAAACCTTCTGCCGCCTGCCCGAGACGTATCAGCCGAACGACCCGGTCGGCCGCCCGCCGATCGCGCCGGCGGCGCGCGCCGATTTCGGTTTGCCGGCGGATCGCTTCATCTATGCCTCGTGCAACAACCCGCTCAAGATCGTGCCGCGCGTCATCGACCTGTGGTGCGAGATCCTGCGCCGCACGCCAAAAAGCATGCTGTGGCTGCACAGCCGTGGGGAGACGCAGTGGCGGAACCTGTTGCGGGAATTCGCCCGGCAAGGCATCGCGGAAGAACGCATCGTCCAGATGCCGTTCGAGGGCGATTACGCCCGGCACCTCAACCGCATGCAGCTTGCCGATGTCGGGCTCGACACCTTTCCCTGCAACGGTCACACGACGACATCGGAGCAATTGTGGGCCGGCCTGCCGGTGCTCACGGTTAAAGGCACCCATTTCGCCTCCCGGGTCAGCGAGAGCCTGCTCAACGCCATCGGCTTGCCCGGGATGGTGGCGCGGGACGATGCCGCCTATCTCGCGCAGGCGGTGGCGCTCTACGAGGACCGGGAGCTGCTTGCGCGCAACCGGAGCGCGCTGGAGACCGGGCGCTTCACCCGTCCGCTGTTCGACGCGGAACGGTTCTGCCGCCATCTGGAAACGGCCTATGCGATGATGGCGGCGCGCGCGCGGGCCGGCCTGCAGCCCGACGTGATCGATGTTCCGGTCCTGCCGCCGCGCGAAGGATCGTTCGAGGCGAGGGCGGCTACCGCCGCCGCATCCTGAGCCCCGGCCAGCCGTCCGGGGCGCCGCGCCTGTCCGCGATGACGCGTTCCCCAGCATGTCGACGAGATCAAGATGAAGACGCGCGATTTCCGGTAAAGTGCTGGCCAGCGGGTTTTTTTGCACGTCGTCGAGATTGATGAAATCCTGTTAGGCTTTCGTCAAATAGCGTGGCTATATATCTACCGGCAATGACCAGAAGGGCGGGCACGCATGAGCACACTCTCCATCCATTATGATCGCGTGCTGTCGATTGTTGGGGAAGTGGTGCGAATCGCCCTGCCTGCGCGTGGGCCGGGTGAGAACGGGGACGATCCGGACGGGCCGCGCTACGGCGATCTCGCCATCGTCAGCGAGGGCGAATCGGGCGCGCGGCTGGCGCAGGTGGTGCGGCTCGACGCCGGCGAGGTGTCGCTGCAGGTGTTCGGCGGCACGCAGGGGTTGTCCACGCGCTCGCGGGCACGGTTTCTCGGCCATGCGCCCAAGGTGGCGTTCTCGGGCAACATTCTGGGCCGCGTTTTTTCCGGCGACGGTCGCGTTTCCGACGGTGGCCCGGCGCTCGATCACGAGCCACAGGTGGAGATCGGCGGGCCTTCGGTGAACCCGGCGCGCCGGGCGCTTGCCTCGCGCATGATCCGCACGAACGTGCCGATGATCGACGTGTTCAACTGCCTCGTCGAAAGCCAGAAGATCCCGATTTTCTCCCGCGCCGGCGAGCCTTACGACGCCTTGCTGGGGCGCATCGGCGTGCAGGCGGATGCCGACATCGTGGTGTTCGGCGGCCTCGGTCTCACCTTCGACGATTACTGGCGCTTCCGCTCCACCTTCGAGGATGCCGGCGTTTTCTCGCGCACGGTGATGTTCGTCAACCAGGCCGCCGACCCGCCGCTGGAGCGCCTGCTGGTGCCGGACATGGCGCTGGCGGTGGCCGAGAAATTCGCCGTCGAGGAGAAGAAGCGCGTTCTCGTGCTGCTCACCGACATGACGGCCTTCGCCGACGCGCTGAAGGAAGTCGGCGTCGCCATGGAGCGGGTGCCGTCAAACCGCGGCTATCTGGGCGATCTCTATTCGCAGCTCGCGCGCCGCTATGAGAAGGCGTCGGTGTTCCACGGCGCGGGATCGGTGACGATCCTGACCGTGACCACCATGCCGGGCGGCGACGTCACCCATCCGGTGCCCGACAACACGGGCTACATCACGGAAGGCCAGTTCTACCTGCGCGACGGGCTCATCGACCCGTTCGGCTCGCTGTCGCGTCTCAAGCAGCACGTCATCGGCAAGGAGACGCGTGAGGACCATTCGGCGGTGATGAACACCATGATCCGCCTCTATGCGAGCGCGCGCGAGGCGGAGCGCAAGCAGGCCATGGCCTTCGAGCTGTCGGACTACGACGAGCGGCTGGTGCGCTTCGGGCAGGCGTTCAAGACGCGCTTCATGGACATCGCCGTGTCGCTGCCGCTGGAAGAGGCGCTCGATCTCGGCTGGCGCACCATGGCGGAAAACTTCTCGCCCGACGAACTGCTGATCCGCCAGAACCTCATCGACAAGTATTATCCGCAGGACGACTCGCCGCAGGCTCAATTGGCGCAAGCCGGCTGAGGAGCGCGAACATGAGCCGCATCCCCCTCAGCAAGGCCCAGCTTGCCCGCGAGAAGGAAAGCCTCGCCGCCAGCCGGCGTTTCCTGCCCGCGCTCGATCTCAAGCGCCAGCAGCTCATGGCCGAGCGCAACAAGGCGCGCGCTGAAGCCGGCGCGGCGCGGGCGGCGTTCCAGCGGGCGGTCGAAGAGGCCGGCGCGACGGTGCCGATGCTCGCCGACCGGCGCATCGATCTCAAGGGCCTGGTGAAGGTGGAAGCCGTGCGCCTCGCCGAGCGTAACATCGCCGGTGTGCGCGTGCCGGTGGTGGAGGACGTCGTGGTTACCGTGCGCCCCTACGGCCGCTTCGCGCGCCCGCACTGGGTGGACGAGGTGGTGCGCCGGCTGAGGAAGGCCGCGCGGCTGCGCGTCGAGACGGAAGTCGCCGAACGCTCGGTGGAACTGCTCGATCGGGCGGTGATGCGCACCACGCAGCGCGTCAACCTGTTCGACAAAATCCTGATTCCGCAGGCGGAGAGCAATATCCGCCGCATTCTCGTGGCGCTGGGCGACAACGAGCGCGCGGCGGTCGTCGGCGCCAAGCTGGCGAAGCGCAAGCGCCTGCAGCAGACGGGGAACGGCGCATGACCATCGTTCCCATGCGGCGCATCACGCTCTGCGGGTTGATCGGCGAGAAGGACACGGTGCTCGCCGGCCTGCAGGATCTCGGCTGCGTGCATCTCATTCCGCTGCGCCAGCCCGGCGCGCTTACGCCCGACGACCCTGTGCTGCGCCGGCGCACCGAAACGGCCTTCCGGCATCTGGGCGAGTCCCCCTACCAGTTGCGGCCGTTCCGCCTCGCGACGCCTTTCGAGCTGACGGCTGTGGTGAACGACATCGTCGCCAACCGCGCCCGCCTGCGCCAGCTCCGCGACCGTCGCGACGCGCTGGAGCAGCGCATCGCCACGCTGGAGCAATGGGGCGATTTCCGCCTGCCGCCGGTCGAGGACATGGCCGGCGAGCGGCTGTGGTTCTACGTTTTGCCGATCAACCAGCGCCGCGCGCTCGATCGCGTCGAGCTGCCGTGGCAGATCGTCGGCAAGGGGCCGACGGTGCTTTACGTCGTCATCGTCTCGCCGGACGAGCCGCCGGTGGATGTGCTGCCGGTGGCGCGCGCCCGCACGGGCGCGGTCGCGCTTTCCGACCTGCGCGAGGCGCTCGAGGACACCGAGGGCGATATCGAGGAAGCCGAGGTGCGGCGGGCGGAGCTCACGCGCTGGCGACTGGTGCTCGGCCTGCATCTGGCGGAGGCGGCCGACAGCGACGAACGCCGCGCGGTGGCCGAGCAGACGCTCGACGCGGAACGCGTGTTCGCGCTTCAGGGCTGGGCGCCGGCAGGAGCGACGGCGCGGCTTGAAGCCTTCGCGAAAAGCCACGGCCTCGCCCTCGTGCTGGAAGAGCCGACTGCCGACGACAGGCCGCCGACGCTGCTCGCGCCCCCCGACCGGGTGGCGAGCGGGGCGGACCTGACGCACTTCTATACGAGCCCCGGCTATCGCAGCTGGGACCCCAGCCTCGTCGTGTTCGTGTCGTTCTCGATCTTTTTCGCCATGATCGTGGCGGATGCCGGCTACGCCGCCATCATCACGATCGCCGTGGCGCTGTTCTGGCGCAGGTTCGACGCCAGTCCGGCACTGCGGCGTGCCCGCGTGCTGCTCGTGGTGCTATCGTCGACGGCGCTTTTCTACGGCGTGCTGGCGGGCTCTTACTTCGGCCTCGCGCCGCCGCCGGGCAGCTTCATGGCGCGCTTCGACATCATCGACGTTCACGATTTCACAGCGATGATGCGGTTGTCGATCGGCGTCGGCGTCGTGCATCTGTCGATCGGGCTCGGCGCCGAGGCGTGGGTCAACCGGGCCGGCGGGGCGTCGGGCGGGTTGGTCATGGGCAAGATCAGCGGCAGGTCGCTGACGGCGCTCGGCTGGATCGCGGTGATCTGGGCGGGCTTCCTCATGTGGCTGGGCGAGGGCGGCACGGTGGCGACCTCGCTCGTCGCGCCTGTCATGCTGGGTGGCCTCGCGGCGGTTGCGGTCGGCGGCGCTGCGGCGCAGGCCAATGCCGGCTGGGGCAAGCGCGTGCTCGGCGGCGCGCTGGCGCTGACGGGCATCACCAAGATCTTCGGCGATATTCTCAGCTACCTGCGCCTTTTCGCGTTGGGGCTCGCCAGCGCCTCGCTCGCCGCGACGTTCAACGCGCTGGCCGCGGACATTCGCGACGACAAGGCGGGCATTTACGTGCTGCTGTCGGTGCTGGTGTTGCTGCTGGGGCACGGCGTCAATTTCGCGCTCGGCATCATGAGCGGCGTGGTGCACGGCCTGCGGCTCAACTTCATCGAATTCTTCAGTTGGGGGCTGACCGAGGAGGGATATCCCTTCCGGGCATTCGCCCGACGCGCGACCGGAAACGAGCCGGCGGGGGGCACGGCGCCGGCCGCGCCGCCGCAGGCGCACGCCAAATGAAAGAGGCAGACAATGAATGAGTTCATCATCGCCCTCGGGTGGCTTGGCGTGTTCGCGCCTATGGGGCTTGGAGCATTGGGGAGCGCCATCGGCGTCGCGCTCGCCGGGCAGGCGGCCATCGGCGCCATGCTGGAGACGGACGGAAACTACGGCCGCTATCTCGGCGTGTCGCTGATGCCGTCCTCGAACGTGATCTACGGCATCGTGGTGATGTTCTCGCTGCAGCAGCCGATCACGGCGCAGAACGGCGGGGCGCTGTTCGGCATCGGCATCATCACGGCCCTCGTCCTGCTCTACGCTGGCGCTTATCAGGGGCGTGTGTGCGCCAGCGCCATCGCCGCCTCTAAGAACAAGCCGGAGATCTTCGGCCTCAGCCTTGCCCCGGCGGCGATCGTGGAAGGCTTCCAGGTCTTCGCCTTCGTGTTCGCGCTGGTGCTGGCCGGTTACATCGAATCATAAGGGAGGCGGGCGCATGTCTGAGCAAACGGGAGGACACCGCACCGCATCCGGCGTCGAGACGCTGATCGCGCGCCTGCGGGATGAGGGCGTCGGCGCCGGGCGCGCCGAGGCCGAACGCATCGTGGCGGAAGCGCAGGCTTTGGCGCGCGCCACGGTGGAGGAAGCGCAGCTGCAAGCCGCCGATACGCTGGAGCGCGCGCGCCGCCAGGCCGCCAACCTGCAACGCGCCGGTGAGGATGCCCTGAAGGCAGCCGCGCGCGACGCGGTGCTCGACCTGAAGGACTTCCTCTCCCGCCGGTTCGCCGGAGATGTCGTCAAGACGGTCTCCACCGCCATGCGCGACGAGGAACTGCTGAAGCGCATGATTCTCGCCGTCGCCAGCCGGGCACGGGCGGAATCGGGCGTCGACCGCTCGCAGGAGGTTGAGTTCCAGTTGCCGCGCGCGGCCGTGGGGCTCGACGAACTGCGCCGCAACCCGGAGGAGCTGAAGGAAGGCTCGCTCACCCATTTCGCCGCCGCCTCCGCCGCCGCCATGCTGCGCGAGGGGGTGACGTTCGCCCGCGCTGACGACGACGCCGGCGGCCTGCGCATCGTGCTCGGCGACCGCGGCGTGTCGGTCGACCTCACGGACGAGGCCGTCGCCGGCATGATCCTGGCCCACCTCCAGCCGCGCTTCCGGGCGCTGCTGGAAGGCGTCGTCAAATGAGCGGCGCTGACACTTATATCATGCTGATGTCCAGCCTGCCGGATCTCGGCGGGTTTCTGGAGGCCGAGTCGCCGCCGATTAACCGGCTGCAGATCGAGGAGCGTCTCGCCATGCTCTCGCCCGAGGACCGGGCCGAGATCGACGCGGTGACGAGCGTGCTGTCGTGGGATCGCATCCGCGCCGAGGACGAGGACGCCACTGTGTTGGCGAACGCCGAGCGCGTGTCCGCCGCGCTCAGGAGCGAGACGCTGCGCCATTTCGTGCGCGACCGGCTTGAGATCCGCACGATTATAGCGGCGCTGCGCCGCCGGCACGCGGGTGAGGAAGCCCCCGCGCCCGACACGCGCTGGGGTTTTGGCCGCTTCAAGGAGACGATCCGCGCCAACTGGGCCGATCCGTCGTTCGGCGTGGGGCGCGCTTTTCCGTGGATCGCGCCAGCGCGCGAAAAGCTGGAGAGCGGCGACACGGCCGGATTCGAGCGCCTCGCGCTCAAGGCCGTATGGGATACCATCGGCCGCCATGCCGACAATCATGCGTTCGACCTCGAGGCCGTGGCGATCTATCTGCTGCGCTGGTCGGTGGTCGACAGCTGGGCGCAATACGACACCGCCGCCGCGACCGCGCGCTTCTCGCGCCTGCTCGACGAGGCTTTCGCCGACATAACCCCGACATTCGAGGCCGCATCATGACGCTAACCGCTTCCGCCGACAGCCCGTCCGTGGCCGCTGCGCCGACGGCGCATGTCGTGGCCGTGCAGGAAGACATCATCCGGCTGCGGCTCGACGATCCCGCCACGGGCCGGCTGGTGAAGAACGAGGTCATCTACATCCTTCCCGCCCGCGCCCCCGGCCAGCGGCTCAAGGGCGAGGTGCTGCGCGTCGAAGGCGACATGGCGGATGCGCAGGTGTTCGAAAGCACGGTCGGCGTCGGCCTGGGCGACGCCGTGGAGCAGACGGGACAGCAACTGTCGATCCGGCTGGGGCCGGGCCTGCTTGGCCAGGTCTATGACGGCCTGCAGAACCCGCTCGAGGGGCTGGCGCAAGGCTACGGCCTGTTCCTGCCGCGCGGCGTATCCGTCACCGGCCTCGACCCGAAGGCGAAATGGGCCTTCACCGCGACCCGGCGCGTGGGTGACAAGGTGAGGGCGGGCGACGTGCTCGGCACCGTGCCCGAGGGGCCGATCACCCACAAGATTCTGGTGCCGTTCGATCTCGACGAAACCGTGACGATTGACTGGATCCGCGACGGCTCCATGACCATCGACGAGCCGCTGGCGCGCCTCGCGGCTGCGTCTGGCGCGACGCGCACCGTCACCATGGTGCAGGACTGGCCCGTGCGTGAGCCGCTGCCGCGCCGCCTGCTGGCCAAGGGCTATTCCACCCGCCTCTATCCCGGCGAGCCGATGGTGACGACGCAGCGCATCATCGATGCGTTCTTCCCCATCGTGCAGGGCGGGGCGGCGTGCATCCCCGGCCCCTTCGGCGCCGGCAAGACCGTGCTGCTCAATCTCATTGCCCGCCATTCGGATGTCGACGTGGTCATCCTCGTCGCCTGCGGCGAGCGCGCCGGCGAGGTAGTGGAGACGATTACCGAGTTCCCGCAACTCACCGATCCGCGCACCGGCAACTCGCTGATGGACCGCACGGTGATCGTGTGCAACACGTCCTCCATGCCGGTCGCCTCGCGCGAGGCGTCGATCTACACGGGTATCACCATCGGCGAATATTACCGCCAGATGGGGCTGCGCACGCTGATGATCGCCGACAGCTCCTCGCGCTGGGCGCAGGCGATGCGCGAGATTTCGGGCCGGCTCGAGGAAATTCCGGGCGAGGAAGCGTTCCCCGCCTATCTCGACAGCGCCATCAAGGGCGTCTACGAGCGCGCCGGCGTGCTCGCCACCAACGATGGCGCCAAGGGCGCGCTCACCATCATCGGCGCCGTGTCGCCAGCGGGCGGCAACTTCGAGGAGCCGGTGACGCAATCGACGCTCGCCGCCGTCAAGTGCTTCCTCGGCCTGTCCTACGACCGCGCCTACAAGCGTTTCTACCCCGCCATCGATCCGTTGCAGTCGTGGTCGCGCTACCGCCAGCAACTCGAGGGCTGGTACGCGGAAAACATGGGCGCCGGCTGGACGCGCCAGGTGGCCGAGCTGACCGCCCTGCTGCAGCGCGGCGACGAGATCGCCCGCATGGAACAGGTCGCCGGCGAGGAAGGCATCAGCACCGACGATTTCGTCATCTCGGAAGCGGCCCGCTTCGTCGACATGGTGTTCCTGCAACAGGACGCCTTCGATCCCATCGACTCCTCCGCCTCGCCCGAACGGCAGAAGGAGCTGTTCGCGCTGGTCTATTCCATCGCCACCCGCCCTTACGGCTTCGAGGAAAAGGACGAGGTGCGCCGGCACTTCATCAAGCTGACCAGCCTGTTCAAGAACTACAACTATGCCGCGCGCGGATCGAACGATGCGAAGCGGCTCATTGCCGAAATCGAGAAGCTCGACGCGGCCGCTCCGGTGAGTTGACCGCGCCGTTCCACATGTTACGCTCGCGAATAAATGCCGGCTCAATAACAAGCAAGGAAGATGGCATTGTTCGATTCAACGAAGCTCGCCCACACGCTGGACAAGGAAACCTTCAAGGCAATCGAGGTCGACCTGCGGGACGCGCTGCTCGACGCCCAGCGCGAGTTGCTCGAGCGGGGCACCCATAGCATCATGATCCTCGTCAACGGCGCCGACGGCGCGGGCAAGGGCGAGGTGCTGAACCGGCTGTACGAATGGCTCGATCCGCGTTTTCTCGGCACCAGCACCGTCGACATCCGTAACGGCGATGACACTGGCAGGCCGCTGGCGTGGCAATACTGGCGCGACATGCCGGCCAAGGGGCGCATCACTTCCGTGCTCGGATCGTGGTACCACGTGATCCTGCGCGAGCGTGCGCTCGGGAATCTCGACCGCGACGGCTTCATGCGCGCCGTCACAGTGGTGCGCGAATTCGAGACGATGCTGCGCCACGAGGGTGTGCGCGTTCTCAAGCTTTGGCTGCATGTCGATTTCGACGAGGCGGAGCGGCGCTATCGCAACCAGAAGCGGAAAAGCGGCTTCCGCCGCCCGTTGGTGCAGGAATGGGCCGACGTGCCTGCCGCCCACGACAAGGAGCGGCTGCACGAGGCGGCGCGTGAAATTGCCCAGCTGGTCTCGCCCGACGCCGTGCCGTGGACGGTGGTGCCCGCCACCGATGCGCGCTATCGCGACGTCGCCATCGGTCAGGCGCTGCTGGCGCTGATCCGCGGTACGTTCGAGGCCGACAGCGGCGCGGCCCCCGCGGAGCCCGTGGCCGAACCGGTGCCGGCTGCTCCCCCGCCGTCGCTCGCGACGCAGCCGCTGCCGCGTCCATCGATCATCAGCACGATCGACCTGACGAAAACCATCGAGCCGGATGTCTACAAGAAGCGGCTCGAGGAGGAGCAGCACCGCATTTTCGAGCTGACGGAATCGAAGGCGTTCCGCAAGCATGGCCTCATCTGCGTGTTCGAGGGCAACGACGCCGCCGGAAAGGGCGGCTGCATCCGCCGCATCCGCCAGGCGCTCGATCCGCGCGATTTTCGCGTCAACGCCGTTGCCGCCCCCTCCGCCGAGGAACGCTCGCGGCCCTATCTGTGGCGCTTCTGGCGCGACATTCCGCGGCAGGGAAACACGGCCATCTTCGACCGCAGCTGGTACGGGCGTGTGCTGGTGGAACGCGTGGAGGGATTTGCCTCCGTGCCCGACTGGACCCGCGCCTATGGCGAAATCAACGCTTTCGAGCGCCAGTTGACCTACAATGGTTATGTAGTGATCAAGTTCTGGCTGGCGATCACCGCCGAGGAGCAGCTTCGCCGCTTCGAGGAGCGCGCCGACACCTCCTACAAGCAATTCAAGATCACCGATGAGGACTGGCGCAACCGCGACAAGTGGGACCTCTACGACGAAGCGGTGACCGACATGGTGGACCGCACCTCGACGCTTCATGCGCCGTGGACGCTCGTGCCCGCCGTCGATAAGCGCTATGCTAGGGTGCAGGTGCTGAAGACGGTCGCTGACCGCCTGGAGTCGGCCTTGTCCTGAGACGGTCGCGGGGCGGCACCATTTGCACAAATCCGTCGCGCCATTCTCACGCGGCGGATTCCTATGGCGGCTTTCCATGGTATGAGTCGCATTCTCTCCCGTTCAAAGAGCGATTGTGGCCGTCATGACAAATCCATCCGCATTTCCCGTCCGCCCGCTGCCGGAGGGCCGGCGTGTTTCGCCCCGACTCGACACGGTCGCGCCGTTTCTGGCGATGGACGTGTTGTCGCAGGCGCGGACGATCGAGCGGGCAGGCGGCAGCATCGTCCATATGGAGCTCGGCGAACCCTCGGCGCCGACGCCGCATGTCGTCCGCGAGGCGGCACGGCGGGCGCTGGAGAGCGAACGCATCAGTTACACCGAGGCATCGGGACAGGCGGCGCTGCGCTCGCGCATCGCGCGCCATTATCGCGATGCTTACGGCATCGATGTCGATCCGGGCCGCGTCGTGGTCACAACCGGCTCGTCGGCAGGGTTCGTGCTGTCTTTCCTGACGCTGTTCGAGCCCGGCGCGCGCATCGCCGTGTCCTCGCCGGGGTATCCCGCCTATCGCAATATCTTCGGCGCGCTGGGGCTGGAAGCGGCGCCTATTCCGCTTCACGACGGCAACAGCTGGACCATTACGGCGGAAGCCATCGAACGACTGCATGCCGAGGCGCCGCTCGCCGGGGTGCTGCTAATGAGCCCGGCCAATCCCACCGGCGTCACCACCGCGCGCTCCGTGCTGGAGGAGGTGGCTGCGACCTGCCGGCGGCTCGGCATCTGGCTTATCTCGGACGAGATCTACCACGGCCTGACCTTTGGCGTGGAGAGCGAAACCGCGCTTGCATTCGATGACGAGGCAGTTATCGTCAACTCGTTTTCCAAGTATTATTGCATGACGGGATGGCGCATCGGCTGGCTGATCGTGCCCGAGAGATTGGCGCGCGGCGTGGAGCGGCTGGCGCAGAACCTCTATATCTCGCCGCCCTACCTGTCGCAGGTAGCGGCGGCATCCGCCTTCGACGCCACCGAGGAACTGGAGCGCATCAAGGCCGGCTACGCGGCAAACCGCGACCTGTTGCTCAACGAACTGCCCGGAATTGGACTTGGGAAAGGTCCTGCGCCCACCGGCGCGTTCTATCTCTATCTGGATGTTGGCCATCTGACGGACAATTCGCTCGCCTTCAGCCGCGAGATCCTGTCGCGCGCGGGCGTTGCCGTCACCCCCGGCCTCGATTTCGACCCCGAGAACGGCGGAACGTATATACGCCTGTCGTTCGCCGGGTCGTTCGACGACTGCCGGGAGGCGGTGGAGCGGTTGAGAAATTTTACCGCCACCAACCGATGACCGGCAGGTCGTCGAAATGCTTTAAACCTTACCCCTGTTTCGCTGAAACAGAGGTAAGGCCCAACTTTATAGTCTTGAGAGAACTCTTTCCGATCAAATGATTTTTTTGATCGGAACACGCTTTAGGCGGCGTTAAGCAGCTTCGTTGCCGTGCCGGTTTGGCTGCCGATTTGTCCAATCTGGCTGTGCGTCACGCCAGCACCGGGAAGTTGCCTGACATTGCCGAAACCCGCTGAAGATGCCTTGCCCATGGCTGTTTGCAGGGCGTTGGCCGCGCCGGCAGCGGTGGCGCCCATGCTCCGCAACGTTGCCGTGTTGCCGGAGGAGGGGCCTGCACCAGCCGCAGGTGCTGACCCGGCAGCTTGAAATGCGCCGCCAAGGTTGCCAATGCCGCCGATGTTGCCCGAAAATGCGCCGATGGACTGAGACATGAAATGAGACTCCCCAGCATAACTATGGTGTGCAAATAACGGTTCAATTCAGAAAAGAAAAACCGGCCTTGTCGTAGTCGTTCATCCGTGTAGCCGTATGTGACTACACGTGGATCATCTGGAAGTAACTTCCTTCCGGCACATGCCCCGACAGGGCGTCGTGGAGGAAGTCGGGCGAGTTGACGAGTTTGGTCCACGCACTGGCCAGACGGCCGGAGCGGCGCAGGAAGTCCTCGAATTCGTCCACCGCAAGGCCCTTGCCGGCGATACGGTCGATGAAGAAAAGTTGTTCGCTGCGACGGTTCAGACCGATGAACCCGTTCTTTCCCGACATGCCGGATACGAGGTTGAGTTCCAGAAGATAAGCGTAGATGTCGGCCGCGCTGGCAGAGGCAATCGACGTGACTTCCGACGAAATCAGGAACACTTCCTTTTCCGTGTCGAGCTGAACGTCGACGAAAACGCCGTCGATCAGGACGTGAAAAAGATTGTATTCGTCAAAAGACAAGCCCGTCACACCAAGCCGCACACCCAACTGCGATACAAGTGAGACAGCATGAGCGGATGGACTCATCGAAACCCTTCACCATGCAACCAACGAAAACAAACAGGAACGTATCATAAAATAATACGCAAGAAAACATAAAACACAAAAGAATAAAAATACATAAAAAAGAAATGGCAGTAGGTTATTTTCAATTTTTACACATGTATTTTGATTTTGCATATTTAAATATCAATAAAAATTATTGAATTAAAATAATAACCATTTTGGTTAATAGAAATTATTATTTATTTCATGTGTTGGTAAAAAGTAGAATGCCGGCTTTTCAGCCGGCGTCCTTGTCGAGTTCCGCGCGGATGCGGCCTGCGTGTTCCGCCAGAACCTGCGGGTCGGCGAAGCTGCCTGAAGCGTGGCGGTTCGGCTCCACGCCATCGAAGCGCGGCAGGATATGCACGTGCAGGTGATAAACCGTCTGTCCGGCCGCTGCTTCGTTGAACTGGCCGATGAACACCCCGTCCGCGTTGAAGGCGGCGCGGGCGGCGCGGGCGATTTTCTGGGCTGCCGTGAACAGCGTGGCCACGGTCGCCGGATCTGCGTCGAGCAGGTTGCGCGAGGGCGTCTTGGGAATGACGAGCGCGTGGCCGTCGCCCTGCGGCATCACGTCCATGAAGGCGAGAACGTCGTCGTCCTCGTAGATGCGGGCGGCGGGGATCTCGCCGCGAAGGATCTTGGCGAAGACGTTGTCAGCATCGTAAGCAGTCATGGATTTGCCTTTCCGTCGCACGGCATTGCATGTCGGGAAACAGGGATGGCAATTTCACCCGCCCGCGTCAATATTCGCCGGACGGAAAAGACAGGCGCGCCGCGAAACCTGCCGCTTTCCCGACATGCGTCGGCGAGGCCGCGCCGGCTGGTCAGCCTTTGGCCGGCGAGGCGGGAGCGTAGGTGCGCACGGTCTCAAGAAATTTAGCCACCGAAATAGGCTTGGAAAGATAGGCTTCGCAGCCGCTGGCGCGTATGCGCTCCTCGTCGCCCTTCATCGCGAAGGCGGTGACGGCGACCACGGGAATGTCGCGCAGGTCGGCGTCGGCCTTCAGCCATTGCGTGACCTCGATGCCGGACACCTCGGGCAGCTGGATGTCCATGATGATCAGGTCCGGCTTGTGGGCGGCGGCGAGTTCCATCGCCTCGCGCCCGTTGGTCGCCTTGAGCGTCACATAGCCGTGGGCCTCCAGCAGATCACCGAAGAGCTTCATATTCAGTTCGTTGTCTTCGACGATCAGTACCGTGCTGGCCATGCGCGATCCGTTCCTATCCTTCGGCGTGCCCTTGTGTCTCGTGTCGGCCGGGACGCCTTTTCCCGCGAGCTGCCGCGCGCGGCAGTGCCCATGGAACGCTATCCACCGCCGGCCGGCAACCTTGCGGGCAAAGTGCCTTGTGTTCAACTTATATATCAGTAACCTATTGACGAAAGGCAAATTCCGACAGCAGGCCGGTGGCATCATGGTAAAGACGGATAATCAGTCGCAATCCGGGGACGAGGCGCTGGCCATCACGGCGCTGTCGTTTCTCGCCAGCGACGCGGAACGGCTGGGGCGCTTTCTTTCCGTGACCGGCCTTGGACCCGAGACGTTGCGCCAGGCGGCGGCGCGTCCGGGATTTCTGGCGGCCGTTCTCGATTATCTCGCCAGCGACGAGACGCTGCTGCTGGCTTTCGCGGCCAATGCCGGCCTCGCGCCGGAAGCGGTGGCGGACGCCCATCGGCGTCTGGTCGGCGGCGCGGATCGCGGGGGAAATGCCTGAACCCGGCGCGGCAAAAGCAGATGCGCCTTGGAAGCGATGCCCGGGCGTTGGTGCCTTTGGGAAATGACTCGGTTTCGTCGTCATTCCCGGACTATAAACATCATGGATCGGATGCTTCCGGATTGCGTCGCCAAGCCCGCATCCTGCGGCCCGGTCATCCATTATTCGAGAGAAAGATCAGGTTATGAGCGCTATCGACACCCGCCTTGCCGACCTCGGCATCACCCTGCCCACGCCTGCCACGCCGGTCGCTAACTATGTCTCGTTCGTGCAGTCGGGGTCGCTGCTTGTCGTTTCGGGGCAGTTGCCGCTCGGTTCGGACGGCGCGCTGGCGCCGCAGCACAAGGGCAAGGTCGGTGGCGATGTCAGCCCCGAGGCCGGCGCCGAAGCCGCGCGCCTCGCGGCCATCAACGTGCTGGCGCAGGCGCAGGCTGCGGTCGGTGATCTGTCGCGTATCGTGCGGGTCGTGCGCCTCGGCGGCTTCATCAACGTCGCGCCGGGCTTCAACGCTGTCGCGCCGGTCATGAACGGCGCGTCCGATCTCGTCGTCGCGGTGCTGGGCGATGCCGGCCGGCATGCCCGCTCCACCGTGGGCGTGGCCGAGCTGCCGCTGGGCGCCGCCGTCGAGGTCGAGGCGATTTTCGAGGTCGCATGATGCAGGTCCCCGCCTGGCTCACGGCGCGCCCGATCGCGCATCGAGGGCTGCACGATGCTGCCGCCGGAGTCGTCGAGAACACGGCGACGGCGGCGGAGCGCGCCGCGCAGGCGGGGTTCGCCATTGAATGTGACGTGCAGCTCTCGTCGGATGGTGAGGCTGTCGTTTTCCACGACTTTACACTCGATCGGCTGACGGAGCGGGAAGGGCGCGTCGATGCCCTTTCCGCCGCGGCACTTGCCTCGGTGCCATTCCGGCAGACGGGTGACCGCATCATGCCGCTGTCGGCCTATCTCGATCTCATCGCCGGCCGGGTGCCGCTCGTGGTCGAGATCAAGAGCGGCTTCGACGGCGGCCTCGCGCTGGCACGCCGGACGGCGGAGATCGTGCGCGCCCGCGCCGCGCCCGTTGCGCTGATGTCGTTCGATCCGGATATCGTGCAGGCGCTGCACGAGCTTGCCCCGGACCATCCGCTCGGTGTCGTGGCGGAAGCCTCCTACAATGATGCCTACTGGCAGGAACTGCCTCAGGAGCGGCGGGTGGAGCTGGAAAGCTTCCAGCATGTCGGCCGCAGCCGGCCGCATTTCATCGCCTGGCGGGTTGGGGATTTTCCCCATGCCACGCCGGCGCTGGCGCGTCATTTCGGATTGCCGGTACTGACGTGGACGGTTCGCAGCGCCGGCGACAGGCAACGGGCGGCGCTTTTCGCCGACCAGATTATATTCGAGGGTTTCCATCCGGGAGAGGACCTGCATCCTGGAGAGGATCTGCATCCTTGAAGGTCGCGGTCGCCGGGGCCATCGCCGACATCGCGGCTGACGAATGGGATACCTGCGCGCGCGATGCCGCCGCCCGGTCGGCGGGAGAGGATCCCGACAACCCGTTTTTACGCCACGCCTTTCTACTGGCGCTGGAAGAATCCGGATCGGTGCGCGCCGATACGGGCTGGCAGCCGGTGCACGTGACGGTGCGCGACGAATCGGGCGCGCTCCTGGCCGTGGCGCCCTGCTACCTCAAGGGACACTCGCGCGGAGAGTACGTTTTCGATCACGCATGGGCGGATGCGTTCGAGCGGGCTGGCGGACGCTACTATCCCAAGCTTCTCGTGGCGGTGCCCTTCACGCCCGCCACCGGGCCCCGGCTTCTGGTGCGTGCCGGTCCACGCGCCGAGGAGGCGGCCACAGCGCTGATTGGTGGGCTTCGGAAGCTGCGCGATGCCGCGCATGCGTCGTCCATCCACGTCAACTTCACCACGCACCACGACGCTTCCCGGCTGGAGGCAGAGGACTTCCTTCCGCGTGTCGACTGCCAGTATCACTGGAGCAACGAAGGATTTGCCGTTTTCGACGACTTCCTCGGCACGCTCGCCTCGCGCAAACGCAAGGCAATCAAGCGTGAGCGGCGCGATGCGCTCGGCAACGGCATTTCGGTCGAGCTACTGACCGGGGCGGCCATCACTCCCTCGCATTGGGATGCGTTCTACGGGTTCTATCAGGATACGGCGGCGCGAAAATGGGGCGGGGGCTATCTCACGCGCGCCTTTTATGACGCCATCGGCCGCACGCTCAGTAACCGAATCCTGCTCGTGATGGCCCGACGCGGCGGGCGTTACATCGCCGGTGCAATCAACTTCATCGGCGGCGATACGTTATTCGGACGGCATTGGGGCGCGGTGGAGGAGCACCCGTTCCTGCATTTCGAGCTGTGCTACTATCAAGCCATCGACTTCGCCATTGCCCATGGCCTGAAGCGCGTCGAAGCCGGGGCGCAGGGCGAACACAAGCTTGCGCGCGGCTATCGGCCCGTGCTGACGCGCTCGCATCACGATATCGTCAATCCCGATTTCCGGCGCGCTGTCGCCGCTTATCTGGCGCAGGAGCGGCCTGCGGTCGAGCGTGAGGTGGCGTCGATGCAGGACGAGACGCCCTTCCGCCATGAGCAGGCCTGAGAGCGAGGCCAGCAGGCGCGGCGCCCTAACAAAAATGCCCCCGGGAGCAGCACTCCCGAGGGCATGATGGCCGAAATCCGAAGATCCTTACTTGATCTTGGTTTCCTTGAACTCGACGTGCTTGCGCACGACGGGATCGTACTTCGTGAACGCGAGCTTGTCGGTCTGCGTACGGGAGTTCTTCTTGGTCACGTAAAACGTGCCGGTGCCGGCAGTCGACAGCAGCTTGATCTTGATGGTGGTGGCCTTGGCCATGGCGGAACCTCTAGCGGGTTGACGCCGCGGCGGGCGTCCAAAAATGTAAAAGGGCCGGAAACCCAGCCATTCATGGTGTTGCATGACGCATCGATGAAGCTCTGTCAAGGCCCGAACCCGCCGCCGCACTTTCCCGATGAAAAAACCTCATAAACGCGGGGCGATGAAGTTCTTGTTTTCCCCCGGCGAGGTCCTTAGTTTAAACCATTGGATGGGAAGTGTACCGGCTGCGGCCGATGCGGGCACACGCGCGATTCGGTCGCGTCGCCCGTGCACGTGAAGCAAGCCGGACGGAGGAATTGGGTATGGGTGGATTTGGCAGCATATGGCACTGGGTCATCGTCGGCGCTCTCGTGCTGATCCTTTTCGGCGGGCGCGGCAAGGTGTCCGACCTGATGGGTGACGTCGCCAAGGGAATCAAGGCGTTCAAGAAGGGCCTCTCCGACGACGACAAGACGCCAGCCGATGCGGGCAGCGCTTCGACACGCGTCGCGCACGACGAGCCCGCGAAGCAGCCTGTGCCGGAAAGCAGCAAGGTCAACTGACGCGTCTCCGGCTTTGATGCGGGGCGTTCCGGGCGGCGTTCGCCGTGGCGGTGCATTGCTGTGCGGTCATAAACGGGCAGTGCATGTGCAATTGAACGGTAAAACGCTTTAATTTCATGTTTTTATGAAATTATCCTGAGCCTTTGTATCAAGTCGATGATTTGCGGAACTTACAGAGCGCGGCATGTTTGATCTGAGTTGGAGTGAGCTTCTGCTGGTGGGGGCTATCGCGCTCGTCGTCATCGGCCCGCGTGAGCTGCCGCGCGTCTTGCGCACGGTGGGGCAGACGCTTTCCAAGATGAGGCGCATGGCGGGCGACTTCCAGCAGCAGTTCAGTGCCGCGATGCGCGAGGCCGAACTCGATGAATTGCGCAGCACCGCGAGCGACGTGAAATCAGCGGCTGACCGCGCCCTTGGCACCGGGAGTGGCGGGGCGTTCGACCCGTTGCGCACAGTGCGCGACGAGTTGCGCGACGCTATCCAGAAGCCCGCAGCCCAGAAACATGCCGAGGATCAGACCCAATCCCTTGCGGCATCCTCAGTTGTGTCGCCCCCCGATGGGCTGGCGCAGGAGCAGTCTTTCAACCTTTCGTCGCCGGCTCCGCTGCCTGTTCCCGCGCCGCCTTCATGGGAAGATGACAGGCACACGCCGTTCGATGCCAGCGGAAGCGATGGCGGGGCCGCGGTCGGAAAGCGGGCTGACCTGAAACAGGCTGGGGAAAAGCGGGGCGGCGCAAGGCGCGGGCGCGTCATCGTGGCGGCTCCGCGTGATGTTGTGAAGCCGCTCTTTCGTCCGGCGCGCGGCACGCAGCGCCTTTACAAAAAAGTCCGGTTTTCGGCTTTCCCGGCCCGCCAGCGGCCTGGCCGCGACGGTGAGGGCAAACCATGACCACATCGGCCCGCCCGCCAGCGAGTGATGACGTGAACCCGCAACTCCCTCCCTTTTCATCCGTGGACGACGAGATCGAGGCCTCGCGCGCGCCGCTGATCGATCACCTGATCGAGCTGCGCTCACGCCTCATCAAGGCGCTGGCGGCGTTCATCGTCATGTTCTTCCTCTCCTTCGCTTTCGCGAAGGAGATCTACAACATCCTCGTGTGGCCTTATGTGTTCGCGGCGGGCGAGGGCGCGGATGTGCGCCTCATCTATACCGCGCCGCTGGAATATCTGTTCACCCAGCTCAAGATCGCCGCCTTCGGCGCCGCGTTCCTGTCGTTTCCGATCGTCGCGATTCAGATCTACAAGTTCGTCGCGCCCGGCCTCTACCGGAACGAGCGGCGGGCGTTTCTGCCTTATCTCTATGCCACGCCATTCTTTTTCGTGCTTGGCGCGCTGGTGGTCTATTTCATCGCCATGCCGATCGTGATGCGGTTCTCGCTCGGTCAGCAGCAGGCGGCGGCGGCGGGACAGGCGGCGATCCAGCTCCTTCCCAAGGTCAGCGAATATCTGTCGCTGATCACGACGCTGATCTTTGCCTTCGGCATCTGCTTTCAGCTGCCGGTGATCCTTAACCTGCTGGCGCGCGCGGGCGTCATCGATTCGCATTATCTTAAATCGAAGCGCCGCTACGCCATCGTGATCGTGTTCGCGGTGGCAGCCGTGCTGACGCCGCCGGACATCATCAGCCAGATCGCACTTGCGGTCCCGACCCTGCTCCTTTACGAGCTTTCCATCATATCGGTCCGCGTGATCGAGAAGAAGCGCGCCGCCGAGGAGGCCGCCAGGGAAAGCGTCGGCGACGACTGATCCCGCGGTGTTCCGGCGCGTCGGCAACGGCAAAGCTTGAGGAGAGACGGCGCCCTTGCGGCGCCGCCGTTTTGGAACGTCATGCACGACATACGCACCATCCGCGACGACGCCCAAGGTTTCGACAACGCCCTCGCGCGCCGGGGGCTCGCCCCGGCGGCGGCGTCCATCATAGCAATCGACGAGCGCCGCAAGACCGCGATCGCCTCGCTTCAGGTCCTGCAGGAGAAGCGCAACGCGCTCTCCAAGGAAGTGGGGCAGGCCAAGGCCGCCAAGGATGAGGCCCGCGCCCAGGCGCTGATGGCCGAGGTGTCGTCGCTGAAGGATGCGATGCAGGAGGCCGACGAGGCGCAAAAAGCCGCAATCGCCGAACTCGAAACCGTGCTCGCCGCCATCCCGAACCTGCCGCTCGCGGAAGTACCGGAGGGGCCGGACGAAAGCGCCAACGTCGAGTATCATCGCGTCGGAGAGCGCCGCGCGTATGACTTCGCGCCGCGTCAGCACTTCGAGCTCGGCGAAGAGCTCGGGCAAATGGATTTCGAGACCGCCGCGCGCCTCTCGGGTTCGCGCTTCGTGGTGCTCAAGGGCAGGCTGGCGCGGCTCGAGCGGGCCATCGGCCAGTTCATGCTCGACACGCACACCCAGCATCACGGCTACACCGAAGTGAACCCGCCGCTGCTCGTCAACGACAGCGCCATGTTCGGCACGGCGCAATTGCCGAAATTCTTCGACGACCAGTTCGCGGTGTCGGACAACAAGTGGCTCATCCCCACGGCTGAAGTGCCGTTGACCAATCTGGTGCGCGAGCTCGTGCTGCCGGAAGGCGAGCTGCCGCTGCGCTTCACGGCGCTGACCCCGTGCTTCCGCCGCGAGGCCGGAGCCGCCGGTCGCGACACGCGCGGCATGCTGCGCCAGCACCAGTTCAGCAAGGTGGAGCTGGTGTCGATCACCACGCCCGAAACCTCGCGCGACGAGCATGAGCGCATGCTTTCGTGCGCCGAGGCGGTGCTGAAGGCGCTCGAGCTGCACTACCGTGTCGTGACGCTGTGCACCGGCGATATGGGCTTCGCCTCGCAGAAAACCTACGACATCGAAGTTTGGCTGCCGGGGCAGGAAGCTTACCGCGAGATTTCGAGCTGCTCCGTCTGCGGCGATTTCCAGGCGCGGCGCATGAACGCCCGCTACCGCCCGGACGACGAGAAGGCTCACGGCAAGGGGCCGCGCTTCGTCCACACGCTGAACGGCTCGGGCACGGCGGTCGGCCGGGCGCTCATCGCGGTTCTGGAGACGTGGCAGAACGGCGACGGCTCGGTGACGGTGCCGCCGGTGTTGCGTCCTTACATGGGCGGCGTGGAGAGAATCGAGGCCGCGGCCTGAGGCCGCGCGTCAGGCAGACCCGGTCGGGCAGGGGGTAGCGATGCGCATACTGGTGAGCAACGACGACGGGATCAATGCCGAGGGCCTCGCCGTGCTCGAAAAGGTCGCGGCGCAGCTCTCCTCCGACGTCTGGGTGGTGGCGCCCGAGACCGACCAGAGCGGGGTCTCCCACTCGCTCTCGCTGCATAATCCTTTGCGAATCAGGGAGCTCGGCGGCAACCGCTTCGCGGTGTCGGGCACGCCGACAGACTGCGTCATCATGGCCGTGCGCCACCTTTTCGGCGACGAACTGCCCGATCTCGTGCTCTCGGGCATCAACCGGGGGCAGAACGTATCCGAAGACGTCATCTATTCCGGCACCGTCGCGGCGGCGCGGGAGGGGACGATTCTCGGCATCCCGTCCATCGCGCTTTCGCAGGTCTACGCGCCGGGCGGAAGCGGCGAGGTGGAGTGGGATTGCGCCAGCGCCCACGCGGCGGACGTCATTCAGCGCGTGATCGAGGCCGGTATCGATCCCGGTGTACTGGTGAACGTGAACTTTCCCGCATGCGCGCCCGGTGAGGTAGAGGGCATTGCCGTCACCGCCCAGGGACGGCGCAACGTGGCCTTTCTCAAAGTTGTCGAACGGCATGACGGGCGCGGGCGTCCCTACTACTGGCTGCAGGGCGCGCGCGTTCCGCATGAACCAACGGACGGCACGGACCTGTGGGCGGTGCGCAACCGGCAAATCGCGGTGACGCCGCTGCAGCTCGATCTCACTCACGAACCGAGCATGACCCGCTACGCCGCTCTCTTCCACGGCCCGCGCGAGTAGCGTGCCCGCGATGGTGTCCGAAAGCAGCGTTTATCAGCCGGCAAAGGGCGCCGAGGAAACGGTGGCCTTCCTGCTGAGTCTGCGCGAGCGCGGCATCCGTGACACGGCGCTGCTGCGCGCCATGGAACTCGCGCCGCGCGATCTTTTCGCTCCGCGGCGATTCAGCGATCTCGCGCGCGCCGATATTTCCCTGCCGCTGTCTTGCGGCCAGACCATGACCGCGCCGGGCATCATCGCGCGCATGCTTCTGGCGCTGAAGGTAGCGCCAGGACAGCGGGTCTTCGAGGTCGGAGCCGGATCGGGCTATGTTTCCGCCGTGCTCGCGCGGCTTGCCGGCGAGGTTATATCCACCGAGAGATACCGCACGCTGGCGCTGGCCGCGGCGGAACGGCTGGCGGGCCTTGGGCTAGACAACGTGCTCGTTTTGCCAGCGGACGGACTGGCGGCCGGGTCGGTTTCCGGCTCACGTTTCGACCGCATCCTGCTCAATGGAACAGTTGCCGGCGCGTTCCCGCCCGCGCTGCTTGAAGCGCTCGCGCCCGGGGGCATCCTCGTTGGCGCTCATATCGTCGACGGCGGGCCGCGTCTCGTCCGGGTGACGCGTCAGGATGCCGATTCGGATGAGAGCGGCGCTGAAGACGCGCCCCACGCGCCGTTCCTGCACGAGGATCTGGGGGCTATCAGGCTGCCGCCGCTGGCGCACGGCGTGGCGCGGGTTCTGTGAAGCATCCCATCCGATCGCGCATGCCGGCAGATCTATTGGCCTGAATTGTGTCCGATATGCAGGCCGCTGTGGGAATCGACGGTCAAGGTGAATCAAATCGGCCAATTCGGCGCTTTGGCAACGCTTGCTTAACCAGAATCCGATCTTATCGTGAGTATTGAAATTCTCGCGTAGGGGTTAGGTGGGATGATGCCTCAGAGCAAAAAAGCCTCGCTGCCATCGAAGCATGCAAGGTCCATCCAGCGTCTGGCGGTCGCGGGGCTGCTCGCCGGCGCCACGGCTGCATGCAGCTCTGATACCATGCGTTTCGGCGACAATCCGTTCGGCAATCCGTTTACCCAGGCTAAGACGGCGGACACGACGACGACCGGCAGCATTGGCTATTCGCCGACGCCGCCCGTCTATTCAACGCCGTTGGCTCCGCCGCAGGCGGTTCAGGCGGCGGTTCAATCCGCTCCTCGTCCGTCCGTGCCCCAAAGCGCTTCTGCCGCCGTTGAAGCCGTTGGCGGCACGGCAAAGGGCTGGAGCAGCCAGGGCGGTTCGGCGGTTTATGTCGGCAGCGCCGATACGCTCGCGAGCCTCTCTGGCCGCTACAACGTGCCGAGTGCCGCTATCCTCACCGCCAATGGCCTGGCAAGCGCATCCGACATCAGGCCCGGCCAGCAGATCGTCATTCCGGTCTACAACTCAGGCGGCGCCCTGCCGACCGCGACGGCAAGCGCCGCGGCCGCAGCTTCCGCGCCGTTGACGCAGGCGGCAACCACTGCAGCAGCACCTGTTCGCAACGCCGCTGCCTCGGTGACGCACGCTGCGGCTCAGCCGGTTCAGCGCGCTCAGGCTGCCGCCGGTTCGCTGAACGATCAGGCCGCGAAGCTCGCGCATCCCAATCCGCCGATGGCCGCTCCCCCGGCGCGTCAGGTCGTTGCTTCGCTGCCGCCGGTGACCGCCACCGACGCGGTTAAGTCGCCGGTCGCGCCGCCGCGCGCCGCCGCAGCGCCTGTTCCCGCGACGGCTGCTGCCGCTGCCGCCGCTGCTCCTGTCGCTTCAGTGCCCGCAGCGCCGCAGGCAGCGGCGAAGCCGGAGCCCGCCAAGGAAGAGCCCAAGGTAGAAGCCAATAGCAGCGGTTTCCGTTGGCCCGCGCGTGGTCGCGTCATCAACGGCTTCGGCAACGGCAACGAAGGCATCAACATCGCGGTTCCCGAAGGCACGCCGATCAAGGCGGCCGAGGGCGGCGTCGTCGCCTACGCCGGCAGCGAGCTCAAGGGATACGGCAATCTGGTGCTGATCCGCCACGATAACGGCTGGGTGAGCGCCTACGCCAACAACGCCGACCTCAAGGTCAAGCGCGGCGACAAGGTGTCGCGCGGCCAGACCATCGCGAACTCCGGCCAGACGGGCAACGTCACCTCGCCCCAGCTTCACTTCGAACTGCGCAAGGGTTCCACGCCGGTCGATCCGCTGCCGCATCTCGCTGGCCTGTAACGGCAAGAGTTTGCACAATCTCTAACGATAAAGGCCGCCCCTTCGGGCGGCCTTTGCATTTACGCCAAGTCGGCGCCCTACGACGCGATATGGATGCCCATGCGGCCGGCGACATCGTTAATGTACTGCCACGCCGTGCGCCCCGACCGCGATCCGCGCGTGGTCGACCATTCCAGCGCCTCCGCGCGCAGCGTGTCGCGGTTCATGTCGACGCCGAGGAAATCGGCGTAACCATAGACCATATCGAGATATTCGTCCTGGCTGCATTTGTGAAAGCCGAGCCAAAGCCCGAAGCGGTCGGAGAGCGACACCTTTTCCTCAATCGCCTCGCCGGGATTGACGGCGGTGGAGCGCTCGTTGTCCATCATGTCGCGCGGTAGCAGGTGGCGGCGGTTCGACGTGGCATAGAACACCACGTTGGCGGGCCGGCCTTCGATTCCGCCCTCGAGCACGGCCTTGAGCGATTTGTAGGACGTGTCATCGCTATCGAACGACAGATCGTCGCAAAAAATGATGAACCGATGCGGGTCGTTGCGCAGGATGTTCATCAGTGCCGGCAGCGACTCGATGTCCTCGCGATGAATTTCCACAAGTTTGAGCGCCGGCTGTCCGGAGTTCGCCAGCCGATGGTTGGTATCGGCGTGCACGGCCTTCACCAGCGACGATTTGCCCATGCCGCGCGCTCCCCACAGCAGGGCATTGTTGGCCGGCAGGCCACGGGCGAAGCGCTCGGTGTTATCCGCCAACGTGTCGCGCGACCGGTCGATGCCGCGCAGCAGGCGCATCTCGACCCGGTTGACCCGCGCCACCGCATTCAGCGATCCGGGCGGTTGCCACACGAAGGCGTCAGCGGCCTTGGTATCGGGCGCGGGCAGGGCGGGCGGAGCGAGCCGCGCGAGGGTATCGGCGATGCGTCCGAGTTCCGCCAGAACGACGGCTGCCTCCACCCGGCGCCGTTTTTGCTTGCTGCCGCGACCGGCTCCGCGTTCCAGATCGTCTTTATGGCCGCCCTTCATCAGTCACATCCTTGATATTTTGGCGCGAGCAGCCCCCGGGGCATCGGCTCGGCGTTTGATTTCGCTTGCGCGATGGTTATAGTCCGCCCAACTTTCCGACTCCATATCCATAGTGGATGGACGAGTTGCTTCCTTTGGAGGAAATCCGGTGATCATTTCGACAGCCTTCGCCCAGGGCGCGGCGCCCGCTCCGGGGGGCACCGACCTTCTGATTCAGTTTCTTCCCTTCATCCTGATCTTCGTGGTGATGTGGTTCCTGATCCTGCGTCCGCAGCAGAAGCGCGCCAAGGCGCATCAGGAGATGGTGAAGGGCGTGCGCCGCGGCGACACCATCGTGACGTCCGGCGGTTTCATCGCCAAGGTCACCAAGGTCATCGACGACAACGAGCTCGAGGCGGAGATCGCGGAAGGCGTGCGCGTGCGCATCGTGCGCAGCACCATCGCGGACGTGCGCTCCAGGGGCGAGCCGGTGAAGTCTGATTCTCCCGCCGCGTGAGTGCTTTCCCCGGTTTGGGGGAACGATATCCATGAAACAACGTCATCCGGCAGCGTAGGGAAGGCCCTTCGACGATGCTCCGTTACTCGACCGGCAAGGTCGTTGCCGTTCTCATACTGACATTCCTCGGCTTTCTGTTCGCTGCTCCCAGCCTGTTCACGCAGCAGCAGCGCGACGCCTTCGCCGGCTCGCTGCCGTCGTGGATTCCGCGCATGCTGGTGCCGCATCAGGGCATCGTGCTCGGCCTCGACCTGCAGGGCGGTTCGCACGTCGTGCTGGAGGTGGACACCAACGATCTCCTGCGCTCGCAGGTGAACCTGCTGCGCGATGACGTGCGCGTCATCCTGCGCGAGGAGCGGGTGACCGCCCAGGGCGGCATCGTGGTGCAGCCGCGCGGCGTTCAGATCCGGGTGCCGGACGCAGCCGCTCGTGAGCGGGCACTGCCTCGCCTGCGGGCGCTGGCGCAGCCCATCGGCAATCCGCTGCTGGGACAGACGGGCGCGACCTCCATCGACATCAACACCAGCGCGGACGGATTGATCCAGCTCACGCTGTCGGAAGCCGGCATCAACGAGCGGGTGCGCCGCGCCATCGATCAGGCGATCGAGGTGCTGCGCCGGCGCGTCGACGCGCTCGGCACGACCGAGCCCAACATCCAGCGCCAGGGCGCCGACCGCGTGCAGGTGCAGGTGCCGGGTCTGCAGGATCCGCAGCAGCTCAAGGAAATTCTCGGCCGCACGGCGAAGCTCGAGTTCCGCTTCGTGTCCGAAACCGGCAGCGGCGATGTCGAGAACATTCCGAGCCAGGAGGCCCCCGGCCAGACGCTTCCCGTGGAGCGCGAGCTTGCCGTGGACGGCGCCGATCTCGTCGACGCGCAGCCCTCCTTCGACCCTCAGTCGGGCCGGCCTATCGTCAACTTCCGCTTCAACTCGCGCGGCGCCCAGCGCTTCGGCCAGGCGACCACGGCGAACGTGGGCCGGCTGATGGCCATCGTGCTCGACAACGAGGTGATTTCCGCCCCGCGCATCCAGACGCCGATCACCGGCGGATCGGGCATGATCTCGGGCAGCTTCTCGGTGGAGCAGGCCAACAACCTGTCCATCCTACTGCGCGCGGGCGCGCTGCCGGCCAAGCTCACCATCGTCGAGGAACGCACCGTCGGTCCCGGCCTGGGGCAGGACTCGATCGAGGCCGGCAAGGCGGCGGTCGCCGTGTCGACCCTGCTGGTCGCCATCTTCATGTTCGCGACCTACGGCGCATTCGGCCTGATCGCGAATATCGCGCTCATCGTCCACGTGGTGTTCATCTTCGCGCTGATGTCGTTGCTGGGGGCGACGCTGACGCTGCCCGGCATCGCGGGCATCGTGCTCACCATCGGCACGGCGGTGGACTCGAACGTGCTTATTTACGAGCGCATGCGAGAGGAATTCCGAGGCGGGCGCTCACTGGTGACGG
>CALMIK010000025.1 GCA_937863995.1 uncultured Chelatococcus sp.
AGAGCCCGAGACAGACCAGCCCGAGAAAAGCCCATGCACGGACATTCGACCTACGTTCCACAAAGCGGCGTGACGAAGTGGCTGGAAAGCCGGCTGCCGATCATCAGCCTCCTCCATTCGTCGTTCGTTGCCTTTCCGACGCCGCGCAACCTGAACTACCTGTGGACGTTCGGCGCCATTCTCTCGTTCATGCTGGTGGCGCAGATCATCACCGGCGTGGTGCTCGTCATGCACTACACGCCGCATGTGACGCTGGCCTTCTCGTCGGTCGAGCACATCATGCGCGACGTCAATTTCGGCTGGCTGCTGCGCTACATGCACGCCAACGGCGCGTCGATGTTCTTCATCGCGGTCTACGTCCACATTTTCCGCGGCCTCTACTACGGCTCCTACAAGGCGCCGCGCGAGGTGCTGTGGATCCTCGGCGTGGTCATCTTCCTGCTGATGATGGCGACCGCCTTCATGGGCTACGTGCTGCCGTGGGGCCAGATGAGCTTCTGGGGCGCGACCGTGATCACGAACCTGTTCTCGGCGCTGCCATTCGTCGGTGAGCCGATCGTGACGTGGCTGTGGGGCGGCTTCTCGGTCGACAACCCGACGCTGAACCGCTTCTTCTCGCTGCACTACCTGCTGCCGTTCATGATCGCGGGCGTCGTCATCCTGCACATCTGGGCGCTGCACCACGTTGGCCAGAACAACCCGACCGGCGTCGAGATCAAGGATATCCGCAAGGATTCGGTGCCGTTCACGCCGCACGCGACGATCAAGGATCTGTTCGGCGTCATCGTGTTCTTCATCCTGTTCTCGTGGTTTCTGTTCTACACGCCGAACTTCCTCGGCCACGCCGACAACTACATCGAGGCGAACCCGCTGGTGACGCCGGCGCACATCGTGCCCGAATGGTACTTCCTGCCGTTCTACGCCATCCTGCGCGCCATTCCCTCCAAGCTCGGCGGCGTGATCGCGATGTTCGGCTCCATCGCCGTGCTCGCCTTCCTGCCCTGGCTCGATACCTCGAAGGTGCGTTCCGCCGTGTACCGGCCGCTTTACAAGCAGCTGTTCTGGGTGTTCGCGGCGGTGGCCGTGGGCCTGGGCTACCTCGGCGCCATGCCGGCTGAAGGCGGCTACGTCATCGCCAGCCGCATCCTCACCGCCTATTATTTCGCGCACTTCCTCATCATCCTGCCGCTGCTCGGCCTCGTGGAGAAGACGAAGCCGTTGCCCAACTCCATCGCGGAGGCCGTGCTGGCCAAGCACGCTCCCGCGCCCGGAGCGCTGGCGACAAGCCGTGGCGGAGAAGGCTGATGTCCGCGATGCGTGCCAACGAGATCAAAAGCCTGCTCTCTCGGGAGAAACGGGAAATGACCCAGAACGACGATACCAGCGCCGCCGCAATGAAGCCCGGTTTCGCGGGGGCCATCAGGCGCGTGGCTGCCGCTCTGGGCGTTGCCGCTGCGATCGCGGTTTCGGGAGCGGGGCTCTCGCCGGCGCTTGCGGCTGAATCGGTCGCGCCGCCGCCGGTGTCGTGGTCCTTCGCCGGCCCCTTCGGCACCTACGACCGGGCGCAGCTCCAGCGTGGCTTCAAGATCTACCGCGAGGTCTGCGCCGGTTGCCACGGCCTGAGCCGTGTGGCCTTCCGCAACCTGGCGGAACCGGGCGGCCCGGGATTCAGCGAGGATCAGGTCAAGGCGCTCGCCGCCGAATACCAGATCAAGGACGGCCCCAACGACGCCGGTGATTATTTCGAGCGCGCGGGCGTTGCTTCCGACCGCTTCCCGTCGCCCTTCCCCAACGAGCAGGCGGCGCGCGCGTCGAACGGTGGCGCTTATCCGCCCGACTTCTCGCTGCTGGCCAAGGCGCGCACGTACACGCGCGGCTTCCCGCAGTTCGTGTTCGACATCTTCACCCAGTACCAGGAGCAGGGCCCCGACCTGATCCACGCTATCCTCACCGGCTATGAGGAGCCGCCGGAAGGCGTCACCCTGCAGCCGGGCCAGCACTACAACAAGTACTTCCCCGGCCACCTCATCGCTATGCCGCCTCCGCTGTCCGACGGACAGGTCGAGTTCCCCAAGGCCGAGGACGGACGCGCGGTCGTGCCCGAGACCGTGGACCAGTACGCCCGCGACGTGACCGCGTTCATGATGTGGGCGGCTGAGCCGCATCTCGAAGCGCGCAAGCAGCTGGGCTTCAAGGTGATCCTGTTCCTGATCGTGTTCGCGGGCCTGCTCTACTTCACCAAGAAGAAGATCTGGGCCGGCAGCCACGGCGACGAGCGCCACGCCTGAGGCGCGCCATTCTTCGAGCTTGCTGAAACCCCCGCGAGGGGGTTTCTTTTTGGCCCGCGCCAATTTCGGGCGGCGAGAAATCGGGCTATCCTGCGCGCCGCGCATAAAGCGTTTTCAAGCGAGGCGGATGCCGTTTTGCGTGAAGAAAACGCGTTAACTCAGAAGGTTAAAGCATTTTTGCGTTTCAACGAAACGTCGAAATGCTTTAGTGCAGAGAAGGGGCGGCCATGAGCCAGAGCTTGACGGGCGACATCCGGGCGGCCATCCGCTCCATTCCCGATTATCCACGCCCCGGCGTGGTGTTTCGCGATATCACCACGCTGCTCGGCAATGCGCGCGCGCTCCGGCGCACGGTCGACGAGTTGGTGCAACCGTGGCCCGGCTCCAAGATCGACAAGGTGGCGGGTGTCGAGGCGCGCGGCTTCATCCTTGGCGGGGCGGTGGCGCATCAGCTTTCCGCCGGTTTCGTGCCGATCCGCAAGAAGGGCAAGCTGCCCCACGACACGGTGTCGGTCGCCTACTCGCTGGAATACGGCCTCGACGAGATCGAGATGCATCGCGATGCTATCAGCCCCGGCGAGCGCGTTATTCTGGTCGACGACCTGATCGCCACGGGCGGCACGGCGATTGCTGCTGTCGATCTGTTGCGCCGCCTTGGTGCCGAGGTGGTGGCGGCGGTGTTCGTCATTGATCTGCCGGATCTGGGCGGGGCGGAAAAACTGCGCCAGCGGGGCGTCACCGTGCGCACGCTGGTTCAGTTCGAGGGCGAATGACGGACGCCTTTGCGGACATCGTCGAGGATCGCGTGCTCGGCGAGCGGCTGCGACTGCTGCAGCCACGGCGGGGCCACCGGGCGGGCACCGACGCGCTGTTATTGGCGGCGACCGTTCCGGAGGCGTTTCGTGGCCATGCCGCCGATCTGGGCGCGGGTGTCGGCACGGTGGGGCTCGCGGCGGCGGTGCTGGCGCCCTCCGTGCGGGTGACGCTGGTGGAGCGCGATGCCGGCGCACTCGATCTGGCGCGGCGCAACATCGCCCTGAACCGGCTTGAGGAGCGCGTGTCCGCCGCCGGCGCCGATCTGTTCTCCGCCGCCGGTCGTCGTGATGCCGGATTGCGCGAGAGCGCCGGCCTCGTGCTGACCAATCCGCCGTTTCACGCTGAGGGGCAGGTGCGCCGCTCTCCTGAAGCCGCGCGCCGCGCCGCGCATATCCTTGACGGCGGCACGCTCGACGACTGGATGCGCGCCTGCGCCGATGTGCTGGAGCCCGGCGGCGTGGTTGTCGTCATTCACCGTGCCGATGCGCTTGCCGATCTGCTTGCCGCGGGCGAGGGGCGCTTCGGCGCGCTGAATGTGCGTCCGGTCCATCCGCGCGCGGGCGAGGCTGCGGTGCGCGTGCTGGTGGCTGGCGTGAAGGGTTCGCGCGCGCCGCTGCGGCTCTTGCCGCCCGTGGTGCTGCATGAGGCCGACGGGCGTTTCAGCCCGCTGCTCGAGGCCGTCAACCGCGGCGAGGCGCGCATCGCGCTCACGCTGTGACGCGGCCTTCCCCGGCTTCGAAAAGAGCGGTAAGCCCTTCGCGGTACGTCGGGTAATGCAATGAAAATCCCGGTAACGCCTTGAGTTTTGCGTTGCGCACGCGCCTGTTTTCGAGGTGGAAGCTGCGTGCCATCTCCGACAGTTCAGCCGATTCGAACGGCACCGGCGCGGGCGGCGCGGCGCCGAGTAGATTCGCCGCGAAGGTGACGACCTCGCCTTGTGAGGCCGGTTCGTCATCCGTGACGTTGTAGACGCCGGCTGGCGTGCCGTGCGCAAATGTCGCAGCGATGGCGCCCGCGATGTCCGACACATGCGCGCGGTTGAACACCTGCCCTTGCTTGACGACGATGCGTGCAGTGCCATCGGCGACATCCCGCAAGCTGTTGCGGCCGGGGCCGTAGATGCCCGGCAGGCGGAAGACGAAGCCGCGCGCCTGCGATGCGGCTGCCCGCTCCAACCAGGCGCTTTCTGCCGCTATCCGCCGTTGCGAGCGGGCATTCCGGGTCAGCAGCGGAGCGGCTTCATCGATCCATGCGCCGCCGTAATCGCCGTAGACACCGACGGTCGACAGGTAGCCGATCCATCCGGCCGAGGGATCGACGCCGGCGTCGCGCAGCCAGCCGAGCGCCGGATCGCCTTCGGGCGAGGGTGGGACGCTGGCGAGCACCATGTCCGCGCGCGCGGCGTCGGCGAGGGCCGCCGCATCGCCGAACGTATCGCCGAATACATATGCGTCGATGCCGGCGGCGCGCAGCGCCCGCGCCTTTTCCGGCGTCCGCACGGTGCCGGCGATGTGCGAAAACCGGCCTCGCTCGCGCTCGATAAGGGTAAGCGCCGTGTAGCCGATGCCGAACACGAACAGTCTCATGCGGCGGTCCTTTCAGCGAGCGCATCGCGCCATTCCCCGGCGACGCCGGTGTCGTTCTCTGTGGCGAGGCAGTTGGAAGCCATCGCGGCGAACGCCTCGTCGTCGACGAGCTGCGCCAGCGCCCACACCGCCGCACCCCGGATGACGGGAGAGGGATCGCCGAGCAGTTCGGCCGCCACGGCCGCGAGATCGCCGTCTCCCGAGTTGCCGATGGCGATCAACACGTTGCGAATGAAACTCTCTCGCCCGGTGCGCTTCACGGGCGAACCTGCGAAGCGCTCACGGAAGGCGGCATCGGTGAGGCGCGCGAGCTCAGCCAGCGGCGGGGCGGTGTTGTCCTCGCGCGCGATCAGCTTGGCCTCGCGGGCGGTCGTGGCGAACTTGTTCCACGGGCACACCGCCAGGCAATCGTCGCAGCCGAACACGCGGTTGCCGATGGCGGCGCGGAAATCGCGCGCGATCGGCCCTTTGTGCTCGATCGTCAGATAGGCGATGCAGCGGCGCGCGTCGAGCTGGTAGGGGGAGGGGAAGGCGTCGGTGGGGCAGATGTCGAGGCAGCGCCGGCAGTTGCCGCAATGGTCGCGCTCCGGCGCGTCCGGCGGCAGATCGGCGGTGGTGTAGATGACGCCGAGCAGCAGCCAGCCGCCGAAATCGCGCGACACGATGACCGAGTGCTTGCCGGCCCAGCCGAGGCCCGCCGCCTGCGCGAGAGGCTTCTCCATGACCGGGGCGGTATCGACGAACACCTTGACGTCCTCTCCGGCGCGCGACGCCAGAAACCCGGCCACCTGCTTGAGCTTGCCCTTGATGATGTCGTGGTAGTCGCGGTTGCGCGCATAAGCCGAGATGACGCCGTGGGAGCGGCGCGTGAGCAGCTCCATCGGGTCGTCGGCCGGGCCGTAATTCATTGCCAGCATGACGACGGAGCGTACCTGCGCCCACAGGGCGCGCGGCGAGGCGCGCCGGTCGGCGGTTTCGGCCATCCATTCCATGGAGGCGTGATGGCCGGCGGCGAGCCAGCGGTCGAGGCGCTTGCGTGCCTGCGGGATGCTGTCGGGGCCGGTGATGCGCACCACGTCGAAGCCTTCCGCGAGCGCGCGCTCCACCAGGTCGCGCTTCAGCCGAAGGGCGGCGGATGCGGGAAGGGGAGGGGAGCGGGCGTCCAACAGGTCATCCTTTGCGGGTCATCCTCTGCCGGTCATCCAGGCCGCTCCGCGCGCCGTGCGGCGCGATGGGGCGGACCCAAAAGCGCTTTCAAGCGAAGCGGATGCCGCTTTGCGTGAAGAAAACGCATCTCATCAGAAAGCTAAAGCATTTTCGCGTTTCGACGAAACATCGAAATACTCTAGCACATCTCGGCCGGGCTGCGGAAAGCCGTGTGTCAGAAATCGAGGTTGCCGTAGTGGGCGGCAGCCGGCATGCCGGGCACACGGTCGGAGAGCAGGGGGCGGAAGGAAGGGCGCGACTTCACGCGCGCGTACCAGCTCTTGGCGGTCTCGTCCTCGTCCCACGGCACGTCGCCGAGATAGTCGGCGCAGGAGAGGTGCGCCGCCGCCGCGAGGTCGGCGTAGGTGAGCTCGGAACCGGCGAGCCAGTTCCGCCTGCCGATGAGAAAGCCGATGTATTTCAAATGGTAACGCACGTTGGTGCGCGCCGCGCGGATGGCGCTCATGTCCGGGGGGCCGCCGCCTGCGGCGATGCCGATGAAGCGCTTGTAGATCTTCTCGGTGACGAGATAACTCGACACTTCCTCGTGGAACTTGGTCAGGAACCATTCCATCAGCCGGCGCACCTCGACGCGCGCGGCGGGATTGTCGGGCAGCAGCCGGCGGCCTTCCAGGCCGAGGCCGCGGGTTTCGTCCAGATATTCGGCGATGATCGCCGGGCCGGGCACGGCGAAGCCCTGCTCCTCCAGGAACACAGGCAGGCTGCCGGCCGGGTTCATGATCAGGAACTCGTGGCGCCGCTCCCAGGGCTTTTCCTCCACGAGCGCCGATTCAAGGCCCATCTCCGCCATGACCAGACGGACGAAGCGCGAGTGGGGGCAGAAGGGGTAGTGAAACAAGGTCGCCATGGGGTCAGCCGTACATGCCGGAAAGGCAGGATTGTGGCGCAATGACGCGCGGATGAAGATGAAAGATCCTTCGGTGTGGAATATTCCCCGGGGAGGAGCAATTCCGCAGGTCTTGCCCGCCCGCACCACCCGTCTCTCATAGAGCCGGCAAGCGGTGTAAACAACAGCTATTTCCGGGGGGGATGATCCCAAAACCCGGACGTCATTAAAGGTTCGCTAACGCTACGGGCGCAGAACTGGGCGGGCTGGGCGGAAGGCAAGGGCGGCGTGCCCGGGGAAAGGATCAGTTCATGGTGGATGCGGTGCTCGGCGATCTCATGGAAGCGGCGGTGCTCGGGATCGTGGAGGGGCTGACGGAGTTCATTCCCGTGTCGTCGACGGGCCATCTGCTGCTGCTGGGCCATTTCATGGGCTTCGAGTCGAACGGCAAGACCTTCGAGGTGCTGGTGCAGCTCGGGGCGATCCTTGCCATCATGCTGGTCTACTTCCAGCGCCTGCTCACCATGGCCCGCAACATCCGCACAGATCCCAAGGTGCAGCGCTTCGTGCTCGGCGTGCTGGTGGCGTTCCTGCCGGCTGTGGCCATTGGCGCGTTCGCGCACGGTTTCATCAAGACCGTGCTGTTCAATCCGTGGATCGTCTGCTTCACGCTGATTACCGGCGGCTTCGTGCTGATGATCGTCGACCAGCTCCGGCTCCAGCCGCGATACCACGATGCGACGGACTTTCCGCTCAGGAACTGTGTGATCATTGGCTTCGCGCAGTGCCTGGCGATGATCCCGGGGGTGTCCCGCTCGGGCGCGACCATCGTCGGCGCTCTCGCCACCGGGGCCGATAAACGCTCCGCCACCGAATTCTCGTTCTTCCTCGCCATGCCCACCATGGTCGCGGCCTTCTCCTATGATCTGCTGAAGAACTACCAGAACCTCGACACCAACGACGTCGCCCTCATCACCGTCGGTTTCATCGCGGCGTTCCTGTCGGGCCTGCTGGTGGTGCGTTCGCTGCTCGCTTTCGTCTCGCATTACGGTTTCGGCGTGTTCGCGTGGTGGCGCATCGTGGTGGGGGCTGCCGGACTCGCGGGCCTCATGGTCTACGGCTGAGGCGGCGGCGGTCGCCCCGCGACCATCCAACAGATGCGCGTGCAACTGCAATAAATCGGCACGGCGGTCGCCCCATCCGGCGACCTCCGGAACGCATTTCGCGTGAAATATCCGCTGCGGAATAGTCGCGGGGCAAGGGTGGACGAAACCGGATTATTGATGTATTTTCAAAGCTGATAGAGGGGCCTGATCGAATATTTGTCCCGCGCCGATGCAGCCTGATCCATGTGTGGCGGAACACGTTCTGATCTGGTTGACACTGTTTCGCTGCAATGCAGCAGCATTGATGCGTCGAAACCAAATGTAGACCGGCGGAGTTCGGGCAGTACAGGGTCGCAGGACGGCGTCTCGTTTTTTTTCATCGTCTTTCCTGTCGCTTCCGCGGTATGAAAACAAGAAAGATGGAACTGAATGACGGGAATCGAATCGACGACGGCCAACCTCGCCCTATGGCGGTTGCAGTGGGAGACGCTGTTTTCCCTGCCGCACCTGCTAGACGAGAGCGAGATGGACGACGAGGAAGGTTGTCGGCTGTCCGAAGTGGAGCATTTCGGCGACAATCCCGGCAACCTGCGCATGTTTCAGTACGTGCCGGACAATCTCCCCCCGCAGGCGCCGCTGGTCGTCGTGCTGCACGGCTGCACCCAGACGGCAGCGGGCTACGACCGCTCTTCCGGCTGGTCGTGGCTGGCGCAGGAACACGGCTTCGCCGTGGTCTTCGCCCAGCAGCGGGGTGAGAACAACCCGCGCCGGTGCTTCAACTGGTTCCGCCCGTCCGACATCGTTCGCGACGGAGGCGAGGCGGCTTCGATCCGCCACATGGTCACCTGGCTCGCCGACAGGCACGATATCGACCGCCAGCGCATCTTCGTCACCGGCCTTTCCGCCGGCGGGGCGATGGCGAACGTGATGCTGTCGGCCTATCCCGATGTTTTCGCCGCCGGCGCCATCATCGCCGGCTTGCCCTACCGCTCGGCGAAGAGCGTGCACGACGCGCTGCAGGTGATGATGGAGGGCGTCTCGCGGTCGCCGGAGGCGTGGGGCGCCGAGGTGCGCGCCGCCTCACCGCTGGGGAGCCTCGCCGACAGCCGGATAGCGGCGCCATGGCCGCGCGTGGCCGTGTGGCAGGGGCTGGCCGACGACGTGGTGCGCCCCTCGAATGCCGTCGAGATCGTCAAGCAGTGGACCGACGTCCATGGCTTCGGCGAACAGGCGAGCGAGGAGGAAGAAGCCGGCGGCACCAAGCGCATGCGCTGGCGCAACGCCGACGGCGAGGTCGTGATCGAGGCCGTGGCCATCGAACACCTCGGCCATGCCGTGCCGATCGATGCGGCGCGGCTCGATCTGCACGAACAGCCGGGACCGCATTTCGCCGACATCGGCCTGTCGTCCACCCTCGAGATCGCGCGCTTTTTCGGCCTTGTGCGGGTCGATCCGCCGCCGCGCGACAAGGAGGAGGGCGAGAAGATCGACAAGAAGGCCGATCAGAAAGGCGCCAGCCGGAAAAGCGCTGCCGGAAAGGTCGGCGCGAGCGGCGCCACGGTGCTGACCAGCGCCCTTGCGGCGTTACCGTCGGGCTTGCGGAGCCGTAGACCGCGCGTGCGGGGGCGGGACGCCGCCCCGCGCCCCCGGCCCGGCACGGCCCCTCAGCCGCCCTCGCTGCCGGACGAGAGCGAGGTCTTGCCGCCGCCCGAGACGATGGTGAAGGCATCTGCGCCTGGTGCGGAACGGCTTCCGCTCGTCGCGGCCGCCGTCGCCACGCAAGGCGAAGCGCAGGCGGTGGCTGCTGGGGTTGATGTCAAGGGCGCGCCGGTTCACGAACAGGAAATGCGCGCCCGCGAGATCGAGGATAACGACAGCGGTGCGAACGGTGACGGCGGCGTGCAGGATGGCGGCCTCTTTGACCGCATCATGCGCATGCTCGGATTGTCGGGCAAAGATTGATTGACGACCGACGATCAATGGCTGCGAACTGCTGTTGAATTTTATATCGTCGTGGAACGCCGGCCAGCCTGAATGAATTCGTGGACTTGTTTTCAGAAATATTTGGTCTTTTATTTGAATAATCGAGGCGCTGATCGACCGCGTAGCCGGATTTTCGGCCGGGATTGCGGGAGCGCTGCTGAAATATCCTCGAACGAAATCCGCCAAAGCAGTTTACGTTTAACTTGGGTCGCAAATTAAACGCAAGTTGCTCCAGGTTCGGGGAACTCTTGCCCGGCATTGCGTCGCCGGCCGCGCCAATTCCCCTGTATGCCAACTCCCCTGCGTCGATTGCCCTTGGGCAATCGCTTCACTCCGCCAGCCGCCGCGCTGCGGCAGCGTCCGGCCTCTCAGCCGGCCATGCGCTCTTCCGCCGGGCCTAGCTCGCGCAGCACGTAGCCCCGTCCCCAGACGGTTTCGATGTAGTTCGTGCCCGCCGAGGCGTTGGCGAGCTTCTTGCGCAGTTTGCAGATGAACACGTCGATGATCTTGAGTTCCGGCTCGTCCATGCCGCCGTAGAGATGGTTGAGGAACATTTCCTTCGTCAGCGTGGTGCCCTTGCGCAGCGAGAGCAGCTCGAGCATCTGGTATTCCTTGCCCGTCAGGTGCACGCGCGCGCCCGAAACCTCGACCGTCTTGGCGTCGAGGTTGACGACGAGATCGCCGGTGCTGATCACGGACTGGGCATGACCCTTGGAGCGCCGCACGATGGCGTGGATGCGCGCCACCAGTTCGTCCTTGTGGAAGGGCTTGGTGAGGTAGTCGTCGGCGCCGAAGCCGAGGCCCTTGACCTTGTCCTCGATCCCGGCGAGGCCCGAGAGGATCAGGATGGGCGTCTTGACCTTGGCCACGCGCAGGCTGCGCAGCACCTCGTAGCCCGACATGTCGGGCAGGTTCAGGTCCAGAAGGATGATATCGTAGTCGTAGAGCTTGCCGAGGTCGACGCCTTCCTCGCCAAGGTCAGTCGTATAGGCGTTGAAATTCTCGGATTTCAGCATCAGTTCGATGCTTTGCGCGGTGGCGCTGTCGTCCTCGATGAGCAATACGCGCATGGCCTCGTCCCCAACCTCGTTTCCGAGGCTCCCTGTGCTGTTGGCCCCAAACGATCAAGCTAAAATGTACTCGAACTTCCAAGGCGCCCGAACGGTCAGGAAACCTGAGGAACCGGGATGTCCCGCTCTCCAGGGACGTCCTGAACTTCAGGACGTCTTCAATTCTTGACGCTCAGGCTTCGCGACTTCCAGCTTCCGGGCCAGCCAATACCAGATGCTACGACAGAACAGGCGACTGATCGCCATCCCGCCGACCGCACCGATCGTCTTTACCCCGAAACGCTATGCTCTAATGGTTAACAAACCATGATTCGCGCTGGCAAGTTATTTACGCTGAAAGATCGATCTTTCCGCGCAAATCTCTGTGCAAGGCGAACCGAGCGGGATTCAGCTTGGATTCCCTGCAAGATCGAAACTCAGCCTAACCGATTCTATTGACTCAATACTTTCGCATGACACCCCGGCTGCCCTCTCGCCGTGACGCATGGGGAGAGTGTTAACGAGAGCGGTAAACGAAAGGTTGATGCGGCGGAAAAAACCCGAATCAATCGCGTTTCCGGCGAATCAACGCACAGGGTGTGGATCGCGGGTCACATCCGGGGCTGTCCGAGCGCCTCTCCGGGCCACGTTCGGCGCCGCGTCAGGGCGTGATGCCTTCCAGGATGAATTCGCGCACGCCGGAAGCGATGATCTGCACCGAGATGCAGGCGAGCAGGAAGCCCATGATCTTCGTGGTGGCCGAAACGCCCTGCGGCCCCAGGAACCGCGACAGCAGATTGGCGCAGCGCAGCACCACGTAGGTGAGGCCGACCACGATACCGATCCCCGTGAGGATGATGAGGTAGCCGCCGATGATATGGTTGCCGGGGACGCTCGAGGCGAGGCTGAGCACCACGGCGATCGAGCCGGGGCCGCTCATGATCGGCATGGCGAGGGGCGAGAAGGAATAATCGATCCGCGCGTTGCGGATTTCCTCGACGTCCTCGCCCACCGACGAGGCCTCGCTGTCGCCCGAGTAGAGCATACGCGCGCTCGCCACCACCAGGATGAGGCCGCCGGCGACGCGGATGCCGGCGAGCGAGATGCCGAACAGCGCGATGACGCCGTGCCCCGCGATCAGGAACGTCGCCAGGATGCCGAAGGCGTAAAGGCAGCACTTTCGCGCCTGCTGCCGGCGGTGGCTGTCGGGCGAGCGCTCCGTCAGCGACAGGAACAGCGGCATCGTGCTGACGGGGTTCATGATCGGCAGCAGGCCGGCCACGACAGTGATCAGGAATTTCAGTCCGGTCAGGAAAAGGTCCATAGGATGGCTTGCAATCAGATATGTTCCGACGCCATCGGCGTCGCGGCGCAAATTCGCCAGGAAGGCCGCCCCGGATGCCCGCCGAAGCTTCACGACCGCTCTGGGCCATGAAACCGGTGCCTCCGGGACAGTGCGGGGATGAACGCCGTCGTCCGCCCCGCGCGGCATGCGAAAAGCAGGGGCCGCGTCTCATCGACAATGCAAAATAGAATCAAAAAAGCAGAGCGGACGTTCCGATGTCATCGAAGCGCCCGCTCTAGATAGCGTTTGTGGCATAAAAATGCGCTGCCTGCCGGCTAAAGCATGTCGACGTTTCGTTGAAAGGCGAAACGCGCTTTCTTCACGCGAGGCGGCATGCGCTTTGCTTGAAAAAGCTTTGGACGGGCAAGAAACTACAGGGTGCCCGCCGGCAGCAACGAGCGGGCGCGGCCGACAACCGCTTCCGCGACGCTCAGCAGCATGTCCTCGGCGTCAACTTCCACGTTCCTCATCCGGCCCACGGCGAAGGATGCGATGAACTCTGCATCTTCTTTGATCAGGCTGAGGGACGACTGCGCGATCTGTCTCTCCTGGTCCGGCTTGAGGGGGATGGGGATGGGTCTGGACGTTCCGGCCGGGACGGGCGCGGCCGCGCAAGCGGCACGCCAGATCTCGGCGGCGAATGCCTTGATCTCCGACCCGTCGCCGTCGGGTTTCTCGAGCAGGTTGCGCAGGTAGCTGGCGGCGTTGGTGTAGTCGATCAATATCTGGCTCGACATGGCACGCGTGGGCTCATCCATGGTCGGCGCGGCGTGAGCGGGGAAAAGGTTACGGAAGCCCGCATCCTGCCGGATGTTGCGCGCGGATTGCAGTTCCGCCATTTTTGTTTCGACCGCGCTGATCTGCTCGCCGATCCGCGTGGCGTCGAGGTGGCCCCGGCCATTCATGATGCGGTCGAGAAGCCGGGTGCTCTTGTTTACCAATGCGGCTGCCGCGGTGTCCGGAGCCGAACGCTGCAGGGCTTCGAACTGACCCAGTATCCGCGCGAACTTTGGCCCGTTTTCCCAACCGTGCGGTGCGGAAGGCCCGCCGGATATGGGGGCGGCGGCGTGATCTTCGCGGTATTTCGCGATGACTTGGTCACGGTATTTCGCGATGAGCTGGAAGGCGCTCTCCTCGGCCAGCCTGAAGGCCGCCCGCGCCACGCCAAAGGTGGCTGCGTCGGATTGCGCGCGCGGGCGCTCCACCTTCCGCGCATGCGGAATGCCGGGCTCGGAGGCTGCCGCGGTGACGCCCACGGCCAGTGATAGCGGCGACGGCATGAACGAATCGGCGGGAGGGCTGCCGACGATGACAGCCCGGTCGTCGAACCGGCCGGGGCTGCTGACACCTCCCGGTCCGGGGTGCGGCGTCGCGTCGGATGTCTGCGCGTAACCCGTTCTGACGGAAGTGTAATTGGTCGCGTTAGTATGATGTGACATGGAATGAGCCTTCCGGGACAACTCCGCCGCAGCCCACATGATCCAGGCGAGCTGAAACGCGCAAACAATATTTGTCGAAATTAGGCAGTCATCATCAGCGCTGGCGGGCATTATCGCGGCCCGGTTTACAGCATTTCCCCCCTTGAAATGTTTATTCAAGTATATTGGCGACGTAATAATTTCGCCTTTTCTTTCCCCGCTTCCAGAGCGAGGTTCAGAGAACATTATTGCAAACGATTTATCTCTGCGCGAAAAATAAGATGAAAGTCACAGGGTGTCAATGCGCGTTGAATGGAACGCCGGCTCGCGAAGACAAGGGCGCGCACCTGTGACTGGAGCCCTCTACGGTTGATGCTGCCGCGCAGTGACGAGCGTGTACTTTACTGGTACTATACGCCGAAAATCACCCTCGAGTGCAAATAACGACGGCTGGAAAACAGATAGATTATTTATTATAGCGCTCAGGCAACGATAATTGTTGCATGCAATACGTTCTGTATGGCCGTCAAAGTGTAGCTTGATGAAAAAATGCCTTACGGCGCGCTTTCGAGGTAGCGGGCATAGGCCTCCGCGTCGAGCAGCTGCGCCAGTTCAGCCATGTCGGCGAGTTGCAGCCGGAAGAACCAGCCGGCGCCAGTCGGATCGCCGTTGGCCAGTTCGGGGTGCGGCAAAAGCCGCTCGTTGATCGCGGTGATCGTGCCGGAGGCCGGGGCAAATACCTCGCACGCCGCCTTGACGCTCTCGAAGGCGGCGATGCTGTCGCCCGCCCGCACGGTGGCGCCCACCCGGGGAAGCGTCACCGCGACGATGCCGCCCAGCGCCTCGACCGCGTAGACGCCCACCCCGACTTCCGCAACATCATCCGCGACGAGGCGCAGGTATTCGTGATCGCGGGTGTGGAAAAGGCGCTCTCGCATCGCGGCAGCAGCGGTCAGCGGCGCGCCCTGCGGGCGGGAGCCGAACCGAAGCCGATCTCGATCAGCACGCCCTTTGCATCTGCGGGCAGGCGCAAGCCTTCTTCCACGATGCGCACGACGTTCTGGGCCGTGCCGGCCGGGATGGCGACGGACACCTGCCGGTTGCGGCTGTCGAGCACGGTGTCGCCGCGCTTCACGGCGATGCGCAGCGGGGCGGAGAACGTGCCGGGCGATCCAGCGGGGCCGAGCAGCGCCAGCACCTCGACGCCGACGTTGACCGTGCGCGATCCGTCCGCCGCGGTGAAGCACTCGCGCGCCGTGTTGCGGATCGACAGCTGATGGCGCAGGCCGGTTCCTTCGCCGACGGTCGAAGCGGATCCGCCGTCGAAGATGTCGAAGCCGGGGCAGACCAGATCCTCGGTCGGCAGCGGCGCTTCCGGAGGCACGGTCGGTCCGGCGTAGAGCAGGTAGTTGCGCAGCGTCGATCCCGTGCTCTCGCCGCTGCCGGAAGACTGGCATCCGGCGAGGAGGGCTGCGGCGCACAGCGCGGCCACCGCCGGCATCAGCGGCCGGCGGCCGGCGCGGGGCGTGGGACGGGAGGTGCGAAATCCGGTGCTCGTCATGACTGGCCTCTTGCGGATGGCGTCTTGTGAGGGGGGCCGCTTCGGGGGCGATTGGCGCGTGGAACGGGACCGTTTACGGCAGCGCGTCGAAGCCGGGCGCGAAGCCGGCGAGCGTCACCGGAATGCCGATGCCTTCCTCCGGCGTCTGGAACACGATGAAGGTTGCGGTCTGGCCCTTCTTGAGCCGGTCGAGCAGCGTGTCGTCCATGACGACCTCGGCGATGCAGCCCGTGTTGAGGCAGCGCACGAACCCGGCGCGGCCGACATCCGTCTGGTCGATCTTGAGGCCGAGGCCCGCCGGCAGCAGCACCCCGAGCGGCGCGACAACGCGCAGCAGCCGGCTCTTGTTGTCGGCGGTCTTCAGCACGATCACCAGCAGCGAGATATTGGGCCGGTCCTCCGCCGCCACGTTCTGCACGAGCGCGCATTGCTCGGCGGATGCGCCGGGGGGCGTCTCGCAGCGCATCTGCCATTCGCCATGGGTCGCGCGCACCACGCCCTGCGCCATGGCGGGCGCGGAGCCCGAAACGAGACCGGCCAGCGAAATGCCGAGAAGCGCGACAGCAGGCGCGGCAAGACGGATGATACGGCGGAACATAAGCTTCACTTCCCCGGAGTCCACTTCAAAATATCTGGAAGGATGCCGGCCCTCCCTGCGAAACGGCCAGCGATACGGACAGCCGGACCGTGCGGCCACGGCGCCCGAACGCCCCGATGCGAAGCGCCGGCGTCGATCCCGCCAAGGTAAAACACGCAAAGCCGCGCGAGTAAAGACGATGCGACGGGGAAGTGGACGGCGCCCCACATCCCGCGCGGGGAGGGGCGCACGGGCGGGGCAACGCACCCTTCATTCGCCGGGGGCGTTCGCTCCACGGGTCCAGTGCGACACAGAATCGCATCGCATGCCGGACGTAATATCAAGAGCGGGGGAGGGGGGCGGCAGATGATTCGGCCTGCCGCCGCCACATTTGCGGCTGCGCGAGCCTGTGCGCAACGGCGGGCAAGCCCTTCACCGTGCATCGATTACTCTGGCGCGCAAGAGTGGGGAAAATGACACGGGGCGATGTTTTTCAAGGATTCCAGACTGGCGATGCGCGGCGGGACGTTGTATGCGAAGATCGACCACGAGGTGAAGGATGTGCAAGGCTGTTGCGCGCCGCGCGCGGTTGTGGTCTTTGATAGAAATCAAAACTGGCCGCCAGGGGGGATGGCGATGGTGCGCCGCACCGCCCAAACGGTAAAAAGCTGTCGGTATCAAACCGCTAGGGTATAGTGCCCGGCGGGTATCAGTGTTGAGACACACGGTATGGGCATGAGACGCCCCGCCAGTAACGGGAGCATCGGACGGACGATGGAAAACGCGTTTTTTCGCTTGGCGTTTTTTCGCTTGCGGTCGCTCATGGCCCTGATCGGTGCCGGCACCCGTGCATTGCGCGTCGCGCCGCTGGCGCTCGCCGCCCTGCTGGCGCTGCCGGCGCTCCTGACCGCGGGCGCCGCCCATGCGGCGGTGCCGGGCCAGCCCGTGCCGTGGCAGGCGAGCCTGCAGACGCCGGTGACGGAAGTCGCCCACGCCATGCACGATTTCCACACCCTGCTGCTGTGGATCATCAGCGTGATCGTGGTTTTCGTCGCGATCCTGCTGCTGATCGTGATTTTCCGCTTCAACGAGAAGTCGAACCCCAATCCGTCGCGTTTCTCGCACAACTCGCTGCTCGAGGTGGCGTGGACGGTGGTGCCGGTGTTGATTCTGGTGGTGATCGCGGTGCCGTCGTTCCGGCTGCTGCGCCAGCAGCTCATCATTCCGGCGAGCGACATCACCGTCAAGGTGACGGCGCACCAGTGGTACTGGAGCTACGAGTACCCCGAGGATCAGGCGGGCGGTTTCGCCTTCGACTCGAACATCATTCCCGAGGATCAGCTCAAGGAAGGCCAGACGCGCCTGCTGTCGGTCGACAACGAGCTGGTGCTGCCGATCGGCAAGACCGTGCGCGTGCAGGTGACTGCGGCGGACGTGATCCACGCTTTCGCGATGCCGTCCTTCGGTCTCAAGATCGACGCCATCCCCGGCCGCCTGAACGAGACGTGGTTCAAGGCCGAGAAGGAAGGCATCTATTACGGCCAGTGCTCGCTGATCTGCGGCCAGAACCACGCCTACATGCCGATCGCGATCCGCATCGTCAGCGAGGAGCGTTACGCCCAGTGGCTGCAGGAGGCCAAGGCCCAGTTCGCGTCGGCCGATGATGGCCGGCCCGCGTCGCGGTTCCTGGCGGCAAGGTAATGCCGGCGGCTGCAAGATGACGATGAATTATTCAGAACGCCGCTGGCGGATCATGGAAGGGGAGGCTTGAGCATGGCTTCTACAGTAACCGCGCATGACGGGCACGAGCATGCGCATCCCACGGGCTGGCGGCGCTGGGTGCTCTCGACCAACCACAAGGACATCGGCACGCTCTACCTCATCTTCGCGCTGAGCGCGGGGCTTGTGGGCGGCGCGCTGTCGATCCTGATGCGTATCGAGCTGCAGTCCCCCGGGTTGCAGATCTTCGCCAACGGCCAGCTCTTCAACGTGGTCGTCACCGGCCACGGCCTCATCATGGTGTTCTTCGTCGTGATGCCCGCCCTGATCGGCGGCTTCGGCAACTGGTTCATCCCCATCATGATCGGCGCGCCCGACATGGCGTTCCCGCGGCTGAACAATATCTCGTTCTGGCTGCTGGTGGCGGCGTTCTCGCTGCTCGTGATCTCGATGTTCGTGCCCGGCGCGCCCGGCAGCCTTGGCTTCGGCGGCGGCTGGACGGCATATCCGCCGCTGTCGACCTCGGGTCATCCCGGTCCGTCGTTCGACTTCGGCATCCTGGCGCTGCACGTTGCCGGCGCGTCGTCGATCCTGGGCGCGATCAACTTCATCACCACGATCCTGAACATGCGCGCGCCGGGCATGACGCTGCACAAGATGCCGCTCTTCGCCTGGGGCATGCTGGTGACTGCGTTCCTGCTGCTCATCTCGTTGCCGGTGCTCGCTGGCGCGATCACGATGCTGCTGACCGACCGCAACTTCGGCACCACGTTCTTCGATCCGTCGGGCGGCGGCGACCCGGTGCTCTACCAGCATCTGTTCTGGTTCTTCGGCCACCCCGAAGTGTACATCATGATCCTGCCGGCCTTCGGCGTGATCTCGCATATCGTCTCGACCTTCTCGCGCAAGCCGATCTTCGGCTACCTCGGCATGGCCTATGCTATGGTCGCGATCGGCGTCGTCGGCTTCATCGTGTGGGCGCACCACATGTACACCGTCGGCCTGTCGCTCGACACGCAGCGTTACTTCGTGTTCGCGACGATGGTGATCGCGGTCCCCACCGGCATCAAGATCTTCTCGTGGATTGCCACGATGTGGGGCGGCTCTATCCGCTTCACCGCGCCGATGGTGTGGGCGATCGGCTTCATCTTCCTGTTCACGGTCGGCGGCGTTACCGGCGTCGTGCTGGCGAACGCTGGTATCGACCGCGAACTGCACAACACCTACTACGTGATCGCGCACTTCCATTACGTGCTGTCGCTGGGCGCCGTGTTCGGCATCTTCGCCGCGTGGTACTACTGGTTCCCGAAGATGTTCGGCTACGTCGTGCCGGACTGGATCGGCAAGCTGCACTTCTGGCTGGCCTTCATCGGCGCCAACGTGCTGTTCTTCCCGATGCACTTCCTCGGCCTCGCCGGCATGCCGCGCCACTACGTCGATTACCCGGACGCTTATCACGGCTGGCACTTCGTGGCCTCGATGGGCTCGTACATCTTCGCCTTCAGTCTGGTGGTGTTCTTCTACGGCGTGTGGGTCGCCTATGCGCGCAAGGAACGGGCGGCAGACAATCCGTGGGGCGAAGGCGCGACGACGCTGGAATGGACGCTGTCCTCGCCGCCGCCCTACCACCAGTTCGAGAAGCTGCCGCGCATCACCGGCGACGGGCACTGACAAGGCAAGGACGGCGGACGTTAGACATGACGGCAGTCACCGAAGCATGGGCTGAGGGGGAGCGGGTGGCGCAGGGCGCCGCCGGTGCGCCCCTCGTCTCGACGGGCAGCGTGGGGGATTTCATCTCCCTGCTGAAGCCGCGCGTGATGTCGCTCGTCGTGTTTACAGCGCTCGTCGGCATGCTGGTGGCGCCGGGCACGGTCAATCCGGTTGTCGGCGCGATCGCGCTTCTGGCGATCGCTGTCGGCGCGGGGGCGTCGGGCTGTCTCAACATGTGGTGGGACGCCGATATCGACGCGGTGATGGCGCGCACGCGCAACCGGCCCATTCCCGCAGGACGTATCACGCGCCCTGAGGCGCTGACCTTCGGCATGACCCTCGCGTGCGGGGCCGTGTTCGTGCTCGGCATCGCCACGAACTGGTTCGCGGCGGCGTTTCTCGCCTTCACGATTTTCTTTTACGCGGTCATCTATTCGGTCTGGCTGAAGCGCTCCACGCCGCAGAACATCGTCATCGGCGGCGCGGCGGGGGCATTTCCGCCCATGATCGGCGAGGCGGTTGTGACCGGCTCGGTCAGCTTCGACGGCTTCGTGCTGTTCCTGATCATCTTTCTTTGGACGCCGCCGCACTTCTGGGCGCTGGCGCTGGTGAAGTCGCAGGATTACGCGCGGGCGGGCGTGCCGATGCTGCCCAATGTCGCGGGTCAGGCGGCGACTCGGCTGCAGATACTGCTCTACACTCTGGTGCTGGTGCCCGTGGCCACCATTCCGGTGTGGCGCGCGGCGGGCGGTCCCGTATATGCTGCCGTTGCGGCGCTGGGCGGTGCGGGCATGCTGTGGCTCGCGTTCAGCCTGTGGCGCGATGGCGGCGATCGCGACAGCCTCAACGCGCACGGCGTGCGCACGGCGTGGCGGCTGTTCGGATTTTCGATCCTGTATCTTTTCATGCTGTTTGCGGCGCTGCTGGTCGAGCATGTGTTCGGATGGAGCACGTTCGGGGCCATGTTTGCCGGAGGGCGCCTGTGGTGACTGGAAATTCGATTGTGAATGGACACGATGACGATCGCGACGCCAAGAGCGTGAGCCTGACACCGGAGGAGCGCCGCCGCCAGCGGATGCGCAACATCGCCATTGGCGTGACGCTGGGCGCGCTGTTCGTGTTGTTCTACATCCTGACGATCGCCCGTCTTGGGTCCAACGTCTTCAACCGGCCGCTTTAAGGAGCAGGCGCATGAGCGATGACGGTGTGAGCGGCAAGGTGCGGCAGCAAGCGGAGGAGGTGCCGCTGGCGCCTGCGCTTCACGAACCTGCGCCTCACGAGGCGGCCGCCCGCCGGGCGCGCAGCACCGCGTTGATCTGCGTCGGCGTCGCGGCCTGCATGCTGGGGCTTGCTTTCGCTTCCGTCCCGCTCTACCGGCTGTTCTGTCAGGTGACGGGGTTCGGCGGCACGCCGATAGCGGGTGTGAAATCGAGCGGCGAGGTTTCCGACCGGCGGATGGTGGTGCGCTTCGACACCAACGTGTCGCCGTCGATCCCGTGGCGCATCGTGCCTGAAACGCCGTCCGTCGAGGTTCGGCTCGGCGAGACGCAGACCGTTTTCTTCGAGCTGACGAACAAGAGCGACAAGCCGGTTACCGGCATCGCCACCTATAACGTCCAGCCCGATCAGCTCGGCCCGTATTTCGTCAAGCTCGACTGCTTCTGCTACGAGGAGCAGACCTTGGCGCCCGGCGAGACGATCATCGCGCCGGTCGTGTTCTATATCGACGCCGATTTCGACGACGAGCGTAATTACAAGTCGCTCGATTCCGTGACGCTGTCCTACACCATGTTCCAGGTGAAGGGCGGCAACCAGCTTTCGGCTGTTCAGCCGACCAATTCCACCGAGCGGAAAGGGCTGTGACGCCTCAGGGCGCCAGCGACATATTCGGAGAGCGTAACATCATGGCTCAGGCTCACGCGAAGCATCATGATTATCACCTGGTCGACCCGAGCCCGTGGCCGCTGATCGGCTCGATCAGCGCCTTTACGCTCGCGGTCGGGGCCATCCTGTCCATGAAGGACCTGCCGCTCGCCGGGCTCCATGTCGGCCCCTACGTGTTCGGCGCGGGCATCATCGGCGTGCTCTACACCATGGCAGCGTGGTGGACGGACGTCGTCAACGAGGCACAGCGCGGCGATCACACCCAGGTGGTGCAGATCCATCACCGTTACGGCATGATCCTGTTCATCGCCTCCGAGGTGATGTTCTTCGTGGCGTGGTTCTGGGCCTTTTTCGACGCCAGCCTGTTCGCCGGCGAGGCGATCCAGTACCAGCGCGCGGAAGTGACGGGCGGCCACTGGCCGCCGGTCGGCATCGAAACCTTTGACCCGTGGCACCTGCCGCTGCTGAACACGCTGATCCTGCTCACCTCGGGCACCACGGTGACGTGGGCGCATCATGCCCTGCTGCACAACGACCGCGACGGCCTGAAGCAGGCGCTGTGGCTGACGGTGGTGCTCGCGGCCTTGTTCACCGTCGTGCAGGCCTACGAGTATAGCCACGCGGCATTCTCGTTCTCGGGCAACATCTACGGCGCCACGTTCTTCATGGCCACGGGCTTCCACGGCGCTCATGTCATCATCGGCACCATCTTCCTTGCCGTGTGCCTGCTGCGCGCCTATCTCGGGCATTTCACGCCCCGCCAGCATCTCGGTTTCGAGTTCGCGGCATGGTACTGGCACTTTGTCGACGTGGTGTGGCTGTTCCTGTTCATTGCCATCTACGTTTGGGGTTATGGCGGCGGTGGCGGCGGCCACTGAGGCGCGCAGCGTTCGGGGCGGCGGACGCCCTGCCATGGAAAGGGCGGCGCGAGCTGCCCTTTTTTGCTTGGGATGATCGATATGAGCGGGAATGAGGCAAGCCCGGATCGCGCTGCCTGGCGGCGCCTGTTGTGGCCGGGGGCTTTTACCGTCGTGGCGCTGGTGGTTCTGGCGGCGCTTGGCGTGTGGCAGTTGCAGCGCCTCGCGTGGAAGGAAGACCTTGTCGCCCGCATCGAGGCGCGTGTCCGCGCTGCGCCGGAGGCCATGCCGCCTGAAGCCACCTGGGCGACGACGCGCTGGGCTGATGCGGAGTATCGGCCGCTGCTTGTGTCGGGCACTTTTTTGCACGAGCGCGAAGTGCTCGTGCAGGCCAATGCGGTGCTCGGCTCAGGCAGTGTGCGGATGGGGGCGTTCGTGCTGACGCCGCTGCGTCTCGACGAGGGCGGCATCGTGTTCGTCAACCGCGGCTTTGTTCCGGTTGAACTGACGCGCGACGCAGCCGCGTTCGCCGCCTGGCAACGGGAGGACAGGGCGCAGGCCGATGCGCCCGTCACCGTCGCCGGCCTTTTGAGGGCGCCGCAGCAGCGCGGCTGGTTCGTGCCGCAGGATGCGCCGGACAAAGGCCAGTGGTTCGTACGCGACCCGGCGGCTTTAGCTGCGGCGCTCGGGCTCGAGCGCGTGGCGCCGTTCACAATCGATGCTTTCCGCGATCCCGAGCGCGAGGGCTGGCCCGTGGGCGGGCTCACTGTGGTGAGCTTTCCCAACAACCACCTCGATTATGCGTTTACCTGGTTCGGGTTGGCGGTGGTGCTCGCGGTCATCTTCGTGCTGTTCGCGCACAGGCGGCTCACGGGACGATAGGGCTGGAGCATCGGGGGGCGAGATGCTATCCCTGCGGCTGAAAGAGCGCTGCCGGCGAGGGCCGGCGGGTGCACAGGAGCCGGCCGGCAGGCGGGTTCGTAATCGGGAGAATTTCACATGCGTTGTCTGATGCTTGTTGCATCCCTTGCCGCGTCTCTGGCTGCGGTCGCGTCGCCGGCTGTGGCGGAATCGCCCGCGCGGCCGATCGTCGTGGCGCAGGCCGGCCAGACGGACCCGCGCGACGTCGTGCTGCTCGACACCGCGCACGGGCGCGTCACCTTCCAGCTGCGGCCGGATATCGCGCCCAAGCATGCCGAGCGTATCCGGACGCTGGCCAGCCGCGGCTTCTACGACAACGTGGTGTTCCACCGCGTCATCCCCGGCTTCATGGCGCAGACGGGCGATCCCACCGGCACCGGCCGCGGCGGCTCCGACCTGCCGAACCTGCCGGCCGAGTTTTCCGGCGTACCGTTCAAGCGCGGCACCGTGGGCATGGCGCGCTCGGCGATGCCCGATTCGGCCAATTCGCAGTTCTTCATCGTGTTCGACGACGCCTCGTTCCTCAATGGCCAGTATACGGTCATTGGCGAGGTCGTTTCGGGCATGGACGTGGTCGATCGCATCAAGGCGGGCTCGCAGGCCAACAACGGCGCTGTGACGAACCCCGACAAGATTGTCCGCATGCGACTTGCGAGCGACCCGAAATAATTGCATCACGGGCGATCAACCGACGACCGAATCGAGAGGGAAACACCATGAGCACTGAAGCCACCAAGGTCACCGATCCCGAAAACACGCTCATTCTGGAGACCACCAAGGGCCGCGTCGTGATCGCGCTGCGCCCTGATCTCGCGCCGCTGCACGTCGCGCGCATCAAGGAACTGGCGCGGGCGAAGTTCTATGACGGCATCGTCTTCCACCGCGTGATCGAAGGTTTCATGGCGCAGACCGGCTGCCCGCACGGCACCGGCACCGGCGGTTCCGACCTGCCTGACCTCAAGGCCGAGTTCAACGCCGAGCCGCACGTGCGTGGCGTTTGCTCCATGGCCCGGGCCCAGAACCCTAATTCGGCCAATTCGCAGTTCTTCATCGTGTTCAACGACGCACGCTTCCTCGACAAGCAGTACACGGTGTGGGGCAAGGTCGTGGAAGGCATGGAGAACGTTGACAAGATCAAGCGCGGCGAGCCCGTGCGCGATCCCGACAGCATCGTGTCGCTGCGCGTCGCAGCCGACGCCGCTGCCGAGTAAGGACCGGGGTCAAGCAGAAGGCGATGGACGTTTCCCTGTTCGATTTCGACCTGCCGGAATCGGCCATCGCCCTGCGCCCCGCGCATCCGCGCGACAGCGCCCGGATGCTGGTGGTGCGGCCCGGCGAACTTGACGACCGGCGGGTCAGCGACCTGCCGGGGCTGTTGCGGGCGGGCGATGTGCTCGTCCACAACGACACGCGCGTCATCCCCGCGCGGCTCGACGGCATCCGCGTGCGCGGCGAATCCGTGACGCGGGTCGAGGTGATGCTGCACAAGCGCGAATCCGCCGACACCTGGCGCGCCTTCGCCCGGCCCGGCAAGCGACTGCGGGCGGGCGAGCGCATCCGCTTTGGCGACTCCAGCGAAAGCCACGCCTGCGAGTTGGTCGCGCTCGACGCCGAAATTCTGGAAAAGGGCGAGGGCGGGGAAGTGCTGCTGCGCTTTGCCTTCTCGGGACCGGCGCTGGACGAGGCCGTCGCGCGGCTCGGGCACATGCCGCTGCCGCCCTACATCGCCTCGAAACGCGCCGACGACGCGGCCGATCTCGCCGATTACCAGACCATCTACGCCCGCCATGACGGCGCGGTCGCGGCGCCCACCGCCGGGCTGCACTTCACCGACGATCTGGTGGAAAGGCTGAAGCAGGCGGGTATCGACCGGCGCTTCGTCACTTTGCATGTCGGGGCCGGCACCTTCCTGCCGGTGAAGGCCGACGACACCCGCGACCACCGCATGCATGCCGAGCGCGGCGTGATCGACGCCGCCACGGCGGATGCGCTGAACGCCGCGCGGGCGAGGGGCGGGCGCATCGTCGCCACCGGCACCACGGCGCTGCGCCTGCTCGAAAGCGCTGCCCGCGAGGACGGCACGATCGCGCCTTTCGACGGCGACACGTCGATTTTCATCACCCCCGGTTACCGGTTCAAGGCCGTCGACATCCTGATGACGAATTTTCACCTGCCGCGCTCGACTCTGTTCATGCTGGTGAGCGCCTTCGCCGGCCTCGACACGATGAAGGCCGCCTACGCGCACGCCATCGCCACCGACTACCGTTTCTATTCCTACGGCGACGCCAGCCTGCTGTTCCGCAACGAGGGGACGGGCGCATGAGTGCGCCGTTCACGTTCGAGATCGCGGCCCGCGACGGCGCGGCGCGCACCGGTCGCATCCGCATGACGCGCGGCGACATCCGCACGCCGGCCTTCATGCCGGTCGGAACGGCCGCCACCGTCAAGGCCATGCACACCAGCGAGGTGCGGGCGCTGGGCGCGGATATCCTGCTCGGCAACACCTATCACCTGATGCTGCGCCCCGGCGCCGAGCGGGTGGCGCGCCTTGGCGGGCTGCACCGCATGATGCACTGGCCGCATCCGATCCTGACGGATTCCGGCGGATTTCAGGTGATGTCGCTGGCGAAGCTGCGCAAGATCAACGAGAAGGGCGTCACGTTCCAGTCGCACATCGACGGCGCGCGCTACGAGCTGACGCCGGAGCGGGCGATCGAGATCCAGGGCCTGCTCGGTTCCGACATCCAGATGCAGCTCGATGAATGCGTGCGCCTGCCGTGCACGGACGTGGAGGCGGCGCGCGCCATGCAGCTCAGCCTGCGCTGGGCCGAGCGCTGCCGCACGGCTTTCGCCGCGCAGCCCGGCCGGGCGGAATGGGGCCGGGCGCTGTTCGGCATCGTGCAGGGCGGCGCCAACAGGGAGCTGCGCATCGAGAGCGCGCGCGCGCTTACCGACATGGATTTCGAGGGCTACGCCATCGGCGGGCTGGCGGTCGGCGAGCCGCAGGACATCATGCTCGACATGATCGAGACGGTGATGCCGCACCTGCCTGACGGCAAGCCGCATTACCTGATGGGGGTCGGCACGCCGGACGATATCGTGGAAGCCGTGCGCCGTGGCGTCGACATGTTCGACTGCGTCATGCCCACCCGCGCCGGCCGCCACGGGCAGGTGTTTTCGCGGTTCGGCAAGTTCAACCTCAAGAACGCCCGCCACGCCGACGATCCGCGCCCCATCGACGAGGCGTCTGCGTGGGAGCCCACGCGTACTTACTCGCGCGCCTACCTGCATCATCTCGTCAAGTCGGGCGAGATTTTGGGCATGATGCTGCTGACCGGCATCAACCTGGCCTATTATCAGGAATTGATGGCGGGCCTGCGTCTCGCCATCGCTGAGGACCGGCTCGACGACTTCATCGCCCGGACGAAGGAAGGCTGGGCGCGGGGCGATTGATGACGTTGTAAAAGTCGTCCCCCGCCTGCGGGTCCGCGATCGCTGCGGCGATGCGGCTGGCGAACGGCAGGCGATAGTGCAGCGCGTCCCAGAAGTTTTCGTCGTTGCGCGTCACGGAAGACGGCTTGCGGAAATCGAGCACGGACGCGCCGTGACGGGCGCCAATGGCGGCAAGCTGCGTCTTGCAGGCTTCGTCGCGCAACAGCGCCTGCGATCCCGGCTGCGGCTGGGCGCTCACATGCGCCGGCGGGAACACCAGATGCACCCGCGTGCTGGCCGGCAGGCGCGCGAGCAGATCTTCGAGCCATTGCGCGGCGGGGAAACGCCACGCGGCGCGTTCGGCTTCCGACACGGTGGCGGGCGGCTCCTGCGGTTCGATGCGCGCCGGCAGGCCCTTCGACGTCTGGTCGAACCAGATGTGCGCGTGCGCCCGGGCGGCGTCGTAGGCCTCGTCCGGCGGCACGAACACGCCGTAGCCGTCATCGCGCAGCGACGTCTCGCGCAGGCCGAGATCGTGCGATACGAGGCGGGTGGCGATCTCCAGCGTTTTCAGGTTGAGCGTGTCCAGCCAGTCGTTCCAGCGGTTCTCGTCGTAGAAGCGCTCGGGAAAAGCGCGGAAGGTGAGCCGCTTGCCCGGCGCATCGGCGTCTGCCTCGCACCACGGGCGGTCAAGGCCAAGGATCAGCACCTTCGGGGCGGGATGAGCGCGCAGGAACAGGCGCGCCAGCTCCATCTGCTCCCACGGGGTGGCGGCGTTCATGGCGAGGTTGGCGAAGCGCACCGGCGCCGCGTCGCTGCCGAACAGGCGGTCGAGTTCGTCGGGGTCGAGCAGCCGCAGCGACGAGGTGCCGAACACCGCGCTGTCGTAATGCGACGAGCGCGCGAGCTGCGGGTACATGAAGCGCTGGTTGATGTCGACGATGGGCCGCGTCGCGTCAGCGCCCTCCACCCGGATGCCGTAGGGATCGACGAGGGCGACGAGCGCCGCCATCGCGCCGGCGCACACGACGAGCGCGATGGCGAAGGTGGCGACGAAACGCGCCCATGAACGGGATCCGCCTTTGGCTTCCGCCTCGGGCGCGGCCTTGCTGGTGATTGTCATCGAATCCGGCTGGTTGACTTTCGCCCGATTTCTTTAGAGCGCTTTCCGATTAAATGGAATCATTTAATCGATAAGAATTCGCTCAAAATCAAGACGTTAGATTGTATCCCGTTTCAACGGAACCAGGATACAATCTAAGGCTTTCGCCACCAGGTGTCGATAACCGGGCCGAACAGCGGCGTCGTTTCCGGGCGCTCGATGGCGGCGCGGCGTGCGATCCATTGGCCGTCGGCATGAAACAGCGGCACGACGTGGAAACCCGACAGCAGCGTGCGGTCGAGCGCGCGAACCGCGTCCGTGAATTCCGTCGCTGTGCGGGCGGCAAGCAGCGCGTCGATGGTGGCGTCGACGGCGGGCGTCTTCACCCCCGTGATGTTGAGCGAGCCGGGACGGTCGGCCGCCGCCGACGACCAGCGGTTGAGCTGCTCGGAACCGGGAGAGGCGGAGACGTTCCAGCGGTAGATGATGATATCGAAATCGAACGCCAGCAGGCGCTTCCAGTATTGCGCCTCGTCGACCAGGCGCACGTCCGTCTTGATGCCGGCCGGCTGCAGGGACTGGGCGTAGTTGAGCGCCAGCCGCTCCTCGTCGCGCGATTTGACCATGATCTCGAGGGTGAGCGGCGTGCCCGAGCCATCGCGCAGCAGGCCATCCCTGAGCGTGTAGCCGGCGCTCGTCAGCAGTTCCAGGCCCTTGCGCGCCATTGCGCGGTCGCGCCCCGTGCCGTCGGCCTCGGGCGGGCGCCAGCTGCCCTCCAGGATGTCCGCGCGCACGGCGCCGGGGAAGGGCGCGAGCAGCGCCCGCTCGCCGGCGGACGCGGGCCTGCCGGTCGAGGCCAGCCGCGAGCCGCCGAAAAAGCTGTCGGTGCGCTTGTAGACGCCGTGGAACAACTGCCGGTTGACCCAGGGAAAGTCGAAAAAGTAGCCGAGCGCCTCCCGCACGCGCACATCCGCCAGCGCGCCCCGGCGGCTGTTGAGCGCGAAGCCCTCCATCGGCCGCGGCGTGCCGACGGGCAGCGTTTCCTTGACGACGCGGCCGTCGGCGAGCGCGGGGAAATCGTAGCCCACCGCCCAGCGCGCGGCGCTCTGCTCGATCCGCACATCGTACAGCCCGGCCTTGAATGCCTCGAACTGCGTGTTGACGTCGCGAAAATAGTCGAAGCGGATCTGGTCGAAATTGAAGAGCCCGCGCGTGACCGGCAGCTCGCGGCCCCAGAAATGCGGATCGCGGCGGAAGGTGATGCTGCGCCCCGGGTCCACCGCCTCGACGATGTAGGGGCCGGACCCTACCGGCGTCTGGAACGTGTTCTGCTCGAAGGTGTCGGCGTCGATGAGATGGGACGGCAGCACCGGCATCTGCGCCAGGACGAGCGGCGTCTCGCGATTCTTGCCGTCGAGATCGAAGCGCACCGTCAGCGGATTGATCTCGGTCACCGATTTCACATGGGCGAGATTGCTGCGGTGAAACGCCTGGCCTTTCTGGCGCAGCAGGTTGTAGCTGAAGACGACATCGTCGGCCGAAACCGCCTGTCCGTCGGAAAAGCGCGCCCGTGGATTGATGTGGAAAACGATGAAGCTGCGGTCTTCCGGCATGCGCGCCGACTGGGCGATGAGGCTGTAGACCGAAAACGGCTCGTCGGCGGAGCGCGCCATGAGCGACTGGAACACGAGCGTCGTGATGCCCTGGGCCGCGATGCCCTTGGGCACGAAGGGGTTGAGGTTGTCGAAAGTGCCGAGCACGCTCTGTACCAGCCGTCCGCCCTTCGGGGCGTCGGGGTTGGCGTAGGGCAGGGCGTCGAAGCCGTCGAGCAGGGCCGCGTCGCCGTGCATGGCGAGGCCGTCGAGCAGGGGAAGGCTGCGCCAGGCGGCATCCTCTCCCGTGGGCGTCAGCGGGGATTTGGCAGCTGAATCATGCACCAGCGTGTCGTCGGCCTCGACATGCAGATCGCGGATGGTCGGCCGCGCCGTGGCGGCGGAGGCAAGCGCGCAGGACAGGATCACGGGCAATGCGGCGGACAATATGCGGGAACGTGCTCCCGGCCGGGCCGGAGATGGACGCTTGACGCTGAAAAAAGTGGCCGCTACTGACAAGGCAATCGCAAAAAAGACAATTACCAAAAACACACTCATGGGTACGCGGATCCTGTTGCAATGATTCGCGCGCAAGTTTATGCGATCGCGGTCCGTGTTGTGAGTGCACTATCGCTGTATAATTGCACCAATTGATGAACGGCGCTGGAAAGCGGTGGTGAGACGGGGTAAACACGCGTGTCCGGCTATGCAGGGCTTTTACCAGCCATGCTTCGTGGCGGGGCTGCGTACTTGAGTCGTGCGGGGGCGGGGCGGACGGCAAGGCTAAACGAATCGCCGCCGCCACAACTACTTTCAAAGAGGATCGGTCGATGACCAGCTTGAAACAATCGGCGCCGCTGCGGGCCGCCAACGGAGTAGCTTTGGCGCTGGTTGCGGCCGTGAGCGCGCTGTCGCCGATTGCAGCCCACGCCCAGCAGGCGCAGCCCGCCCGCCCGGCGGCCCAGCCCGCCCGCCCGGCGCAGCCCGCGCAGCCGGCTCAACCCGCCCAGCAGCCCGCCGGTCCCACCGTGGTGCAGCTCAAGGCCGAGCCCTCCCAGGCTGATTGGGTCAAGGTGTGCGGCAAGGACGAAGGCGCGAACAAGGAAGTCTGCTACACCACGCGCGACTTCGTGACCGAGCAGGGCAACCCGGTTCTGGCCGTCGCCATCTACGACGTGCAGGGCGAAACGACGCGGATCGTCCGTTTCCTGATGCCGCTCGGCCTGCTGCTGCGTCCGGGCCTGCGTTTCGGCGTCGACAAGAACGACCCGGTGGCCGGCCAGTATGCCATCTGCTTCCCCAACGGCTGCTTCGCAGAGGCGCCCGTGCCGGAGGCATTCGTCACGCAGCTCAAGCGCGGCAATATCCTGAACGTCAGCGCCCAGAACCAGATGGCGCAGGAAGTGACTTTCGCCATTCCCCTGACGGGCTTCACCAAGGGCTTCGACGGCAAGCCGATCGATCCCGAAGTGCTTGCCCAGCAGCAGCGTGAGCAGGTGGAACAGGCCCGCCGCATGGAGGAAGCCCTCCAGAAGCGCGCCGAGGAAGCCCGCCAGCGCGGCACCGGCGCACCCGCCGCGCCTGCAGGCGCTCCTGCGGCTCCCGCTCCCGCTGCTCCTGCCGCACCCGGCAAGTGAACGTCGGACAAGTGAGCGTCGGATAAGCGCAGATCCATACCGGGTAAACGGTTATCGCTTCCGTTTACCCCTTCGAGCCCCGGCCTCACAGCCGGGGTTTTTTTGCGCCGGCGCTTCCGCCCGGCGAGAAGTCAAAATGATTCAGCGCACCTCGAACGCAGGCGCAGTCCCCGTATTGTCGGGCAGAAGCGGGGCGACGGCGCTCGAGCGCTCGATCAGCAGGCGAATGTCCGGGGTGACGATCGGGTAGTCCCACGAGCCGGAAATCTCGATCGGAAAGCCAACCGTGTCGGCATTCGCTCCCACGGCTTCGGTGCTGACAGGTTTGGGCGCGGCTTTGCGGATCTGCGCCTTGAGGTCGAGCGTTCGCTGGACGATGTCGATCCCGCCGCTGACGACGCCATCGACGCCATCCGCCGCCAGCGCACCTTCGACCTGCCCGCTGCCACCGTTGATGACCAGGGTGGCATCGGCTTTGGTGAAGGGCGTGCGTCCTCCGCGCCAGTCGAGAGCGGTGGCGAGCGGGCTGCGCTGCGAGCGGCCGAGGACATCGGCGAGATCGACGCCGAGCATTTGCCCGCCCTCGATCCGAATGGATACAGTGCCCTCGACGGTTTCAGGCAGCACAACACCCGACCGCGTGCCGGCCGCGAGTAAGAAAGTGCCGCTGGCCGGCCCGGCGAGCAGCGCGCTGCCGAATATGTCCTGCAATGGTTTCTGCGCCTCGACGCCCTCGAAAGCGCCATGGAGGCGGGCCGAGGCGTCCTTACCCCCGGTGGCGAGCTGCAGCCTGGCCCTGAGCGAGCCGTTGTCGAGCCGGGCCTGATTGAGGGCGAATTCCATCTGCTTGCCGGACACGAGGATTCCGGCCGCGACATCCTGCAAGGCAAGCGGCCCCGCCTGCGCCTTCGAGATCGACAGCCGCACGTCGACGTCGTTGGCGGCGTTTTCGCCGGAGCCGGTGTCGAGGTATAGGGCGCGCGCCGTTCCCTGTTCAACCTCCCTCGGCCCAAGGGTGGGGAGAAAGCGGTTGAGATCGAGCGACGCGGCATCGAGCGTCGCGGACACGAGCGCGCGTCCCGCATCGCCATAACGCACCGCGAGCGCGCCCTCCAACGTGCCGCTCTCGATCTCGATGCGGGCGCTGGGCAGCGACAGGCCGTCTGCGGTCAAGCGGGCGGCGCTCTTGACGGACATCTGCCCGATGTTCTGCGCGAAGGTCAGCGGTGTGCGCATCCATGCGGTGGCGCGGGCGAGCGATCCGGTACGCAGGTTGATGAGACCGTCGAGGGTCGGCAGATCATCGGTCTCGACCGCGCCCGCGAAGGAAAAGGACACGGGCTGGGCCGAAAAGCGCACCACCACCGGCGACGCCATGCCCGCCGCCAGCGAGGCGGGGTGCAGTTTATCGATGCGCAGGCTCACCGCCTCGCCGCGCCACAGCGCCGTGGCCTGAAAATCGAGCGGACGCCTGGTGGAAGGCCAGGTCACGCTGCCGTTGAGGCGACGCAGAAGCGTGCGCGCGCCGCCGTCGGCGACGACGGTGCCGTCGATGACGGTCAACTGTGCCGGAAGCCGCGCGTCGCCTGCTCCCGCGACGGCGACAGCAGCCAGGAGCCGATCGCGCGCCAGAAGCCACAGGTCGCGCGGGCGCTGCGATCCGTCCCACGTTATTCGCGGGCTGTCGATGGTCACCTGTCGCGCCTGCGCGCGGCCGGAGAGCAGCGGCCACAACGCCAGCCGCACCGATATCCGGCGGGCCGATCCGAGAGTTTCCTTCGTCGTCCCAGTGGCCGAAAGCACGATTTCGTGGAAATCGATGCGGGGCAGCGGCAAGAGGGTGATCGTGCTCTCGCCCGCGTTCACTTCAAGGCCCAGCCCTGCCTCGATCTGTTCCGCGAGGTCGGCGCGGAAGGGGAGGGTATCGGCCGGCCATGGAACCGCCCCGGCCGCGACCAGAGCGCCGCCGGCGAGTGCCAGGAAGAGATAGCGTCGGCGAAAGGTCATTGACACCGCATTGTTATGTGCCCTGTAGGGTATCTAGGGTCCGCAGGACAGGGAGACCCTATAGCACGATATGGTCATGATTGCGTCATGACGCGTCCCTCCGCTATCGGCGTGCGCCGGAACACATGGCGGGGAGAATCCGGAAGGCCGCATCGCAAGGACGGGCACGCCGCCGCTTTTACCGTGGAGCCGCATCGCGTTTTGGCTTGTAATTCCGGCTGTGGACAATTATCCAGTGAGGCTCATGTTCGCGCTGCATTCGGCGCGGGCATGATTCGTGCTGGGCATGGGCGTCAGCAGGTATTTTAGGCGCCGAATCGCTGTGCCGGAGGGTCTGGGCCGTGTCTATGACGGTAAAAGCCGCCGCGTGCGCATGAATTGGCGGGTTTGGCAGGGCGCATCCCGATGCGGATCGCGCCCGGCGCCGGCAGAGATTGAGAGTGGCCCTTTCGTGGGCGGGTGGAGAGAAATGGCGAAGACGAATCCGGTCCAGTTCATTCAGCAGGTTCGCGCCGAGACCAGGAAAGTGACGTGGCCGACGCGCAAGGAAACGCTCGTCACCACGGCGATGGTTTTCGTCATGGTCTTCGTGGCCTGCGTGTTTTTCTTTATTGTCGACCGGCTTATCCAGTTCGGTATCGGCGCCATTCTCGGGATCTGAGGGTTCCGGCGCCTGCCGCAATCATTTGAAAGTTGTCGTGCCCGCGTGCGGCATTTGCGCCGGGCCGGAGGGCCGTTGACGTCGCGGCCCCTTTGATGTCGGAGATTCGTTGATGTCCAAGCGTTGGTACATTGTCCACGCCTATTCCAATTTCGAGAACAAGGTCGCCCAGTCGTTGCACGACCAGGCCGAACAGCGTGGGCTTGAGGACAAGTTCGACGAAATTCTGGTCCCGACTGAAAAGGTCGTCGAGGTGCGCCGCGGGCGCAAGGTCGATACCGAACGCAAGTTCTTCCCCGGCTACGTGCTGGTGAGATGCGAGCTGACCGACGAAGTCTATCACCTGATCAAGAACACGCCGAAGGTGACCGGCTTCCTCGGCGCCGACAAGTCGCGGCCGCTGCCGATCCCGGACCATGAGGCCGAGCGAATCAAGGGGCAGGTGGCCGAGGGCGTCGAGCACCCCAAGCCCTCCGTCACCTTCGAGGTGGGCGAGCAGGTGCGCGTGTCCGACGGACCGTTTGCATCCTTCAACGGCGTTGTCGAGGAAGTCGACGACACGCGGGCGCGGGTCAAGGTGGCGGTGTCGATCTTCGGCCGCGCGACGCCCGTGGAGCTGGAGTTCGGGCAGGTCGCCAAGATTTAACGGCGCGCGCCTAGCCGCCTGTCAACCGATTGAAGCCTTGTCCGGCCTGAAGTCGATTGCAAGTGACGGCGGATTGGTGTAGAGAGCCGCCTTCGTTCGTCTATGACGATTCACCAACGCGGGAGATCCGCCCGGCCTGCCTGCCGGGAGTTCGGATCCTACCGCGGACTGCAACGCCGGCGGCCGGTTCTTCGGTCGTCCGGTCATTTTAGGAGCAGCCATCATGGCAAAGAAGATCACGGGCTACGTGAAGCTTCAGGTTCCGGCGGGCGCGGCCAATCCGTCGCCGCCGATCGGTCCTGCGCTGGGTCAGCGCGGCCTCAACATCATGGAATTCTGCAAGGCGTTCAACGCCAAGACCGCGCAGATCGAGAAGGGCACGCCGATCCCGGTGGTCATCACGGCCTATCAGGATCGTTCCTTCACGTTCGAGACGCGCAAGCCCCCGGTTTCGTTCTACCTCAAGAAGGCCGCCGGCCTGAAGAGCGGTTCGAAGACGACCGGCAAGGGCGCATTCGCCGGCAAGGTGACGCGCGCGCAGGTGCTGGAGATCGCGGCTGACAAGCTCGAGGATCTGAACACCGACAGCGTCGATGCGGCTGCCGCGATGATCGAGGGTTCCGCCCGTTCCATGGGCATCGAGGTTGTGGGCTGAGGAGACACGCATGGCACATGTTGGAAAGCGCGTCGTCGCCTCTCGCGAAGGCATCGACCGTAACAAGCTCTACGCCATCACCGACGCGGTGAAGGCCATCAAGGAACGCGCGACCGCCAAGTTCGACGAGACCATCGAGGTTGCGCTCAACCTCGGCGTCGATCCGCGTCACGCCGACCAGATGGTGCGCGGCGTCTGCCAGCTGCCGAACGGCTCGGGCCGCTCGGTGCGCGTCGCCGTGTTCGCCCGCGGCCCCAAGGCCGATGAAGCGAAGAAGGCCGGGGCCGAAGTCGTTGGCGCCGAGGATCTGCTGGAGCAGATCCAGGGCGGCAACATCAACTTCGATCGCTGCATCGCCACCCCTGACCTGATGCCGCTCGTCGGCCGTCTGGGCAAGGTGCTCGGCCCGCGCGGCCTGATGCCGAACCCGAAGGTGGGCACGGTGACCAACGACGTCGCCGGCGCCGTCGCCGCCGCCAAGGGCGGCGCGGTCGAGTTCCGCGTCGAGAAGGCGGGCATCGTGCACGCCGGTATCGGCAAGGCCTCGTTCGACGAGGACAAGCTCATCGAGAACATTCGCGCCTTCACCGACGCGGTCGTCAAGGCAAAGCCGACGGGCGCCAAGGGCACCTACCTGCAGCGCGTCGCCATCTCCTCGACGATGGGTCCGGGCGTGAAGGTCGATCCCTCGACGGTGCTGGGCGGCTGATGCCGTGCCGACACGGCTGATCCGGGCGATATTGCCGTTTTTTGACGGCCGCCCGGATGAAAGCCAAATATTTCGTTTAATCCCCACCCGGCTTCTTGCGTTTTGTGCGCAAGAGGGATATGTGGGCAGTTCGACTCGGCGCGCTTGATCAAGATCTGCCGGGTTGATCGTTGTTAGGAATTCCGATCATTGATCGGTAGGACGGCGGATAGGGGGTCGCTTCCGGGCGTTTCCGTGTCTGCCTGTGTCCTGTCCAAGACTGCAGGTGCCGCGTGCCTGGCGCGTGGTCTAATCCCGTTTCGGGGCCTGCACAGACGGGTAAGGCTGATGTCAGTTGCCGCCGGGTTTCCGGCGGAGGTGGATCGGTTCGTACCTTCAAATCCGGGCTGCGGTTCTTTCCGTGGTTCGGGGGCAGGGCTCGCAAGCGCCGTTTTCCGGTGCCGGGCCTATTCAGGTATCGGGCACCGCGAGGGCGGCATGTGTAGCTGGTGGGGGAATGGGGTCTTTGACGGACCCGGTTTTCTCGCCGTTGGAAAAGAGAGAGCCCCGTGGATAGAACGGCAAAAGCAGAGCTCGCGTCCGCGCTCGGGGAGGTGTTTACCACTTCCGGCGTGATCGTCGTTGCTCATTACGCCGGCCTGAGGGTTTCGGAACTGCAGAAGCTTCGCCACGAAGCCAAGCAGGCCGGCGCCAAGGTGCAGGTCGCAAAGAACCGTATCGCCAAGATCGCTCTCGAAGGCAAGGAAGTTGCTGGAATCGCGCCCCTGCTTAATGGGCCGACACTGCTGGTTTACTCCAGCGATCCGGTGGCTGCCGCCAAGGTCGCTTCCGACTTCGCCAAGACGAATGACAAGCTCGTCATTCTGGGCGGTGCGTCGGGTGTGGCCACGCTGAATGTCGACGGTGTGAAGGCTCTTGCCTCGCTGCCGTCCCTCGACGAACTGCGCGCCAAGCTGGTGGGCCTCGTCCAGGCTCCGGCGACGAAGGTTGCCCAGGTCGTCACTGCACCCGCCGCCAAGGTGGCGCGTGTGTTCAGCGCCTATGCCAATCGAGATGCGGCCTGAAGGCCGATAAACCATTCAAACTGACGAACCGATACAGGAATTTTTATCATGGCTGATTTGACCAAGCTTGTCGACGAACTGTCGAGCCTGACCGTGCTTGAGGCTGCTGAGCTCGCGAAGCTCCTCGAAGAGAAGTGGGGCGTTTCCGCTGCTGCGGCTGTTGCCGTCGCCGCTGCTCCGGCTGCCGGTGCGGCTGCTGCCGTCGAGGAGCAGACCGAGTTCACCGTTGTCCTCGCTGCTGCCGGCGAGAAGAAGATCGAAGTCATCAAGGAAGTCCGCGCCATCACCGGCCTCGGCCTCAAGGAAGCCAAGGACCTCGTTGAGGGCGCTCCCAAGCC
>CALMIK010000026.1 GCA_937863995.1 uncultured Chelatococcus sp.
CCCCCGCCACTGGCGCGGCGCGCTGCTGCCGGACCACGCGAAGCTGCGCCTCGAAGTGTTGGAAGCGCAGAAGCGCCCGGTCAGCGCGGTCGCCGACCATACGGAGGTGCGGTCGGTGGCCTATGTCGACATCGCGCTCGATCCCGCTGTGGACCTCGTGATGCTGCACGATCCGGGCCATAGCCTCGACGAACGCATTTTGCGCGCCCAATTCGGATACTAGTCATGAAACCGCATGCAATGCGCCGCGAAATGCCCGGCTGCCGGCCGCCATCATCCATGCGTGCGATCGCTGCGGCTATGGCGGTTGTCCTGCTGCTTCCGGCGCACGCGGGCGCGCAGGAGCAGCGCTACGAAGCGCCGCGCGCCATTCCCATCACCCCGTCCCTTCCCATGGAAGGCGGCTCCTTCGGCGAGCCGCAGGGCGCCCTGCCGCGGGCGCTGCCCGGCGCCGCCCTGCCCGGCTCGCTGCAACAAGGCGCGGGCGCGACCGTTCACGCCCTGTCGCTCACGGCGACACTCGCCGGCAGCGAAATGCCAATCCGCTCCGGGCTGATATGGCGCATCTACGCCGTCAATCCCGACGGCGACCCGACGCTGATCTCGGAGCTCGACGACGCATCGCCCCGCCAGGCGCTGCCCCAGGGCAATTACATCGTTCACGTCTCCTACGGCTACGCCAGCGCGATCGCGCGGGTTGCGCTGCGCGCCGATTCGGTGACGCGGCTTTCGATCTCCGCCGGCGGCCTGCGCGTCACGGGCGTCATCGGCACCGATCCCATCCCGGCCGAGGACCTGACCTACTCCGTCTATCTGCCGGAGGATCACAACCCCGAAGGCCGCCTGGTGGCCGACAAGATCGCGTCGGGCGAAATCCTGCGGCTGCCGGAAGGCGATTACCACGTCGTTTCCAGCTACGGCACGGCCAACGCCATCTCGCGAACCGATCTCAGCGTCGAGGCGGGCAAGATCACCGACGCCACGATCAACCATCGCGGCGCGCGCGTGACGCTGAAGCTAGTTGCGATGGAGGGCGCGGAAGCGTTCGCCGGCACGGCCTTCAGCGTGTTGACGCCGGGCGGCGACGTCATCCACGAAGAGGTCGGCGCCTTCCCGTCGCTGATTCTCGCCGAGGGCGACTACGTCGTCATCGCCCGCCACGAGGGGCAGGTGTACTCGCACGAGTTCACCGTGGAAAGCGGCACCGAGGCCGCCGTTGAGATCGTCGGACGGCAGTGACCGTGTATCCGCCTGGCAATGAAGGGGGAACCGGCGCGGCAAGACGCGGGCGAACCTGTCGTCGATCGGCCGCGCGCGTGTGGATTATAGCAATCGATTTATATTTGATTAATCGATAATGGCATCCTCTCGCAGGTGCAAAAATTTACTGATTTTTCCGCCATGAATTATTTTTCGTGCGACATGCGTCAGATGGGCTTGGCAGACTGTCGCGAAAACGTCACGATTCACCGATGACGAATCTCTCGACCCCTCTGTCCATAGCCGTGGCGCAGAGTCACGTAACCGCCGACATCCGCACCAATGGCCGGCATGTACGCGCGCTGATGCAGCGAGCGCACGAAAAAGGTGCGCGCCTCATACAGTTCACGGAATGCGCGCTGTCCGGGCGGGCCCGCAACCACATCACCAACTGGCACCGGGTGGACTGGGACGCGCTCGACGAAGAACTGATCGAAACGGCGGCGCTCGCGCGCAAGCTCAAACTGTGGACAGTCATAGGCTGCAACCACCGCCTGCCCCCGCCGAACGCGCCGCACAACAGCCTCTACATCATCTCCAACAAGGGCGTGATCGTTACCCGCTACGACAAGCGCCTGTGCGCCAGCGACGGCTCGAGCCTGTGGTACACGCCGGGCTTCGCATCCACGACCTTCGTCGTGGACGGCTACCGGTTCGGTTGCGCGCTGTCGACGGAGGTTCACTACCCGGAGCTGTTCGCGGCCTACGAGCGCCTGTCGGTGGACGTGGTGCTGCTGTCTTGTCACTCGGAAGAGGCCATCTTCGCCATCGAGGGACAAGCGCATGCGTCGATCAACGCGCTCTGGATCGGGCTGGCGACGGCTGTCGAGACGAGCAAGGGCCTGCCCGGCGGTGTCATCGGCCCGGACGGAAATTTCATCGTCCGCAACCGGCGCACCATGGCGTCGATCGTCATCGCCTCCATCGACCGCTCGCGCCCCGAATATACGCGGTTGCACAGCCGCACGCGCCTGAGGGCGCTCCCCGGCCTGCAGGATTCCCAAGGCATGAAGGCGTAAAAAAGGGCGCGGCGCCATGCGCGCCGCGCCCTTTCCAGTTTAAAGCATTTCGACGTTTCGTTGAAACGCAAAGATGCTTTAACTTTCTGAGTTAACGCGTTTTCTTCACGCAAAGCGGTATCCACTTTGCTTGAAAACGCTTTAGCCGGAGATCCCGCGGGATAACGGCTTAATGCGTCTGCCCGCCTCGCACGTCCGGCGGCAGGCTTTCCGCCACCAGCGCATCGAGCGCGGCGTCGAGCGAGAGCTGCGTCTGCTCCTGCGATCCGAGACGGCGGATCGACACGGTGCGCTGCTCGCCCTCCTTCTTGCCCACGACCAGAAGCACCGGCGTCTTGGCGAGCGAGTGCTCGCGCACCTTGTAGGTGATCTTTTCGTTGCGCAGATCGGTCTCGACGCGCAGGCCGCGCTTTTCGGCTTCCCGCGCCACCTCGCGCGCATAATCGTCCGCGTCCGAGGTGATGGTGGCGATCACGGCCTGCACCGGCGCGAACCAGAGCGGGAAATGGCCGGCATAGTGCTCGATCAGGATGCCGAGGAAGCGCTCCATCGAGCCGCAGATGGCGCGGTGGACCATGACCGGGGTCTTCTTCTGCCCGTCCGCGTCGACGAAGAACGCTCCGAAGCGCTCGGGCAGGTTGAAGTCGACCTGGGTCGTGCCGCACTGCCAGTCGCGGCCGATGGCGTCACGCAGGACATACTCGAACTTCGGCCCGTAGAAGGCGCCCTCGCCCGGAAAGATCTCTGTGCGGATGCGGTTGCCCGAACGCGCGCGGATCTCCTCAAGCACCTTGCCCATCACCTCCTCGGCGTGATCCCACAGGGCATCGCTGCCGACGCGCTTTTCGGGGCGCGTGGAGAGCTTCACGACGATGTTGTTGAGGTCGAAGCCGAAATCGGCATACGTGGACAGGATCAGATCGTTGATCTTCAGGCACTCGTCGGCGAGCTGATCCTCGGTGCAGAACACGTGCGCGTCGTCCTGCGTGAAGGCGCGCACGCGCATGAGGCCATGCAGAGCGCCCGACGGCTCGTAGCGCGAGACGGAACCGAATTCCGCAAGCCGCAGCGGCAGATCGCGGTATGACTTGAGTCCGTGCTTGAACACCTGCACGTGGCCGGGACAGTTCATCGGCTTGATGGCGAAGACGCGCTCGTCCTCCGTCTGGGTGACGAACATGTTTTCGCGGTACCACGCCCAGTGGCCCGAGGTTTCCCACATCGCCTTGTCGAGGATCTGCGGCGTGTTGATCTCGCGATAATCGCCGTGAAGCCTGCGGCGCATGTAGGAAAGCAACTGCTGGAACATGGTCCAGCCCTTGTCGTGCCAGAACACGACGCCCGGCCCTTCCTCCTGAAAGTGGAACAGGTCCATCTCGCGGCCCAACCGGCGATGGTCGCGCCGCTCCGCTTCCTCAAGCTGGTGAAGGTAGTTGTCGAGATCTTCCTGCGTCGTCCAGGCGGTGCCGTAGATGCGGGTCAGCATGGGGTTGTTGGCGTCGCCGCGCCAGTAGGCGCCCGCCACCTTCATCAGCTTGAAGGCGGTGCCGATCTTACCGACGCTCGTCATGTGCGGGCCGCGGCACAGGTCGAGCCAGTCGCCCTGGCGATAGATGCGCAGATCCTCGCCGGCGGGAATGGCGTCGACCAGTTCCACCTTGAAGTGCTCGCCCCTGTCGCGGAAAAACGCCTTCGCCTGGTCGCGCGTCCACAATTCCTTGGTGAAGGGCGCGTCGCAGGCGATGATCTTCTTCATTTCCGCCTCGATGGCGGCGAAATCGTCGGGGGTGAAGGGCTCGTTGCGCGCGAAGTCGTAGTAGAATCCGTTCTCGATGACGGGGCCGATTGTCACCTGCGTGCCGGGCCACAGCGTCTGCACCGCCTCGGCGAGCACGTGGGCGCAATCGTGGCGGATGAGCCCGAGCGCGCGCGGGTCCTCGCGGGTGAGGAACTCGATGCGGGCATCCGCGCCGATCGGATCGGCGAGATCGCGCACCTCGCCGTCGATCGCCATGGCAACGGTGCGCTTGGCGAGCGACTTGGCGATACTCTCAGCGACCTCGCGGCCGCTGGTGCCGGGGGCGTACTGGCGCGCGGCGCCATCGGGAAATGTCAGGGTAATCATTGCGTTAAAGTCTCCGGCTCACTCCTGCACACGGCGCAGGTAAGCGACTTGGAGCCACCGGCGACGGTCGCATCGCGGGCGGCAGGTTTCAGCGGACGGTGTTTTGCCCGGGCAGCGAGGCTTCGCCGTCATCCGCTTCGACGGCCTCGCAGACCATGGAGGTTGCCGGGGCAGTATCCTCCATCGGCGGAGCGTTCGTGCCCCGCCAGCGCCCGTAGGCCCACGGCTTATACCATCGGCCGGCCTGCGGCAACGCGTCGGGAACGAGATCGAGCCCCCGTGTCCCCAGCGGATGGCAGCGGCAGATGCGCGCCGCCCCCATCCAGCCGCCGGCCCACAGGCCGTAACGGTCGATCGCCTCGTCGGTGTAGTAGGAGCAGCTCGGCAAATGACGGCAATGACGGCCGAATATTGCCGACAACGTCAACTGATAGACGCGGATCAGCAATCGCGCCGCGAATACGCCGGGACGTTTCGTTATGGCTGAATACAACTTCTTGCCGCGTTCCAATTTCGCCCGGTCCGAACTATGGCGATCCCGTCTTTCAATGGCTTGTACCATGAATCGGCGGGCCGCGCGGCCCCGCGAGCTGTGCTAACCAATTGGTGAAGTTTATGCGGCAGACTCAGGCCCGCAAAGAGTGGAGGACTGCCGTGTCGCGTAAATCATTTCGTCCCACCCCCGGATTCGCCGCCCTGAGGCTCGCCGCCTTGTCAGGCGCGCTTGTCGCTGCTGTTCCGGCCGTGACCGGGCAAGCGCTCGCCCAGGGCGTGGGGTACGATCCCTATGCCCAGCAGGCGCAGTCCGAATCGCTTATTCCCTCCTTCACGTCGGCGCCGGTCGGCTCGGCCCGCTGGATCCTGACGGTAAGCGCCAACGCCAGCGTCGGCCCATCTTTCCGGGGTTCCGACAAGTACACTATCACGCCCTATCCGCTGGTCAGCATACGCCGCGGCGGTCAGGCGCGCCGGCCCGCCATTCCGGGCGACAGCGCCAGCCTCGACCTGCTCAACGACGACTACTTCAGCTTCGGCCCGACCGTGCGCTACCGCAGCGGCCGCTACTTCGCCGACGATCGCAAGCTCTTCGGCCTGCGCAAGCTGCCGTGGACCGTCGAGGGTGGCGCCTTCATCGAGGTGTGGCCGACGCACAACCTGCGCGCCCGCGTCGAGGCCCGTCACGGTTTTCGCGATGAGGACGGCTGGGTGGTCGATTTCGGCGGCGACTTCGTGCAGCAGATGGGGCAGTTCACCTTCACCATCGGCCCGCGCATGAGCTGGGGGAGCGACAAGACGGCGCGCAACACGTTCGGCGTCACCGCTTACGAGGCGGCGCTGAACAACCTCGTGTTCCCGCAGCACGGTCTTCACGCCTACTCGGCCCAGGCCGGCATCCAGAGCGGGGGCGCGGCCGCCTCCCTCGCCTACCAGGTCAACGAGCAGTGGAGCGCAACGGCAAAAGCCTCCTACGACCGCCTCGTGGGCGATGCTGGCAAGAGCCCGCTCGTGCGCAATCTCGGCGACCGCAACCAGTTCAACTTCGGGCTGACCGCCGCCTATTCCTTCGGCGTCAACTGAGCCGCATCATGGATCGGGCGACGCACGCCGCTCGATCTGCGCCAGCGCGTCCGCGACGGCGTCGAAAACAAGCAGCGTCGAGGCATGACGGGCCGGGTAATCGCGCACCGGCTCGAGCGCGGCCAGCGCCTCCCACCGCCCGGCGGGCGCCGGCCCGCCCTGCTTGAGCATGCGCCGCATGATCTCGCGGATATCGCGCAATTCCTGCGCCGTCGAGCCGATGACGAGTTGCCCCATCACCGAAGCGGATGCCTGGCCCAGGGCGCATGCGCGCACCTCGTGGGCGAAATCGCGCACCGTGTCGCCGGCCATGGCGAGATCGACCGTGATCGTCGAGCCGCACAGCTTCGAGTGCGCCGTCGCAGTCGCGTCCGGGTCCGCGAGGCGGCCAAGATGCGGGATGTCGCTGGCGAGCGTCAGGATCTGGCGGGTATAGATGTCGTTCAACATCGGCTTCTCGTCAGGCGCCGGCGGCCCCTGCCCTGTTTCAGGCCGGGCGTTGTCGCGTGGCCCGACGTTGTGGTATGGCTTTCGTTTCCTATATAAGAAAGCTGCCGGCGGGGCAAAATATCCCCGACATGAATTTGAACAGCCGTCCTCGTCAGGGCCGGTCGAACAGCGGGAGGCACCACATGGATGCCGTGGTTAAGCCCTTGTCCGCGCGTCAGGCAGACGTTGCCGACGCTGGCAAGTCTGGTCAGAACAAACCCACGCGGGCCGAGGCCGAGGCGGCGGTTCACACGTTGCTGCGCTGGATCGGCGAAGATCCCGCGCGCGAAGGCCTTCTCGACACGCCCAAGCGCGTCGTGCGCGCCTACGAGGAACTCTTCTCCGGCTATAGCGAGAGCCCCGTCGAAGTGCTCGATCGCGTATTCGAGGAAGTCGAGGGTTATTCCGACATAGTGCTGGTGCGGGACATCCCCTTCTTCTCCCATTGCGAGCACCACATGGTGCCAATCATCGGCAAGGCCCATATCGCGTATTATCCTGAGCGCGGCGTGGTCGGCCTCTCCAAGCTCGCACGCGTGGTGGAGCTGTTCGCCCGCCGCCTCCAGACCCAGGAAGCGCTGACGGCGCAGATCGGGGATGCCATCAACGACGCCCTGCAGCCGCGCGGCCTCGCGGTCATGATCGAGGCCGAGCACCTGTGCATGGCCATGCGCGGCATCCAGAAGCAAGGCGCGACCACGATCACCTCGCGGTTCAACGGCGTTTTTCTGGATGATCCGGCCCTGCAGGCGCGCTTCTTCATGCTCGTGCGGCAATAATCCGGACTAAAGCGTTTTCAAGCAAAGTGGATACCGCTTTGCGTGAAGAAAACGCGTTAATTCAGGAAGTTAAAGCATTTTTGCATTTCAACGAAATGTCGAAATGCTTCATCCGCATTTCCGTGCCATCGCATAAAAACAAGAGACCCTGCCGTGACTGACTGCTTCTTCCCGCCAGCCCCCGCCGACAAGAAGGCGGTGGAGGAAGGCCTTGAGCTGACACCGGCATTCGATGCCAACGGGCTCGTCACCTGCGTCACCACCGACGCGGATACCGGGCACCTGCTCATGGTCGCGCATATGAACGCTGAATCGCTCCGGCGCACCATCGAGACCGGCACGGCGTGGTACTGGTCGCGCTCGCGCCAGAGTCTTTGGCACAAGGGCGACACGTCCGGCCAGATACAGACCGTGGTGGAGATGCGCGTCGACTGCGATCAGGACGCGGTGTGGATCAAGGTGCGTGTGGCCGGTGACGGCGGCTGTTGTCACACTGGCCGCCGCTCGTGCTTCTACCGCGAAATCCCCGTGGGCACCGGCGAAGTGCCGGCGCTCGTCAAGGATGCCTGATCCAAACGCCGAAGATCAAAGATTGCAGGCGGCTTTCGCGGCTTCGGCCTTGGGCCGGGCGGTGGCGCTGAACACCGCCGAACGCCGGAAGGCAGCCAGTTCGTCGTCGCTTAGCGCCTGCGTGACGCGCCGCGCGTAGCAGCCGCACTTATCCGCGTAGCTGTCAGTCGGCGATGACGCCGTGCCCCATTGCCGGACCACACAGGCATCGAGGATGTGAGTGCGGATCTCATCCGCGCTGGCGTTACTGAGATCTACCCTCTCCACACCGGCAGGTTGCGGCGGCGCGGTCGCACCCGCCCATGCAGGCAGCCCATATCCGCCTGCGGTCGCAGCGAATACGACAGCGGCCAAACCGGCGCGCCGCAGGCGGGCGGCCGTTCCCATCACTCCATCCGACACGCTCATTGCGAGCCCCCTATCGCATCACGCAAAAAAGCTTCAACTCTCTGGCTTAGAGCATCGTGCAGAAAAGTGGATACCACTTTTCGTCGACAAAGATGCGTTAAATCAAGAAGATAGAGCGTCAGTTCTGATTTCATCAGAACGTCCGACGCTCTAGCGCGCTTTCTTCAGGCAAAGCAGCATCCGCTCTGCTTGAAAACGCCTTATAGAGCCACCGACCATTCCGGCGGAATCAGACCGCGCGTTACGCGCCTACCATTCAACCGCAGTTCGCATTCATTTTCGATGGTTCGACATGGGCGCGAACTGCTTTACCCCACAAAAAAGCGCGGCCGCTGTCGCGGACCGCGCTTCTGTCACAGTTGCGTTGGCGTATCAGCCGACGATTTCATTGCCCGCGAAGAACTGGGCGATCTCGACTTCGGCGGCCTCGGGCGAATCCGAGCCATGCACCGAGTTCTCGCCCACCGACTTGGCGAACAGCTTGCGGATCGTGCCTTCGGCTGCGTTCTCGGGGTTGGTGGCGCCCATCACCTCACGGTAGGTGGCGATGGCGTCCTCGCCCTCGAGCACCTGCACGACGACCGGCGCGGAGATCATGAAATCCACGAGCTCGCCGAAAAACGGGCGAGCGCTGTGCACGGCGTAGAACTGCTCCGCCTGGGCGCGCGTCAGCTGGATGCGCTTCTGGGCGACGATGCGAAGGCCGGCCTTCTCGATGACGGCGTTGACCGCACCGGTGAGGTTGCGTTCGGTCGCGTCGGGCTTGATGATGGAAAAAGTGCGCTCAAGAGCCATGGGATACCGTCTAAAACCTTGTGTTGGCGGATTGTGAGCGGCTTATAGCCGCCCACGGCGTCAGCCACAAGACACACGCCCGTAGAAACGGGCGAGAAACGGCAAAAGCGGCTTTCCTGTCACGCTTTTTCGGCCCGCGCCTGCCGGCCGGACTCTTTCCGGCCAGGCGCTTGCAGATCAGACGCTCACGGCGTCGGCTGGTCGCCTGTCACCGCGAGGCCGCGCTGCACGGCAGGGCGCGCCAGCACCGTCTCCAGCCAGCGGCGGAAGTTGGGGAAGGCCTCGATGTCCTGCCCCTGCCGCTCCCAGTGCTTGCTCCAGCCGATGCTGGCGATGTCCGCGATCGAATAATCGCCGGCGATGTACTCGCGATCCGCCAGCCGCCGGTCGAGCACGCCGTAGAGGCGCGCGACCTCCTTGGTGTAACGATCGATTCCGTAAGGAATTTTCTCCGGCGCGTAGATACGGAAATGGTGCGCCTGGCCGGCCATGGGGCCAAGCCCGCCGACCTGCCAGAACAGCCACTGCTCGACGTCGACGCGCTGGCGCTCGTCGGCCGGATAGAGCTTGCCGGTCTTGCGGCCGAGGTATTGCAAGATCGCGCCCGACTCGAACACCGAGATCGGCTTGCCGTCAGGACCGTTCGGATCGACGATGGCAGGAATGCGATTGTTGGGCGACACCGCGAGGAAATGCGGCTGGAACTGATCGCCCTTGCCGATGTTGATCGGATGAACCCGGTAGGGCAACCCGATCTCCTCGAGCATGATGGAGATCTTCCAGCCGTTGGGCGTCGGCCAGTAATAAAGGTCGATGGGATCCTGCGCGATCGGTGCCATTGCCATTTCCTGTCTCATTCCATGAATCGCATGGTCGCGCAAGAATACTACCACGCACGTGCCATGGTGCGGCTGTGCGCGGCGTCACCTCACAGCGGCCGCTTCACCCACCGCGACAGGACGCCGATGATGCCCTCACGGAACAGCATCACGCAGATGACGAACACGACACCCTGAATGATCGGCACCCACGCACCGAACGTCGCCAGGTAGTTCTGCATCGACACCACCACCGCCGCGCCGATCAGCGGCCCGAAGATCGTGCCCATGCCGCCAACCAGCGTCATCAGCACCACCTCGCCGGACATGGTCCAGTGCACGTCGGTCAGCGAGGCCAGCTGGAACACGATCGCCTTCATGGAGCCTGCAAGCCCCGCGATACCCGCCGACAGCACGAACACGGCGAGCTTGTACTGCGTGGTGCGGTAGCCCAGCGATATCGCCCGCGGCTCGTTGTCGCGGATGGCGCGCAGCACCTGCCCGAACGGCGAATGGATGATGCGGAAGATCAGCAGGAACCCGAGCAGGAAGATCGTCGCGACGACATAATAGAGCGTCCGGTCATCGGCAAGCGGCAGGATGCCAAACAGCTGGCCACGGGGAACGGACTGGATGCCGTCCTCACCGCCGGTGAACGGCGACTGCAGCGAGACGAAGAAGACCAACTGCGACAGCGCCAGCGTGATCATGGCGAAGTAGATGCCTTGACGACGGATCGCCAGCGCTCCGAAGATCGCGCCCAGCACGACGGCCGCCCCGGTGCCGGAGAGAATCGCAAGCTCCGGCGTGAGCCCCCAGACTTTGGCCGCGTGCGCGCTGACGTAGCTCGCGAAGCCGAAGTAGGCCGCGTGGCCGAACGACAGCAGCCCACCGTAGCCCAGCAGAAGGTTCAGCGCGGCCGCGAACAGACCGAAGCACAGCACCTTCATCAGGAAAACGGGATAGAGGAACTGGGGCGCCACGAGAAGCACGCCCGCAAGCGCCACGAACAGGACGCCATAGTGCCATGGGGAGCGGGTCGCCGTTCCGGCGGTATCGTCCGCCCCATCCCGCGAGGTCGCAATATCGTGGGTGGTCATCAGGCAGCCCTCCCGAACAGGCCAGCAGGCTTCACCAGAAGCACCAGGATCATGATAACGAAGATGACGGTCGAGGAAGCCTCGGGATAGAAGACCTTGGTCAGCCCCTCGATGAGGCCGAGCGAGAAGCCGGTGATGATCGACCCCAGGATAGAGCCCATGCCGCCGATCACGACCACGGCGAACACGACGATGATGAGGTCGGCGCCCATGTTCGGGTTCACCGCGTAGATCGGAGCCGCGAGCACGCCGGCGAATGCGGCGAGAGCCACGCCGAAGCCGTAAGTGACCGTCACGAGAAGCGGCACGTTGATGCCGAACGCGCCGACCAGGGGCGCATTTTCAGTGGCGGCGCGCAGGTAGGCGCCAAGGCGCGTGCGCTCGATGACGAGCCAGGTCGCGATGCACGCTACCAGAGCCGCCAACACCACCCATGCCCGGTAGTTGGGCAGGAACATGAAGCCGAGGTTGCGCCCGCCAGCAAGCTCCGGCGGGATGCCGTAAGGCAGGCCCGACACGCCGTACTGGTTGCGGAAAACACCCTGGATGATCAGCGCCAGGCCGAATGTGAGAAGCAGGCCGTAGAGGTGATCGACGTTCTGCAACCGTGACAGGAACAGCCGCTCGATGACGATGCCCGTGACGCCGACCAGAACCGGCGCGATCAGCAGCGCCCACCAGTAGCCGATGCCGGCATATTGCAGCAGCATCCAGGCGACGAACGCCCCCATCATGTACTGCGCGCCGTGGGCGAAATTGATGATGTTGAGCAGGCCGAAGATGATCGCGAGCCCGAGACTGAGCACGGCATAGAAGGAGCCGTTGATCAGCCCGAGCAAAAGCTGGCCGAACAGGACCTGTGGCGAAACGCCGAGAAGTTCAAACATCGATACGCCTTTCAGCGGCAGACGGCATCGGATGAAACCAGAGAAAATGAACTGTCGCAACGCGTTATTACCGTTGGTTAAACAACGGCAATAACGTTTCGACCCGAACAACCCGCCCGGACCGGCGCTCACGCCGGCCCGGGCCGAGTGGCTTACTTCACCAGATCGCAACCGCCGGCGTTGAGCGGGCGGAACGCTTCGGCGGCCGGGATGACCGCGAGCTGGTTGTAGTAATCCCACGGCCCCTTCGAATCAGCCGGCTTCTTGACCTCGAACAGGTACATGTCATGGACGTGGCGGCCGTCGACACGCACCTCGCCCTTGCCGAACAGCGGGTCCTCGGAGGGATTCTCACGCATCCACTTCGTGACCACAGCCGGGTCCTTCGACTTCGTGGCCTCGACCGCCTTGAGGTAGTGCAGAGTGCCGGAGTAGACGCCGGCGTGCACCATGGTCGGCTTCTTGCCGCCGTGGCGGGTGGCGAAGCGCTCGGACCACGCACGCGTGCCGTCGTTCTGATCCCAGTAGAAGGCTTCCGTCAGCACCAGACCCTGCGCGGCCTCGAGGCCGAGAGCATTCACGTCGGAAAGGAAGATCAGCAGGCCGGCGAGCGTCTGGCCGCCCGCGACGATGCCGAACTCGGCCGCCTGCTTGATGGTGTTGATGGTGTCGCCGCCGGCGTTGGCAAGGCCGATGACCTTGGCCTTCGACGCCTGCGCCTGCAGCAGGAACGACGAGAAGTCGCCGCCCGGGAAGGGATGGCGCACCTGGCCGACCACGGTGCCGCCGGCCTTCTTCACCACTTCCGAGGTATCGCGCTCAAGCGCGTGGCCGAAGGCGTAGTCGGCGGTGAGGAAGAACCACGTGTCGCCGCCGCGCTTGACCAGCGCCGTGCCCGTGCCGTAACCGAGCGCGTAGGTGTCGTAGGTCCAGTGGATGGTGTTGGGCGAGCACTGCTTGCCGGTCAGGTCGGTGGAGCCAGCGCCCGAGTTGATGTGGATCTTGTTCTTCTCGCGCGTGATCTGCGAGATGGCCAGCGCCACCGACGAGGTCGGCACGTCGAGGATCACGTCGACGCCTTCCTGATCGTACCACTGCCGGGCGATGTTGGAGCCGATGTCGGGCTTGTTCTGGTGATCGGCGGAGATGATATCGACGTTGATGCCCTTTTCGGCCGCCTTGAAGTCTTCAACGGCCAGCCGCGCCGCGATCACCGAGCCCTCGCCCGACAGATCGGCATAGACGCCGGAGCGGTCGTTCAGCACGCCGAGCTTGACGGCGGTCTGCGCCTGCGCCGCGCCGAGCGCGCCCACGACGAAGGTGCTGGCCAGCAGCAAAGTTCTGATACCCATCGTTTCCCCCTAAAATGACAAAGCAAGCAAGATGCCCCAAAGCACTTCGTTGTTTCCCCGAAACGCTTAAGTGCTTGAATTTCTTTTTTGAGCGGATCTCCATCGATCGAGCGCGTTAACCCGATCGACGAACGCTCCAGTCCAGGTTCCGGTGTTCTTGCTCTTGTTCCAGCCGGTTGGCCAGAAAATCATGGCGCCACGCTCCCGACCGGGCTTACACGCCCAGATAGCCGTGCAGCTTGTCGATGTTGGCGTCGAGTTCGTCGTTGCGGATCATGTCGATGACCCGCCCCTGCTCCACCACGTAATGGCGGTCGGCGACCGTCGCGGCGAAGCGGAAGTTCTGCTCCACGAGCACGATGGTGAAGCCGTCCTGCTTGAGGCGCGCGATGGTGCGGCCGATCTGCTCCACGATCACCGGCGCAAGCCCCTCGGTCGGCTCGTCGAGCAGCAGCAGATTGGCGCCGGTGCGCAGGATGCGCGCGATGGACAGCATCTGCTGCTCGCCGCCCGACAGCTTGGTGCCCTGGCTGGACAGGCGTTCCTTGATGTTGGGGAACAGGGTGTAGATCTGCTCCTGCGTCATGCCGCCGGGCTTGACTACCGGCGGCAGCACGAGATTTTCCGCCACCGACAGGCTGGAGAAAATGCCGCGCTCTTCCGGCACATAGCCGATGCCGAGCCGGGCAATGTGACGGGCCGGCAGACGGATCGTCTCCTTGCCGTCGAACGAGATCGAGCCGGTGCGCTTGCGCAGGATGCCGATGATCGAGCGCAACGTGGTCGTCTTGCCGGCGCCGTTGCGCCCGAGCAGGGTCACGACCTCTCCGGGCGCGACGTCGAAATTGATGCCGTGCAGGACATGGGATTCACCATACCAGGCCTGAAGGTTCTTCACCGACAGCAGCGGCGCCACCGCCGGCTGCGAAAGAACGCGCGACGCTGCCTCAGGCATGCATGCCTCCCATGTAAGCCTCGACCACCCGCTCGTCGCTCGACACGGTGGCGTAGTTGCCCTCCGCCAGCACCTTGCCGCGCGCCAGCACCGTGATGCGGTCCGACAGCGAGGCGACGACGGAAAGATTGTGTTCCACCATAAGGATGGTGCGATTGGCCGATACGTGCCGTATCAGCGCAGCCATGCGGTCCACGTCCTCGTGGCCCATGCCCGCGAGCGGCTCGTCGAGCAGCAGCATGGCCGGATCGAGCGCGAGCGTCGTCGCGATCTCCAGCGCCCGCTTGCGCCCGTATGGCAGTTCGCCGGCGCGCCTGTTGGCGTAGTCGGAAAGCCCGACAGCCTCGAGCAATTCCCGAGCCTCGCGATCATAACGGCGAAGCAGGCGCTCGGAGCGCCAGAAATCGAAGGAATCACCGCGCCGGCGCTGCAGCGCCACCCGCACGTTCTCGAGCGCCGTGAACTGCGCGAAAACCGCGGAAATCTGGAACGAGCGCACCACACCGAGCCGCGCGATGTCCGCCGGCTTCATGGTGGTGATGTCCTTGCCCCGGTACATGATGGTGCCGCGCGTGGGCGTGAGGAACTTGGTCAGCAGATTGAAACAGGTGGTCTTGCCCGCGCCGTTGGGGCCGATCAGCGCGTGGATCGTCCCCTGCTCGATGTTCAGATTAACCCCGTCTACCGCCTTGAACCCCTTGAACTCGATTGTCAGATCGCGTGTTGCGAGTATCGACTCGGCGCGCATCCGGCGTTTCCCCCTGGGTATGTCGTTTGATTGGTTGGTGACGGGCATCGCCCGACCGGTCGGAATTCTGACAATTGCAGGCGCAACCTAGACATGCGATGAGCGACATCTAGCCATGCGCACGAAGCATTGCCCGGAATTTCGCCTCTGTCAATCGTACCAAAGTCGTCGCCATCGACTTCGGACTGGAAAAACAAATCAGCGCCGAGGTTTGCATGGTTGAACGCGGCATGCGGCAGGCCCTTCCGTCATGCGGAAGTAGCCTTGAGCCCAAGCGCGGGGCTTTAGCCATCGCGGGAACGCTCGGACGCGGGGGCCGAAGCGGCGTCAGGCGTTCATGCCCAGCACGATTCGGGCTGCGCGCTCGCTCGGTGTATCGTCGCCGATCGCCATGGCGCCTTCGAGCCGCGCGAAAGCTGCGATCTGCCGCGCGCGTTCGGGCGTGTCGTCGAGCAGCGGCAGCAGCGTGCCGGCGAGCTTTTCGGGCGTGCAGTCCCATTGCAGGCGCTCGGGCACGACGTGCTCGCCCAGAATCAGATTGGCATAGGTCACCGTGGTGACGGTGAGGAAATGCCGCACTTGTGATTCGAGCCACGACATCTTGTACGCGACCACCATCGGCACGCCCGACAGCGCCAGTTCCAGCGTCACCGTGCCGGATGCGGCGATCGCCGCATGCGCGCGCCGGAATGAGGCATACTTGGCCGCCTCCCCCTCGACGATCTCCGGCTTCACCGGCCAGTGCGCCACGGCCTCGCGGATGAGCGGCGCCACGTGCGCCACGGCCGGCAGCACGAACCGCACTGGCCGCGACGCCCCCGCCACAACGAGCGGCAGCGTCTCTCCGAAGACAGGTAGCAGCCGCGACACCTCGGACCGCCGGCTGCCGGGCAGCACCAGCACCTCGATCTCCCCGGCCTCGGCGAGTGGGAGGCGTTCGCCCGCGGCCGGACGCAACACCTCGTAGCGCTCGATCAGCGGGTGGCCGACATATGAACACGGCGGGCCGCCCAACCGCTTGTGTGCATCGGGCTCGAACGGCAGCAGCGCCAGCAGGTGGTCGACATAGCCGCGCATCTTGCGCGCCCTGCCCGGACGCCACGCCCAAACGCTGGGGCTGACATAATCGACGATGGGCAAGCCGGGGCGCGCCGCGCGCACCCGTTTCGCCACCGCGTGGGTAAAATCGGGGCTGTCGATGATCACCAGCACGTCCGCATCGGACGCGAGCACCGCCGCAACCGTCTCGTGCACCCGCCGCACGATGGTGCGCAGCCGCGCGATCACCGCGACAAAGCCCATCACCGCGATATCCGAAAGCGGAAACAGACTCGCCAGTCCTTCCCGCGCCATGGCCTCGCCGCCAACGCCGGAAAATCGCACAGGCCCGCGTTCCTTCAGTGAACGCATGAGCCGTGCACCAAGCTGGTCGCCCGATTCCTCGCCCGCGACCAGGAAGACATGCGGACCGCCCTCGCGCCGATCGCTCATGGTTCACTCAACTCCAGCGTTTCCGGCGTGACACCGATGACGAAAAGCCCGCGCCGATCAGCCTCGCGCACCATATCGGATTCATTGATGACCAGCGTGCGCCCGGCCCCATAGGCGATGCCATCGAGGCCCGCCTTCGCCGCGTTGCGCACAGTGCCGGGGCCTATGGCCGGCAGATCGATGCGGAAGTCCTGCCCGTCCTTGGTCGTCTTCGCCAGCACGCCGCGGTTCTCCGCCCGCCAGCGCCGGGTGAAACGCATGAAGCGCACGCGCCGCAGCATGGCATCCGTTCCCTCAGGCCCTTCGAGCGCGATCACCCGACAGCCGCCCACCACCGCCGCCTGCCCCGCATCGAAACGGGACACGGTGCGCAGCAGATCCATACCGATGGCGATTGCGCCGGCATTTGCCGCGTCGGGCGCACGCTGCGTCAACACACCCGGCCGGCCCAGAAGCTCCGGCGCCAGCTCGTCGATCCCGGCGACACGGTGCCCCTGATCCTCCAGAAGCCGCACCACACCGCCAAGCAGGCCATCGTCGCCGAATGCCATCAGCGCCGCGATCTCGCGCCGGTTGCGATAGGCTGCGAATGCGCTCAGCACCACGGAGGGCGGCGGCCGGTTCACCGGTCCCGCCATCACCACGCAGCGTGGCCGCCATTCGGCGAGCAGCGTCAGGCAACGGCGCACGTCGATCATATTGACCGTCGCGTCAGCTTGCCGGCGCATGGCGTCACCCGCGAAGCCGCTGAAGGCGAGCACGCGTGTTTCGACACCGCGCGCGGCCAGCGCCTCGACAAGCATGGCCGGCAAGGCGCCTCCGCCCGCGAGCACCGCTACAGGCCCGCCCTCCCCAAAGCTGGCGCGCCCATGCCCGGTGCCCCCCGGCCCGGTCAAGCGCCGCGTCCGTCTTTCGGCACGCAGATCGACCGCTTGCCCGTATCGCGGATAAAGGACAGCACCTCCTCGACCAGCGGCGAATCGGGGAATGCCACGGCTACATCGTCGACGCGCTCCAGCAGCGTGCCCTCATCGGCGAACAGCAGCCGGTAGGCGCGCCGCAGCACGTGGATCTCCTCGCGCGAAAAACCGCGCCGCTGCAGGCCGACAATGTTGAGCCCGCCGAGATAAGCGCGGTTGCCAAGCGCGGTGCCATAGGGAATGAGGTCGTTTTCAAGCCCCGACAAGCCGCCGACGAACGAATGACGCCCAACGCGCGCGAACTGGATGACCGCCGCCCCGCCACCGATGATGACATGGTCGCCGACGGTAACGTGCCCCGCCAGCATCACGTTATTCGACAGGATGACGTTGCTGCCCACGTGGCAATCGTGCCCGACATGCGAGTTGGCGAGGAAGGCGCAACGGTCGCCGATGACCGTCTCCATGCCGCCGCCCTCGGTGCCGGGATTGATGGTCACGCCCTCACGGATCAGGCAGTCCGCGCCAATGACGAGCGTGGACGGCTCTCCGTGGTACTTCAGATCCTGCGGCTGATGGCCGATGGAAGCAAAGGGGAAGAGGCGCGTGCGCGGCCCGATGCGCGTGCGCCCCGCCACCACGACATGGCTCACGAGCTCGACGCCGTCGCCAAGTTCTGCATCCGCGCCCACCATGCAAAAAGGCCCGATGCGCACGCCCGCGCCGAATCTCGCGCCGCTGTCGACCAGCGCGGTGGGATGGATAACGGCAGTTTCCGGGTTGTTCATCCGCGATATCCCGTTCATTCGACCACGAGCATGGCGGAGAGCTCGGCCTCACATACCAGCACGCCGTTCACCTTCGCCTCGCCGCGGAACCACCACATGTTGCGGCGGTTGGCGAGCTTCTTCATATGATAGTGTACAACGTCGCCCGGTTCGACAGGCTTGCGGAACTTCACCTTGTCGATGGTCATGAAATACACCTCCTTGGGGCGTGCCTTCTCGGCAAGCTTGGAGGCAACGCAGATGGCGCCCGCCGTCTGGGCCATGCCCTCGATCATGTAAACGCCCGGAAACATCGGCCGCGTCGGGAAGTGGCCCTGGAATTGCGGCTCGTTGTAGGTCACGTTCTTGACGCCGATGCAGCTGTTGTCGCCGTCCATTTCGATGATGCGGTCGATCAGCAGGAACGGGTAGCGGTGCGGCAAGTAACCCAGAATCTGGAGAATGTCGGCTGTGTTCAATTGCGACGGCACGTCGGTCATGTAGAAGGCGCTCCATCGGACCTGCCCGCGCGGCGGCGGTCCATCATGTCAATTGTTCAAGAGGCTGCGGGGGTCACTGCGACCCGTCATCGGCGGTGGAATTCGGCTTGCGGTCACGCGATCCGCGCCCGGCAATCATCATCTTCAGCCATGCAATCTCTCTCATCCATTCCTTGATCGGGCGTGCCGGCGCCCCGCCCCATCTGGAGCCCGGCGGTACGTTTTCGGCGACAGCGCTGCGGGCCGCAAGCTGCGTACCGCTGCCGATGTGCAAATGGCCAACCACGCCGCCCTGCCCGCCGAAAACCACGAAATCCCCAAGCGTGACGCTGCCCGCGATGCCAACCTGTGAGACGATCACGCAGTGACGACCGATCACCACGTTGTGGGCGATCTGAACGAGGTTGTCGATCTTGGTGCCCTCGCCCACGATGGTGTCGCGGCTCGCGCCGCGATCGATGGTGGTATTGGCGCCAATCTCGACGTCATCCTGAATGATGACGCGCCCGACCTGCGCCACCTTCACATGCCCGCCCGGCCCCATGGCAAAGCCGAAGCCGTCCTGGCCGATGCTCGCGCCCGGATGAATGATCACCCGGTTCCCCAGCAACGCATGGAAAAGCGAGACATTGGGACCGATGCTGCAATCGCGCCCAATGCGCACGCCCGCGCCCACCACGGCATTGGCGCCGATGACCGTGCCGCTGCCGATCTCAGCCCCCGCGCCGATCACCGCTCCCGGATCGACGGCAACGCCGCCTTCGAGTCGGGCATCCGGATGCACGACCGCGCCCGGCGAAACGCCGGAGGCCGAGAACAGCGGCTGCGGACGCACGGCAGTGGGATAAAGCCGCGCCAGCACCCGCGCGAAAACATGGTAAGGCTGCGCCGTCTCGATCGCCACGGTTGCGGCCGGTACCCGCGCCGCGAACCGGGGCGATACCAGGCAAGCGCCAGCCCTCGTCGCGGCCAGCGCGTCGCCGTAGCGCGGGTTGTCCATGTAGGCAAGGTCCGCGGGACCCGCGCTCTCAAGCGGCGCGACGGACGCGAAGGCCCTCGCCCCGTCCACACCCTCGGGCAGCTCTATGCCGGCCAGTGCCGCGATGTCATCGAGACTGACCGAGCCGGCGCCGGGAAAAAATACTGGATCGCTCATGCTCGCCCGTTTCGCAAAAAAACGGGGACGGCGCAAGGCCATCCCCGTCGATCTCCCCAATGAGGCCGGCAGCGCCGGCTGTCAGAAGCTCGTGCCGCCGGAGAAGCGGAACGCCTGCGTCTGGTCGCCGGTGACCTTGGACAGCACGAAGGCGTAGTCGAAGCGCAGCGGGCCAAGCGGCGAGGCCCACAGCAGGCTGACACCCACGGACGAGCGGATCGCCTTGTCGTCCTTGACGTTGACGCAGGTCGGCTGGCGGTTGGCGGCATAGTTCGGAGCGCCGAGGCAGTTGGTCGGCACGCCGAGGCTCGTCGCGAAGTCCTTCTGTCCCTCGTATCCGAACAGCGTGCCGGCATCGGCGAAGACAGCGCCCTTCAGACCGATCTCGCGCGGCAGGCCGAAGATCGGGAACTGCACTTCGAGCGTACCGCCGAAGTAGGTCGTGCCGCCGAGCGCGTTGTTCTGGAAGTCGCCGGACATGTCGCGCGGGCCGATACCGGACGGCGCGAAGCCGCGCACCAGCGACGGGCCGAGGAAGTAGTTGTCGACGATGCGCAGATCCTTGCCGCCGAAGGAACGGATGTGACCGCCCTGGACGCGCACGAAACCGACGACCTCGTCGAACAGCTCATGGTAGTAGCGGGCGTCGACCGAGGCGCGCACGAAGCGAGAGTCGCCGCCGAGGCCGGCAACGTCGGGCTTGAACTCGGCATAGATGCCCGACGTCGGGTTGCGGGTGTTGTCGAGCGTGTTGTAGGTCAGCGTCGCGCCCACGAGCGAGGTCAGCGTCGTGCCCGCCGCTTCCTTGATCGCCAGCGAGGCCTCGCCGTCCCACGTACAATTCGGGTAGGTGGCGCTGCCGTCGGCGTTCAGCGTGGTGTAGCCGGGCAACGGCACCGAGCAGTCACCGTAGGGGTGACGCCACGTGTTCGGAACCTTGATCCGCGACTCATAGAGCGAGTAGCGCAGCGTCAGCGTGGTCGCCTCGTCGATCGGCAGGCCGAGACGCAGCTGACCGCCTGTCACCCGGTCCTCGTAGCGCGAGTAGCGGCTGTTGTCGGTGAACTTCGAGAACACGTCGAAGCCGAAGGCGACCCGGTGGCCGAGGAAGTAAGGCTCGGTGAACGAGAAGTCCACGCCCTGCGAATACTGGCCCCAGGAGCCGGCGAGACGCACGAACTGACCGCGGCCGAGGAAGTTCGATTCGGAAACCGCCACTTCGCCGATGAAGCCGTCGGAGGTGGAGTAGCCGCCCGAGACGGAGAACTGGCCGGTGGACTGATCCTCGACATCCACGTTCACGACGACGCGGTCCGGCGACGAGCCGGGCTCGTTAGTGATGCGGACGGACTTGAAGTAGCCGAGGTTGTTCAGGCGCCGCTCGGCGCGGTCGATGAGCACCTTGTTATAGGCGTCGCCCTCGCCGATATCGAACTCGCGCCGGACCACGTGGTCACGGGTGCGGCTGTTGCCGCGCACGTTGATGCGCTCGATGTAAACGTGCGGACCATCGTCGACGACGTACTGCAGCGAGACGGTACCCGCTTCGGCGTTGCGCAGGCCGGTCGGGCGGACCTGCACGAAGGGGTTGCCCTCGCTGCTGATCTCGGTCGTGATGCGCTCGAGCGACTTCTCCACCGCCTCGACGTCGTAGACGTCGCCGGCCCGCGTCCGCACCAGCGGCTGCAGTTGCTCGGACGGTGCGCCTGCGATTCGCGAATCGACGGAAACATCGCTGATCCGGTACTGCCGGCCCTCGGAGACCGTGATCGTGACGATATAGCCTTCGCGCTGCTGGTCGAAGACGACGTCGGTCGAGACGATCTGGAAGTCGGCGTAACCGTTGCGCAGGTAATAGCGGCGGATCGTGTCCTCGTCGGCGGCAATGCGCGCCGGATCGTAGACGTCCGACGACTTCAGCCACGACAGGAAGTTGGCTTCGGTCGTGGAGAGGAGATTGCGCAGCTTGTAGGACGAGTAGGCGCTATTGCCGACGAAGTTGATTTCCTTGACGCCGGTCTTGTCGCCTTCATTGATGGTGAAAACCACGTCCACGGTGCCGTTGGGCAGCGCCACCGTACGGGGCGTCACGGAGGCGAGGGAGCGGCCGGCGCGCCGGTAGGCGTCGCGGATGCGCTCGACGTCGGCGTTCACCGTCACCTGGTTGTAGTTGTTGGTGGCCTGGCTGGCGACGACGTCGCCAAGAACTTCCTTGGACAGCTTCTTGTTGCCCTCGAATGCCACACGGTTGATTCGCTCGCCCTGCGCGGAACGGGCCTGGCCCTGCGTCGCGCTCGCCTGCGCCAACGCCTGACTGGCCGGGCCGGCGCTCATCATCAACGCCAGAAGGCAGGTCGAAACCCCTGCCAGCGCCGTGGTCCGGCTGTTCGTTACTCTCCGCGTCATCAGGGCCGCCCTTCAACTTGAACTCGATAAGACCAGCAGTATCCGCCGGCATCCAGAAAGTCCCACAGGGACATCGTTCTATAACTATTGCGCGCCGGTGGAAACGCCTTCTACGCCCCGCCAGACAATTTCCCCGCGCGCCGTTGCCTTCACGCCACGCTCCCCGCAGGGGGCGTAAACGTCGCAGACAATGACACCGATGACGCTATCTGGCCAGACCAAACCTGGCGCCGATGTGCATCACGTCATTCCATGTCACCAACAACATCAGCACTGCGACGAGCATGAGCCCCAGCCGGAAGCCAAACTCCTGCGCCCGCTCACTGAGCGGCCTGCCGCGTACAGCCTCTATACCATAGAACAGCAGGTGGCCGCCATCCAGCATCGGAATGGGAACGAGGTTAATCAATCCGATAGAGACCGACAGAACAGCCGCGAGGTTCAGGAGGCCGACGAGCCCGCCAAGGCGCGCCACCTGCCCGGACACCTCCGCGATGCGTATCGGGCCGGAAAGCTGCTCCGTCGATTCTTTCCCGGCGATCAGCCGGCCGACGTAATGGTAGGTCTGCGCTACCACCTGCCACGTTTCGCTGACGCCCGCGCGCAGCGCGCCGGGGAGCGAATAGTGTTCCGTGCGCCAGGCGGCAGCGCCGTTCGACGCCTGCACGCCAAGCACGCCTACCTTCTGCGCGCCAAGCGGCGACGGCACTTCCCGCAGATCCGGCACAGCCGTGAGCTCCACAGGCGTGCCGCCACGGTCGACGGTCACTTTCAGCTTTTCGCCGGCGTTAATGCTGACAATGCGCTGCATGTCGGTGAAACTGTCGATGATTCTGCCGTCGATCGACACGACGAGATCGCCGGGCTGGAAACCCGCGCGCTCGGCGGCGCTTGCCGCCTGCACCGTCTCGATACGCGGCAGCAGGATCTGGCGGCCGTTGAAATAGGCCATGGCCGCGAAAACCGTGATCGCCATGATGAAGTTGGCCGCCGGCCCCGCCGCCACGATTGCCGCGCGCTGCCCGACGCTCTTGTGGAAGATGCTGCCCTTGCGCTCTTCCTCGCTCATGGCGCGCACGGCATCGAAGTCCGGTGAGCTGGCGGCATTGGCGTCGCCCTCGAACTTCACATAACCACCGAGGGGGATTGCGGAAAAGCGCCAGCGCGTGCCCTTCCGGTCATACCAGCCGAACAGCTCATTGCCGAACCCGATCGAGAACACGCGGACCTTCACGCCGCACCAGCGGGCAACGATGAAATGCCCGTACTCGTGAACGAAGACCACCAATGTCAGCACGAACAGAAACGCTATCAAGGTCAGCGCGAGCCCAGTCACGGCCCCGCCAAATCCCTCGATCAACCCGCCCAGCAACTCCATGCCTTCCCCTTCCCTGTACGCACTTCTTTATACAGCCCGCCCGGGACCGATGTTTCCGATTCAGTCGATATACTGTCGCGCATCAGCCGATATCCGGACTATCCGACAACGTCCATCCGCGCCACGCCACCCCCGGCGCCTGCCGAATCCGCGATGCGGCAGCGCGCCCAATCACGGACTTCCTGATCCATTTCAATCGCCTCATCAATGCTTTCCGGCGACCTGCTCATTGTTTGCGAGAATGCGTCGCATGCCCGCTGCGCAAGGATGGCGATATCGCCGAAACGCATGCGGCGCTTGAGGAAGGCCTCGACCGCGATCTCGTTCGCTGCGTTCAGCACGGTTGGCAGGCCGCCTCCCTGCGCCAGCGCGTCGAGCGCCAGCGCCAGCGCCGGGAATCGCGTCGTATCCGGAGGCGTGAAATCAAGCCGCCCGATGGCGGATAAATCGGGGCGCGGCAACGCGGTTGCAAGCCGGTTCCCGCCACGCCCGCCAAAACTGCCAACGCCAAGACAATGGGCCGCGGGCACGCGCATGTCCGGCGCGGCCATGCCGGCGACAACAGAGCCATCGATGAAACCGACAAGCCCGTGCACGATTTGCTGCGGGTGCACCAAAACCTGCAAGCGTTCAGGCGCGATGGCAAACAGATGATGCGCCTCGATAACCTCCAGGCCCTTGTTCATCATGGAGGCGGAATCGATCGAGATCTTCGCGCCCATCGCATAGTTCGGGTGCTTGAGCGCCTGTTCCGGCGTCGCCTCGGCGATGGCTTCCGCTGGCCAGTGCAGGAACGGCCCGCCGGAGGCGGTCAAGACCATGCTCTCGACCTCCTCCACCGAAGCGCCGCCCATGGCCTGCCACAACGCGTTATGCTCGGAATCGAGCGGCAGCACATCGACGCCCGCATTGCGCGCATCGCGCATGAAGGCGTCGCCTGCGCACACGAGCGTTTCCTTGTTGGCAAGCGCGATGCGGCGGCCGGGCCGGATCGCCCGGTGGGTCGGGCGCAGGCCTGCGGTACCGGAAATCGCCGCGACAACGAGATCGCAATCGCGATCGACCGCCTCGTCGACGGCAGCAGCGCCGGCGCCACTGCCGATCCTGAGGCCGATGTCAGCGAGCGCATGTTTCAGCGCCTCGCCCTGCGACGCGTCGGCGATGGCCGCGAAGCGCGCCCCAAGGCGGTGCGCCACCTGCGCGAGCGCAACCGGATTGGAGCCGCCGACCACAGCCTCCACCGCGAACCGGTCGCGATGCTCCGCGATCACGCTGGCCACGGAACAGCCCACAGACCCGGTCGCTCCCAGTATGACGATACGCGTTTTCATCCCCGCTCCGCCTTCGCTCCCAATTCGTTCAGAGCCTGATTCCGGCGTGTCATTATCGGAAACAGCCATGCCATTCTTTGTCATGAGTGAATTCCGACCGGTTGAAGGCCTCAATTCGACCGGCAGGCCCCCTGAAGCTGAAAGCTATATTGCCCATAAGGCATTTCGCTACGTTTAGCTGCTCGTGCGACAAACTCATCTTGTCAACGGTGCCCATTTCTCCGGTTCGACGCATTCTAGTGCGCCGTCAACACGCCCGATGCAAGTCCGATCGCCACAAGCGCGCACACGGCCAGAAAAGCATCGACCCGGTCCAGCACGCCGCCGTGCCCGGGAATGATCCGGCCGGAATCCTTGACACTGGCAAGCCGCTTCAGCGCCGACTCGGCGAGATCGCCGCCCTGCCCCAGCACCGACGCCAGCAACGACACCCCAAGCACAACACCCTCCGGCCACGGTACATCGACGCCGAGCCCCCGCGCGGCAAGCGACACCAGCCAGCCCGCAAGGGTGCCCCCCACGGCGCCGCCCCAGAATCCGGCCCAGGTCTTGTTGGGACTGACGCGCGGCCACAATTTCGGCCCGCCAATAGCGCGCCCGGTGAAATAGGCCGCGATGTCGGTCGTCCAGACCACGGCGAACATCCACGCGATCAGGCTTGCGCCAATCAAGGGCAAGTCGCGGGCAAACACCGGGACTAACCCCACGAGCCCGCCGACGAGAATGCCGCCGAGTGCCCAAGCGGGCAGCAAACCGCCGAACCTGCGGCGCCAATCGTCATCGTTTGTCCGCTGGCTGTAGGCGACAAAAACCCATCCGACGATAGATGCGAACGCCAGCACGGCGGCGGATACAGCCGTCGCATGCCATCCCAAGGCCATCATCAGCGGCACCGCGCCCGTGCCCGCGGCCGCAAGCAGGCGCAACGCCACCAGCAGGCGGTCGTCACTGCTCTCGGCATCCGCAGCGATGCGTGCGTGCGGTCCGATCAGCACCAACCACTCGGCCACGACGCATGCCGCCGCTACCGCCCAAAGAGCCGCGAATGGAATGCCTCCATACCACGTCGCCGCCACCGCCGCCGCCGCAAGCGCCAAAGCCGAAACCACGCGCCGATTGAACTCCGACCGCCCCGCGCCACGCGGATGCGGCGACCCCGAAGGAACGCTTCCCGTCATCGCATGCAGCCACGCGATTTATCGCCCGCATGGCAGGCACCGGCCAAACGGCGAGATCCGGTTGCAAGGCCGCATGGAACACGGGACAGCACGTGCGCATCAATCATGTCGGAGCTTCAGCCCACCCTGTCCTGGACGTCGGTCTTCACGCCGCCGAAGCGGCGGTCGCGCTGGCGGAATACGTCGATGGCAGCTTCGAGCGCGGCGCGGTCGAAATCGGGCCAGTAGATCGGCAGGAAAACGAGTTCCGCATAAGCCGCCTGCCACAGCAGGAAGTTCGACAGCCGCTGCTCGCCGGACGTGCGGATCAGCAAGTCGGGATCAGGCACGCCGGCCGTGTCGAGATGGCTCGCGATCGCAGTCTCGTCGATGTCATCGGGGGCGATCTCGCCAGCCACGGCCTTGCGCGCCAAGGCGCGAGCGGCGCGCGCCATTTCCTCGCGCCCACCGTAGTTGAACGCCACCGTCAGCGTCAGGCCCCCATTGGCGGCGGTGCGTGCCTCCGCCTCGTCGAGGAGCGCCGTGATGTCGGGCGGCAGGCCTTCTCGATCGCCGATGATGCGCACGCGCACGCCGTTGCGGATGAGATCGGCGAGGTCGCGACGGATGAAGAGTTTCAGCAGCCGCATCAACTCGGCCACTTCGGCTGCGGGCCGGCGCCAGTTTTCCGACGAGAAGCTGTAGATCGTGAGGTAGCGAATGCCGAGATCCGCCGCCGCCTTCACGGTGCGCCGCACCGCCTCCACGCCGCTGTGGTGGCCCTTGATGCGCGGCAGGCCGCGCGCGTTGGCCCAGCGTCCGTTGCCGTCCATGATGATGGCGACGTGGGTCGGCACCGTCTGCGAGGAAGTAGGTTCGACGGCATCCGCCGTATCCTGCGAGCAGGCCGCGTGACCTTGTCCCGCCGGTGCGGGAGTCGTTGCTGTCTCAGATTTCCCCAACAGGCGGGGTAGAATGGTCAATCGACAGTCTCCCTGTGGCGCCGCCGGCCAGTGCTGCGGCGGGCCGCCGGATCCGGGCCGAGAGGCCCGTCCCCGCATGCGCGATCCGTCAGGCGTGATGACTCAGACCTGCAGGATTTCTTTTTCCTTGGCCGCGACCGTCTGGTCAATCTCGGCGATGGTCTGGTCGGTGGCCTTCTGCACCTGGTCGGCGTAGCGGGCGGAATCGTCCTCGCTCAGCCCTTCCTTCTCGAGCTTCTTGAGCGTGTCGAGACCATCGCGGCGCACGTGGCGCGCGGCAACCCGCGCCTCCTCGGCATACTTGCCCGCAACCTTCACCAGTTCCTTGCGCCGCTGCTCGTTCATCTCGGGGATGCGGAGCCGGATGACCTGCCCTTCCGTCTGCGGATTGAGGCCGAGGTCCGACTCGCGAATAGCCTTCTCCGCCGCGGCAACGACGCCGCGATCCCACACCTGCACGCTGAGCAGGCGCGGCTCGGGCACGCTGATGGTCGCGATCTGGCTGATGGGAGTCGGCGTGCCGTAGGCCGGAACCTGAATGGGATCGAGAATGCTCGGCGAAGCGCGCCCGGTGCGCAGGCTGGCGAGATCGTGCTTGAGCGCGTTCACCGCACCCTGCATGCGCCGCTTTATATCGTCGAGGTCGAAGCTTCCAGTCATTGCCAACGCCTTTTATCTATAACCGTTATCGTCGTGATTCAGTCACGTCGACATGTACGTCGCCATATCGGATCAAGATACCGATTCTGCCACGCCGTCCAGTCAACATTGCGGCAAGATGACCGTCCGCCGTAAGGTCGACAGGACAGCGCGGCGCGCAACCTGGCCACAACTGTCAGGGCGTCACCAGGGTGGCACGCCCCGTTCCGGCCAACACCGAACCGATCGCGCCTGCATCCAAGACGGAAAACACCACAACCGTCAATCCCGCCTCGCGCGCAAGCGCGAAGGCCGTCGTATCCATGACCTTGAGGTTGCGCGTGATCGCCTCGTCGTGGGTCAGGCGATCGTAGCGGCGCGCCTCGGGATCCGTCTTCGGATCGGCGGTGTAGACGCCGTCGACGTTCGTGCCCTTGAGCAGCGCGTGGCACGCGAGTTCCGCCGCGCGCAGCGCTGCACCCGTGTCCGTGGTGAAATAAGGATTGCTGGTGCCGCCGCCGATGACCACCACCTTGCCGTGGGCCATGTGGTCGAGCGCGCGCTTGCGGGCATAGCTCTCGCACAGCGACGGCATCGGCACCGCCGACATGGCGCGCGCCGCGACGCCCGCCGTGTCAATGGCGTGCTCGAGCGCCAGCGCGTTCATGACAGTACCCAGCATGCCGATCGAGTCGGCGGTCGGCCGGTCGAGCCCCTTGTTCAGCCCCTGCACGCCGCGAAAGAAGTTGCCGCCGCCAACCACGACCGCGATCTCGTGTCCTGCATTCGCCGCGGCGGCAATATCGGAGGCGATCGACGTCAGCGTCTCGCCGTGCAAACCCGATCCTCCCGGTCCCGCCAAGGCTTCTCCCGACAACTTGACCAGCACCCGTTTGAACCGCATTCCATCTCTCCCGCGACATCAGGAACGAAGAATCTTCGCAACCTTGATCCAATAAGATCTCATAAAAAAGGCGGCGCCTTGGCGCCGCCTCGAGGGTGGATCAGGCGGCGCCTGCGGCCGCGGCTACTTCGCTGGCGAAGTCGGTTTCCTCTTTCTCGATGCCGTCACCGAGACCATAGCGGATGAAGCCTGCAAGCTTGATCGGCGCGCCGACCTTGCCTTCGCTTTCCTTTACCGCCTGGGCGACAGACTTCGACGAGTCGTGAATGAAAGGCTGCTCGACGAGGGTCACTTCCTTAAAGTAGCTCTTCAGGCCGCTCTCGGCGATCTTCTCGAGCACGTGCTCGGGCTTGCCGGCATTCTTCTCCAGCAGGATCGCCTTCTCGCGCGCGATGGTATCGGCCGGAACGCCGGCGGCATCGAGCGCTACAGGGTTGGTGGCTGCGACGTGCATGGCGATCTGGCGCGCCAACGCGGTCAGCTCATCCTTCTTGCCAGCCGATTCGAGCGCGACAAGCACACCGATGCGGCCGAGGTTGTCGCCGGCGGCGTTATGGATGTAGGCAGCCACGACGCCCTCGCCGACGGCAAGCGTCTCGACGCGACGAAGCGCGATGTTCTCGCCGATGGTGGCAACGGCGCTGGTGATGGCTTCCTGCACGGTGCCGCCCTGCGGATAAGCCGCGGCCTTCACCGCCTCGGCATCGCCGCCGACGCCCAGAGCCACCTGCGCGATCGTCGTCGCGAGCGCCTGGAACTGCTCGTTGCGGGAGACGAAGTCGGTCTCGGAGTTGAGTTCGACCGCAACGCCCTTGCTGCCCTCGATCGCAAGCGCGACGAGGCCCTCGGCGGCCACGCGGCCGGATTTCTTGGCGGCGCGGGCGAGGCCCTTCGTGCGCAGCCAGTCGATCGCCGCCTCGATGTCGCCGTCCGTCTCGGTCAGCGCATTCTTGCAGTCCAGCATGCCGGCGCCGGATTTTTCGCGGAGCTCCTTCACGAGAGCAGCGGTGATGTTCGCCATGGTTATCCTCATGTTACGGACAGGGGAGGCCCGGCATCCCCGAGAGAGGAGCCGGGCCAACCGGTAAACGTCTCGTTTCGCCGGATTCCGTCAGGAACCGGTGAATGCTCAGATCGCGACTTCTTCCAGCCGTGCGCGGGCCTGGTCGATCCAGCCATCGCGCTCGATGCGGCCAGCGAGCTTGAGCTCGGCATCAAGAGCCGCGACATCGACGGGCGACAGCGCCGCAAGCTGCCAGAAGTGGAACACGCCAGCTTCGTTGAGCTTCTTCTCGAGCTCAGGGCCGACGCCGGTCAGAGCCGACAGCTCATCAGGCGCGCCGCGCGGAGCACCCAGACGCTCAAACGCGCCCTCGCCGCCGTTCTCACCCGACAGGTCCTCGGAGAAAGGCTCGTCCGAAGCGCCGATATCGACGCCGAGATCGCCCTGACCACGCGAAATGCCATCGATCGCCGCGCGCGCCACCAGATCGCAGTAGAGCTTGATCGCCCGGCCCGCGTCGTCGTTCGCCGGCACGGGGAAGGTGATGCCGTCGGGATCGCTGTTGGTGTCGACAATGGCCGCAACCGGAATGCCAAGGCGCTGGGCTTCCTTGATCGCGAGCTGTTCCTTGTTGGTGTCGATGACGAAGAGCAGGTCGGGCGTGCCGCCCATGTCCTTGATGCCGCCGAGCGCGCGCTCGAGCTTCTCGCGCTCGCGCAGGAGCAGCAGGCGCTCCTTCTTCGTCAGGCCGGCGCCGCCGCCGGCAAGGATCTCGTCAACCTTGCGCAGGCGCTGGATCGAGCCGGAAATCGTCTTCCAGTTCGTCAGCATGCCGCCGAGCCAACGGGAATTGACAAAGTACTGTGCGGAGCGACGCGCCGCATCGGCAACCGAATCCGCAGCCTGACGCTTCGTGCCGACGAAAAGCACGCGGCCGCCCGCGGCCACTGTATCGGAAACGGCCTGCAGGGCGCGGTGCAGCGCGGGCACGGTCTGCGCCAGGTCGATGATGTGGATGTTGCTGCGCGCGCCGAAGATATAGGGCTCCATCTTCGGGTTCCAGCGGTGGGACTGGTGGCCGAAATGGGCGCCGGCTTCGAGCAGCTCGCGCATGGTGAATTCAGGAAGTGCCATAATCAATCTCTCCGGTTCAAGCCTCCGCGGGGCTCCGGCCGGACAACCCGGCCACCGGAAGCCAAAGGGCCCGCCCCGCGTGTGGAATGGCGCGCCTTATAATACCCGCACCCAACGATTGCAAGACCAAAAGCAGTCCGGCGCAAGCTTCCCGCCGCGCCAGCGCACGCACGACGCGCGACCGCTTCATCGCAGCTCCACCTCTACCACGCCCGGCAGGCCGCGCAACGCGCCGGCGATCCGCGGCGACGTGGCGAAACGGCCGGGAAGCTCCAGCTCGACGATCTGACGGCCTTCGATGTCGACGACGATGGACACCGTTCCCTCACCGTGGCTGGCGAGCTGACGTGCGATGGCGTCGATCGGCCGCGGGTCGTTGACTGTGATGCGCATGCCCTTCTGATGACGCGCCACCGCGCCGTCGAGCGGCTCGGCGCGCAGGATGCGGGCACGCACGTCCTCGCCGTCGTTGGAGGCCTGCACGAGCAGCATCACCGCCTGCCCCGGCTCCAGCAGGTCACGATACTGGGCGAGCCCCTCCGAGAACACAATAGCCTCGAAATGCCCGCTCTGGTCGGAGAAGTTGATGATGCCCATCTTGGAGCCGCTGCGCGTGCGCCGCTCGGTGCGGTCGAGCACGGTCGCAGCAATCTGCCCCATGCCCTGACCGGAAGCTCCGCCGCCCTTGACCGAGCGCGCGAAATCCGCCCAGCGCTGCACATTCAGCCGGCCGAGCAGCGGTCCGTATTCGTCAAGTGGGTGGCCGGACAGGAAAAAGCCGACCGCGTCGTACTCGCGCTGCAGGCGCTCTGACGCCATCCATGGCGCGTGGTCGGGAATGCGCAGCGGGTCGGGCGCGAACGCCAGGCCGAAGATGTCGCCCTGCCCGGCAGCCTCCGTCTGCGCCGTTTGATTCGCCACAGCCAGCATCGACTCGATCCCGGCAAAGGCCCGCGCCCGGTCGGGCTCCAGCTCGTCGAGCGCTCCCGCAGAAACGAGCGCTTCCAGCGTGCGCCGGTTGACGATGCGCGGATTGATGCGCCGGGCGAAATCGCCAAGATCCTTGAACGGCCCGTCCGCGCGCGCCGCGACGATGGATGCGACCGCCTGCTCGCCAACGCCCTTGATCGCCGCGAGCGCGTAACGGATCACGCCCTGCCCGTCCGCCTCGTACACCACGTCGAAACGCACGCCCGAGCGCTGCACCGACGGCGGATCGACCCGGATGCCGAGCCGCTGCGCCTCGCGTCGGAATTCGGCGAGCTTGTCGGTGTTGTCCATCTCGAGCGTCATGGAGGCCGCCAGGAACTCGACCGGGAAATTCGCCTTCAGGTATCCAGTCTGGTAGGCGATGAGGGCGTAAGCTGCGGCGTGGCTCTTGTTGAAGCCGTAGTCGGCGAACTTGGCGAGCAGGTCGAAGATGTCGTCGGCGAGCTGGCGCGTGAGGCCGTGGGCGGTCGCGCCCTCGACGAAACGAGCGCGCTGGGCGTCCATCTCCGACTTGATCTTCTTGCCCATGGCGCGGCGCAGCAGGTCGGCCTCGCCGAGCGAGTAGCCGGAGAGCGTCTGCGCCACCTGCATCACCTGTTCCTGGTAGATGATGATGCCGAAAGTCTCGCGCAGGATCGGCGCCAGCGCCTCATGCAAGTACCAGCTGTTTTCGGGCTCGCCGCGCCCGTTCTTGCGGTCGCAGTAAACCGGAATGTTGGCCATCGGCCCGGGGCGATAGAGCGCGACGAGCGCGATCAGATCTTCGAGGCGGTCGGGGCGCATGTCGACGAGCGCCTTGCGCATGCCCGCGCTTTCCACCTGGAACACGCCCACCGTCTCGCCGCGCCCCATCTGCTCGAAGCTCAGGCGATCGTCGAGGGGTATGCGGTCGAGATCGAAGTCCGGCTCGCGCACGTGGATGTGGTCCACCGCGATCTTCAGCACGGTCAGCGTCTTGAGGCCCAGGAAGTCGAACTTGACCAGCCCGGCCTTCTCCACCCACTTCATATTGAACTGGGTGACGCGCATGTTGGAGCGCGGATCGCGGTAGAGCGGCACGAGCTGCTCCAGCGGCCGGTCGCCGATCACCACGCCCGCCGCGTGAGTCGAGGCGTGGCGATGCAGCCCTTCGAGCTTGCGTGCGATCGCCAGCATGCGGGCGACCACGGGCTCCTCTTCCGCCGCGGCCTGCAGCTTCGGCTCGTCCTCGATGGCGCGGGCCAGCGTCACCGGGTTGGCCGGGTTCTGCGGCACGAGCTTGGTGAGCTTGTCCACCTGCCCGTAGGGCATCTCCAGCACGCGCCCGACGTCGCGCATCACGCCGCGCGCCTGCAAGGTGCCGAAGGTGATGATTTGCGCCACCCTCTCCTCGCCGTAGCGCTGCTGGACGTAGCCGATGACCTCTTCGCGCCGTTCCTGGCAGAAGTCGATGTCGAAATCCGGCATCGAGACGCGATCGGGGTTGAGGAAGCGCTCGAACAGCAGCCCGAAGCGCAGCGGGTCGAGATCGGTGATAGTCAGCGAATACGCCACAAGCGAACCCGCGCCAGAGCCGCGCCCCGGCCCCACCGGAATGCGCCGCGCCTTGGCCCATTTAATGAAGTCGGCGACGATGAGGAAGTAACCGGGAAATTTCATCCGCTCGATGACGCCAAGCTCATAATCGAGCCGTGAGCGGTAATCCTCCACGGTGAGGCCATCGGCCGGACCGTGCGCCGCAAGGCGCCGCTCCAGACCCTCGACGGCCTGGGCGCGCAACTCCCGCGCCTCGTCGTCCTCGGAATGCTCTTCGGCAGAAACGGGCACGACGGCTGCCGCGCTCTCGCTGGTGAAATGAGGCAGGATCGGCTTGCGGCTGGGCACGCGGAATCCGCAACGCATGGCGATCTCGACCGTCGAGCGAAGCGCCTCGGGCAGATCGGCGAACAGCGCCCCCATCTCGGCCCGCGACCGGAAGGTGTATGACGACGCCAGCCGACGCCGCTGGTCGTCCGACACCAGCCGGCCATCGGCGATGGCGAGAAGGGCGTCGTGCGCCTCATAATCGTCCCCTGCGGCGAAGAACGGCTCGTTCGTCGCCACGAGAGGCACGCCATGATCGTAGGCGAGGCGCAGCAGCCCTGGTTCCGTGAGCGCCTCCGCGGGCGCGCCGTGGCGCTGCAGCTCCACGTAGAGGCGATCGCCGAAAATTTCCATCAGGCGGGAAAAACGCGTCACCGCCAGCTCCGGCCGGCCGGCGACAAGCGCCATATCGAGCGGCCCGCCCGGCCCGCCCGTGAGCGCGATGACGCCCTGCGCATGCGCCGCCAGCGTCTCGATATCGACATGCGCGCCGTGCGCCCCGAGTCCCGGCTCGTTGCCCAGGAAAGCAGCGCTCGACAGCGCCATCAGGTTGGCGTAGCCGATGGCGTCGCCGGCCAGCAGCACCACATGGGGGAATTGCTGCTGGAGCTGGCGCGCATTGGGCTCGGGAGCCTCGAAGCGCACCGCCATCTGCAGGCCGGCAATCGGCTGAATGCCAGCCTGATGCAGGGCATCCGAAAACTCGAGCGCACCAAAGAGGTTGTTGGTGTCCGTCAGCGCCAGCGCCGGCATGCCGTCCGCCTTGGCGAGTTTCGCGAGCGCACCGATGGTCAGCGCGCCCTCGAGCAGGGAATAGGACGAGTGTACGTGAAGGTGAACGAACCCGACTTTTTCGATCAATCCGTCCATGAAATCCTGCACTCCGAGATCCCCGACCCTGAGAGCTTCCGCCCGATGCCTTTCGATTGCACTGCGAACGCAACGAATCGAAAGGCCAGGATGTCGGGCGGAATTTTATCACGGAACGGCAAGCAGCCCTGCGGCCGCATGCATCCTGTCCCCGTCTTTGCCTAAGCGGAGCCACCCGCCATCGCCACCACGCCCACGAGCGCAACGAACAGCATCAGCGACGTCAGCTCGACCATATCCGCGACCACAGCTTTGTACATCGTTATATCCTCCATCCGTTCCAATAAGATCATATTATGTTCTTAGAACGTTCAGAGTCCAGCCGCCTTGTGCAAAATGCTTAACAATTTTCCACAGCCTTCATCCACCGGCAGAGCCCGAAGCTGCCCACAGCGCATTCCTGTCGATAACGCGCGACCTCCTGTCGCCGGCGCTGGTGCGCGAGCGCTCTTGACAACCCCTGCCGCCGACAGTTTGATCGCACGATGGATGACAAGGTCGTGGATAGTCAGCCGCTGGACAAGCAGCTTTCGGATAAGCAGTCACTGGATAAGGCACCGTTGGAAAATCAGCGATTTCCCGGCGCAAGAGAGGCTAAGTTCGGCCTCGGGCAAGTCGTGCGACATCGCCTTTATCCGTTTCGCGGCGTGATTTTCGACATAGATCCCAGCTTCGACAATACCGAGGAATGGTACGAGGCCATCCCGGAAGACAAGCGGCCAGACCGGAACCAGCCGTTCTACCACCTCTTCGCCGAGAACCTGGAAAGCGAGTACATCGCCTACGTGTCGGAGCAGAACCTGGAGCCTGATACCTCCGGCGAGCCCGTCCGTCACCCGATGGTGGCGCAGGCTTTCGATGCCGGCGAGCCGGGTCAGTACCGCGTGCCGGCGCGGCTGACGAACTGACGGCGCCGGTGTGAACACAGCGCTTCCCGGCCGCATGAAATCACTTCGTCGGCAACAGGCGTAAAATCAAAGAGACAGGTTGCCCTGCCGATGAAATGAACCGGAGAAACGATTGAGCTCCCGGTCCAGCATTTCGGCGTCCGCCTCCACCACCTCGGGGCCCTGGGTGTAGACAAGGAAAGCCCGCACCGTCTTTTCCGGCATGAGCTGGCGCAGCAGGGCGCTGTAGAGCGCAAGCTGGGCGATATGCGCGCGGGCGGGCGCGCCGCCGCATTCCCCCGTCTTGAAATCGGCGACGTGCACCTCGCTCCCGACCACGGCGAGCCGGTCTATGCGGCCGGAAACCGCCAGTGTCCGGCCGTCAGCGAGCGCGATGTCGCCGGCTATCGCCACCTCCGCCAGCCCGGACTGCCCGAACAGCGCGGCAAGCAGGGGCGCATCGAGCACGGTGAGCGCCGCGTCGACGATCCCGGTTCGCTCCTCGGCGTCAAGGCGCGGGGCGCGGGCTTCGATGTAGGCGACGGCGGCATGGCGGCGGCGCTCGGGCGCGACGGCAGGCAGCCTCTCGATGAGCGTATGCACCAGTTGCCCACGCAGCCGCGCATGCTTCATCGTCGGCGGTTCGGCGGGCCGATGCGGGCGATCGGCGGCATCCAGCGCGCCGGAAGGGCGCAGCGGCGGCATGGGTTCGGCCTCGGGGATGGCGGGCGCTGTCAGCCACACAGGCGCGGCGACGAGCTCACGCGGCGCGGCCGCTCCTGTTTCGCCTGCGGCGGGCGGCTTGCCCGGCGACAGCCAGCGCAGGACCTCGCCGCCGTCCTCGTCCGTGTCGCGGACAAGGCGGCCGCGCGTGCCGCCATCGTCGGGAACAGCCTGCTCGATGCCGGCGATCACCATGCCCGACCAACTCTCCGGCGGCGGGCGGCCGGGCGCCCCGCCCGCTTCCGCATCGTCCGCCTTCGGCTCGCGCTTGATGGCGCTGGCCACGATCAGCCTGTCACGGGCACGGGTCAACGCCACGTAGAGCAACCGCGCGTTCTCGTCCGCCGCCTTTTCGCGCAGCAGCGCGCGCGCCTGCGCCACCGGCTCGGGATCGAAGCGCTGCCCCGGCGACCACACGGGCACACGCACGTCGCGCGCGCCCATGCTCACGGTAACCTCGATCAGGTCGGGATCGTGGCTGCCGTCCGGCTTCTCGCCGCCATCGGCGAGGATGACCACCGGCGCTTCCAGCCCCTTGGCGCCGTGCACCGTCATGACGCGCACCTCGTCCCGGGTGTCGTCCATGTCGCGCTTCATGTCGCCGGTCGCGCCCTCGAAAGCGTCGAGGAAGCCTGTGAGCGAAGGCGCGAAGCGGCGCTCGTGCGCCAGCGCCTGAGACAGGAAGGCGTCGATGGCGTCGCCCGCCTCCGCGCCGAGCCGGGCGACGAGGCGGCGCCGGCCCGCCCCCGGGCCGAGCAGCGTCGCGTAAAAGCCGAACGGGCCGCGCGCGCGCGCCGTTTCCCGCCATCCCTCGACGATGGCGAGCGCCCGCGCGGCAGCCGCGTCACCCGCTGCCGCCGCCACCTCGACGGCCTCGATCAGCGGCGTTTCATTGGCGCGCGGGGCGGCGATGCGAATGAGGTCGTCGTCGTCCCAGCCCACCAGCGGCGATTTCAGCGCCGCCGCGAGCGTCAGGTCATCGCGGGCGAGCAGCGCCACGCGCCCCGCGGCGACGAGATCGCGCACGGCGATGTGCTGGGCCACCGTCAGCCTGTCCGCGCCTGCGACCGACACGCCCGCATCCTTCAGGGCGCGGATCACCGCCTCGAAGAATGTGCGGCGCTTGCGCACCAGCACGAGCACGTCGCCCGGCCGGATGCGCCGCCCCGATGCGTCGCCCGCGTCCATCCAGCGGCGGATGGTGAGCGCCACCTTGCGGGCGAGCCGCACGGCGGGTTCGGCGGCGTCGGGTTCGTCGAGCGGCAGGCTCCATGCGTCGGCGTCGGGCGCCTTGTCCTTCCAGATGGTCGGCCAGACCTCCACGACGCCGGGAAAGGACGGGCGCGCGCTCTCGTGCACGGGCGTGGCGGCAGCGTCCCCCAGCGTCAGGCCGCGCGCATGATGAGGCAGCGCGAAAACCGCGTCCACGGCGGACAGCACCTCAGGCGCGGAGCGGAACGACACGGTGAGCTGCACGTCCTCGAACGCGAGGCCCGCCCCCGCCGTGCGCTCGCGGAAGTAGCGACCGTTCGCCTCGAACTCGTGCGGCGCGGCGCCCTGGAAACCGTAGATCGACTGCTTCGGATCGCCCACCGCGAACAGCGTGCGGCGGCGCGCGTGCGCGCCCTCGCCGGCGGTGAACTCCTCGGCGAGCTTGCGCAGGATGGCCCACTGGTCGGGCGAGGTGTCCTGCGCCTCGTCGACAAGCACGTGGTCGATGCCGGCATCGAGTTTATAGAGGATCCACGCGGCATCCGCCTTGCCGAGCAGCGCGACAGTGCGGGCGATGAGATCGTCGAAATCGAGCGCGGCGCGGGCGCTCTTGAGCGCTTCCAGCCGGCTGAACACGGCCTGCGCCAGGGTCAGCAGCGCGCGGGTGCGGGCCACGGCTTCGGCGGCGCGGATGCGGTCGAGCAACACCTCGATGCGGTCGCGCTCCGCGATGAGGCGTTCCGCCAGTTCCGGATCGACGGCCTTCGTCGCCATCCGCTTTTGCGGCGTGCCGGCCTTGGTGAAGAACACGTCGCGATAGAGCGCGAAGCGCTCGGCCTCGTCCGGCGCCGCCAGCGCCTGCTTCAGCTGGGCGGCCTTGTCCTTGTCGGTCTTCTGGCCGGCTTCGAGAGCTTCCGCGACATCCGGCCAATCGCGCGGCGCGATGCCATCGGACATGACGGCGCGGCGCAGGCTCTCCGGCGTGTCGCGATCCGCGAGGCCGCACTCGCGCGCGAAGGCGGCGAACGCCGCATCCAGATCGGCGGGATCGGCATGAGCGCGCAGGAATGCCTTGTGGCGCAGCGCCGCCCGCAGCACGCGCCCCACTGTCTCATCGCCGGCCTCGCGCGCCACGAGGTCCAGCGCTTGCGCAACGCCGGCGCGCCCGGCCGCCGCCTCGGCCAGCACGCCCGACGTCGCCCGTTCGAGCAGATCCTGCGACTGCGCCTCGTCCAGAACCTCGAAGCGGGCGGGCACGTTGGCCTCGAACGGGAAGAGATGCAGCAGCCGCTCGCAGAAAGCGTGGATGGTCTCGATCTTCAAGCCGCCCGGCGTCTCGACGGCGCGGGCAAAGAGGCGGCGCGCCACGGCCACCCGCTGACGCGCGGGGACCTTGCCGTCGAGCGCCTCGAGCCGCCCGGTGAGGGCCGCGTCGTCCAGCACCACCCATGCGCCCAGTTCGTCGAACACCCGGTTCGACATGTTCGCCGCCGCCGCCTTGGTGAAGGTGAGGCACAGGATGCGCGTGGGCTCCACTTCGTCGAGCAGCAGGCGCAGCACCCGGTCCGCGAGCACCTTGGTCTTGCCCGAGCCCGCGTTCGCTGACACCCAGGCGGAGGCCGCGGGATCGGCGGCGCGCCGCTGGTCGAACACCGTCTTGGGCGGCACGATAAACCGGGGAGACGCCGTGGTGCCGCTCATGCGTCTTCCCCCGCGCCAGTCAGTACCGACCACTCGCGCACCCGCGCCAGATGGTCGTAGGGCCCCTCGCGCCGGGCATATTCCGCGAAGGGGCGCGAGACGAAGCCTGCCTCGCCGCCATAATAGCGGCGCAGCAGCGCCTGCAACCCGGCGAAATGTTCCTCGATCACCTGCGCGACGGCGCGCGTTTCGCCGCGCGGCGGCTCGACGGGCTTTTCGGCGAGCGGCTCGCGTCCGCCCTTCGCCAGCATGTAAAGGAGCGCGACATCGTCGCTTGCCGCGATGCCGGGAAACGCGCCGCGCTTCAGCATGGCCGCCTCCAGCGTCATCTGCGGCGCGAAGCCGGCGAAGATCTGGGCCGGAGTCGGGGGCGCGCCGGTCTTGAAATCGACGATGAGCGTGGGGCCGTGCGTGCGCTCCTCAATCCGGTCGGCGCGGGCCGAGAGCATGAACACGCCGCCGGGAACGGAAATTTCAAACCGGCCCTGGATTTCGGCCGCGAGCTTGCCGATGGCCGGCCGCCGCGCGGCTTCCCACGCGGCAAAGGCGCGCGCCACCTGCTCGAAGCGCGGCCACCACAGCGCCGTGACATCGGGATAGACCGCGAGCGGCGCGAAGGCGGCGCGCCCGAGCCGCAGGACCTCCGCGAGCGGATCGTCGGGAAGAGCGCCGGGAAAGGCGATGGCGAAATTGCCGAGCGCGTCATGAACGAGCGTGCCGCGCTCCGCCGCGCCGGGAGCGGCGGCAACGGGGTCGAGCGGGTCGAGCTTCAGCACGTGGCGGGCGTAAACGGCGTAGGGGTCGCGCACCAGTGTCTCTATGGCGGTAACGCTGAGCCCGGCAGGCAGCAGCGCGCGCGGCGGGCGCGGCGCCGGCCGGCGGATGGCCGGGGTGGCGATCGGCGCATCGACGGCGGCAGCGAGCGCCAGATAACGATCGCCCGCCGTTGTCGCCGCACGCCACGCGTCGGCGCCTGCCAGCGCCTTCATGCGCTGCAGGAAGCGCGAGGGAACGGTGGGCGCGCCGTCGCGCTTCAGCGCCCGTGTGATGACGGCATCGCCTGTGCCGAGCGCCTCAGTGAAGTCGTGCGCCGTCTGGCCGATGCGCCGCTCCGGCGACGACAGCCCGAGCATGGCCCGCATCGGCCGGTTGAGGAAGGCGTCGGTGCGGGATTTCGGCGGCCACACGCCCTCGTCCAGCCCGCCAAGCACGATGCGGTCGACGCTGAGAAGGCGCGCCTCCAGCAGGCCCCAGATCTTGACGCGCGGATGGGCTGCGCGGCCATTTTCCCGCCGCGCCACGCGCTCGCCCGCCAGCCCGTCGAAGAAAGCCGGATAATCCGCGAAACGGCCCTCGACGCCGCCTGCGTCCGCGACCGCGAGGTCATCGAACAGCGCGGCGAGTTCCGGCCCGCCCTCGCCGGCGGGCAGAGCCTCGCCCTCTTCCGACGCCGCAACCCGCGCCACCGCCTGCGCGTGCCGCGCCGCGAGCGCGACGAGATCGGCAGGCTCGCCGCCAGCGTGTTCATGCGGCAAGAAGCCCTCGAACGCCGCTGCAAGACGATCGAGAAACGCCTCCGCCGCAACCCAGTCCGCCTCGAGGAGCGCCTTGCGCGGGCGCGCGGCGTGGCGGCCGAGGGCCTCCTTGCGCCGCACGGGCAGCGCGGCGCGCATGCCCTCGATGCCTGCGGGCAGCGCGGGGCCGCGCAGCAGGCCGATCTCCAGCGTCGCGGCAACACGCTCGACCGCCTCGCGCGGCAGGCCGAACGTCGCCGAAGGGTGCGCCAGCAGCGCCAGCAAGGGCGCCGGGGCGAAATCGTCCACCGCCACCTGCGCCACGAGCCGCGCCAGCGTGCCGGCGCCGGTGCGCGTCAGCGGCAGGCCGGCGGAATCCTCGGCCACGATCCCCCAGCGCAGCAACTCCGCCCCGACCCGCTCCGCCAATGCCCGGTCCGGCGTGACGAGCGCCGCCGTGCGGCCCGGCTGCTCCAGCGCCTCGCGCAGCGCGATGGCCGCCGCCAGCGCCTCGGTGCGCTCGTCCGCCGCCTCGATGAGCGCGATGCCGGCAAGCGGATCGACGCCCGCCCCCAGCACCCGCGCGCGCTCATGATGCCACCGGTCCGTGGTTTCCGCCGGGCGCAGCGCCTCGCTAACGAACCGCCGGCGCGCCTCCGCAGCCGCCGGCACGCCGCCCAGCGCCACGACATCCGCGCGCCCGAGGCCGATTTCCGCGAGCAGGCGATGCAGGATCGCCTGCGGATGGCTCGCGACCGGCTGGCCGCCTTCCCCGCCGCCGATCAGCGCCCATGTCGGCGCGTCGAGCACGTCGTCGAGCCCGGGCAGCACCACGGCTCCTTCCGGCAGGCGGGCGATGGCGGCGATGAGCCGCGCCGTCGCCGGAATCGAGCCTGTCGAGCCGGCGACGATCACCGGCCCCGCCGGCGCATCGGCGAGATAGCGCTCGGCCTGCGCCAGCGTCAGCAGATGATGGCGCGCCACCGGGTCGCTCGCGCCGCGCGCGGCGAGAATGACCGGCCATTGCTCGGCCGCGATCTTCAGGAATTCCAGCGTGATGGCGAAGTAGCGGGAGTGGCGCTCCTCCACCAGCGACTTGAGCGCTTCCCAAGGCACGCCTTCCGTGGTGAGCGAATCCATCAGCCGCGCCAGATCGCCCGCCAGCGCCAGCGCGTCGGCAGGCGAGGCCGGCACCAGCAGCGGCTCGTGCGCGTCGAGGCGCAGCAACGCCCTGTCGACCGCTCGCGCCCACGCCAGCACCAGGCGGGTCAGGACAAGCCGCCGCTCCGCCTCGCCGAGCGGTGGGGCAAGCTCCGCATCCACGCCGGGCGCGAGGAAGGGCGCGGCCTCGTCCTCGACCGAGAGCGCGAGTTCCGCGTCGTCGACGTCGCCGAGCGGCACGAGGCGCGGCAGCAGCACCGGGGCCGGCGCGAACCGCTCCGCCAGCAAGGTGGCGAGCGCACGGGCGGCGCGGCGGGTGGGCAGGTAGATCGTCGCCCGCGACAGCGATAACGGATCGGCGGCATCGGGGAAGCCGGGCACGACCCGGCCCGCGAGCAGCGCGTCGGCGAGCGTCGGCAGAAAGGTCGCGCCGGTGGCGATATTGAACACGCGCGCACGACGCTCCCCGCGCCGCGCCGCGCGCGGTTCCGCCGCAGCCGCTTCGCGCCCTGCCGCCACGCTACCCCCTTTTCAGTACCTACCTGGCGCTCGCCGCGACGTGCTCCTCGGCCTCCAGAATGGCGGTCGGCGTGCCGACATGCAGCCATTCCCCATCGAGCCGCAGGCCGTAGAGGCGGCCGGCCTCGATGGCGCGGTCGAACAGGAGGTTGAGCGAGAAAGGTCCGTCCGGCGTGTCAGCGAACAGCTCCGGCTTCACGAGGCCGACGCCCGCGTAGATGAAGGGAGCGATCTCGCGCTCGGGCCGGCGGCTCAGGCGCCCGTCCGGCGTCATGTTGAAATCGCCGTCGCCGTCGTGGCCGATGCTGCTCGCGGCGCTCGCCAGCAGCAGCAGCACGTCCATCTGGTCGGAATTCCAGCGCCGGGCCAGGCGGCGCATGTTGGAAGCCGGTCCCTCGAGCCACATCGCATCGGTGTTGACGACGAAGAACGGATCGGGCCCCAGAAGCTCGAGCGCCTTCTTGGTGCCGCCGCCGGTTTCCAGAAGCTGCTTGCGCTCATCCGAAATAACGATATCGAGGCCGGTGAAGTGCTTGAGATGCTGCTCCACGAGATCGGGCAGATAGTGCACGTTGACCACCGCGCGCTGGACACCGGCGGTCGCCAGCCTGTCGAGCGCCCGGTCGAGCAGCGACCGTCCGGCGATGCGCACCAGCGGCTTCGGCAGGGTGGCGGTAACGGGGCGCATGCGCTTGCCGAGCCCGGCAGCCAGCACCATGGCGGAAGTGGGAGTGAACTCGGGGCGTTCGATCATGACGGGCGTTGCCAGTTCCATGCATGGGAAAGACGGCACTTGGGAAAGACGGCGAAAACAGCGAACCGGCTTTCGCCGCTTCAACAATCCGCCACCGGCCTCTTTTTTACGGCCTGCGCCTCACAAAGCAACCCGCAACGGCCAAAAAGCCGCAAAACCCGGCGCGGCAGGATGCGGACCGCCGATCAGCCCGGCGTGCCGGCGGCCAGTTGCGGGATATGGGTTTCGTACCACGCGCGCAGTTCGTGCAGCGCCGGGTGTTCGAGATTGCGCAGCAGGTATGCGCCAATGCGCGGCAGGTGGGCGAGATAGGCCGGCTTGCCGTCGCGCCTGTCGAGCCGCACGAAGAGGCCGAACAGCTTGGTGGCCCGCTGCGCGCCGAGAATCGCATAGGCGCGCGTGAACGCCTCGACATCGAAGGCGGGATCGCGGGCGCGCCTTTCCCGCGCGTAGAGCGCGAGTAGCCGCAGCTCCAGCTCGGCCGGCACGCTCACGCGCGCGTCCTGCAGCAGCGACGCGAGATCGTAGGCGGGATGGCCCATGACCGCGTCCTGAAAATCGATCAGCCCAATGCGCGCCGGTCCCGCGCGGTCCTTCAGCCATATCAGGTTGGGCGAATGGAAATCGCGCAACACCCAGGTGGGGCTGAAGGAAGGCTGCTCCCCCGGCGCGCCGTTGCGCGGGTGGTCGTCCGGATCGCCACTGACCTGGCTCAGCAGGCCGTCCCAGATGCGCGCGAAATCCGCCCGGCCCGAGTTGGGCACGAAGCGGCCGGCGCGATGCGGCAGATACCATTCGAGCAGCAACCCGACCTCGATCGACAGCGCCTCCACGTCGTAAGGCAGCAAGGTATGCTCCACCCCCTCGACCACCGGCAGTGTGCCGGGCACCGGCGAGGTATGCAGCTTCACCAGCACCTGAACCGCCTCGGCGTAGCGGTCCGGGATGGGGCCATGGGCATCGACGACCCCCTCGCCGCCGAGATCCTCGACGAGCAGCAGCCCTGCGTCGAGATCCTGGCCATAGATGACGGGGGCGCTGAGGCCCAGCGCCCGCAGGCCGCGGTCGACGGCCACGAACGCATGCACCGAATCCGACAGGCGCGCCACAATGTGATAGGGCTTTTCGGAGCGCGACGCCTGAACCTTGGGGCGCGCCGGCGCGATCATCAAAATGGCGGTCTCGCCGCCGGGGCGGGTCAGGCGCTCGTAGAGGCGGCTCGACGCATCGCCGTAGATCGGCGCGCGCTCCGCGCTGCCCCAGCCCGCCCGGTCGATCACCGTGCGCAGCGCCTTCAGGTCGGCGAGGCGGCGGACGTGGGCGCCATGTCCGGAAAGCACCGCGATGCGCTCGCCGTCGAAGCCCGGCACCAGCCGCAGGTTGATATCGATACGGCTCTCACCCAGCGAATCGCCCGCCCGCTCCGGCCATTCCACCAGCACGACGGCGTTGTCGACCGCCTCGTCCCAGCCCAGTTCCTCGAGTTCCACCGCATCGTGGATGCGGTAGAGATCGGCGTGCACCACGGTGCCGCGCGGGCACTCGTAGCTCTGCATCAGCGTGAACGTGGGACTCGGCACGTCGAGCGCCGCGTCGCCGACAAAAGCCCGCACGAAAGCGCGCGCGAAGGTGGTCTTTCCCGCGCCGAGATCGCCCGACAGCGTGATCACGTCGCCCGGCCTCGCCTCACGCGCGAGCACGGCCGCCAGATGCTCCGTCGTCGTCTGGTCGCTGAGGCGCAGGGCCCAGCTCGCGGAACCTGCGGAAACGCTCATGCCGCGACCTCCTTGCTGCTGCCGCCACGCTCGATAACGGACCGGACGGCCGGGAAGATGCAGACGACGCGCGTGCCTCCGCCCGCCACCGGCGATGCCTCGATGCGCCCGCCGTGCAACGCGACGAAGGCGCGCACCAGCGACAACCCGACATCGACGGAAAGCCCGACATCCCCGCCCGCCGCCTCGCGCGACAGCAGCCGGTCGATCTGCGCCTGCGCCAGCCCCCGCCCGCTGCCGGCGACCGCAAGCCGCACGAGGCTCTCGTCGCGCTCGGCGGAGACGGTGATGGAACCGCCGCTCTCCGAAGCAGCGAGCGCGCTCGACAGCAGATTGTAAAGCACCTGCCGCACACGCTTGCCGTCGCCCTCGAACGTGCCGATGTCCACGGGCACGTCGACCCGCAGCCTGACATCCATCTCGGACAGCCTGTCCTCGACGCCACGGATGGCGGCGGCGACGGCTTCCGCCACGTCGACGTCGCCGAACGTCATCTCGACGCCGCCGTTGTCGATGGTCGCGAGGTCAAGGATGTCGTTGATGAGCGTCAGCAGGCTCTCGGACGAGCGGGTGATGTGATCGGCGTATTCGCGCTGCTTGGCGTTGAGCGGCCCGACCGTCTCCTCCGCCAGCAGCTGGGCGAAGCCGATGGCGCTGGTGAGGGGCGAGCGCAGCTCGTAGGATACGTGATGCAGGAAGTCGTCGCGAATGCGCGACGCGGTCTCGAGCGCCTCGTTGCGCTCGGTCAACGCCCGCTCCACGGAGACGCTCGCGGTCATGTCGGTGAAGGTGATGAGCGTGGAGCCGTCCGGCAGCGGCGCCGTCGCGCAGTCGAGCGCTGCGCCGTCCAGGCGCGTCACCCGGAACGTGCGGCGCGTGCGCGCGTCGTGCAATCCCGCGACCGCCATGCGGATGTCGGCCCACACGCCCGCGTCCGTCGACAGCGCCGCGCAACGGCCAGCAATGACGTCGACGTGCGGACGCCCGGCGATGGTGTCGTCGTCGAGCTGCCAAAGGTCGGAGAACGCCGGGTTGGAGAGCTTGAGGCCGCCGTCCGAACCGAACACCGCGACACCCTCGCGCAGCGAGTCCAGCGTCTCGCCCTGCATGCGCATGAGCGCGTTGTAGCGCGACTCGAGGCTGAAGCGCTCGGTTGCATCATCGAACACATAAGTGACGCCGCCACCCGAAGCCCCACCCTTGCCCGGCACATTGGGCGTCACCGCGACGCGCAGTGTGCGGCCATCCGGCAGATACCACCAGAAGTCCTGCGGCTCGCTGGCGCGATAGGCCATCAGCAGCTCGCCCTTCCACTTGCGGAAATCGGCCTGCTCCGGCAGCTTGCGCTCGCTGCGCAGCCGCTCCAGCACGTCGCCGTCCGACGGCCCGGCGGCGAGGAACGCCTCCTCGAGCCCCCACAGCTTGCGATAGGCCGCGTTGTGGAACACCAGCCGCTTGCCCGCATCGAAAATGGCCACGGCCGTCGGCAGCCGGTCGAGCGTGCGGGCGTGCGCCTGCTTCAAGCGCTCCAGATCCTCGCGGGCGAGCTCCACCGCGGTCACGTCGGTCGCCATGCCGGCGGTGCCGCTGCCGCCGGGGCTCTCCACCACGTCGAGGGCAAGCCGCGTCCCCCGCAGCGTGGTTTTCACCCGGCCAGCATAAATGCCCGCGCTCGCCACCGCCTGCCGCGCCGCCGCGCGGGCAGGCGCATCCAGAATTTCGATCTGCCGGGCGACGACTTCCGCCCCGTCCGCCGCGCCGACAGCCGCCGCATAGGCAAGGTTCACCCAGATCAGCGTCCCGTCGCGGTCGCGCAGCCAGACCGGCTGCGCCAGTGCGTCGAGCATGGTCCGCAGCGCCGAAAGGTCGCCGCGCGCGCCGTTCAGCGCATCGCGCGCACGCGCCAGCTCCTGGCGTTCGGCGGTGGCCTCGCGCAGGCGAAACACCGCCTGGCCACTGATGGCGCGCCCGTCGGCCTCGAAATACCGGCCGTCGATGGCGCGCAGCCCGAGGTGGAACCGCTCGCCGCCGTTCTTCAGCGCGTCGAGCGCGTTGCCCAATGCCTGCGCGTGAGAGGGCGCGAGCCACGCGCCGAAGGCCAGCACGCGCCGGGAAGGCTCGCCGGGAACGGCGATGTCCGTGTCGCCTTCGATCACCGGCTCACCGTTGCGGCTCGACCAGCTCACGATGATCTGCGGTTCGGCCGCCATCAGGGTGGCGTAGCGGTCGTGGCGGGCGCGCAGCTGCGCGAGTTCCTGCGCCAGCCGGACACCGGCGCGGCGCGCCCTCGCCCGTTCGCGCCCGAGCACGACCACCGCCATGGCGACGATCGACACGAGACCGACGAAACCGGCCAGAATGATGATGGAATGGGAAGCGGCGGGTACGCCGAAGTCAGCCAGCGGATCAGCCGGCGCCAGCGCGCTCGCCTGCTGGGCGCCAGCCGTACCGGCGGCGGCGCAGGCAAGAAGGCAGGCCAGCAGCCCGACCGGCGCGGGCCGGGCGAGCGCCGATACCGCCCCCCCGCATCGACGCCAAAGCGTGCGCGCCCTCGCCGTCATGAATCCCCGCCCGAGTAACAAAGTTCGATGACACCCGATCCAGCAAGAATCGCGCCTCGAATCATCAGTACCTTACAGCCTCGGACAGATCATCAGAAAGTGGTTAACAGGAGGGAAACGATTGATTCCCCCAGCTATCCTAGGAGGATAGCCGGGTATTGTCACCCTCCGAGTCACTATGTCGCAGC
>CALMIK010000027.1 GCA_937863995.1 uncultured Chelatococcus sp.
ACGCCGGCGAGGCAATCCGCCATCAGCTCGACGCGCACCGACAGCCGGTTGGCATCCGCCTGCGACGACGCCTGACGCTGCGCCTGCTGCACCCGGGGCAGGATGCCGAGCAGGTTCTGCACGTGATGCCCCACTTCGTGCGCAATCACGTAGGCATAGGCGAAATCGCCGCCCGCCTGAAAGCGCGTGCGCATCTCGTTGAAGAAGGCGACGTCGAGATAGATCTTCTGGTCGAGCGGGCAATAGAACGGCCCCATGGCCGATTGCGCCACGCCGCAGCCGGAACGCGTGCCGCCGGTGTACATGACGAGGCCCGGCTCGCGATAATCGGTGCCGGTCTGCGCCGGGAGCTGCTTGCTCCAGACATCCTCGGTGTTGCCGAGCACAGCCGCCACGAACTGCCCGTCCTGATCGGACGGCGTTCCGGTCTGGCCCTGCTCCTGAGCGACATAGCCAGACCCCGAACCGGTGAGCAATTCCGTGCCGCCGATGAGGACACGGGGGTCAATGCCGAGCGCCCAGCCGACAAGGCCGAGAACCAGGATCGCGCCAAGACCCAATCCGCCGCGCCCGCCGCCGCCGCCCGGCAGCTGCAGGCCCCCGCCGCCGCGCCTGTCCTCGACATTACCCGACCGGCGAAAATTGTCCCACCGCATGCCGTCCTCCCCGTCGCTCGCGCGTTGGCCGCTCCCAACACATCACCGACCGCGCGTTTATTTATAACGCTCTGCGGAACAACGCGAGACAGGAATTGTTCCGACACTTGCCTTCGCGCAACCCTGGCCAGACTTGACGCGCCAGCGCCGTTCGTGGCACAAGATCGCCGGATTGCCGGGTTAGCTCAGCTGGTAGAGCAACCGCCTTGAATTGACGAGTGCCCCGGGGGAAATCCCGGGAGTAGAACTGCCCAAATTCGGGGAAAGCTAAAGCCCGTCCTTGCGGACGTGTCAGGCCAATCCCGAGCCAAGCCCCGCGGCGCGGGGAAGGTGTAGAGACTAGACGGGCAGCGCCTAAGGCCTATGCAGATTGACGATCCCATTCAGGTCGACGATCCGGCAGGCTACGGCGAAGGGATAGTCCAGCCCACGAACGCCCCCGGCCAAAAGGCCGATGCGGCGGCGAAAGCCGAAGTGGGACGGTAAGCGGTAGGTCGTTGGTTCGATTCCGACACTCGGCACCATCTTTGTTTGCAAGCAGCCGCCACACCAACCCTGCTTGCGGGTGCGGTTCGAGGTTTCACCTCTCATCCGCACCACATTTTCCTCAATCTTTCCGCGAGACTGCTACGCCCGGCCTTTTGCCGGACCGGTTCAATGCGCAAAAAATCCCCCGGATGATGGCATCCGGAGGATTTTTGTCTTGAACCAGTTTCCGGGCAGAGTTGGCCCGTGCCGGAGAGGACAGCGAGCGCGCTTTCCGCGCGCTCGTGCCCCGGGACGCGCGTCAGTTGAGCTTCACTGAAAGCGCGGCCTTGATGCCGTGGTCGAAAGCGCGGCGGCCGAACTGGCCGGTGTAGCTCACGGCGATTGAGGTCACGTCGGTGATATCGGCCTCGGCCTCCACGCCTGCCACCAGAGCGTTGCGCTGGATAGGCGCGCCGCCGGTGTAGAAGGTCGCCGGCGTGTTGAACGAGAAGGTATTGCCCGGCTGCACGTCACCGAAAGCGTAGCGCCAGCCGAGCGTGCCGCTGACTTTCGCGCGTGCGGTTTCGGTCTTCACGTCGGTCGAGACCCGCAACCCCAGCGTTGAGAATCCCGTGCGCTGGCTGCTGCTGCGCGACCACAATGCCGAGCCGAGCCCCATGTCGCGTTCGCGGAAGCTGTCAGAACGATAATCGACATAGGCAAGGTTCACGAACGGCTCAACCGTCACGGGATCGAGGGCTATTGCATATCCGGCTTCGGCGAAGAGCTGCAGCGTCCGCGCGTCGTAGTCCGCGCGCCGCAGGTCGAAGAGACCGAGATCCGCGACATTGAGATCGCGCGAGGTCGAGATGCGGTGCCAGGTGTTGGCGGCGCCGAACCGCAGGCCCACCGGTCCCCACTGCGCGCCCGCGTAGAGCGCCAGATTGTAGTTGTCGACCTTCGCGGAGCTCAGCAGCGAGTCGAGCTTGACGTCGCTCTGGCTGTAGCCGCCGGCGATACCCGCCCGCCAGTTGTCGCTAATGCGCGCGTCGCCGCCAAGAATGAAGCCGCCGTTGGTATGGGAGAGGCTGCCCGTGCCAGCCGTCGTGCCAAGATGGCCCTTGGACCCGTAGACCTGGCCCCAAATCGCGAGGTTGCCGCCGCTCGTGGCCTGCACTGACTGACCGGTGGGCGCGTCCGAAAGAGCGCCGCGCGTGCGGGCCACCACGGCGTCTCGCACATGACGCCCGTCCTCGATCAGCCGGCCTTGCAGGGAGGCGTGCACCTCGCCCGTGAGCTGGCTGAGCGCCAGGCTGACGGCCGGCAGTTGATCTTCGCGCGCGCTGATGATGCGGTTGTATACGGCGCTGCCGCCCGCCGGCCCGCCGGACAGGCTCGCCTCCAGCACCCGCGCCACGCCCTGCTGGGTGGGGTTCAGACTCTGCTGCGCGGCGAGCGACTGGTCGCGCACCAGATAGAACTGGCCGTCCACGCCCACCGCCGCCGTCTCGAAGCGGGTGAAGAGACGCGGCGTCTCCTGCACCACCACCGCGTCGGGCGACGAAAACGACACGCCGCCCTCAGCCGTCACGAAGGTATAGGTGGTGCCGTAAACGTAGTTCTCGACGCCCTCAGTGAGGGTGATGACGATGGGCGATCCGTCCGCGCCCTTCGACAGCACCGCCTTGCCGTTGCCGTTGACACCACCGACGACCTCGATCAGATCGCCGCGCTCGAAGACGATGCTGCCGCCCGCCTGCGTGTAGCTGCCGACGCGCAGGGTGCCGGGCGAGTTTCCGGGCTGAACCGTGCCGCCGTTGACCACCAGCGTGCCGATATTCACCTGATCCGGCGCGGACGCCGCGCCCTGCAGGATGCCGCCGGCGTTGACGGTGACGCGCGAGAGGCGGCCATTGGCGCGCAGCAGCCCGTTATTGAGCTCGACCGACGCCTGCGGCAGGCTGCCCTGGAAGGTGACGGTGCCAGCGTCGATGACCGCCGTTCCCGAATAGGTGCCGTTCCCCGTGAAGGTCGTGTTGCCCTTGCTGTGGACGATCTTGCCGGCGCCCGAGACGGAGTTGGCGAAAATCAGCGGCTCGTCGCGGTTGAAGCGCAGGGTGCCGTCGATGGCGACCGCGCCGGTGCCGAGCGTGCCCTTGCCGGCGAGCGTCACGGTGCCGTCGATGCGCGTGCCGCCCGTGTAGGCGTTCGCTGCGGTGAAGGTCGTGTTGCCGCGGCTGTGAACGATCGCGCCGCTGCCCGAGATCGCGTTGGCGAACACCAGCGGCTCGTCGCGATCGAAGCGCAGGGTGCCGTTGAGGGCGACGGTGCCGGCGCCGAGCGTGCCCTTGCCGGCAAGCGTCAGCGCACCGTCGATGCGCGTGAGGCCCGTGTAGGTGTTGGCGCCCGAGAGCGTCAGCGCCCCCTGCCGGAGCGCGACGGAACCGGTGCCGGAAATGGATGCCGCGAATGCCTTGCCGTTCTGGCCGCCGTTGAAGATGAGGCTCGCGGTGTCGTCGAGGATGACGTCGCCGACTTCGAGTGTGCCGTTGCGCAGCACTTCCACCGCGCCCGTGCCGCCGATGTTGAGGCCGCCGCGGCCCTTGTCGGCGTCGGCCGACGTGGGGCTCGACCGCAGGATTGCCTGCTCGTCGCCGCCGCCGACGACCACTTTTCGGTCTTCGATATAAGGATAGTGCTCATCCGGATCGCTCGCCGACAGGATGCCGCTGCGGATTTCGAACGTGCCCTGCGAACCCGAGATCACGAAATCGCCGGCCACGATGCCGGTCTCGGCGTTGCCGGTGTCGACGATCACGTTGGCGCCGTCATCGACTTCAAGCCACGCGGTTCTGAGCTCGCCGTTGCCAATGATTTGAGTGGTGCCGCGCAGCAGGAAAGCCTCCCGCTCGATATCGACGAGGCCACCCTGCACCACGATGTTGCCGTCGCTCAAGAGCTCCTCGGCCTCGATGGCCGCTCCCGCGCCCTGCGTGTCCACCGTCAGCTCGGCTTGGGCGGCCACTTCGAGCGTTTGCGTGCGCAGTTGGCCCTGATCCAGAATCGCGGTTGCGCCGCCTTCAAGGATGGTCGCCCCCGAGACATCGACAAGGCCGCCCTGCACCAGAAGGTTGCCCTCATTCCAGATCTCGTCGGCGGCGATGGCCGCGCCCGGCGCCTGCGTGTCGACGATCACGCTTGCGTCTTCGCTCACATCGAGCCAGCCGGTCGCAAGCTGGCCGTTGCCGATGATCTCGGTGGTGCCTTCCACAACAAACGTGCCGCCCGTAACCTCGACGAGGCCGTTGCGGATGCTGAACGTACCGGCACTCTCCAGTTCCCCGGCGACGATGCCGGCGTCCGGACCGTTGCTGTCGACGGTGAGAGTGGCGTCGCTGCCGAGTTCGAGCTCCGCCGCGCGCAGCTGCCCGCTGCCGAGAATTTCGGTCGTTCCGCCCAGCAGGAAGGCGACGTCAGTGACGTCGACGACACCGGAGTGAATTCGCAGCAGGTCGCCCGGCCTCTGCACCTCGATCTGCTCGGTTTCGACATGGGGCGCGCCGCCGCCGTCGCCGATAGTGAGCGTGCCGCTGCCGCCGCCCCGGCCCAGAACGATATGTCCGCCCGAGTCCGAGCCCTCGCGGGTGCGCACCGTCACCCGGCCGTCGACGATGCTGAGTTCGCCGTCAGAACCTTTGCTCGCCACATAGACGCTGTCGAAGAACAGGTCGGGAGCGCCGGAGATGGCGGGCGCGGCGGGACCGGTGACGCGGATGAAGGCGCAATCGAATTTGGTCGTGCCCGGAAAGCCGCCCACCGGATCGCCCTCGGGATCGGTGCCGCTCCAGTTCGCAGGGTCGGCCCAGCCGGCGCCGTTCGCGCCGGTCCAGACATATGCGCCGCCTTCGCAAACGTTATCGGGCTCGCCCACCGGCTCCGCCCGCGCGACGGCGCCGGACAGGAGCAACGCTGCAACGGAGACCATGGTGAGCGGCGCGCGGCCACTGGCGGAGACAGTCTTGCGGACGCCCCGGCCGGCGACTCCACTTGCGATCTGACGCATGTTCATTCCGATGCACTTTCCTCGTGAATGTTTTCATTAAGGGAAAGGCGCATGGCGGCAACGCATTGCCGAAGCGCCTGAAACCACCTCTCCCGTCTAACGGCCTAAAGCGGATAGTACGTCATAAATGTCCATTTTATGTGTCATATTTGTCCCTTAGTGGAACTGTTTCACAGTTTTGCCCTGTCGGTGACGCAATGAGGCCTATGCATCGCCCTCAAACCGGAGCAGCAAGGCACGCGACGGTTCCGATTCGCCGCCTGGATCGCGGCTGCAATCGCGATATCGTTGCGATCGCGGTGCTTTTGCGTTTCCGTGTCCGTCAGGCCGACAGGCGCCGCGTTCAAATGTTCTTGCCGACGGCGCGGCGGGGCGGTATGCCACCTCCAGCGGCGGCGCCTGTCGCGTCCCGGTGCCGCCACTCAGGCGGGGCGGGCAGTCGCGTATTTCCCGCAAGCGGCGTATAAGGCGCGGAGAGCCGCGCGGAAACGCAGTCGCCGCGTCCGCAGACGGGCATCACGAGAGCAAGCCTTCGCCATGACGACCCCACGACCACCGTTCCACGCGGAAACGGCACCTGCCGGCACTCCGGCCCGCGCGCGGCCCATGGCCCGCTACGCGGTCGCGCCGATGCTCGACTGGAC
>CALMIK010000028.1 GCA_937863995.1 uncultured Chelatococcus sp.
TGACCTTCTGGCCGTCGTTCAGGGAGTTGAGGCCAGCGCGCTGAACTGCAGTCACGTGAACGAAAACGTCCTTGCCGCCGGCATCGGGCTGAATGAATCCATAGCCCTTCTGCTCATTGTACCACTTGACGGTGCCGGTAGCCATTTTTATCAATCCTTACGATAACAGATATAGAGAGTGAAGCGCGCACGCCCACCCGGATGGGTCGAATCTTGGAGCTTGCTGAACGCCCGCCCGGGTTAATTCAGGCTACGGCCCAGTCGTCTGACCAAAGTCGATCGTGACAACGTAAGTTTGCTCAGCGCATTTGGCAAGCGTCGCATGCTAAAATGACAGATGTATCACGCCTTTTGCACTAAAATGTCATAATCGGCATGGCATTAAGGCGTTCCGACATGCCAACCTAAACCTGTCGCGCCCTTGATCCGGGCGGTGAAATTGATTCGCCCCGAAACCACGCGCGGCCGTCCACACCCCGGGCTTGACGCCTTGCTCCCTATCCTTGGCACCTGAACCGAAGGATGCATACCCCTCCGCACGCGGTCGCGCAGGCGAGAGCGTGGATGTTCACGGTGAAAATCTCATTTCCCCCTTGACCTCGCCCGCAAGACGGGTAAAAGCACATCCATCGAAGGTGACGCCCCGCCGCCGTGCGCGACAGGTTGTCATCGGGCCTTTGGGCACATTAGCCGCTTTAGCTCAGTTGGTAGAGCACATCATTCGTAATGATGGGGTCAGGTGTTCGAGTCACCTAAGCGGCACCACTTCCTCCCTAAATTCAATAAGATAAAAAGGCAGGCCGTTATCTTGGCCTCCTGTGAGATATTGCGAAATCACCCCAACAACGCGGCATTTGCTCCGTGGGCGGGGCCCCGTGAATGCTTGTGCTATTAACTCAGCGTCGACACCACCGAGCGCGCGATAGGCATTACCGACGAGCGTCATAACCGCATGACGAAGCGAATCATCGCTTCAGCCTCTCAGTCATCACAGGCCGACGTAAGGGCTTCCTTGTCATCCGGGCGGGCGCTGAATCCTTCATGAAAAGCCACGCGGCCCGTTGGCACAACGCCGTTAAACGATAGCCGCATGAAATACTCCGCCGGCACCCCCTCGTATCGCATTGCTGTATCATTTTCGAAGCCGAAACGGCGATAGTATTCCGGATAGCCTATAAGCAGGCATCCGTTTGCACCGGCCTGTTTCAAACGCGCCAATCCTTCCCGGATCAACGCACTTCCAATGCCCTGCCGATGATGGCCCGGCTCCACTGAAACCGGGCCAAGACCGAACCAGTTTCCATGCTCTCCTTCGATCGTCACGGGAGAGAAGGCTATATGGCCGACCGTTTCATTGCCCACGACAGCCACCAGAGAGAGCGTGAGGGCGCCGGCTTTGCGAAGAGCATCAATAATTGCGCCTTCCGTTCCAACGCTATGACTATTAAGCTTGAACGCCGCCTCGGTAATTTGGCGAATAGCTTGAGCATCATCAGCGCTTTCTGGTCGAATTTCGATTGTCATATCCGCTAGTCCTCAACCCGCTATCCTATCGCCGACCTGCGAAAGCACGAATGATTGCATGCCCCGGTTCGCCAAAGCTGCCTTCACTCGCCGGTCACCCTGATCCGTAGAACGGCCTGTCCAGTCAACCCGGTCACGTTTGGGATGGCGGAATCATTCGCAAACGCTGGCCGAAGTTGGAGAGTATGAACTGGCCGATGTACGCCGCAATGCCCGCCTTGATCAGGTCGCCCGGCACAAATACGAGATCGCCGATGACCGCATCGCGAGGCGATAGACCGACGTAAGCAATCAACCAAGCAACGCCGAAAGCGTGATCGATGACGACGCCAACCGTTGCGGCTGCGAAAAATCCCGCGAACGCGCGCCAGCCGGAATTCGTGCGTCTTGCCACCCTGTCCGCGATCCAGCCCGTCACGAATGCGGCAGGCAGGAAGCCGACGAGATAGCCAGCAGTCGGGCCTGCGAACACGGCGAGGCCGCCCCTGCCCCCGGACAGCACCGGAAGACCGATCGCGACAAGCGTCATCAGCAGCAGCACCGACAACGCGCCTCCACGAGCGCCGAGAACGACGCCAGCCAGGAGGACGCCCAGGCTTTGCGCGTGGATCGGCACCGGAATGAAGGTCAGCATGATCGGCGGGATCAGCCCCAGCACCACGATAATCGCCGTGAAAAGCGCGATCAACACCAACGATCTAGTCTGCATGTCCCAATCTCTCTTCGCTTTGTCTGTCTGTGCGGATGCTTCGCGCGTCGATGGCGCTGGCGATATCTTCGGCGCCCTGCAAAGTCCCGATCACCATGGGCACGATGACTGTTCGCAGGCGCAATGGCAGCCCGCGTGCGCGGTGCGCGTCGGCCACCGCCCGGTAGCGCTGCTGTACGTCCGGCACGAAGCGGATGACGAGACCGATCGCCAGCCCAATGTCCCGCGCGTTGGCTAAACCGATCTTCTCCAGCGGCCGGGCAAACCGTGTGATCGTGTCGATGAACTGCCCGACGCTCGTCGTCGCCGTGACGGCGGTGGCGAACAGGCTCAGGGTTCCCAACCGCAAAAAGACGATGATCGCGTCATCGACATCCCGCGCGAACGCAGTCCACAACACGACGACGCCGATTGACAGCAGGAGCGCCCACGCCCTCAACCATTGCATGAACGCCGCGCGGCACAGAAGCAGGACAGCGGCGAAAACGCTCCCCGCAACACCTCCGAGGACGACGAGCGCGTTTGTGGCGAAAAGCAATAGGCTGAGGCAGAACAGGGCGATCAGCTTGACCGCGGGCGCTGCCCTTTGGAATGGGCCGCTCCCCTGAACGGCGGCGATAGTCATTCCGCCATCTCGATATACCGGGAGATGATCGCCTCTGCCGGCCCATCGCCGAGCAGCCTGCCCTGATGAAAGAGGAGCACGCGCTCGAAGCCGGTCAGCAACGACAGGTCGTGAGTCACGACGATAACATTCTCCGGCAAATCGGAGATCACGCGCTCGACCATGTTTCGGTTCTTCAAATCAAGCTGGTTGGTGGGTTCGTCCATGATCACGATATCCGGCGACGTGACAAGCACCGAAGCCAACGCCGCAAGCTGAATCTCGCCCCCCGACAGCTCATGCGCGCGCCGCTCCGCGAGATGCGCGATACCAACGCGGTCGAGAACACCGCTCACGGCGCGCGACAGCTCGTCCCGCTTCAGTTTGCGGGCTTGAAGGCCAAGTGCGATATCGTCCTTGATCTGCGGCAGGACGATCTGGTTGGCCGGATTCTGAAAGACGTAACCGACACAGGCGCGAACCTTTGCCCCGCCCTTCTTCGTATCGTGGCCGTTGGTGACGACATGGCCTGAGCTGGGCAACACCAACCCGTTGATCATCCGGGTGAACGTGCTTTTCCCCGAGCCGTTGAGACCGATGATGCCAACGCGACGTTCGGTGAGGCGAACGGACAGCGGTGCGAGCACCTCCCTTTCCGCAAACCGCGCCGACGCCTGAATGAAAGATATGTCCAATTTCCACTCACGTCCGGATACAAGATGGGTTTGCTTGCCCCGCTTGACGCAGTCAAGGCCAGAATGTGAGAGAAACCGGCATCGGCTTCGATATCAGCTTCCGACGCAGGATGGACCATCAAAAACGGTTGAAAAGGGCGTCGGTTATAGCGGAACCAACGATCCAAGATCTGGAACTGCTTGTCTGCTTTGGGGTGGAAAGCCGAATGTCAGATGTCGGTCGAAAGACGGCAGGAGCAGACGTAGGTTGCTCTCAACTGAAACAGAATTGATAATTCTGTTTCAGTTGAGACTTGATGCGAAACTGAAGGAATTTCTACGTGAGACTCGCAGCAGCTCGCTGGATAACAGCGCATTACCGTATCATCCGTTGATGCTGATCGTGATGCTGTTGGGAGATACCCCGTAGCGAGCGGCCAACCCGCGCCGCGCTTCTGCAAAGCTCAAACCTTCGACAGACATGCATGGAACCACAGCCTTATCCGCCTTCTCGCCTGTTTTCAGATCAATAAAATTCAGATTGTTCAGGTCGATGCCGAGTGTTTCCAAACTAGTGAACCATACAGGGTTCCGTGATTTTCCCCAGACACCGGGGATTCGTACCTCAGCATAGGAATCAAAAGATATTGCAAAACGTGAACGACCATCAGCAGTGGTTTCGTCTGTTTCTAGTACTCCTGAAATACGCCCGACAAGAAATGCAGTTCCATGCTCGACATCATCGGGAGCCCAGTCACTATGGCGATTACGGGTAACGACGACATACCGATTTTGCAAAATGCGATCCGGGGATACTCCCCAGTTCCCTGATGCTCCACGAGCAAGGATGTCATCCTTTTTCCAGCTAGTGAAAACGGCGACGGCAGAAGTAGCGATAGTGGACATATTCAAGCTCCTATTGAGCGCGAGCGGGGTTGCCTCCTTCATACCATATACCATACAATTATAAAGTATAGATATATATATTTCGCTTTGGTTTAAAGTCGGCGCTTTTGAAAAAATCATAGTATTCTGTTTCAAGAGTTCAGCGTCCGCTTTCGCCAGCGGCGGTTGAGCGCTGGAATGGCCGATATGGGGTCGGAAGCAGAAACGCAGCTTATCGGCCAGTCCGGTTCGCACCGCTGTGTGCCCATCTCCGATTTTCCCAGCCAAGACATCTCAACCACCGCGCATTTCGGGACTTGTCAATGCGTCAGCCGGACTGGTAAACATACGTACACAAGTCCGATGAAAGCCGTTGTTTTTCGATCATAACAAGGTGTGGGGCCCACCATGCAATCGGCCCACCCCTTTGAAAGCAAGGCCTTGGACTGCTAAATCAGGTGAGCGGAAACCGTGGCTCACTGCTCGACGTGAAACGTGTCCGGGGCGGACCGGCGTGCAACGTTAGAACCCGAAAGGGTTCAGGAGCCACGGATGTTCGTCCTTGAACCGCGTTTGCGGCGCATCGTCTATGTCACGGTCTTCGAGCTTCTCGCCATCGTGTTTTCAACCGCTCTGCTGACGGCGCTCAGCGGTGGGCCGGCTCACTCCTCCCTTCCGATGGCCGTCGTGCTGTCCGGCATCGCGCTCGTCTGGAACTATGCGTTCAACGCGATGTTCGAAGCAGGGGAGCGCCAGTTCGGCATCTCCAAGAGAACCTTGAAAGTGCGCGTCGTCCACGCCACCGGTTTCGAGTTCGGCCTGTTCGTCGCCACGGTGCCGCTTTACATGCTCTGGTATCAGGTCGGGTTTGTGGACGCTATCGTGATGGAGGCCGCGATCCTCGTGTTCTTCCTGATCTACACGTTCGTGTTCACGTTGGCCTTCGACACGATCGTGGCGTTGCCGCAGCATGTCGGCAATCGCAAGCCGTGTGACGCTACCCCCTGAGCTGCTGCGGCGTCCGCCGACCGGACGCCTTCAGCTCTGGACGGGGCCGGGTTGAGGGGGCGCGGGCGTGGCTATGCCTGCGTCCACGCCGTCGCCGGTGCGCCATGGTTCGGCCTCGAAGGGCCGGGGCGGAACGAAGCCGCGCGCCCGCAGCCGCTGCAGGACGGCCAGATTGATCTGGCTCGTGACCGACATCGACTCCTGGATGTTGCCGACGAAGCACAGCATGTCGAAGCGCATCTTGGAGTCCGTGAACTCCATCAGGTAGGCCGCAGGCGCCGGCTGCGCCAGCACCGAGGGGTGCTCCTTCGCGCATTCGACCATGATGCGGCGGACCTCGTTCTCGTCCGAATTGTAGGCAACGCCGATCGAGACGGTGATGCGTCCCATCTTGCCAGTGTGCAGCCGGTTTTTCACCACGCCCGACACCAGGTTGGAATTGGGAATGATGACCGACGAGCGGTCGAATGTCTCGATTTCCGTCGCGCGCACGTTGATGCGCCTCACGTAGCCCTGTTCGGCGCCCACCACCACCCAGTCGCCCACCCGGATCGGGCGCTCCCACAGCAGGATCAGGCCGGACACGAAGTTGTTCACCACCGATTGCAGGCCGAAGCCGACGCCGACCGACAGCGCGCCGGCCACGAGGGAAATGCGGCTGAGGCTGAGCCCGAGCTGTGTGCTCGCCAGCGCCACGGCGATGAAGAAGCCGATGTAGCCGACGGCGGTGCGGATGGAGTTGCGGATGCCGGCATCGAAGCCGGTGGTCGGCAGGTACTTGTTTTCCAGCCACCGCTGCAGCGCGTGGCTCACCAGCATCACCACCGCGAACGTCAGCACGGCGCTGAAGATGCCCACCGGCGCGATCGATATCTCGCCGATGCTGAAACCCGTGCGCAGGGCTTCGAGGGGCGCGTAGAGATCGTTCGTCTCCATGCCCCACGGCGCGATCACCAGCACCACCGCCATAATCAGCAGAACGAGCTTGAGGATGCCGGCGGTCAGCACGCTGAGCTGCTCCACCGCGCGCCGGCGCAGCCCGATGGTCGTTTGCAGGAAGAGCGACGTGCGGGAATTGCGTCCCGGCAGGTTCTCGACCAGCTCCTCCGTGAAGACGCGCAGCAGGAAATAGAGGCCCGTCACCGTCAGCAGCCAGATGACCTGGCCGACAAGGAACGACGCAAAGGCGACGTATCCCGCCGTCAGCGCCGCGAGGATCGCGATCACCGTCAGCCAGCAGAGCGCCACCGCGATGCCGCGATAGCCGTTATCCGCAGGCACGTAGGGGCCGAAATCGTCGCCTTCCGTGTGCTCCAGCCGCTTCAGCCCCCACAGCGCCCATACCAGAAGCCCCGCGACCGCCAGCGCCCAGACGCCATCGGTGAGCACGACGAGCGGCAGGGTGGCCCCCACCGCCGCCACCAGCGACTGGGCCAGCGTGCCGGCGAGAATGACGATGGTGCCCAGATTCGTGACCCGCGACAGATGACGCGCTTCGTCGTCGTCCACCTCGAAGAGCCGCCAGGCGGTGAGATCGGGCGCGAACAGCGCGTTGGACAGCGCCCGCATGAACATGATGAACACCATGCCGAACAGCAGCCACCCGATGACCGGCGCGAGCCGCCCGCCGAGCAGGTTTTCCGCGTCGAGCGCCGCGTAGAGCACGATGTTCGCGCCGGCGACCGGCACCGAGCGGCCGAGGATGATTCCCATCGCCTTCAGCACGCGTTCGAGCCGGCTCGGGTCCGTGCGGGCGGGGTCACGCCACGTCAGGCGCGGCAGCACGCGCAGCCGCAGCCAGTGCAGCAGGCCGCCGACGAAAACAGCGGCCAGCACCGAGGTCATCCCCCCGGCCTCGAAACGGCCGCGCACGTCCGCGGTCCAGTTGTCGAACGCAAAGCGCAGCGCCCGCATGTCGCCGGGCAGCGTTTCGCCGGCCATCCGCCACAGGGAGGGATTCCACAGGCTCCAGCTGCGCGCGAACAGCGAACGCGCGAACGCAGCGCGCCTAACGTCGCTGATGCGCGTCGAGGTCTGGCTCGTGTGCACCATCAGCGCCTCGGCGAGCTTGATGCCAGTGTTGAGTTCTGCGAGTGCGGCGTCCTTCTCCGCCCTCTCCTTGGCGATGCCCTCGCTCTCCGGCGGCTCGCCCTCCTTGGGCGCGGGGCCGAGCTGTTCGAGCTGGGCGTTGAGCGCCTGGGCGCGCGGCGTCAGTTCCTCGATGATGGCCACGACATCGCCGCGCACCTCGTCGACGGACTGGCGCAGGCGCGACAGATCGGCCTCCTGCTTGCCGTCGGTGTCGAGCTGCTTGTCGATCTGCTCCAGGGCGGTCCGCGCCGCGTCGAGCCGCTGGGTGAGCGCCGCCTGATCGGTCTGCGCCAGCGCCACGGAGAGGCTCGCCACGGCGTAAAAAAGCAATCCGGCGAGCAGAAGCAGGTAGCGCAGGCGGGGCACGGCATGAAGCATGACTGACAGTTGTCCTTGCGATTGTCCCGTCGGAGCTGCGCCGAAAATCGGGCGCACGGGCATGTCGTCGTTCGGCGAAGCGGCCCGGATACTAGAACAAAGGGTATGGCGAAAATACCGCCGGCAGCGGCGAACGTTCCGGAGAAAGCAAAAAAATCCGCCCGCCTGTGGGCGAGCGGAGCGTGGCAGCAGCAAGACGACGGCAGGATGGCGGCGGATCAGGCGCCTGTCAGCAGCCGCACGCGGGTGCCCCAGGGGTCGGTCGCCTCGACGCCATCCGCGATCGCCGCGACGGTCCAGCCATCGCCACGCAGGCGCGCGGCCTGGGCGTCGACTGTCGCCCCATCACGCGCCTTGAGGGAAAACCAGTCGAGGCCAGTTGTGCGCGGATCGCGTGCGCCCGCGCCGGCGCTGTTCCATGTGTTGAGCGCCACGTGATGATGATAGCCGCCGGACGACAGAAAAGCCGCATCGCGCCGCTCGCCGCGTGTGGAATCAAGGCCGAGCGCCTGCCCGTAGAAGCGCCTGCCGGCGGCGATGTCGCCGACGCGCAGGTGGATGTGGCCGATCCGCAGCCCCTCGGGCGCGCCCGTATAAGTGTCGCGCTCGGTTGTCGTCAGGTCGAGGATAGCGTCGATATCGAGCGTGTGCGTGCCCATGGTGACGACGCCGTCCTTCCACTCCCAGTCGCTCGCGGGCCGGTCGGCGTAGATTTCGAGGCCGTTGCCCTCCGGATCTTCCAGATAGACGGCCTCGCTGACGTTGTGATCGGCGAAGCCCGACAGCGGCACCCGCGTGAAGGCCGCGTGCACGAGCCATTGCGCCAGCTCCCGGCGTCCCGGCATCAGAAAGGCGATGTGGAACAGGCCCGCCTTCGTCGGCGGCTCGATCTCGGCGTCGGGGGTGTCGATGAGGGTCAGCAGCGCCACGCCGCCCGCGCCGAGCACGGTGCGATCGCTCGCCTGCGCCAGCACGGACAGCCCGATGGCTTCGCGGTAGAACGCCGTCACGCGGTCGCGGTCGCCCACGCGCAGCGCCGCCGCGCCGATGCTCACCGGCGTGAGGTTGGCGAAGCCGGGAGCGGCGGAAACGGCGGCCGCCGCGCCGCCCTCCGCCCGCACCGCGCCCGCGAGCGCGGCGCTCAACGACGCCGCTCCAGCCAGCTTGAGAAGCGCCCTGCGCGTTGAAACGATGCCCATGAACCCGCACCCCGATTGCACATATGTCGCATCGACCAGTAGCCCGGCGGCATCCGCCGCACATCTCACAACCGCGTGACGCGGAAAGCGGAAAGGCGCGCCCCCGGCGCTGGAGGTGGCGGCCCGCCTGCGCTATGAAGCGCGCGCATCCCCGAGTCGCCAAGATCATCGGGTGGCAAGATGGCCGGGCGGCATGACGAACGTGCGCGCCCGCACGCAGGAGAACGCCCGATGGCACGCCAGTTGCAGCACTTCGATACCGTGATCGTCGGCGCGGGGGCGGCTGGCCTGATGTGCGCGGCCCACGCGGGGGCGAAGGGCGGGCGCGTGCTGATCGTCGATCACGCCCGGGCGCCGGGCGAGAAGATCCGCATCTCGGGCGGCGGGCGCTGCAACTTCACCAACATCCACACCAGGCCGCAGTCATTTCTGTCCGGCAATCCCCATTTCGCCAAGTCGGCGCTCAGCCGCTACACGGCGCGCGATTTCATCGCGCTCGTCGAGCGCCACGGCATCGCCTACCACGAAAAGACGCTGGGCCAGCTCTTCTGCGACGTCAGCGCCCGCCTTGTCGTGGACATGTTGTGCGACGAAGCCGCCGCCACGGGCGCGAAGCTGCGGCTGAACACCCGCGTCGCCGGCATTGCCGCGACCGAGGGCGGCTTCACGCTCGATCTCGAGGAAGAAGGCGCGCAATACTCGGCCGCATGCGCCAATCTCGTGGTGGCGTGCGGCGGCAAGTCCATCCCGAAGATGGGCGCGACCGGCTTCGGCTACCGCATCGCGGAGCAGTTCGGCATCGAGGTGACGGAGACGCGCCCGGGGCTCGTCCCGCTCACCTTCGGAGAGAACGTGCTGGCCGATTTCAAGCCGCTGGCCGGCGTGTCGCTGGATGTCGAGGCTTCCTGCGGCGAGGCGCGCTTCCGCGAGGCGATGCTGTTCACGCACCGCGGGCTTTCCGGGCCGGCGATCCTGCAAGTCTCGTCGTTCTGGCGCGAGACCATGCCGGTGACGCTGGCGCTGCTGCCCGGCTGCGACCCGTTCGAGATCCTGCGCGAGCGCCGCCGTCACGAGGGACGCAAGGCCGTCGCCACGATTCTCGCCGACCTGCTGCCCAAGCGCCTCGTATCCTGCCTCACCGACCTGTTCGGCATCGCCGGCAACATCGGCGACATGAGCGACGCGAAGCTCTCATTGCTGTCGCGGGCGCTGAACGGCTGGGAGGTGCATCCGATCGGCACCGAAGGCTACCGCACGGCGGAGGTCACGGTGGGCGGCGTCGACACGCAGGCCCTCGACTCGCGCACCATGCAGGCAAAAAAAGTGCCGGGACTCTACTTCATCGGCGAGGTCGTCGACGTCACCGGCTGGCTCGGCGGCTACAATTTCCAGTGGGCGTGGTCGTCCGGCTGGGCTGCTGGAAGCGCCATCGCGGAACGCTGACGCGAAGGCCCGGTTCACGAGCCGCCGCCATATCGAGCTGGCGCCATGTCGAAAATGCATGCGGCGGCGGTCGCGCGGCGGCGTCATCCGGGGTAGGATTTCGCCCGCCCGGCCATCGTGGCCCACTTTCGGAAAGGCACCGTTCATGAGCACCCCCGTTAACGTCGCCGTGTTCGTCGGCAGTTTGCGCAAGGCCTCCCTCAACCGCAAGATCGCCAACGCCCTTGCCGGTCTCGCCGGCGACGACCTCAAGCTCGAGATCGTCGAAATCGGCGACCTGCCGCTCTACAACCAGGACCTCGACGACGAGGGCGCGCCGCCCGCTTCCTGGACCGCGTTCCGCGATAAGGTAAAGACGTTCGACGCCGTGCTGTTCGTGACGCCCGAATACAACCGCTCGGTGTCGGCGGCGCTGAAGAATGCGCTCGACATCGGCTCCCGCCCCTACGGCAAGAGCGTTTGGGACGGCAAGCCCGGCGCGGTGGTGAGCGTTTCGCCGGGTGCGCTCGGCGGCTTCGGCGCCAACCATCACCTGCGCCAGTCGCTGGTCACGCTCAACGTGCCCACGCTGCAGCAGCCCGAAGCCTACGTCGGCAACGCGGCCAAGCTTTTCAACGAGGAAGGCGCGCTGACGAACGACGACACCAAGGCGTTCCTCACCAAGTTCCTGAACGCTTTCGCCACCTGGATCGCGCATAACCGCAAGGGCTGATCCTGCCGCATTGCCGCCGCCGGCTCACGACGGCGGCGGCTCCTACGCTGCGGCGAGAGACGCCAGCGCAGCGCGCAGCCGCGCCGGTGTCTCGAAGCGCGCCGATGCCAGCGTCGGCCGCACGTCCACGCCGATCCTGATCGCCCGACCGCCATTGGCGATCGCGGCGGCGAACATGTCCTCGTCGGTCAGGTCATCGCCAACGGCGATCGGAATGCGCCCCGCGAAGGGCGTCTCGCGCATGAACGCCGCCACCGCCCTGCCCTTGTCGGCGGCGGCGGGTTTGAGCTCCACGAGCATCTTGCCGCGCTGCAGCACCCACTCCGGCCCCGCCAGCACCACGGCCTCGCGCATCAGCGCTTCGACGGCCGCGCGATGCTCCCGCGCAAGCCGGAAATGCAGCGCGACCGCCGCGCCCTTGTCCTCGAACACGACATCGCGCAGGTCCCGCGCTCCCGCGCGCAACATCGCTACAGCGCGCAAAAAGGCCGCATCGGGGCAGGTGGCGACGATCCGCCCGTCGGGATGACGCAGTTCCGCCCCGTGCAGGCCAGCCATGGCAAAACGGTGCGGCGCGAACAGCCGGTCGGCGAAGGCGATGCTCCGCCCGGTCACGAGCGCCAGCGCCCCGCCGAGCCTACCCACGAGCCGCATGATATCGCCGCCGAGACCATCCGGCACGCGAACGGCGTCAGGCGTGGGCGCGATGTCGATCAACGTCCCGTCGACATCCAGAAACAGCGCATGCCGCCCCGCATCCCGCACCATCGCCGCGAGAACGGGCGCGGCATCCGGAAGAGCGGCGGCGGAAAGCGGCGGACTCGCGCCGCATTCGTTCACGTCCATGTTCATTCCGCCCGCTCAGATCGGCGTGCGCACGTCTTGCGCCACGATGGGAGGAACGCCGGCCGCAAGCGGGTCGGAAGCTGCCGGCGCCGCGCCAACGGTGGTCGTCAACGTGATGGGTTCATCCCGGTCCGTACTTTCGAGCTCGCCAAGGAACTGCCCGCCCCAGTGCGATATGTCGGTTTCGCCCACGCCCTTCCACATCGTGGTCCAGCGGGCGATCCGCTCGTCGAGCGGCATCTTGAGCGCCTGATCGAGCGCCTTCGCCGTGCCGTCGAGATCGTAGGGATTGACCAGCAGCGCGCCCTTCAGCACCGTCGCCGCGCCGGCAAAGCGCGACAGAACGAGCACACCCGGATCGGCCGGATTCTGCGCTGCGACGAACTCCTTGGCCACGAGGTTCATGCCGTCGCGAAGCGGCGTCACCACGCCCACTTTCGCCAGCCGGTAGAGGCCGGCGAGTTCCGCCCGCGTGTGGGTGCGGTTGATGTAGCGGATCGGCGTCCACGACGCCTTGCCGTAGAGGCCGTTGATGCGCCCCGCCGTTTCGCCGAGCGCCCGCTGCATCTCGGCATATTCCGGTATGTCGGCGCGGCTGCGGGGCGTAATTTGCAGGAACGTCACGTTGTCGAGATGCTCCGGATGCGTTTCGAGCAGGCGCTCGAACGCGTCGAGCCGCTGGGTGAGCCCCTTGGAATAGTCGAGCCTGTCGACGCCGAGCAGCATCGGCCGGCCGGACAAACTCTCCTCGACATCGCGGAGGAAGCGGCCGCTCGCGGCGCGGGCGGCGGCGCGCGCATAGGCCGAACGCTCGATGCCCACCGGGTAGACGCCGACGCGCACGCTGTTGCGGCCAACGGTGTAATGGACGTTGTCGCCGGTCACGGCATTCGCCTCTGACAAGAGGTAATCGCCGAAATTCGCCGCGTCGCGCCGGGTCTGGAAGCCGACGAGGTCGCAGGCGGTGAGCGCGTTGGCGATCTCGGCATGGTTGGGCAGCGCGAGAAACACGTCAACAGAGGGCCACGGAATGTGCTGGAAATAGCCGATGCGGTTGGTGACGCCGCGCGCCCGCAGCGCCTCCGCGAGCGGAATGAGATGATAGTCGTGAATCCAGATCACGTCGTCGGGCGCGATATGCGGCAGCAGCAGATCGGCAAAATAGCCGTTCACGCGCCGGTAGCCGTTGAGGTCCTTGCGCGCGAATTCCGTCAGGTCGAGGCGATAGTGCAGCAGCGGCCACAGCGCCCGGTTGGCGAAGCCGCTGTAATATTCCGCATAATCCTCCTCGGAGAGATCGCACAGGGCGTAGGTGACGCCGCCATGCTCGGACAAGGTTGCCTCTTCCTGTTCCGGGCCGATTTTGCCGCTCCAGCCGAACCACATGCCGCGCCGGCTGGCGAGCACACCGTTGAGCGCGACGGCAAGGCCGCCGGCTGCCTGCGTCGTGCGCGAGGGCACCGTCACCCGGTTGGATACCACGATCAGTTTCACAAGACCTCCTGACGCGTTCCTTCAGAACGCATCCTCCCATTTGCGCGAGAGCGACAACGCCGCGTGGATGAGGCCCACCATTGAGTAGGTCTGCGGAAAGTTGCCCCACAACTCGCCCGTCTCGGTGTGAATGCCCTCCGACAAAAGGCCGAGACTGTTGCGCCGCCCGAGCAAATCGTTGAACAGCGCGCGCGCTTCCCCTTCCCGTCCGATCTTCGCCAGCGCCTCGATGTACCAGAGCGTGCAGATGGTGAAGGCGGTTTCGGGAACGCCGAAATCGTCCTCTCCCGCATAGCGGAAAAGGTGCGACCCGCGCTTCAGTTGTTCCCCGATGGTTTCCACTGTGGAGCGGAAACGGGGATCGTCCGCGCGCACGAGCCCGATGTCGGCGAGCAACAGCAGGCTGGCGTCAACGTCATTTCCATCGAAGCGAGAAACGAAACTCGACAACTCATTGTTCCATCCGCGGGCAAAAATTTCTTCGCGGATGGCATCGGCGTGCTCGCGCCAGAAGGTGGCGCGGTCCGTCAGGCCGAGCGTCAGCGCGATGCGGGCGAGCCGATCGCAGGCCGCCCAGCACATCGCGGCCGAGTGGGTATGGACGTAGGCGAGCGCGCGAAATTCCCACAGCCCGGCGTCCGGCGTGTTCCATGTCGCGACCGCCCGGTAGCCGAGCGCCTCAAGCCGGGCGAACAGCGCCCGGTCGCCGCGCCGCAGCAGGCGCTCGTCGAAAAAGCACTGCGCGATGGCCAGGATGACGGAGCCGTAGCCGTCGTTCTGGCGCTGGGTGTAGGCGCCGTTGCCGCGCCGCACCGGCCCGAAGCCGCGATAGCCGGGCAGGTCACCGATGATTTCCTCCTCCACGTGGTCCTCGAACTGCAGCCCGAACAGCGGCTGCAATTCGCGGTCGCCGTTGCGCGCCACAACGTTGGTGACGTAGCTGATGTAGTTCTCCATCGTCAGCGTCGCGCCCAGACGATTGAGCGCGCGCACGGTGAAGAAGGAATCGCGCAGCCAGCAATAGCGGTAGTCCCAGGTGCGGCCGGAGGCGCCGAACTCCGGGATCGAGGTCGTGAGCGCGGCGACGATGCCGCCCGTTTCCTCGAAGGCGCACAGGCGCAGCGTGATCGCGGCGCGGATGACGACGTCCTGCCACTCGAATGGAATGGCGAGATAGCGCACCCAGTCGCGCCAGTAACGCACCGTCTCGTCGTGGAAATGCGCCCCGAGAGCGCCCGGCGCCTCGGCGGGGATTTCATCCGGCCCCAGGATGCACGTCAGCGTGCGCTCCAGAATGAAGGGCACCTCGTTGACAACGAGACCGGGCGCGGCATCGGTGGTTAGGCGCAGCACCTGCCCCCCCACCACGTACCGGATGTGGTTGGAACCGCGCGTGACCTCCGCCGGCACGCGCCCATAATCGCCGGAGGGGCGCACACGAAGCCGGATGCGCGGCGTGCCGGACAGCGGCTCGATCCGGCGCACCACCATCGCGGGCCGGAAGATGCGCCCCCGGCTGCGGAAGCGGGGAACGAAATCGGTCACACGTACGCGCGATCCGTCTTCCGATATCAGCACCGTCTCCAGCACGGCCGTGTTGTGAGAATAGACGCGCTCGCTGGCGCGGAAGCCGTGCAGCTCGATGTCGAACGAACCGCCTCCGTGTTCCGCCCTGCCGATGAGCGCATGGAACACCGGGTCGCCGTCGAGTTGGGGATAGCACATCCACACGATGCTGGCGCGCTCGTCGATCAGGGCCGCGATAGCGCTGTTGCCGATGACACCGAGATCGAGACTGGTCATTGTCCATCCTTCACTTGATCACCTCTGGCGGGAGCGACATCCGCCGTGACTGCATATTGCCGCACGGCCGGAAAACGCTCCGGTTGCTGCCTCAGCGGTCCACGCCCCTCACGCGAACGCCGTCCGTTCCCGGACAACCAGTGATGAACGGCGTATCGCGCCAGAGGTTCCCGCGCGGCCTTTTCCCGGGCTCTCCGGAACAATGGCAGGCATTTCCGGTTGAATGAATGACCATTCGGTCGGTTGGGGGGAATTGGAAAGGAGGGACCTGGAAATGCAAGTATCGCAAATCATGAGCCGCGACGTTCATCTGGTAAGCCCGGACGACACCATCGCCCAGGTCGCCCGCAAGATGGCAGAGAACGACGTCGGCTTTCTGCCCGTGGGCGACAACGACCGGCTCGTCGGCACCATCACGGACCGCGACATCGTCGTGCGCTGCATTGCCGCCGGCCTCGACGGCAACGCCCGGGTGCGTGACGTCATGACCTCCGACGTCAAGTATTGTTTCGAGGACGACGACATCGACGACGTCACCCGCAACATGGGCGACAACCAGGTGCGGCGCTTGCCGGTCGTCAACCGCGAGAAGCGGCTGACGGGTATCGTGTCGCTCGCCGACACGGCGCATGAAAGCCCCGCCATCGCCGGCTCCGGCCTGCGGGAAATCACCATGCCGGGCGGGCAGCATTCGCAGACCCACTGACCCCCGAAAGCAGACAGGCGCCGCAACCCGGCGCCTGTTTTTTGTTGCGTCCGACGCCTGCCCGCAGCCGGGCCAGACATAAGGGCGGCCCGCGCGTTCACCCATCGAGTGACACGCGGACCGCCCGTTTCGTGCTGGTTCCCGTCAGGGCAGCGAGCGATAGCTCTCGCGCAGCCGCCGCTTTTCCTCTTCCGAGTAAGGGGGCGCGTTTTCATCGAAGCGCGTCCAACCCTCGTCCTCGAAAGCACGCCTGCGCGCGACCGGATCGACGACGCGCGACTGGCGCAGGATGGCCGTTGCCGCGTCGACCTGGGCCTCGTTCACCCGGGCGACGACGATGGAGCCGCCACGGCGCACGCCCTCCGCATAGAAGTCGGCCTCCGCCTCGGGAACGCCGGAGCCCGTCAGCGCGCCGAGCAGTCCGCCCGCCGCACCGCCCGCGACCGCGCCGGCGGCCACGCCCGCAAGCGTGGCGGCAAGCCACCCCGCCGCCACGACAGGGCCGACACCCGGAATCGCGACGAGCCCGAGGCCGGCGAGCAACCCGCCCGCACCGCCCGCAACCGCGCCGATGCCCGCCCCCGCTCCGGCCCCATCCGCCGCGGAACTACCGGTGTGATCCTCATCATGGGTAATGATGCTGATGTCGCTCGACCCGATCCCCGCGGCCTCAAGTGCGCTGACGGCCTCGCGCGCGTGGTCGTAGCTGTCGAAAAGTCCCGTTACTGTCGGCATGATCCGCTCCTTCAATGCTCAACCACGTTGCCCTGGTAATCGAGGGCGACATTGACGCTGGCGCCGGCTTTCATCGCCATTCCGCGCCACACACCCTTGTCGTCGAGCCGCAGCGGGCCGACGTCGGTGTAGCCCGCCTCGGTGATGCGCTCGCGCGCCTGCGCCTCGGTGAAACTGTTCGCGCCGGGAACCGGCATTGCCGTCGTCGGTGTCCCGTGCTTCGGCGCCATGCGGTTGGGCATTGCCGGCGGCGTCACCACTGGCGGCATCACCGCTGGCGGATTGGCCGCCGGGGGAGTTGCCGGAACCGGCTGTTGCTGCGCCAGTGCGAACGTCGAAGCCAATGAAAGAGCCGCAACGGTCAAAAGCGTTGTCTTCATGCTGTCTCTCCTTCC
>CALMIK010000029.1 GCA_937863995.1 uncultured Chelatococcus sp.
GAGGCGCGCACCGAAGCCAACAAGGTGCGCGGCTGCGCCAGCCAGGTGTGGCTCGATGTCGATGCCTCCGCCGCGCCGGTGCTGGCGTTTCGAGGCGACAGCGACGCCCATATCGTGCGCGGCCTCATCGCGCTCGCCTTCGCGATCTATTCCGGGCGGACGGCGGCGGAGATCCTCGACACCGATGCCCTTCCGATATTCGACAAGCTCGGCCTCGGCGCGCACCTCACGCCGCAGCGCTCCAACGGGCTGCGGTCCATGGTGAATCGCATCAAGACGGATGCGCACAATGTCGTCGCGGCGGCCGTCGACGGCTGATCGCTTGTGACGATCCTGGCGGAGCCGTTGCAACGCAACGGTTTCGGTGGTTTATCCACAGGGGCGGCCCATGTTGCGAAAGGTTGATGAAACCCCATTGACAGCAGGCCGGCCTCTTCGTAAACAGACGACCTCGCTCGCGAGCAAGCCCAGATGGCGGAATTGGTAGACGCGCTGGTTTCAGGTACCAGTGATGCAAGTCGTGGAGGTTCGAGTCCTCTTCTGGGCACCAATTCAACTCAAAAAGCCGCTCAACCTTGATAGGTTGCGCGGCTTTTGTGTTTTTACGCCCCTTTCCTGCACTCGGGCATGACCATCGGGTGGCTGGCCATCAGGAAGACGACAGTGCACTTCGTCCCTTCGCCTGATCCTGAAATGCGATTATGCTGCGCAGCAGCGAATCCGGCCCGGTCGTGGCAGCCGATCGCTCCCGACCACGAGTGCCGCATGACGATACCCGCGTGAGCATGTTACGGCTCGCCTCCCTGCCGGCGCCGCTGACGGCGCTGTCTTCGCGCCTGTCCCGGCGCAGGCTCCGGATTGCGACCGGGCTCGTCATGTTCGTCTTCGTGACGACGCATCTCTTCAACCACGCGCTGAACCTGATATCGCTGCCGGCAGCCGAGGCCGGTCTGCAATGGTTTGCCACATTCTGGGGCTCGGCCCTGGGCGGCGTGCTGCTCTATGGGGCGGTGCTGAGCCATGTCGGGCTCGCGCTCATCGCGCTTTACCGGCGCTGCACGCTGCGCATGCCGCCGGGCGAGGCGATGCAGCTGCTGCTGGGCCTGCTCGTGCCGCTGTTGCTGATCGACCATGTGGTCGGCACGCGCATTGCTTACATGCTCTACGGATTGCAGGTCACCTACGAATCGGCGATCCGCTCGATGTGGGTCGAGACGCCGCTTGCCGGCGTGCGCCAGAGCGTGGCGCTCGTCGTGGTGTGGGTGCACGGCTGCATCGGCCTGCATTTCTGGCTGCGCGGCCGCGACTGGTACCGGGATGCGATGCCGACGCTGCTCGTCGCCGCAGCGCTGCTCCCGGTGCTGGCACTGCTTGGCTTTTCCGAGACCGGGCGGCTTCTCGCCGAAACGCCTGTTTCCGCTCCCCCGCCAGCCGACACGCCGGCGCGCGCATCCGCAGAGACGGGGCTGCGCCTGGCTCGGATGGCGCTTTACGGCCTGTTCGGCGGGCTTGTCGCCGGCACGCTGGGGCTGCGCGAGCTGCGGCTGTGGCGCGAGCGCGGCGCGAGCATCGTGGTGCGCTATCCGGGCGAACGCAGCGTCAGGGTGTTGCGCGGCTTCACCGTGCTGGAGGCGAGCCGCCTCGGCGGCATTCCCCACTATGCCGTGTGCGGGGGCAAGGGACGTTGCTCGACGTGCCGCGTCGAGGTGTTCGGCGATCCCGCCACATGCGACCCGCCGGACGCGCTGGAAAAGGCGACGCTGGAACGTGTCGGCGCTCCGCCGCGCGTGCGCCTCGCCTGCCAGTTGCGGCCTCGCGGCGACATCACCGTCGTGCCCGTTCTGTCGCCCCCGCACCGGCGCAGCCGTCTGGCGGAAGCGCGCGACGCGTCTCCGGGGCGCGAGCAGGAGATCGCGGTGATGTTCTGCGACATTCGCAACTTCACCGGCATGACCGAAAAGCGCTTGCCCTACGACACGGTGTTTCTTCTCAACCGCTATTTCTCTCTCGTGGGACATGCTGTCGAGAGCAGCGGCGGCAGGGTCGACAAGTTCATCGGCGACGGGGTGATGGCGCTTTTCGGCATCGACGGCCCGCCGCGCGAGGGCGGCCGCGCCGCCCTTCTGGCCGCGCAACGGATCATGGCCGAGATCGACGTCCTGCACCGCGAGTTCGCCCGTGAATTTCCGGCTCCGCTGCGGATCGCCATCGGCATCCATGCCGGCCCCGCGATCGTCGGGGTCATGGGCTTCGGCCGCGCGCGCAGCCTGACCGCCATCGGCGACACGGTAAACGTCGCGAGCCGGCTGGAATCCGTCGCCAAGGAACAGAACGCTACGCTCGTGATCTCGGAGCCCGCGATGCGCATGGCGCAGATCGATACCGCAGGCTTTGCCGCCCATGTTATCGAGATCCGAGGCCGTGCGCGGCAGTTGCGCGTTTTCGTCGATCCGCCGTTGCCGCCCGGAACAAATTCGCCGGCTTCGGGATTGTCCGCTTGATTCATCCGCCACGGGAGGCTGCATGGCGAAGGGAGGCTGCCATGGCGAAATCAACATCCCACGATACCGGTGAAACAGGATCTGCGGCGCTACGCGATCTCACGCCGATGTCGTTTGCGTTCGTGGCTCACCGCGGCCAAAAGCGGAAGTACATCGGCTCGCCCTACACGGATCACCTGGCGGAAGTCGCGGGCCTCACTGGCGCGGTGGCGTTCAAGCCAGGTTTCGGCGGCGACCCGGAGACCGCGATCGCCGTGGCCTGGCTGCACGATTGCGTGGAGGACGTCGGCGTGACCCTCGACGACATCGAGGCCCGCTTCGGCAGGGCGGTGCGCGATGGCGTCGCGCTGCTGTCCGATCTGGAGACGGGTAACCGCGCCACCCGCCAGCGGTTGAAGCGCGAGCGTCTCGCCGCCGCTCCCGCATGGGTGCAGACGATCAAGGTTGCCGACGTCATCTCGAACACCAGCAGCATCCTCGAGCACGATCCCCCGTTTGCGCGCGTCTATGTCGATGAAAAGGTGGCCCTGCTTGAGGTTCTCAAGCACGCCGATGCGGAACTCGTGGGAATAGCGCGCGTTATTTCAGGGTGAACCCGCCCCTCGATAGCCATACGGACGCGATAGTCTGGAATTGTCGGGCGGCTGAGGAAGCAAGCCATGAAAATTTCACGTGCTATCGCTGGTGCATCCGTCATCGCCGCCGGATTGCTGGTATCGGGTTGTGTGTCGTCCGGGTATTACGGGGCGGGGCCGATCTACTATGGCGGTTATGGCGGTGTGTATTCGCAGCGCTACGTCTACTCGACGCCCCGTGTCGTGACCGGGCCGCGATACCGCTATTACCGGCCGGGTCCGGTATACGGTCCGGGGTCCGTGTATTGGGGCAGGCCGGTCTATCGCGCCAATCCATACTACGGTCCGCGTGGGCGGTATTATTGGGACAGCGACCGTTACGAACGATGAATCGGCGGCGATCTGCCGTATTCCATCCATGTCCAGCCGACGCAGGCGAGCCAGCGCTCTGTCCACTCGGCTGATTCCGGATGGCGCGGCGCGCCCGGCTCCGGCCGGTCGACGACCCATGGTTCCGGCGGCGGCGATGTCGCGTCGGTCCCCAGCGGCACCCGCGCGCTACGGTGCATCTCGCGCCACAACGCCACGCCCGAGGTGGGCCCGCGCGCGACCCCGATCGTCAGCACCGGCAGCCGCCGCAGCGGCGTGCCTGCCCACAGCGTGACCTTCAGGTCGTCGCGGTAGTGCGATCCGTCGACGAGAAATCCCGTCACGTCCGGCAATGGCAGCACGCCGCCCAGCAGCACGCCGTCGAGCAACTCGGCGCAGGCGGCGATGTCGTCGTCCGCCACCGCGCCGCGCGGCAGCTGCGCGATCTGGCCGGTCGTCAGCGTGATGTGTTGCAGGACATTCGTCATCCGGTTCTCGCGCTTCTCGGGCAACTGCGGGTTGTGCCTGTGCCTCACTGGCTGGTCTCATTGGTTGACACGGCTGCCGCCACCTGCGCAAGTCCGCTGGTTCGGGCGACACGCGCGCGGCTCGCGTGATTTTCCGGTGGAGGGGAATGCCCTTCGTTGACAATCTGCTGTCTCAAATGATACAAATTATAGAATAAGTATTTTGGTCAGCGCCGCCGCTGAGTGGACTTGAACTTGATAACACTAAAAAATGCTTCCAAACTATTCACCACTCCATCCGGTTCGATCACGGCTCTTGACGATGTAACGTTGACCGTAGAACGCGGGCAGATCTATGGCATTATTGGCTATAGCGGCGCCGGCAAGAGCACGCTCATCCGGCTGCTGAACGGACTGGAGCGACCGGACAGCGGGTCGGTGGTTGTTGGCGGGCTCGATCTGACGCGCGTTCCCGAGGCCGAGCTCGCGCGTGCCCGCCTGAAGATCGGCATGATCTTCCAGCATTTCAACCTGCTGTGGTCGCGCACGGTGGCGCGCAACATCGCCTTCGCGCTGGAAATCGCGGGTGTGGCGAAGGCCGACATCGGTCGGCGTGTGGCGGAACTCGTTCATCTCGTCGGGCTGGAGGGGCGTGAGGACGCTTATCCCTCGCAATTGAGCGGCGGGCAGAAGCAGCGCGTCGGCATCGCCCGAGCGCTCGCCAACCGGCCGGACGTTCTGCTGTGCGACGAGGCGACATCGGCGCTGGACCCCGAGACCACCGATTCGATTCTCGACCTCCTGTCGGATATCAACCGCCGTTTCGGCCTCACCATCGTGCTGATAACCCATGAAATGCATGTGGTTCGGCGCATCTGCGACACGGTCGCGGTGATGGAGGCTGGGCGCATCGTGGAGCAGGGCCGGGTGGCGGAGGTCTTCGCCAATCCGCAGAAGCCGGTGACGCAGCGTTTCGTGCGCCAGGTCGCCGGGCCGGATGCGGCCGATCCGGCGCGCGAATCCGATCGCGCCTTCGATCCCTACGCGGTCGATATCGGCACCGGCGCGCTGGTGCGGCTCATTCCCTCGGGACCCGGCGCGCGCCGGCTGGTGCTTGCCGATGTGGTGCGCCGCTTCGGCCTGTCCCTCGACATCGTGCACGGGCAGCTTGCCTTCACGCGCGACGGGGCGTCGGGCGAGCTTTACGTCGAGGTGCCGGCCAAGGGCGACGATCTCGTCTCCGTGCTGGCCTATCTGGCCGAGCGCGACATCGCCTCCGAGATCGTGCGGCAGGGATGAGCTCAATGCTGGAAGCGCTTTTTCCCCACGTCCGTCTCGCGCCGCTGCTGCAGGCAACCTACGATACCGTCTACATGACGGCTCTTGCCGGGGCGGCGACGTTCCTGCTCGGCCTCGTGCTGGGCGCGCTCCTGTTCCTGACGGGGCCGGGCCAGCTTCTCGCCAACCGCCTCGTTTACGGCGCGTTATCGGTGATGAGCAACGTCTTCCGCTCCATTCCGTTCATCATCCTCATCGTCCTGCTCATTCCGGTCACCAAGTTTCTGGTCGGGCGGATATTGGGCGTGAACGCCGCCCTCCCGGCGCTCATCGTGGGCGCGGCGCCGTTCTACGCGCGGCTGGTGGAGATCGCCTTCCGCGACGTGGACAAAGGGGTGATCGAGGCGACGCGCGCCATGGGCGGCGGGCTTTTCACCGTCGTGTTCAAGGTGTTGATCCCTGAATCCGCCCCCGCGCTGGCGGCCGGGCTGACCGTCACGCTGATCTCGCTCGTCGGCTTCACCGCCATGGCCGGCGTCATCGGCGCGGGCGGCCTGGGCCATCTGGCCTATCTCGAGGGCTTTCAGCGCAATAACGCCGACGTGACGCTGGTTGCGACGGCTACCGTTCTCGTCATCGTATTCGCCATTCAGTTCGTGGGCGATCTCGTGACGCGAAAACTCGATAAACGATAGATCCTGTCAGTCAAACGCAAGGAAGTCGCGATGTTCAAGACCCTCATTTCCGCAGCCGTTCTCGGCGCTGTCGCGTTCGCGGCGCCTGCATTCGCCCAGACCAAGCTGACGGTCGGCGCGTCCTACGTGCCGCATGCCGAGATCCTCGAGCAGGCGAAGCCGATCCTGGCCAAGGAAGGCATCGACCTCGTGATCGTGCCCTTCCAGGACTACATCCTGCCCAACACGGCGCTGGCTTCGGGCGAGATCGACGCGAACTACTTCCAGCACGAGCCCTACCTCAGCTCCGTGCTGGCGGACCACAAGGGCGACGCGAACTACGACTTCGTCAGCGCTGGCGGCATCCACATCGAGCCGATCGGCATCTACTCGAAGCGCGTGAAGAACCTCAAGGACCTGCCGCAGGGCGGCACCGTCATCCTGCGCGACGCGGTGGCGGAGGAGGGGCGCATCCTGTCGATCTTCCAGCGCGAGGGCGTGATCAAGCTGCGCGAGGGCGTGACGCCGATCACCGCCCGCATCTCCGACATCGCCGAGAACCCGAAGAACCTCAAGTTCCAGGCCAACGTCGAAGCCGGCCTGCTGCCGAAGGTCTACGAGAACGACGAGGCGGACGCCGTCGTCATCAACGCCAACTACGCGCTCGACGCCAAGCTCGACCCGGTCAAGGATCCGGTCGCGGTGGAGAGCGGCGAGAACAATCCCTACGCGAACCTCATCGTGGTGCGCAAGGCTAACGCCGAGAAGCCCGAGATCAAGAAGCTCGTCGAGGTCCTGCACTCCAAGCCGGTTCAGGATTTCATTCTCGAGAAGTACAAGGGCGCCGTTCTGCCCGTCGCCAAGTAAGGGCACGTCGCTGGCGTTGCACAGATAACGTCGCGAGAGCCGCGGGCTTTTCGCCTCATGACCCGCCCGGCGCTGCCGGGCGGGTTTTGTTTGATAAAATCACGGCTTCTTGCGGAAGGCGTCGACGGCTGCGCGTCCCACGGCGGAATCGTCGGAGAAGAACGCGTTGACGCCGGCATCCAGATAGATGGTGATCTCGCCCACGCTGTCGCCGCGCGCCGTCTTGTCGTTGCGGGGTTCCTTGCGCAGGCTTTCCGGCAGGAAATTGTTCTCGGGCCGCAGCGTCCAGATGAGGACGGAGAGGCCCGCCGCATGCGCGCGCTGCGCCAGGTCGGTGGGCTTGCCGGGCTTGCCGTCGGCGACCGGCACGATGAACGTCTTGTAGGGCGCGAGGATGTTGGCGTAGGTCGCGATTTCCTTTAGCCCCGCGTCGGTGAGAAGGTCGTCGTAGGTGCGCTTCTCGGCTTCGCCCAGCGCGATGAAATCGTAGGGCCGGCCCGCGTCGTCGACGAGCTGGGCGAGACGCACATCGGTTTGCTTGCGCAGTTCCTTCAGGTTGCCGACCTCGAACGACTGCACGATGACCGGCGCTTCCTTGCGGTTGAGGCCGTTCTGATCGAGGATGGCGATGAGCGCCGGCTCCAGCGGCAGGCCGATGCTCCTGAAGAAGGTCGGATGCTTCGTCTCCGGCGCGACGCCGATGGTGCGGCCGCGCTTTTCGGATTCGGCGCGCGCCAGGTCGATGACCTCCTGGAAGGTCGGGATCTCGAACTGGTCGTTGAAGGCGGTGTTGGCCGGGCGGATCGCCGGAATACGCTCGCGGGCGCGCAGCGTCTTGAGCTCGTGCAGGGTGAAGTCCTCGACGAACCAGCCGGTGATCGCGGCGCCGTCGATGGTTTTCGTCGTCTTGCGGTCGGCGAACTCCGGCAGCTCGGCGACGTTGGTGGTCGCTTCCTTCAGGCTCCCGTCGGCGTTGACGATGGCGATGGCGTTCTCGTGCCGGGCCACGAGCACGCCGTCCTTGGTGATGACGAGGTCGGGCTCGATCAAATCCGCGCCGTCCTCGATCGCCTTGAGATAGGCGGCCAGCGTGTGTTCGGGGCGCAGGGCGGATGCGCCGCGATGGGCGATCACGGTCGGCTCCGGTGGCCAGTCGGCGCCGCCGGCGCTGGCCCAGCCGCCCTCAGTGGCGGTGGCCGCCGTCATGAAGGCGCCGTTGAGGAGCGCCGCCGCCAGGGCGACCGTTTTCAGATGGGTGGAAGCCTTCATCGTGTTCTCGCTACGCTTTTACGGTTTGGAATCGCACGCGGACATCCTACATGAAAAAGATGTCAGGTTAACCGCGCCCCGCCGTCCCCGGCCCGGCGCGGGCTGGCGGGGATGGACCGGAGAAGACCCTTGGCGCTCGTTTTCGACAACACTTACGCCCGCCTGCCGGAGCACTTTCACGCCCGCCAGCAGCCGATGCGCATGCCGGCGCCCGCTCTGGTGCTGCTCAATGAGCCGCTGGCGCGCTCCCTCGGCCTCGATCCCGCCCATCACTCGCGCGATGCGCTGGCGGCGATGCTGAGCGGCAACGCGCTCCCCGAAGGGGCGGAGCCGGTGGCGATGGTCTACGCCGGGCACCAGTTCGGCTCGTGGGTGCCGCGTCTGGGTGACGGCCGCGCCCTGCTGCTGGGCGAGGTGCTGGACGACCGGGGGCGCCGTCTCGACATTCACCTCAAGGGCGCCGGCCCGACGCCGTTCTCACGCGGGGGAGACGGCCGCGCCGCGCTGGGGCCGGTGCTGCGCGAATACATTGTCAGCGAAGCGATGGCGCGGCTCGGCATTCCCACCACCCGTTCGCTCGCCGCGCTCACTACCGGCGACCGCGTGGCGCGCGAGACGCCGCTTCCCGGCGCCATTCTGGTGCGCGTCGCCGAAAGCCATTTGCGGGTCGGCACCTTCCAGTATTTCGCCGCCCGGCGCGACACCGAGGCGCTGCGCCAGCTCGCCGACTACGCCATCGCCCGGCTATACCCGGAGGCGGCGCAGGCTCCCGAACGTTACAAGGCGTTTCTGGAAGCCGTCATCGCGCGCCAGGCGCGGCTCGTCGCGCGATGGATGGGGGTGGGCTTCATTCATGGCGTGATGAACACCGACAACACGTCGATCGCCGGCGAGACGCTGGATTACGGTCCCTGCGCCTTCATGGACGCGTTCGATCTCGGCGCGGTGTTCAGTTCCATCGACGCGGCCGGCCGCTACGCCTACGGCAACCAGCCCGGCATCGTCTACTGGAACCTCGCCCGCCTGGCGCAGGCGCTGCTGCCCCTGCTCGCGCCCGATCCCGACGCCGCCGCGCGAGAGGCGCAGGCCGCCATCGATCTCTTTCCCGGCCTCTACGAAACCGCCTGGCTCGAGGAAATGCGCCGCAAGCTCGGGCTGTCCGCGCCGGATGACGGCGACGGGCAACTGGTGCGCGACCTGTTCAGCATCATGCACGACCACGGCGCGGATTTCACACTCACCTTCCGCCGTCTCGCGGATGCGGTCGCCGCGCCGGGAAGCGCCAACGACCCCGCTCTGGAGCCCGGATTCGAGCCCTGGCTCGCCCGCTGGCGCGCGCGCCTGCAGCGCGAGGGCGCGGACGCCGCCGCCGCGCGGCAGGCGATGAACCGCGCCAACCCGTTGTATATCCCGCGCAATCATCTTGTCGAGGCCGCGCTGGAGGCCGCCCACGCGGACGACTATGCGCCCCTGCATGCCCTCATCGCCATCCTCGCGGAGCCCTTCGACGAACAGCCGAATGCTGCCGAATACGCCCTGCCGCCGCGGCCCGAACAGATCGTCCGCGCGACCTTCTGCGGCACCTGAAAGCGCGGCGGCGATCCGTCGATGCGCCGGCTGACATCTTTGCCGTATCGGCGCCGGACAATTCTGGCGTGTAGGTTACAAATAATGAAAAATAGAAAAAATAATATTGAGAATCATGTTGCCTGTCATTGACAGTCTTTCTCGCGAGGGCATGACATAAAGCGCATCGTCCCTATCACGAAGAGGATTTCACCTTGGTATATGTCGATATTCCCTCGCTTGCCGAGATCCGGGCCCTGAGCGAGCTGCGCGCGGACGCCGTCGTGTCGATCTACCTGCCGACCACCCCCGTGACGCAGGACATCGAGGCCAGCCGGATCGCGCTGGGCAATCTCGTCAAGGCCGCGGCGAACCAGCTCGAGGAGGCCGGTTTCGACAAGCGCCGTCTTGCCGAGCTCGTCGAGCAGCTCGACGATCTGCGTGCGGACGACGAATTCTGGATCTACCAGGCGAACAGCCTCGCCATCATCGCCACGCCAGACCGGCTGCGCACCTATCGCCTGGCCAACAGGCTCACCGAGATCCTCGAGGTGTCGGACCGTGTGCATCTCAAGCCGCTGCTGCGCGCCGTGACCTTCCCGCATTCGGCCTATGTGCTGTCGCTGTCGGAAAACAGCGTCGGGCTGGTGGAGCTGTCGTCGGACCTGCCGCCGGAGGAAGTCTCCGTTCCCGGCCTGCCGCGCGACGCTGCGACCGCCGCCGGCAAGTCGACCCTCAACGATCGCTCGCACTCCCAGCGCATCCACGGCTCCGAGGGGCAGAAGACGCGCCTTGCCCAGTATGCCCGCAAGGTGGACGCGGCGCTGCGGCCGCTGCTGGTGGGACGCTCCGTGCCGCTGATCCTCGCCGCGACCGAGCCGCTGGCGTCGATCTACCGTTCGGTCAACGCGTATCCGCATCTGCTGCCGCACACCATCGCCAGCAGCACGGACCGCTGGACGCCGGTGGAGCTCGCCGAAGCGGCGCGCCCCATCCTCGATGAGCAGTACGCCTCCGAAATCGAGGCGGCGAAGGCGATCTTCGCTGCCCGCAAGAGCGACAGGCGCACGACGACGGATGTCGCCGACGCCGCCCGCGCCGCGACATTCGGCCAGATCGACACGCTGTTCGTGGACATCGACGAGGTGCTGCACGGCACCGTGGACGACGCCACCGGCGAGGTCACCTTCGGTGAGGAAGGGCCCGACACCTACGGCATCGTCGACGAGATCGCCGTGCGCGTGCTCAACAGCGGCGGCAAGGTGCTGGCGGTGCGGCGCGTCGACATCCCCGGCGAAGGCTCGCTCGCGGCAATCCTGCGCTTCCCGATCTGAAGCGCGCGGCGGCATGACATAGGCCGCGTGGCATAGGCTACGTAAAAATCGTTATGACGGCGGTGCGCCTCGTGCGCGCCGCCGTTATCGTTTCAGTGCGCCCCGTGTCCACGCCGGTGGCGGCGCGGATCGATTTTTGAGATGAGCCTTGCCGAATATTATATTAAAATAATTAAAAACTGAAATTTCAAACAAATCAAAACGAATATTTCGATGTGGACTTATTGATTACTATCAAACATCATCCCTCGCATGTTGTTTAGCAAGTGACAGGTGCTCGATGAGCGCGTGTCGCGGACTGCGGTCCTGCATTGCGCGATCGAGGCATCCGCGCTGTTGAGGGACGGGAACGGGCAATCATGCGGCGTTTTCTGATGGCTTTCGTGTTCGCGGCGCAGCTTGGCCTGCTGCATTCCGTCATCGTTGCCGCGCCCGTGCATGCGCAGACCGCCGAAACACAGGCGCGTCATGACTATGCCGGGCTCGTCGCGCGCATCGACGCCTTGCTGGCGCAGGGGCTTGAGGAATATCGCGCCGGCCGCGTGGACGATGCCAAGAAATCCGTTCAGCGCTCGTACTTCGAGATCTTCGAGAATCTCGAAGGCCCGATTCGGGTCAATATCTCCGCGAAGCGCAGCTACCAGCTCGAGTCCGAGTTCGGCGCCATCCGGCGGCTGATGACGGACGGCGCGCCCGTTGCCGAGGTGGAGCGGCGCATCGGCGCGCACATCGCGGCGCTCGACGAGATCGTGCCGCTGCTCGAAAAGGGCCATCGCATCGTGGCCGAAGCCGGCGACGATGCGCCGACGCCCGCCGCATCGCCCGCCCTGCCGCCCGTGTCCGAGCCCGCCTCGCCCGTGCGTGACGAGCGCCCCCGCGCCATCGAGCCCCATTGGCAGCAGGCGGTGGAGACCATCGACGCCCGCCTGCTGCAGGCCGCCGACGCGCTGGAGCGCGGCGATCCCGATGCGGCGCGCGACTTCATCCGCAAGGGCCAGTTCGAGGGCTACAAGAACAGCCTGCTGGAAACGGCCATCCGCCGTCATGTGTCGCAGAAGCGCGACGGCGAGTTCAACGCGGAATTCGGCCGCATCGTCGGCCTCGTCAACGACAACCGCGAGCCGCGGCTCATTCGCGGCTCCGCGCGGGCGCTGAAGGAGGAGCTCACCGCGCTCCTGCCGGGCTTGCCGCTGGTCGGCACGGCGGCGGCGCAGCCCGCGACGGCGTCGGCGGCGTCCGATTGGGACACGGTCGCGCGCACGATCCGCGAGCAGGTCGCGGCGGCGCTGGCGCAGGCGGCGGCGGGCAACGCCGGCGACGCCGTCGGCACGTTGCAGGACACCTACTTCGACGTATTCGAGGCGAGCGGCATGGAAGCGCGCGTCGGCGCGCGCGACAACGCCTACAAGACCCGCATCGAGGCGCATTTCAGCCGCCTGATGGCGCTCATCCGCGACAACGCGCCCGCCGGCGAGCTGGAAACGGTGGCCAACACCCTCAACACCGATGTGGCGCAAGCGGTGCAAATGCTCGGCGGCTCGGGGGCCGGCAGCTGGAGCGCGCTGTTCCTCGCCTCGCTTTTCATCATCTTGCGCGAGGGGTTCGAGGCGATGCTGATCGTCTCGGCCATTATCGCCTACCTGGTCAAGACGGGGCACGGCGACAAGCGCCGCGTGATCGTCAACAGCGTCTTCGTGGCGATCATCGCCAGCGTTCTCACCGCCATCCTGCTGAAGCTCGTGTTCCGCGCTTCCGCCGCGAGCCAGGAAGTCATCGAGGGCGCGACCATGCTGCTTGCGGCGGTGGTGCTGTTCTTCACCAGCAACTGGCTGCTGGCCAAGGCGGAAGCGGCGCAATGGGGCGCGTTCATCAAGGGCAAGGTGGGCGGCGCGGTCAGCGCGGGCTCGCTCACGGCGCTGTGGTTCGTGTCGTTCCTCGCCGTCTACCGCGAGGGGGCCGAGACGGTGCTGTTCTACGAGGCGCTGACCATCGACGCCGACACCGCCGGCCTTCTCGCCATCGCCGCCGGTTTCATCGTGGGGGCGCTGGGGCTCGTCGCGGTCTATTGGGCCATGCAGAAGGGCGCGCTCAGGCTGCCCATCGGCCTGTTCTTCCGCGTGACCGGCGCCATTCTCTATCTGATGGCCTTCGTTTTCGTCGGCAAGGGCATTTTCGAGCTCATCGAAGGCAAGGTCATCACCCCGACCCTCATCGGCGGAGCGCCGGAGATACCGCTGCTCGGCATCTATCCCTACTGGGAGACGCTGCTGCCGCAGGCGCTCTTCCTCGCGGTCACCGTGCTGTCGCTGGTGGTTATCTGGCGGCGCGGCAAGCGGCAGGCGACGGTGCAGCCGGACGCTTCCTGATTATCCACCGAGGAGTCACACCATGAAGAAAATCGCTCTTTTCGCAACCGGCCTCGCGCTTTTCGCGGCCTCCGGCGCACGCGCCGCCGACGAGCTCGTCGAGTATCCGATCGGCGAGCCCAAGATCGTCAACGCTCTGGAGATCGGCGCGGTCTACCTCGCGCCCATCGATCTGGAGCCCGCCGGCATCGACCTGCCCGCCTCGCAGTCGGATATCCACCTCGAGGCGGACGTGCACGCCACCGAGGGCAACCCGAACGGCTTCGGCGCCGGCGAGTTCGTGCCCGGCCTCACCGTCACCTACCGCCTTGAAAACAAGGACACCGGCAAGGTGCAGAGCGGCAACTTCATGCCGATGGTCGCCGTCGACGGTCCGCACTACGGCTCCAACGTCAAGCTGCCGGGCGCGGGCAACTACAAGCTGACCTACCACATCGATCCGCCGTCGCGTCAGGGCTTCGGCCGCCACACCGACAAGGCGAGCGGCGTGGGCAAGTGGTTCGAGCCCTTCGAGGTCGAGTACGATTTCACCTTCGTGCCGCTGAAGTAATTTTTCCGGGGGCGGGCGGAGAGCGGTTTTGGCCTATTACATCACCATCCTGGCCCAGAGCCTCGCTGCCGTGGCGCTCGTTGCCGCGCTGTGGCCGGTCGCCGCCGCCAGCGGGGAGCCGGGCCGGCGCGATGCGACGATACCGCTCGCGCTGCTCGCCGGCGCAGGTCTGGGCGCGGCCGCCATCGCCGCCGCGCTTGCCGCGCCGCGCTCCGCCACCGCCATCGCTACGCTCGTCCACACGGCGGCGCTGGCGGTGGCTCTTTCGGGATTGCTGCTGACGCTTGCCGCCGCGCGCGGCAAAGGCGGGGCATGGCGGCTCGCGGCGGGCTTCGTGCTCGTCGCCGGGCTTGCCGCCCAGGGCGTGTTCGACGCCTGGCGCCTGAGCGCCAACCACACGATGACGGCCACGGACGTCATCAACACCGAGCTGATCGTCAATTGCACCGCCATCGCCGTGGCGCTCGCGGCGCTCGCCGGGTTCGGGCTGCTGCTCGCGCGGGTCGCGAGGCTCGCGGGGCGGGCGGCGACGGTCGTCGCGCTGTCGGCGGCGCTCGCGCTGCTCGTGGTCGCGGGAACGGAGAAGACGCTTCTCGGTCTGCTGCGCATCGACGCCATCGCCGTCACCGCCGAGCGGGTGTCGTTCGTGGCGCGCCTGTCGATCGTCACGCCGTGGCTCGCCTATGGCCCGCTCGTCATCGCCCTCGGCCTCTTCCTCGTCGCGCTCGCGCGCCGCCGCCGCGTTCCCGCCGCGGTGACAGACCGCGTGGAGCGCCGCCGCCTGTGGGCGCGCGTGCACGGCGAAGGGCGCCTGCGCAACGGGCTCGCGGCCACCGCGACGTTCCTGCTCGCGGTCATGCTGTATCAGAATCTCTACGCCTCGCGTCCGCCGCGCCTGTCCGAGGCCGTGCCGATGACCGCCGACGCGCGCGACACCGTCCGCATCCCCGTCGAGACGGTGAAGGACGGCAATCTCCACCGCTTCGCCTACGTCACCTCGGACGGACACCGGGTGCGCTTCTTCCTCGTCAACCGCTACGACGAGGCGCATGCCAGCATCGGCGTGGTGCTCGACGCCTGCCTGATCTGCGGCGAGGGCGGCTACATCCAGCGCGGCGACGAGATCATCTGCATCGCCTGCAACGTGCGCATGTACCGCCCGAGCATCGGCAAGCCGGGCGGCTGCAACCCGATCCCGCTCGACCACGCGGTCGAGGACGGTGTTATCGTCATCGCCGCCGGCACGCTGGAGAAGAGCGCGCGCTACTTCAGCGATGTCGTCGACATCGATGTCACCGATCCCGTCAGCGGCGCGCGGCTGCGCAACACCGGCGCGCCCTTCCAGTACGAGCACGCCGGACGCACCTGGTTCTTCGAGAGCCGGAGCACCTATGACCGGTTCCGCGCCGCGCCCGATACCTTCAGCAAGCCCGGCGCCGACCGGTCCGGAGGGGTGTGAGCCATGTTCCTGCGCATGCTGCGTCAGTCCTTTGCCGGCAACCGCAAGCGCAAGGCGCTGGCGGCGGTCACGGTGGCGCTGTCGGCTGCCCTCATCACCACGCTGTTCGCGCTTTCCGTCGATGTCGGCGACAAGATGGCGAGCGAGATGAAGGCCTACGGCTCCAACATCCGGGTGACGCCGCGCAGCGAGAACATGCCGCTCATCATCGGCGGGCGCGATTTCAACCCGCTGCGCGGGCGCGACTTCATCAACGAAGCCGATTTGCCCAAGCTGAAGGACATCTTCTGGCGGCACAACATCGTCGGCTTCGCGCCGCGCCTGACGCTGCCCGTGGTGGCGGAAAGCGGCGGGCGGGCGCTGGAAGCGGGCCTCATCGGCATCTATCTCGACAGGAACGTGCCGCTGCCGGACGACCCCGGCTATCGCACCGGCGTGCGGTCCATCAATCCGTTCTGGCACGTCTCGGGCGCATGGCCGGACGACGGGGCGATAGACGGCGTCGTCGACGTCCTCATCGGCGGCGGGCTGGCGGCGCGGCTCGGCGCGGGCGTCGGCACGGAGCTGTCGCTCGCGGATCCGCAGGCCCCGCGGTCGACGTCCGCGCTCGTGCGCGTGGCGGGCATCCTGACGACGGGCGACGTGGAGGACGAGGCGCTCGTCGCGCCGCTCGGCTTCGTGCAGCGGCTCGCCGGCCGTCCGGGCAAGGTGCAGTCCGTCGACGTGAGCGCGCTGACGGTGGCGGAGAACGACCTGTCGCGCAAGGCGAGCCGTGGCGCGGAGGCGCTGACGCCGGAGGAATACGACGTCTGGTATTGCACGGCCTACGTCAGCTCCATCGCCCACCAGATCGAGGAAGCCATCGCCAACGTCACCGCGCGCCCCATCTGGCAGGTGGCGGCGGGCGAGGGGGCGGTGGTCGGGCGCATCCAGACATTGCTCGCCGTGGTGAGCGTGGCGGCCATCGCCGCCGCCGCCATGGCGGTTGCCGCGCTGACGACGACGACCATCGCCGAGCGCGCCGCCGAAATCGGCTTGATGAAGGCGCTTGGCGCGGCGCCCTGGCAGATCTCGCTGCTGTTCGTCGGCGAGGCGGTGATCGTCGGCCTGATCGGCGGCATCATCGGCGTCGCGGCGGGCTACCTGCTGGCGCAGGGCGTGGGCTGGAGCGTGTTCGGCGCGGGCGTCGACGTGCGGCTGATCACGGTGCCGGTGGTGCTGGCGACATCGGTCGTCACGGTGCTGGCCGGCTCCATCGTGTCGTCGCGCGAGATCGCGGCGCTGCTGCCGGTGGAGGTGCTGCATGGCCGCCGGTAACGACGTCGTCTCCGTCCGGCGCGGCGGGCGGACTGAGCGCGTCAAGATGTTCGCGCACATCGTCTGGCGATCCATCGCCGTGCGCAGCGGCCGGCTGGGAATAGCGCTCGCGGCCATCGTCGTGGGGGCGGCCATCGTGTCGGCGCTGACGAGCCTTTACCTCGACATCTCGATCAAGATGAGCCAGGAGCTGCGCGCCTTCGGCCCCAATCTCATCATTTCGCCCCGCGACGCGCAGGAAGCCGCCGGCCAGCCGCGCGGCGCGGACGAGGCCCTGCTGCGCGCGGCGATTGCTGCCGTGCCGGCGGAGCGGCGCGTCGGCGGCAGCCCCTATCTCTACGGGCTGGTGCGCCTCGACCTCGGCAACGCCGTGCTGATGGGGGCGGACCTTGCGCAGCTTCACGCCATCTCGCCCTACTGGCAGGTGGACGGCGCGTGGGTGAGCGCCGATTTCGACGACCGCAACGCCATGGTCGGCCGCAGGCTCGCGCAAAGCATGGAGCTCGCGCCCGGCAAGACGGTCACCATCACCGGGGCGGGCGGCGAGCAGGCGCGCGTGACGGTGAAGGGCGTCATGGACACGGGCGAGAACGAGGACAACCAGATCGTCGTCAACCTCTCCCTGGCGCAACGCCTGCTCGGCCTTCCGGGCCGGGCCGATTTCGCCATGGTCAGCGTCGCCGCGCAGGGGCCGGAGGCCGATGCGATCACGGCGGAGATCGCCCGGCGCTTCCCGGCGCTGAACGCGCGTCCCATCCGCAAGGTGTCCGAGAACGACGGCCAGATCCTGCAGCGCATCGAGGGGCTGATGGCGCTCATCGCGGCCATCATCCTGATCATCACGACGCTGAGCGTCAACGCCACGCTGACGGCCATGGTCACGGAGCGCACGCCGCAGATCGGCCTGCAGAAGGCGCTTGGCGCATCGAACCGCGACATCGTCGCGCAGATCCTGGCGGAGACGGCGGCCATCTGCCTCGTCGCGGTGCTGGCGGGCCTCGTGCTCGGTTTCGGGCTGGCGCAGCTGCTGGGGCAGGCGGTGTTCGGCGCGTGGGTGACGTTCCGGCCCGTCGTGGTGCCGCTGACGCTCGGCGTGTCGCTGCTCGCGGCGCTCGCCGCCGCCGCGCTGCCGGTGCGCGGGGCGGTGAACGTCGTGCCCGCACGCGTGCTGAGAGGAGAATGAACCATGAGCGACACCATCCCGCGCCCTCTCCCTTCCGCCTCCGTGGCCAGCCGCGAGAAGGTCATCAGCATCGACAACCTCACGAAGGCGTTCGGCAGCGTGCGCGCGCTCGACAACGTCACCTTCGATGTGTTCGCGGGCGAGTTCGTCGCCATCATGGGGCCTTCTGGCTCCGGCAAGACGACGCTGCTCAACATCCTGTCGCTGCTCGACGTGCCGACCGGCGGCTCCTACCGGCTCGACGGCATCGAGACTGCGCGCCTCGCCGAGGCGGAGCAGGTCGTCATCCGCCGTGAAAAGATCGGCCTCGTGTTCCAGCAGTTCCACCTCATCCCCTACCTCACGGCGGTGGAGAACATCATGCTGGCGCAGTATTATCACTCCATGGCGGACCGCGGCGAGGCGCTCGAGGCGCTGGATCGCATCGGCCTCGCCGACCGCGCCGATCATCTGCCGTCGCAGCTGTCGGGCGGCGAGCAGCAGCGGGTGTGCATCGCCCGCGCGCTCATCAACGACCCGGCGCTCATCCTCGCCGACGAGCCCACCGGCAACCTCGACGAAGGCAACGAGGAGCGCGTCATGGGCCTGTTCAAGGCTCTGCAGGCGAGCGGACGCACGATCGTTCTCGTCACGCATAACCCGGATCTCGGCGCGCGCACCGATTACGTCATCCGGCTCCAGCACGGCAGGAGGATCGCATGAAGCGGAATCACGTACTGGGGGCGCTCGCCGCCGCGCTGCTTGTGGGGCTCGCGGGCTGCAAGCCCGATCAGGAGATCGCTGCCGGCAAGCCGGCGGCCGAGCTCGCGGCGCTCGATTTCGCGGGCACGCCGGTGCGGCTCGACGGGCTGAAGGGGCAGGTGGTGCTGCTGAACTTCTGGTCCGGCGGCTGCGGACCGTGCATCGCGGAGATGCCGGCGCTCGATGCCGTCTACCGCGCCAACCGTGACAAGGGCTTTACTATTCTCGCGCTCAACATGGGCGAGCCGGAAGCGGCGGTGAAGCAGGCGGCCGCCCGCCTCGGCGTGTCCTTCCCGGTGCTGCTCGACAGCCTGCGCATCACCACCGACCGCTACCGGGTGATCGGCGCGCCGACGTCGTTCCTGATCGACGGCGAGGGCAGGCTCGTGGAAAAATTCATCGGCCCGATCGACATCGCCGGCTTCGAGAAGCAACTCTCCGGCCTGTTGTGAGCGCTTTCCGATCGCGAAAAATGCGCTGCGCGAAGCGTTATCTACTTCGCTTTGAAATGCTTCAGCGCGCGGCGAAGGTGGCGATGTATTGCGCGAGTGCGTCGATCTCCGCGTCGTCCAGCGCGTGCTTGAGCCGCTCATAGGGCCGCTTCGGCTCTTGCGTGCGCTTGCCGAGCAGGTAAGCGCGAACGTCCGCCTCACTCACGCCGTCGAGCCGTCGCGCCTGGCCGCGCGCGGTCTCTTGCCCCCGTTGGCCGTGGCAGGCGGCGCATGCCTCGTTGTAGAGCTTCGCTCCCGCGCCGGTGTCCTGCGCCTGCGCGCCCGATGCCAGAAGCATGGCGGCGACGACGACCGCCCGGCGAAGATGTCGAATGCGCATGTCCGTTCATGTCCGATTGCCATCCGTATGGTCGCCATCTGATACGAAGAGGCAAGGCGTTTCCTTGATTCAGGATCAATCGCGGCCGATGGGCGCGCTTTCCGGCTTGGCCGGATAGACTTCGTGCAGGATGTCGATCCACGCGCGAGCGGCATGGGAGAGATAGCCGCCCCGGCGCCAGATCATCGCCATGTGCCAGTCGGTGAGCGGGTCCTGCAACGCGATGGCGCGGACGCCGTCGTGGGGCGTCTGGTCGGCGATCATGCGCGGCAGGAAGGCCACGCCCAGCCCCGCCGCCACGAGCCCGACGATGAAATCGATCTGGCTGCTGCGCGCCGCGATCGCGGGCGTGAACCCGTGCCGCTGGCAGAAGTCGAGGATGATGCGGTTCAGGCCGAAGCCGCTCTCGAACAGGATGAACGGAAGCTCCTGCAACGCTTCCGGCACGAGATGTCCGCTTGCCGCGAGCGCGTGCCTGGCCGGCAGCAGCGCCATCAAGGGCTCGACACGCACGCTCTGCCACTCGAAATCGTCCGACACCGGCAGCAGCGAGGCGGCGAGGTCGATCTCGCCCGCCAGCAGGATTTCCTCCAGCCTGTCGCTGCCCGACTCGATGAGCCGCACCTCGACGCCGGGATAAAGGTTGCGATAGCGCGCGAACAGCGGCGCAAACAGCGTGCTGCTGCCGATGCGCGGCAGGCCGAGCCGCAACGTTCCGCGCTTGAGGCCGCGCAGCTCCTCGATTTCGGCGAGAAGGTCGTCGCGCTCGGCCAGGATGCGCAGCGCCCGGCGGTAGACGACGTCGCCCGTTTCCGTCAGCACGGCGCGATGGCCGAGGCGGTCGAAAAGCGGCGCGCCGATCTCGTCCTCCAACCGCCGCACCGCCTTGCTGACCGTGGATTGCGTGGCGAACACCACCTTGGCGGCCTGCGAGAAGCCACCCTGCCGAACCACCTCCACGAATGCGCGCAAGACTCTCAGATCCATGTTAATTCCATATCAGAATATAGATTAGTCGATCAATTCATTTGAAGAATAAGTCAGGCGAACCTACCTTTTGGGCTTGAAAGTCGTTTCACACCCGGTCAGTGCCATGTCATTCGCTCCGTCTCCCGCTTCATCCTCCCCGCTCGCGCCGCAGCCGCATGCAGGAATGCGTCATGCCGTTCGTCATGCCACGCGCCGGTTCTGGCGCGCGCTTCCGGCGAGCCGTCCGGTTCAGGTCGGCGTGGTGCTGGGTTTCTGGCTGGTGGGCGAGGGCGTGGTGCGCCTGCTGTCGCTGCCGTTTCCGGGCGGGCTCGTGGGCCTGCTGCTGCTGCTCGGCCTGCTCGCGAGCGGCCGGCTGCGGCTGGCGCGCGTCGAGCGCGGCGCGGCGTTCCTGCTGTCGGACATGCTGCTGTTCTTCGTGCCTGCGGCGCTCGCCGTGCTGGATCACCGCGAGTTCCTAAGCCTGACGGGGGTCAAGATCCTGGCCGTCATCCTTCTCAGCACCGCGACCGTGATGATAGCGACGGCCCTTGCCATAGATCTGTGCTATCGCTGGATGTCTCGCCATGAATCTCGGAATGAACGTAGCCCTGAGCATGGAAGCGCTGCTGCGGAGTGATCCGCTCGTCGGAGCGGCGTTCTGGTCCGCGGCAACCGTGGGCTTCTACCTGCTGGCGAAGGCGGTTTACCGGCGGTGGCCGCGCTGGTGGCTGCTGCCCCTGGGGTCGACGCCGGCGCTGCTGATCATCGCCGTCCTGCTGCTCGACACGAGCTATTCCGAATATATTCGCGGCACGCATTGGCTTGTGGCGCTGCTGGGGCCGGCTGTGGTGGCCTTCGCGGTGCCGATCTACCAGCGCCGTGCGCTGATCCGCCGGCATTGGCCGCTGCTCGCGTTCGGCATGGTCGTGGGAAGCGCCACCGCCGTCGCGTCGTCCTGGGGCTTCGCCACCCTGCTCGGGCTCGACGGCGCGTTGCGCCTCAGCCTGCTGCCGCGCTCCATCAGCACGCCCTTCGCCATGACGGTGTCGAGCGAGATCGGCGGCATTCCCGACCTCACGGCGGTGTTCGTGGTGATGACGGGCGTGCTCGGCGCGGTGCTCGGCGAGGTGGTGCTGGCATGGCTGCCGCTGCGCTCAACCATCGCGCGCGGATCGCTGTTCGGCATGGGCGCGCATGGCGCTGGCACCGCCAGGGCCTACGAGGTGGGAGCTGAGGAGGGCGCCATCGCCGGCCTCGTCATGGTGCTGGTGGGGCTGCTCAACGTGCTGCTCGCCCCGCTGATGGTCATCGCCTTCGCGAGGCTCGGCTGAGGCGCCGTCACCGGAGAATGTGGCTGTAACGGGTCATGAAACAACAAGTATTCGCTGCGGGCGCCGTGGCGCGGACACGTCAGTCGATGTGGGCGGCCACGGCGGCGGGGTAAAAATTTCTCTTTGGCAAAATGGCGTCATGTCACGCCAGTGTCATCGGCGGACGATGACATACGGCGCTGTTATCAGTCCCTCCCCGCTGCGGGTTCCGGAGAGAAAATCCCATGAAACGTTCCATCCTGCTGGCAATCGCCGCCGGCCTGCTGTCCGCTACGTCGTTGACGGCCGCCGAACCGCTGAATTTCAACCGCCTGTCGGTCTTCCCCGTCATCCGCAACCTGCCCGAGGGCGCCGATCCGGCGAAGGAGACGGTGTCCGAGATCATTTCCACCAACGCCGAAGGCACGCTGCTCGTCTACACCGACAGCCCCGGCAACCGCATCGGCCTCGTCGACATCACCGATCCCGCCGCGCCCAAGGCTGCCGGCACCGTCGCGGTGGAAGGCGAGCCGACCTCGGTCGTGGTAGTCGGTAACAAGGCGCTGGTCGCCGTCAACACGTCGAAGAGCTACACCGAGCCGTCGGGCTACCTCGGCGTGGTCGATCTCACCAGCAAGAAGCTGGAGAAGAAGATCGATGTCGGCGGACAGCCTGACTCGGTCGCCGTCAGCCACGACAAGAAGACCATCGCCATCGCCATCGAGAACGAGCGCAACGAGAAGCACAACGACGGCGCGCTGCCGCAGCTTCCCGCCGGCTTCCTCGTGCTCGCCGATGTCGGCGCCGACGGCACCGTGGCGGAAGCGGGCGTGCGCCGCGTCGAGCTGACGGGCCTTGCCGCTGTTGCTCCCGAGGATCCGGAGCCGGAGTTCGTCGACTTCAACGCCAACGGCGAAGTTGTCGTCACCATGCAGGAGAACAACCACATCGTCATCGTCGATTCGAAGACGAACAAGGTTGTGAACCACTTCCCGGCCGGCGCCGTGACGCTCGAGAACGTCGACACCAAGCGCGACGGCATCATCAGCCCCACCGACCGCATCGAGAACGCCCTTCGCGAGCCCGACGCCGTGCGCTGGATCGACGCCGACCGCTTCGTCACCGCCAACGAGGGTGACTACAAGGGCGGCGCGCGTGGCTTCACCGTCTTCAACCGCGACGGCACCGTGGCGTTCGAGAGCGGCTCCGCCTTCGAGCACGAAGTCATCCGCATCGGCCACTATCCCGACAAGCGCAACGCCAAGGGCGTGGAGCCCGAAGGCATCGCGTTCGGCAAGTTCGGCGCCGACAACCTGATCTTCGTCGGCTCCGAGCGCGGTTCGGTCATCGGCGTGTACCGCGACGAGGGTGCGGGCAAGGACCCGACCTTCCTGCAGCTCATCCCCGGCGGCGGCATCGGCCCCGAGGGCCTGCTGGCCATCCCCGGCCGCGATCTCTTCGTGGTCGCCAACGAAACCGACCGCCGCGAAGACGGCGGGCAGGGCACGACGGTTGCCATTTTTAAGCGCGAGGCGGCGCCCGCCGCTTACCCGACCATCGTTTCCGGTAACGATTCCGCCGGCCGTCCCATCGGCTGGGGCGCGCTGTCGGGCGCGGCTGCCGATCTCGAAAAGGCGGGCCAGCTTTATGTCGTGAGCGACAGCTTCTACTCGCAGGGCGCCATCTTCGTGGTCGACGCCACGCAGAAGCCCGCCCGCATCGTCGAGAAGATCGTCGTCACCCGCAACGGCGAGCCCCTCGCCAATCTCGACCTCGAGGGCATCGCGGTGCGTCCGGCCGGCGGCTTCTGGCTGGCGTCCGAGGGCAACCCCGAGCGCGAGAAGAACCCGACCCAGTCGCAGATCGTGCGTGTCGACGCCAAGGGCGCGGTGCAGGAAGTCATCGAGCTGCCGGAAGCGCTGACGCAGCACGCGACCCGCTTCGGCTTCGAAGGCATCGCCGTGACCGGCACGGGCGACGCCGAGACGCTGTGGGTCGCCGTCCAGCGCGAATGGAAGGACGATCCCAAGGGCCACGCCAAGATCCTGGCCTACAAGCCGGCGACGAAGGAGTGGTCGGCGGTGCATTACCCGCTCGACAAGCCGTCGAAGGGCTGGATCGGCCTGTCCGAGATCACGGCGGTCGGCGATGATTCCTTCGTCGTCATCGAGCGCGATAACCAGATCGGCGACAACGCAGCCATCAAGAAGCTCTACCGCTTCTCGGTGAAGGACGTGAAGCCCGCCGCCATCGGCGCGAAGGAACTGCCGGTCGTGAAGAAGACGCTGGTGCGCGACCTGCTGCCCGATCTCGAGGCGGCGAAGGGCACCACGATCGAGAAGGTCGAGAGCTTCACCGTCGGCAAGGACGGCGTCGCCTACATCATCACCGACAACGACGGTGTCGACGGCTCGTCGGGCGAGACGCAGTTCATCAACCTCGGCCAGATCAAGCTGAACTAAAAAATAAACAGTGCCATGCAATCACGGGGCCGGCGGACATCTCCGCCGGCCCTTTCGTTCTAACGGGCTTCCGTGGAAGGTCCCGCCGGGGGAAACCGCAGGTGGCGCTCGACGCGCTCCTCCAGCACGAAATCGGGCCGTTCCGCCTCGACCAAACGTTCTATGTCCGCGAGGGCGGGGGTGCCCGACAGCGCCACCACCTCGCCGAAGCTCGCGGCGAAAAAGGGCAGCAGAGCGTCGCCGAACGAGTCGCGGTACAGCACGAGCTTGCCCGCCGCGCCCTCGCAGCGCGTGCGGATCAGCGTCGCCTTGCCGGATGGGTCGTTCACCCGCTCCACCTCGCGCACTTCGCACGGCAGGGCCTGCGCGCGCGTGGCCGGCACCTGTTCCAGGCGGTCGATCAGCGCCATGCGCGCCAGGTCGCCGGGGCCGTTGGGGCGCATGTCGAAATCGCCGTCTCCGAGATCGAGCGCCTCGCGGCCGAGCCGGGCCATCAGCGCCCTGTAGGCGACATAGGCGCCGCGCGCGTTCCAGTGCGTGTCGTCGCGCATGTAGAGCTGGCCCGAAGGCTTGCCGGCCATGAGCGCGGGGCGCAGGTCGATGACGGGCAGGTCGTTCGCCGTCGCCATTGTCATGAACTGGTCGTGGGGAGACGGGTTGCGACCCCGGTGCAGATAGCCCGGCATGTATTCGCCGTAGATCGTGTGCTTGTCGGGGGCCACGGTGAAGGCATAGCCGGCGCCGAGGCTGTTCAGCCGGCCCACGCGCTCGGCAAGCTGCGTCCGCCATGCGTCGAGCCGGTCAGGGTCGAGCTCCACCGCGCGCTGGAACAACGCCAGCGATCCTTCGCCCGCATAGAACAGCCAGCCATCCGTTCCGGCGACGACCTGATCGGTCGGCAGCCGGTTGAGGAGCGCGGTCGACAGATCCGTCTGGGTGTGGATGAGCGCGGCGCGGAAGCCGAAATGGTCGTTGACGAAGGCCTCGAAACGGCGCGGAAACGTGTCCCACTCTTCAATGTTGCCCGGCAGCGGCGGCAGGGCACCGAGCCTGCGGTTCTCGCCCGGCAAAGCGTCCGTGCGCGCGAACGGGGCGAGCAGGACACCCGCTGCGCCGCCGAGGACGAAGAGCCCGAGCAGCCCGGCAAGGCCATAGCCGTACACGCGGTCGGCAAGCGGGCGTTGAGGAGGGAGGATCGTCATGAAGTGCCGCCGCGCCTTGCCTTTGTGCGTTTTCCGATCGAACGGACCCATTGGATCGATGAGAATTCGCACTGAATCAACAATAATTCAACGAAACCGGATACGCTCTAAAACCGGAAGTAGATGAAGGGGTTGTAGGTGCCGCTCGCCATCTGCGCCGCCGAAAGCCACGCGATGGCCGCAAGCAGCGCGAAGCGCCCCGCGAGAGCGATGCGCCCGTCCGCGCCGATGCGAAGCTGGTCGAGGCCCGGCGACAGCACGCCGCGAGATTGCCCGGCCCGGCAGCGCCAGTCGGCGGTGAGGCGGCTGAATACGGAAGCGCTCGCCAATATGCCGAACACGAGGCAGATCTGCACCCCGAGGTCGAGATACCGCTCCACGCCCACCCCTTGCGCTGCGCCGTTCATGCCCGCCATGGCGCCGAGATAGGCGAAAGCCGCGCCGATGTCGTCGGCGCGAAAGAACACCCACGCCACCATCACCGTGATCAGCACGTAGGCGTGGCGCACGAGGACGGGCAGCCGTTCGAGAACGCGCGCGAGCCCCGCCCGCTCCAGCGCCAGGAACAGGCCGTGCAGCGCGCCCCACACGATGAATGTCCAGTTCGCCCCGTGCCACAGGCCGCAGGCGAGAAACACGAGGATGAGATTGAACCACACGCGCCATTCCGCCACGCGGTTGCCGCCGAGCGGGATATAGAAGTAATCGCGAAACCAGTTCGACAGCGAGATATGCCAGCGATGCCAGAATTCCTGCATCGAGCGGGCCGTATAGGGATAGTTGAAGTTCTCGAGGAAATCGAAGCCGAAGATCCGCGCCAGGCCGATCGCCATGTCGGAATAGGCCGAGAAATCGAGGTAGATCTGCAACGTGTAGCAGACGATGCCGAGCCACGCGACGGGCGTCGTCAGATCTCCCGCCGGCAGGGCGAAGGCGGCGTCGGCCACCTCGCCCAGCGGGTTGGCGAGCAGCATCTTCTTGCCGAAGCCCGCGACGAACCGCTCCACGCCCGACACCACGTAGTCGAAGCGCGTGCGCCGCTGGGTCAACTGCGTGTGGATATCGTGATAGCGGATGATCGGCCCCGCCACGAGCTGCGGGAACAGCGAGATATAGAGCGCGAAATCGACCGGATTGCGCTGGGCGCTCGCGTCGCGCCGGTAGATGTCGATGACGTAGGATAGCGCGTGGAAGGTAAAGAACGAGATGCCGAGCGGCAGGTGCGGTCCATCGAACGCGATGGCGGTAAAACCGAGCGGCACGAGCAGCGCGTTGAGCTGATCGACGAGAAAGCCCGAATATTTGTAGAAGCCGAGCAGGCCGAGATTCACCGCGACTGCCGCCGCCACGACCGTCTTGCCGCCGCGCCCCGCCGGAAAGCGTTCCAGCAGCAGGCCGAACCACCAGTTGGCGGCGATGGAGGCCAGCATGACGAGGGTGAAGAACCGCTCGCCCCACGCGTAGAACAGAATGCTCATCAGCAGGAGAACGGTATTCCTGAGCCTGAGCGGCGAGAGAAAGTAGAGTATCAGGACAACCGGCAGGAACAGGAATATGAAAATGGGCGAGGCAAAGACCATTTTATCTCTGCATTCCTGCTGGTGCGATTGTGGGGCGGGGAATTGACGGCGATGCCGGCGGCGGTGTTCGCCGTTTCTATGTCAAGTGCGGGCGCTCCACAAGCGCAGGCTGTTGGGAGGCGTGGGGTTGATTCAGCCGCGGCGGCGGATAAGCTGCGGCGCTCGTTTCCCGTTCCCCGCTTTTTCAAGAGTGCACCGTGCCCGTCAGGCCCATCGTCCGCTATCCCGATCCCGCCCTGAAAGCCTTAGCCGCGCCCGTTACCGCGTTCGGGGCCGAGCTGCAGGCGCTTGCCGCCGATCTGCTCGACACCATGCGGGCCGCGCCCGGCATCGGCATCACCGCGCCGCATGTCGGCGTACCCGAGCGGCTCGTGGTGATCGAGCTGTCGCCTGAGGACGGCGTGCGCCACTACGTCAACCCGCGTATCGTCGAGGCGTCGCCCGAGCGCATCCGCCATGCGGAAGGCAGCGTGTCGCTGCCGGGCGTCACCGAGGAAGTGGAGCGCGCCGCGCGCGTGCGGGTCGTCTACCGCGATCTGGACGGCGCGGAGCGCGAGGAATGGGCCGAGGGGCTGCTGGCCGTCTGCCTGCAGCACGAGATCGACCAGCTCGACGGCATCTTCTGGCTGCAGCGCCTGTCGCGGCTCAAGCGCGAGCGCGTGCTGCGCCGTTTTGACAAGGCGCGCGCGCCCGGCTGAGTCCGGCGTTACTGCCTACAGCGCCGGCCAGTCGCTTCCCGCGACGAGGGTCGCGGCGATGCGCTCGAAGCCGATCCGCTCCGCCTCGCCGAAGCGGCCCTTCAGCGGGCTGTCGAGGTCGAGCACACCAAGCACTCTCCCGTCTCTCTCTTGCCCGTCCGCGATCAGCGGCACGACCAGCTCGGAGCGCGAGTTGGCGTCGCAGGCGATGTGGCCGGGAAAGGCGTGCACGTCCTCCACCACGATGGAGGCCCGCCGCGCCACGCTCGTGCCGCACACGCCCTTGCCGACCGCGATGCGCACGCACGCGGGCTTGCCCTGGAACGGGCCGACGACGAGTTCGTCCGGCGAGCGCAGAAAGTAGAAGCCGGCCCAGTTCAGGTCCGCGACGAGCGCGTTGATCAGCGCCGACGCATTCGCCGCGTTGGCGACGTAGTCGCGCTCCCCCTCGATCAACGCCTGCAACTGGCGGTCGAGATCCGCGAAGAAGGCGGTTGCGTCGGATGCGGCGATCGTCTTTGCCTCAAACATGGAATCTCCTTGAAGCGTTATCAGGCAAAGCGGGTACCGCTCTGCCAGAATAAATGGCGTCTCATCAGAAGGATAGAGCATTTTCGCGTTACAGCGAAACGTCGAAATGCTTTGGCTGTGGCTGGGCTTAGTCATGAATTCGCGTAAGCGCGCATTATCGGACGCTCGAGGTCGCCGGCGCAAGAGAGGCGGGGGTGATGTTTTTTGCAATTCCGGTATGCCGCATCCAAAGCATTGAGACAGAATAATTATTCATCAATATTTCATATGTTGTTTGATATTGCCTGCCTGTGTCCGATACGCCGATCCCTTTGTTTTGCCCGGATTTACATTATGCGTTTCGTGGAAAATTTTCTGCTGACGTCGTTTCTGGATTCGACCGTCAGCTTTTTTGTCGCGTTCATCCTCGGCACCCTGATCGGGGCGGAGCGCCAATACCGGCAGCGATCGGCGGGCTTGCGCACGGTGGTGCTGGTGGCGCTGGGCGCGGCGGGCTTCGTGGATCTCGCCGAGCGGATCGCTGGCAACGTCGAGGCCGTGCGCGTCATCAGCTACGTGGTTTCCGGCATCGGCTTTCTCGGCGCGGGCGTCATCATGAAGGAAGGTCTCAACGTGCGCGGCCTCAACACGGCGGCGACGCTGTGGTGCGCGGCGGCGGTGGGGGCGAGCGCGGGCGCCGACATGGCGGCGGAGGCGGTGCTGCTGACCTTCTTCGTTCTGTTCGCCAACACGATGTTGCGGCCGCTGGTCAACGCCATCAACCGCATTCCGATCGACGAGCGCCTGGGCGAGGCCACCTATGCGCTGCGCATCACCGTCGCGCCGCAGGAGGCGCCCGCCGTGCGCACCGCGCTTCTCGACGCGCTCGACGACGCCAACTATCCGGTCAGCAGGGTCGAGCTGGAAGACCTCGGCGAGGAGCGCGCGGAAATTGTCGCGACCCTCGTGAGCACCGCCGTGGTGCCGGACGAGATCGACGCCGTGATCGCCTCCCTGAAACTCAACCCCCGCGTGATCCATGCGACGTGGGAGGGAAGCCTGCGCGACTGATCGGGGTCATCAGCGCGCGGCGCGGGGGATCATGCGCTGCGCCGTGTCGTCGCGCAGAAGGTAATAGTGAATGAGCACCATGAATGCATGCCCGCCGATCAGTAGCAGCAGCGTCCATGCCAGCACGCCGTGCACGGCGTTGGCGGGCGCTGTCGCCCACGCGATCTGCTGGCCGGTTGCGGTGAACACCGGAATGCCGAACGGCTCGAAGCCGCGCCCCGATCCCCAGGCGCGCAGCAGCGCCAGCGCCGGCACGATCACCATCAGTGCATAGAGGCCGGCATGTCCCGCGCGGGCGAGGGTGCCGAGCAGGCCGGGCTCGTAAGCTGGCCGCCGGCTGCGGTTCGCGAGGCCCCACAGGATGCGCGTGAGCGCCAGCACGAACAGCAACGCGCCGACCGCTGCGTGGCTGCTGACGAAGAACGTCACCAGCGGCGTGCGCCCCAGCGCGACCCGCAGGCCCATGCCGAGGAACTGCCACAGGAAAATTCCCGCCATCGCCCAGTGCAGCGCACGGGTGACGACGCCATAACGCTGCCCGCTATCGAGCCATCCGGTTGCCATCGCGTCTCGCCTCGAATCGTTCCAGAATGCTTTCCGATCGATCTTATCGACAGGAACTCACCCAAAATCAAGGAGTTAGATCGTTTTTTCGCTTCAATGAAACGGAGAAACGATCTCACGCGTGCATCCTATAGCGGTTTGGGCGGCGGCGGAGATAACAAGCGCGTGCTCGGCGCGTGTTCTCCCTCCGCCGGCGCGGGTTCAGCCGGGGCGTTGCTCCCAGAACACGGCGCCGTCGAAGCTGAACACTTCCTCGCCCGCCCCGTTGAGCGCCCGGTTGCGGGTGCTGACGATGCCCCAGCCCGGCCGCGATGCCGTGGGGCGCTTGTCGCTGACCAGCGTGTGGTATGTCAGCACGTCATTGGCGTAGACGGGCTGGAGCCAGCGCATGTTGCGAAAGCCCGGCGAGGGGCCGAGCCGCCCGACAGAATGGCCGGCCCGCAACGCCCTGCGCACCTCGCCCGTCTGGTATTCAAGCATGACCTGCATCCACACGGCGGCCGTGTTCCAGCCGGAGGCGCACAGCGCGCCGAAATGCGTCTGCCGCGCCGCTTCCGCATCGGTATGGAACGGCTGCGGATCGAAGGCGTTGGCGAAGCGGATGATTTCCTCGGTCGTGAAGCGGTGGCTGCCGATGACGGCCTCCTCGCCGACGACGACATCGTCGAACCACGTGGCCGGCGGCTGGTCCCGGTTCTGGCCGACGGGCTCGCGGGCGGGCGCGGGGGCGGCGTCGCGCGCCGAAGGAGAGGCGATGTCGGCGCCACGGCGGCCGAACATCACCCAGCACGATTGGGTATAGACCGTCTCGTCGCGCTGGTTGAGAACCTCGAACACGAAGCGCACCAGCCCCATCTCCGGGCGGCTGCGCGAGGCGCGCGCCTCAGGCACGGTCTGGCGGATGCGCAACGTGTCGCCGGGCAGCACGGGCCGCACCCAGCTTCCTTCCTCCACTCCCGGAGAGCCCATGCTGGTGGAGCCGATGAGCACGTTGTCGTAGAACATGCGCATCGACAGCGCGCACGTGTGCCAGCCGGAAGCGATGAGCTGCCCCACGAAGCTGCGCTGCGCCGCGTCGGGGTCGGTGTGCATGGGCTGCGCGTCGTACTCCCGCGCGAAGGCGATGATCTCCTCGGCGCTGACAGTGACGCCGCCGTATACGCTCGTCGTGCCGGGAACGAAATCCTCGAAAGCATAGGTGGGCATTGTTGTCCTCTGGCCTGTATCGCGCCGGCGGAAGCCGCCCCGCTTCTCACTCATCTTCTTGATTTTGGGCGAGTTCTTATCGATCAAGCCGATCGGAAATCGCCCTAACACCTGTTTGTTTATAGCAGCAGCGTTCCGGCGGCAAGAAATCCCGCGACGAGCGCCAGCGCGGAAACGCCGCCGATGAGGAGAGCGAAGCGGCGCGAGCCGATCGCCGCGCTGTAGGCGGCCTTGGCCACGGTGTTGGCGGCGATGGCGAGCAGGATCGCGACTTCGAGCGCCCCATCCGACAATCCCGTGTCCGAGGGCGCGCCGCTGCGGGCGAGGCGGGTGATCGACAGGATGACGGAGTCGATATCGACGAGGCCCATGATCACCGACACCAGGATCATGCCCCGGTCGCCGAACGTCGCGGCGGCGACGCGCGCGGCGACGGTGGCGAAGGCGATGATCGCGGCGAGCTTCAGCACCGAGCCGATCTCGAACGGGTTGTCGGGCGGCGGCGGCTCGGCCTTCTCGCCCTTCTTGTCCGCATCCCCGCCGCCTGCGGTGCCCTGGATGGCGCAGACCACGGCGGCCAGCGTCATCACGACGCCGGCAGCCGACAATGCGGGCAGGATGCGCATGAGCATCGGCATGGAAAAGACCGCGACCAGCACCCCGCCGCGTGCGATCGACACCGCGCTCGCGGCCAGCGCCCCGGCGGCGATGGCGCGCACGTTCGCGCCGCTCTCGCGGGAATCGCGCGCCGACGTCAGCGCCACGGCGGTCGACGATACGAGGCCGCCCGCGATCCCCGCGACGAGCGGCCCGCGCGTGCTGCCGAAGAGGCGCACTGCCACATAGCCGGCGAACGACACGCCGGCGAGCGCGATGGCGAAGATCCAGATCTCGGCCGGGTTGATGGCGTCGTATGGTCCCACGGCCCTGTCCGGCAGCAGCGGCAATACGATGAACGCCATGGCGAGCAGGAAGATCGCCGAACGCAGCTCCGGCCACGTCAGCCGCTCCACGAAGGCGTGCAGGCTCTCGCGGCTGGCGAGCAGGGCAGTGAGGGCGATGGCCGCCGCCGCCGCCGCCGCCTGATGGCCGAGCGAAGCGAGCACGCCGAGCAGGAAGGTCGCCTGCGCCGCGATCACGGTCGTGACGCTGAACTGGTGCTGCGCCTCGGCCTCGCGCCACTGGAAAGCGCCGAAAACCGCGGAGAAGGCCACGAAGGTCGCCCCGACGAGCAAGGCCGTGCCGGAGCTGGATGTCTGTGTGATGGCGCCGGCGATACCGCCGAGAAGGCCCGAAATTCCGAAGGTGCGGATTCCGGCCGTGCGCGCGCCGGGTTTGTCGTCGCGCTCGCGCCAATGGCGCTCGGTGCCCACCATGAGGCCGATGGCGAGCGCCAGCCCGAGCTGGAAAAGCAGCGTCGTGGTGTTCATCGTCTGCGCGAACTCCTCGGATAAGGCCGGCGCGCTCGGGTCAGGACTTGCCGCCGGCTCAGGACTTGCCGCCGGGCGGCGCGTCGCTGGAGACGACGAGCTCGACCCGGTCGGCGGCGAAAACCGTCTGCCCGAACTCGATCGGGCGTCCGTCCCCGTCGACGTTGATGCTCGTCGCCGCCAGCACGACGCGTCCGGGCGCGAGGTTGAGCAGGGCCGCTTCCTCGGCGGTGGCGGGGCGGGCGGCGATGCGCGTTTCCAGCCGGTGGTAGTCCTCCACGCCGCAGGCGGCGAGCGCGGGCGTGACGGCGTTGTGGCGCCGGTAGGCGTCGGCGAAGCCGGCGAAACGTGGCAGCGGCAAATGGAGCGTGCCGCAGGACACGGGCGTGCCATCGGCGAAGCGGCGCGTGCTGACAGCCGTCACCGGCGCGCCCTCCATGATCGCGAGCGCCCGGGCCGTGGCGAGGGGCGCGGCGATCTCCTCCGCCCGCAGCAACTCGCCACCGGGCTGGTGCCGCTCGCGCGAGACGTTTTCCGAAAAGCGCGTGCGCGGGCCGATGGGGTAGGAGAGCGGCCAGTTTTCCACGAAGGTGCCGCGCCCCTGGGTCGCCTTCAGCAGCCCGCGCTCGGCCAGCGAGGCGATGGCGCGCCGCACCGTGTGGCGGTTGACGCCGAAATGCGCCGCGAGCGCCGCCTCGGTCGGCAATTGCTCGCCCGGCCCGAATTTCAGTCGCGCGATATCGGCCTCGATCTCGTCGGCGATCTGCCGCCACGCCGCGATCCCCTCGCCGCGATAGAGCGGGGAGGAGTGCTCGGTGCCCTCGATCAGGGCCGTCATCTGGGCTTCGTTCAAGTCCGCCATCGTTTTGCGTCACCAACCGGGCCACAGCATAGGCCCCAGCATACGTCCTTGGGCCGCTGTCACCAAATCTTCACTGGCAATCCAGGTCGATTTGTCTACAAATGGAGACAAATCGTTCGCCTGCCCGCAAGCCTCTGCCAAAAGTCTCTGCAAAAAGCTTCTGGATGCATGGTTTCCCAAACGGGTATCGGGCGCAACCGTCAAAAGCCGAAAAATGATTGAAGCTGAGAACGATAAGCGGAACAGCGGCGACAACGTGGCCGCACGGCAACGCATGATGGCGCTGTGCGCCGGCGCATCGGTGGCCGATCTCGATGCGGCGCTTGTAGCGCTCGGTCCCTTGCCGGCGGTGGTGGATCTGCGCCTGCCGGATGTCGGTCTGGTGATGGTGCAGGGGCGCGCGGGCGGCGACGGCGCGCCGTTCAATGTCGGCGAGGCCACGGTGGCGCGGGCCGCGGTGCAGGTGGCCGACGGACCGACGGGCTTCGCGTGGCATCTGGGGCGCGATGTCGCGAAGGCGCGGCTTGCCGCGATCATCGATGCGCTGTGGCAGGACGAGGCGCGCCGCGCCGGCGTCGAGGCGGCGCTGGCGCCCGTCGATGAGCGCCTGGCGGCGGATGCGGCCGCGCGCGCGGCGCAGACGGCGGCGACGCGGGTCGATTTCTTCACCATGGTGCGGGGAGAGGACTGATGGCGGGCACCGAGGTTCCAGCTTCCGGCGCCGCGCTGGCCGATGTCGCGAAAAGCGCGCAGGCCATCTTCCGCACGCTGGTCGACGTGTTGGCGCGTCCGGGCACGATCCGCCCGCTGCCGGTAAATTTCATCACGCCCGCGCCGCTCACGCCGGAGCTTGCCGCTTTCGCCGTCACCATGGTGGATCAGGAAGCGCCGCTGTGGCTCGACGCGCGGCTCGCCGCCAGCGAGGCGGCGTTGCGCTTCTTGCGTTTCCACACCGGCGCGCGCCTCGTATCGGCACCGTCGCAGGCGAGCTTCGCGCTGGTGGGCGATGCGCTCGCCATGCCGGAGCTGCAGGCCTTCGCGCAGGGCACGGCGGATTATCCCGATGCCTCCACCACGGTGGTCATCGCGGTCGATCACCTTGCCCCGGCCTCGCCCGGCGCGCGCGCGGCGCTGACCTTCGCCGGTCCCGGCATCGACGGGCGGGCGGCGCTGTCGGTGGGGCCGTTGCCGCTCAATATCCGTGTGCAGATGGCGGAAAACCGCGCGCGTTATCCGCGCGGCGTCGACTGCTTTTTCGTCTCGCGCGGGCACGTCGCCGCGATCCCGCGTTCCGCCACCGTTTTCGGGGAGGATTGAGCATGTATGTCGCGGTGAAGGGCGGCGAGGCCGCCATCGACAATGCTCACGCGCTGCTGGCGCACCGGCGGCGCGGCGATCCGGCCGTGCCCGAGGTCGCGCCGGCCCAGATCGCGCAACAGCTTACCCTCGCCACCGACAGGGTGATGGCGGAAGGCTCGCTCTACGATCCCGGGCTGGCGGCGCTTGCCGTCAAGCAGGCGCGGGGCGATCTCGTCGAGGCGGTGTTTCTGGTGCGCGCCTTCCGCACGACGCTGCCGCGCCTCGGCCAGTCGGTGCCGGTGGATACGTCCGCGATGGCGATCGAGCGGCGCATCTCCGCCACCTACAAGGATCTGCCGGGCGGGCAGGTGTTGGGGCCGACCTTCGATTACACGCACCGCCTCATCGATTTCCTGCTGGAGGCCGGGGCCGAACTTCCGCCGCTGCCGCAGGCCGACATGAAAGCGGGCGCGCCGGAACCGTCGCCGCGCGTGACCGACCTTCTCGGCGGCGAGAGCCTGATCGAGCGCGAGACGCGGCCCGACGACGAAGCGCCCGCGCCCGACATCACGCGCGATCCGGTGTCGTTCCCCGCAAGCCGCGCCGAGCGGCTGCAGATGCTGGCGCGCGGCGACGAGGGATTTCTGCTGGCGCTCGGCTACTCGACCCAGCGCGGTTTCGGCCGCACGCACCCGTTCGTCGGCGAGATCCGCTTCGGCGAGGTGCCCGTCGAGTTCGTGCCGGAAGAGGTCGGATTCGCCGTGCCGCTCGGCAGCATGCGCGTGACCGAATGTCAGATGGTGAACCAGTTCCACGGCGCGGGCGATGCGCCGCCGCAATTTACGCGCGGCTACGGGCTGGTGTTCGGCCAGTGCGAGCGCAAGGCCATGGCGATGTCGCTCGTCGACAGGGCGCTGCGGGCGCGGGAGCTTGGCGAATATTCCGGCGCGCCGGCGCAGGACGAGGAATTCGTCCTCTCCCACTGCGACAACGTGCAGGCCACGGGCTTCGTCGAGCACCTGAAGCTGCCGCACTACGTCGATTTTCAGGCCGAGCTCGACCTGGTGCGCCAGTTGCGGCGCGAGCATGAGGCGCGGCGCGCGCCGGAGGCGGCGGAATGAGCACCACCGGCTACAACTTCGCCTATCTCGACGAGCAGACCAAGCGCATGATCCGGCGCGCGATCCTGAAGGCGATCGCCATTCCCGGCTATCAGGTGCCCTTCGCCTCGCGCGAGATGCCGATGCCCTACGGCTGGGGCACCGGCGGCGTGCAGGTGACGGCGGCGATCATCGGCCACGACGACGTGCTCAAGGTCATCGATCAGGGATCGGACGACACCACCAACGCCGTCTCGATCCGCAAGTTCTTCGCCAAAACGGCCGGCGTCGCCACCACGACCCGCACCCGCGAGGCGACCATCATCCAGACCCGCCACCGCATTCCCGAAGCGCCGCTGCGGGAAGGGCAGATCATCGTCTATCAGGTGCCGATCCCCGAGCCGCTGCGCTTTCTCGAACCACGCGAGACCGAGACGCGCCGCCTGCACGCGCTCAACGACTACGGCCTGATGCACGTCAAACTCTACGAGGACATCGCCCGCCACGGCCACATCGCCACCACCTACGCCTATCCGGTGCAGGTCGCGGGGCGCTACGTGATGGACCCGTCGCCGATCCCTAAGTTCGACAACCCGAAGATGCACATGAGCCCGGCCCTGCAGCTCTTCGGCGCGGGACGCGAGAAGCGCATCTACGCCGTGCCGCCGCACACGCCGGTGAAAAGCCTCGATTTCGACGATCATCCCTTCGCCGTGCAGCACTTCGACAAGCCGTGCGCGCTGTGCGGGGCGGAGCGGGTGTATCTCGACGAGGTGGTGCTCGACGACCGGGGCGGTCGCATGTTCGTGTGCTCGGACACGGATTACTGCGAGGAAAGGCGCGCGCAGGGCCATGCGGGCGCGATGGCGCCGGACGGCGCGCGGGCGCAGCCCGGGGAGGCCGGCCATGGCCGCTGACGACGACCTGCCGCTGCTGTCGGTGCGCGGATTGACGAAATATTATGGCGACCGCCTCGGCTGCGCCGATGTGAGCTTCGACCTGTTCGAGGGCGAGGTGTTGGCCATCGTCGGCGAATCGGGATCGGGCAAGTCGACGCTGCTGTCCCTGCTCGCCAGCGAGCTCGCCGCCACGTCCGGCGCGGTGCGCTATCGGTTTCGCGATGGCGTGACGCGCGATCTCGCCGCGCTCGACGAGGCGGAGCGCCGGCACCTGCTGCGCACCGACTGGGGCTTCGTGCGCCAGGACGCGCGCGAGGGCCTGAGGATGGGCGTGTCCGCCGGCGGCAATGTCGGCGAGCGGCTGATGGCGGTGGGGGCGCGCCACTACGGCGACATCCGCGCTACCGCCCTCGACTGGCTGGGGCGCGTCGAGATCGACGCCGCGCGCGTCGACGACACGCCGCACGGCTTTTCCGGCGGCATGCGCCAGCGGCTGCAGGTCGCGCGCAATCTCGTCACCGGCCCGCGCCTCGTGTTCATGGATGAGCCCACATCCGGCCTCGACGTGTCTGTGCAGGCGCGCCTTCTCGATCTCGTGCGCTCGCTGGTGCGCGACATGGGACTGGCGGTAATCATCGTCACCCATGATCTCGCCGTCGCACGATTGTTGTCTCACCGCATTATGGTGATGCGCAGGGGCTTCGTGATCGAGCATGGATTGGCGGATCAGGTTCTGGACGATCCGCGCGAAGCCTACACCCAACTTCTCGTTTCATCGGTGCTGGCGGCATGAGTACGCAACCCGTTGTCGTTCTTGACGATGTGTCGAAAAGCTTCACCCTGCACCTGCAGGGCGGCGCGCGCATCGGCGTGGTCGCGGGCGTGAGCTTCGCCGTCGAGGCGGGCGAGTGCGTCGTGCTCGGCGGGCCTTCGGGCGCGGGCAAGTCGTCGATTCTCAAGATGATTTACGGCACCTACCGCTGCGACCGGGGCCACATCCGCCTTCGCGACGGGGATGATGCCGTGGATGTCGCCGCCGCCCAGCCGCGCCGCGTGCTGGCGCTGCGCCGTTCGGTGATGGGCTACGTCAGCCAGTTCCTGCGCGTCATCCCGCGCGTGCCGACCATCGAGATCGTCGCGGACGCGGCGCGCGACAGCGGCCTCGACGGCGATGCCGCGATGATGCGCGCGCGCGACCTGCTGACCCGCCTCAACGTGCCCGAGCGTCTGTGGGCGCTGCCGCCCGCCACTTTTTCGGGCGGCGAGCAGCAGCGCGTCAACGTGGCGCGCGGCTTCGCGGCCGAGCGCCCGCTGCTTCTGCTCGACGAGCCGACGGCCTCCCTCGACGCCGCCAACAGAAAAGTGGTGATAGACCTCGTCAATGAGCGCAAGCGTCGTGGTGTGGCCATGATCGGCATCTTTCATGACGAAGACGTTCGCGACGCCGTCGCCGACCGCATTCTCGACATTCGCGCCTTCGCTGCGCCGCACGCCGCCTGATCGGGCGCGACACGGAAGTTAATCGACATGACCACCGAAAGCCTCGTCCTCGAAAACGCCACGCTCGTCCTGCCCGACCGGGTGGTCACGGGCGGCTGGATCGCGGTCGCGGACGGCGTCATCGCCGAAATCGGCGAGGGGCGCGCGCCCGAGCACGGGCTGGATGTGGGCGGGGACTACGTCATCCCCGGGCTGATCGAGCTGCACACCGACCACATCGAGAGCCATTTCATCCCGCGCCCGCACGTGCGCTGGCACGCGCTGAGCGCCGTCATGGCCTATGACGCGCAGATCGCCTCGGCCGGCATTACCACCGTGTTCGATTCGCTGCGCGTCGGTTCCGATTTCGACCTGCAGGCGCTCGACAACGACGATCTGTGGCAGCTCTCCGCGGCGCTCGCGGAAGCGAAGGAAACCGGCCACCTGCGCGCCGAGCACCGCACGCATCTGCGCTGCGAGATTTCCTCCAGCGACGTGCTGGAGCAGGCGGAAGGCTTCGTCGCCCGCTATCCCGTGCACATGATGTCGCTGATGGACCACACGCCCGGCCAGCGCCAGTTCCGCGACATCAGCATCTGGAAGCTCTACTACATGGGCAAGACGGACGCTTCCGACGAGGATGCGAGCAAGCTCATCAACTGGCGTCTCGACCTGCACGAGCGCAACGCCGATCGCCACCGCAAGGCGCTGGTCGCGTTCGCGCGCCAGCACGGCGCGGTGCTGGCGAGCCACGACGACGGCACGCGCGAGCACGTGGAGCAGGCGGTGGCCGACGGAGTCGCGGTGGCGGAGTTCCCCACCACGCTGGAGGCGGCGCAGGCCTCGCACGCGGCCGGCATTCAGGTGATGATGGGCGGACCCAACGTGGTGCGCGGCGGCTCGCACTCGGGCAACATCGCCGCCGAGACGCTGGCGCGCGAGGGCATCCTCGATCTGCTGTCCTCCGACTACGTGCCGGCGAGCATGCTGATGGCGGCTTTCGACCTGCCGCGCCGCGTCGACACGATCACGCTGCCGGAGGCGCTCGCGACCGTCACCGCCAATCCGGCGCGCGCGGCGGGCCTCGACGATCGCGGCGTGCTGGCGGCGGGGCAGCGTGCCGACATCGTGCGCGTGCATCTTTCCGGCGGTGTGCCGGTGGTGCGCCAAGTGTGGCGTGAGGGGCGCAGGGTGGCATGACGGAAGACGGCAGGGCGCTTCATGACAACGGGTCTTCCGGCGCATTCGTCTGCGTCGTGGGGCCGAGCGGCGCCGGCAAGGACAGCCTGCTGTCCCACGCCCGCGCGATGCTGCAGGGCAACGACGCCATCGTGTTTCCCCGCCGGCTGGTGACGCGCGCCAGCAACGCCTCGGAGGACCACGACACCATCACGCAGGAGGCGTTCGACGCCGGCGTGCGCGACGACACCTTCAGCCTGCACTGGCAGGCCCATGGCCTCAGCTACGCGCTGCCGCTCAGCGTGAAACACGCCATCGAGGCCGGCAAGGTGGTGGTGTGCAACGTGTCGCGCGCCGTCATTCCCGATATTCTCGAACGGTTCGGCCGCGTTTACGTGGTGCTGATCACCGCGCCGCCCACCGTCATCATGGAGCGCCTGCGCCAGCGCGGACGCGAGACGGGCGCCAGCATCGCCGCCCGCATGGAGCGCAGCAAGCGCCTCAGCGCCGTGCTCACGCCCGACCTCACCATCATGAACACCGGCCCGGTCGAGATCGGCGGCGAGCGGCTGTCGCGCTTCCTGCAGCGCGCCGCCGAGCGGGCCTGCGCCGCCACCGAGCGCGTCTAGAGCTCCCTTGGCGGCAGCCGTGCTTTCCGCACCTTGAAAGCGGGAGGCGAATGAGCCATCCTGCCGTCGCTTGGCCAGATCTGTCAGCCCGAACGGTGGAGAAGACCCCATGACTGTCGCATTGCTTCGCCGGCTGGCGGTTTTTGGCCGGCTGGCGGCTTTTTCCGCCCTGGCTCTGCCCGCCGCCGCGCTGGTGGCACAGCCCGCGCTTTCCCCGCCGGCTTTCGCGCAGTCCGCGACTTCCAAATCCGTCTCTTCCAAATCGGCTGCCTCCCAGCCGCAGAAGCCTCTCGAGCGGCGGGATCTCGCCAGCGAGGTCGCGCGCTTCGATGCCGTGCTGCGGGCGCAGGCGCAGGCCGCCGACCTGAAACGTACCGCCGCCCAGTTGCGCAAGGACCGCGCGGCGGCGCAGGATCGCGGCGACATCGCCCGGGCGATCCAGCTCGCCAGCGCCGTGCTGATCCGCGAACCCGCCGCCACGGCCGACTGGCTTACCTACGCGCGCATGGCGGCCGCCGTCGACTCCGACGATTACGAGCAGCAGCAGCGCCAGCACAGGAACGCCCGGGTCGCCGCCTATGCCGGCTACCAGCACGCCGCCACCCCCGCCCAGCGCGCCGAGGCGCTGATGGTGCTGGGCGAGGTGCAGATCAACGCCTCGCTCTTCCGCCCCGCGCTCGACGCCTATCGCGCGTCGCTGGCGATCGTCGACGATCCGGCGGTGCGCAATGTCTATGACGAGCTGCGCGCCACTTACGGCTTCCGCATCACCGGCAACAGCGTGGACTCGGACGCGGCCTCGCCGCGCGCCTGCTTCCAGTTCTCGGAGAGCGTGGCGGCGGGCGTGGATTTCGCCCCCTTCGTCGCCGTGGCGGGCGCGGCGAACGCCGCCGTCACCGCCGAGGACCAGCAGATTTGCGTCGATGGCCTCCGGCACGGCGAACGCTACGCCGTGGTGCTGCGCCAGGGCCTGCCCGCCGCCTCCGGCGACGCGCTGTCGCGCAACGCCGATTACGAGATCTACGTGCGCGACCGCGCCCCCGCCGTGCGCTTCACGGGCCGCAACTACGTGCTGCCGTCGAGCGGGCAGGAGGGCATTCCGCTCGTCTCCGTCAACACCGAATCGGTGGAAATCGAGATATTTCGCGTTGGCGACCGCAACCTGCTGCCTACCGTCCGCGACGGCGGTTTCCTCGATCAACTCGGGCGCTGGGTCATCGATACGCTGGCGGGCGAGCGCGGCGAGCGCATCTGGACCGGCACGCTCGCCACCCGCGCGCCGCTCAACGCCGACGAGGTGACGGCCTTCCCCGTGGATGAAGCCATCGGCCGCCGCCTCGCGCCGGGCGTTTACGCGCTGACCGCCCGCCCCGCCGGCGGCCCTCCCGCCGACGAGGACTACAGCCAGCGCGCCACGCAATGGTTCGTGGTGTCCGACATCGGCCTCACCGCGTTGTCGAACGAGGGCGGCCTGCGCTTCCTCGTGCGCTCGCTCGCTTCCGCCGCTCCGCTCGCCGGAGTGGAGGTGAAGCTCGTCGCCCGCAACAACGAGGTGCTGGCGAGTGCGACAAGCGACGCAAGCGGCGAGATCACATTCGACGCCGGCCTGCGGCGCGGGCAGGGCGGCTTGCGCCCCGCGCTCGCCGTCGCCACCACGGCGGAGGGTGACTACAACTTCCTCGATCTCGAACAGGCGCCCTTCGATCTCACCGATCGCGGCGTCGCGGGCCGGACCGCGCCGGGGCCGCTCGACGCGCAGGTGTTCAGCGAGCGCGGCGTCTACCGCACGGGCGAGACGGTTTACGTCACGACGCTGCTGCGTGACGCGACCGGCAACGCCGCGGCCAACCTGCCGGTGACGCTGGTGGCGCGCCGTCCGGACGGCGTCGAATACCGGCGCGCGGTCGTCGACGATCAGGGGCTCGGGGGCCGGGCGTGGTCGCTGCCGCTGCTCGCGGGCGCCGCCCACGGCACGTGGCGGGTGCAGGCCTACATCGACCCCAAGGGCGAGCCGGTGGGCGAGACGACCTTCCTCGTGGAGGATTACCTGCCCGAGCGCATCGATGTGAAGCTCGCGCCGCAAGCGGAAAAGCTCGCCTGGGGAACGGATGCCGTCATCGACGTCAGCGCCGATTTCCTCTATGGCGCGCCGGCGGCGGGGCTCGGCGTCAGCGGTTCCGTCACCGTGCAGCAGGCGAAAGGGTCCGCCATCGCCGGCCTCGACGGTTACCGCACCGGCCTCGACGACGAGGCTTTCGAGAGCGTGTTCGTGGAACTCGCCGATGGCGCGGTCACGGATACCCAGGGCAAGGCGCGGCTCACCGTGCCGGTGCCGGAAGTCGTCGCCTCGCGCCCCATCGAGGCGCGCATCGCGGTTGCCGTCGCCGAAGCGGGCGGCCGGGCCGTCGAGCGCACGGTGACGCTGCCGATCCTGCCGCAGCGGCCAGTGCTGGCGGCGCGCCCGCTGTTCACCAACCTGACGGAAGGCGCGCAGGCGGGCTTCGATGTCGTGGCCGTGTCGCCGCAGGGCGCGCGGCAGGCGGGCAAGGCGCGCTGGACGCTGTCGCGCATCGAGCAGAACTATCAATGGTATAACCGTGGCGGCAGCTGGTCGTTCGAGTCCGTCACCACCACCCGCCGCGTGCGCGACGGCGAGGTGGCGCTGGCGGAATCGGGCGATCCGGCGCGCATCGCCGTTCCCGTCGAATGGGGCCGCTACCGGCTGGAGATCGCGGCGGTGGACGGCGCGGCGGAACCGGTGAGCGTGACCTTCTTCTCCGGCTTCGGCGGCGACGCCACGGCGGATGTTCCCGACCGCCTCGAACTGACCCTCGACAAGGCCGCCTACGCCGCCGGCGAGACGCTGACCGTGGCGCTGAAACCGCGCTTTTCCGGCAAGGTGACGCTCGTCGTGGCCAGCGACCGCCTGCATGAGGAGCGCGTTATCGACGTAACGCCGGACGGCGCGACGGTCAGCCTGCCGGTGAAGGCCGAATGGGGGCCGGGCGCTTACGTGGTTGCGCTCGCGCACCGCCCGCTCGATGTCGCGGCGCGCCGCCAGCCCGGCCGGGCGCTGGGGCTCGCGTGGTTTTCGGTGGACCGCGAGGCGCGCACGCTGGGTGTCACGCTCGGAGCGCCGGCGCAGATCGCCCCGCGCGGCACGCTGTCGGTGCCGGTGAAGGTCGGCGGCCTTGCGGCGGGCGAGGAAGCGTTCGTCACCGTGGCCGCTGTCGATGTCGGCATTCTCAACCTCACGCGCTACGAGGCGCCGCGTCCTGCCGATCATTTCTTCGGCCAACGGCAGCTCGGCACCGAGATCCGCGATCTCTACGGTTTCCTGATCGACGGCATGCAGGGCACGCGCGGCGCCATTCGCTCCGGCGGCGACGGTGGCGCGCTGCAGCTCGAAGGCTCGCCGCCTTCGCAAGCGCCGCTGGCGCTCTATTCCGGCGTCGTCAAGGTCGGCGCGGATGGCGCGGCCAATATCGATTTCGACATTCCCGCCTTCAACGGCACCGTGCGCGTGATGGCGGTGGCGTGGTCGGGGGGCAAGGTGGGGCAGGCGAGCAGCGATGTCGTGGTGCGCGATCCGGTGGTCGTGTCCGCGAACCTGCCGCGCTTCCTCAACGCGGGAGACACGTCGCATCTGTTCCTGTCCGTCGACAACGTCTCGGGCGAGGCGGGCGACTACCGGGTATCGCTCGCGGTGGAGGGGCCGCTGGCAGCCGACACCGCCGCCACCGCCCAGCCTCTGCGGCTGGAGAAGGGCGCGCAGGCGGGCTTCGCCATTCCGGTCACGGCGTCGGGCGTCGGGCAGGCGCAGGTCACGGTGGCCATCGCCGGGCCGGGGGTCGAGGCGTCGCAGACGCTGCGTCTCGGCGTGGGCGCCGGCACACGGCCGCTGTCGCGCCGCACGGCGCAGACGCTCGCTCCCGGAGCCGCGCTGAGCGTGTCGCGCGATGTGCTGGACGGCATCCTGCCCGGCACGGGCGTGGTGTCGCTGGCGGTGTCGCCGCTCGCTGCGCTCGATGTCCCGGCGCTGCTGACGGCGCTCGACCGCTTCGAATACACCTGCACCGAGCAGACGGTGAGCCGCGCGCTGCCGTTGCTCTACGCCGGAACGCTCCATAAGCTCGGCGCGCTGCCGCAGGACGCCGACACCGGGCAGCGGATCGGCGAAGCGGTGGCGCGCGTGCTGTCGCGGCAGGATTCGAACGGCTCGTTCGGCCTCTGGTCCGTGGGTGGCGACGATCTGTGGCTCGACGCCTACGTGGCCGACTTCCTCACCCGCGCCCGCGAGGCCGGCCACGACGTGCCGCAGACGGCCTTCACCCAGACGCTCGACCGGCTGCGCAACGCTGTCGTCAACAGCACCGATTTCCCGGATGGCGAGGGCGAGCCGCTGGCCTACGCCGCCTATGTACTGGCGCGCAACGGCCGGCCGGTCATCGGCGATCTGCGCTACTTCGCCGATGTCCGCATCGGCGCGTTCGGCTCGGCGCTGGCACAGGCGCAGATCGGCGCGGGCCTTGCCCTGCTCGGCGACCGCCCACGCGCCGACCGGGTGTTCGCGGCAGCCGCCGACACGCTCGCCGGCGAGAAGGACACCGACGCCGGCCGCAGGGACTACGGCTCCGTGCTGCGCGATGCGGCGGGGCTGCTGGCGCTCATCGGCGAAACCGGCGCGGGGCGGGCGGAAGTCGCGCGCGTTGCCGAAGCCGTCGAGGAAGCGCGCGGCGGGCGCACGCTCACCAGCACGCAGGAAAACGCCTGGCTGCTGCTCGCGGCGGTCGGCATGGCGGGCGAGGCCGAGAATGTCGCGCTCACCGTCGACGGCGCGGCGCACAAGGGGCCGCTGTTCCGCACGCTGCAGGAGGGCGATCTGGCGCGCGCGCCGGTCGGCGTCGTCAACACCGGCACCGCGCCCGTGCGGGCGGTGATCGGCGTGGCGGGCAATCCCGCCGCCAGGGAGGGCGCGCTGGCCCAGGGCTACGAGCTGGAGCGGCGCTACTTCCACCTCGACGGCAAACCGGCCGATCCCGCCAAGGTGCGCCAGAACGAGCGGCTCGTCGCGGTGCTCACCGTCACCGAGCGCGAGGCGCGTCAGGCGCAGGTGCTGCTGGTCGATTTCCTGCCGGCGGGGTTCGAGATCGACAATCCGCGCCTCGTCGACAGCGGCGACGTGGCCGCGCTGGCGTGGCTCACCCGCGACGTCGAGCCGGCGCATGTCGAGTACCGCGACGACCGCCTCGTCGCGGCCTTCACGCGCGATCCCGATCAGTCGGCCTTCTTCTCGGTCGCCTACGTGGTGCGCGCGGTCACGCCGGGGCGCTATCTGCATCCGCCGGCGGTCGTCGAGGACATGTTCCGGCCCGAGCGGTTCGGGCGCACCGGCTTCGGCGCCGTCGAGGTGCTGGGAGACAGGGGACCGCGTTGAGACGCTGGCTGGCCGCCGCCCTGATCGTCGCCATCGTGACGGTTGCGGCGGCGGGAGTCGGCGTGTGGCGTTTCGCGGCGGGCCTGCCCGCGCTCGATGTCGCATCCGCGCGCCAGTATTCAGCGACCGTGCTCGACCGCAACGGCACCTTGCTGCGCGCCTTCACCTTCGCCGATGGGCGCTGGCGGCTGCCGGCGACTGTCGCGGACGTCGATACCCGTTTCATCGACATGCTGATCGCCTACGAGGACCGGCGGTTCCGCGCGCATGCAGGCGTCGACCCGATGGCGGCGGCGCGCGCGGCGGCGCAGATGCTGGGGAGCGGGCGCATCGTCTCGGGCGGGTCCACGCTCACCATGCAGGTGGCGCGTCTGATGGAGCCGCGCACCGAGCGCTCGTTTACCGCCAAGCTGCGTCAGGCCGTGCGGGCAGCGGAGCTGGAACGGCGCTTCTCCAAGGACGACATCCTGTCGTTCTATCTCAATCTCGCGCCTTATGGCGGCAATCTGGAGGGCGTGCGCGCGGCGAGCCTCGCCTATTTCGGCAAGGAGCCGCGCCGGCTGTCCACCGCCGAGGCGGCGCTGCTGGTGGCGCTGCCGCAATCGCCCGAGGCGCGCCGGCCCGACCGCTTCCCCGCCCGCGCCCGCGCCGCCCGCGACCGGGTGCTGGAACGGGCGCAGGCGCGCGGCCTTTTGAGCGCGGCGGAGGCCGAAGCGGCGCGCGCCGCGCCGGTGCCGGTGGCGCGCCGGCCGTTCCCGATGCTGGCGCCCCATCTGGCGCAGGCCGAACGCGAGGCACGCCCAGATGTCGGCGTGCACCGGCTCACTATCGACGCGTCGTTGCAGGCGTCCCTCGAGGCGTTGGCGCGGGAGACCGCGGCGCGGATCGGGCCGCAGATCTCGGCAGCCCTCGTCGCCGTCGACAACGCCACCGGCGAGGTGCGCGCCCACGTTGGCGCCGCCGATTATGGCGCGGCGGAGCGGGCGGGCTGGGTCGACGCGGCGCGCGCCGTGCGCTCGCCCGGATCGGCGCTGAAGCCGTTCATCTATGCGCTCGCGTTCGACGCCGGGCTCGCGCATCCCGAGACCATCCTTGAAGACCGGCCGACGCGCTACGGCCTGTATGCGCCGGAAAACTTCGACCAGACGTTTCAGGGAACGGTGACCGCCCGCACTGCGTTGCAGATGTCGCTCAACGTGCCGGCCGTCGCGCTGCTGGCGGAGGTCGGGCCGGTGCAGTTCCTCGCGCGCCTCAGGGCGGCGGGTGTCGCCGTGGAGATGCCGCGCCACGCGGGCGAACCCGGGCTTGCCATCGCGCTCGGCGGGCTGGGCATCCGCCTCACCGACATGGCCGCCGCGTTTTCGGGGCTGGCGCGCGGCGGCGCGGTGCCGGCGCTTCGCTATCGCGCGGACGAGCCGCAGCCCCCGGCCCGCAACGCGTTCGCCGGCGAGGTGGCGGCGTGGTACGTGGCCGACATCCTGCGCGGCGCGCCCGCGCCCCACAACGCCCTGCCGGGGCGCATCGCCTACAAGACCGGCACGTCCTACGGCTATCGCGACGCGGTCGCGGCCGGATTCGACCGCCACACCACCATCGCCGTGTGGCTCGGCCGCCCCGATGGCGGCGCGGTGCCGGGGCTTCTGGCGCGCAACACGGCGGCGCCCCTGCTGTTCGAGGCCTTTGCCCGGCTTGGCCGGGAGCCGGTGCCTGTCGCTGCTCCTGGGGGGCGCCTCGTTGCCACCACGGCGACCCTGCCGCCGCCGCTGCGGCACCTGCGCCGCGACGCGCCGGGCACGATCCTCGCCACTGTCGCAGCGCCGCTGCGCATCGCCTATCCGCCGGACGGTGCGGTGATCGATCTGGGTTTCGCGGAAGGGGCGGGGATGGCGCTGGCGCTGAAGGCGACGGGCGGCGCGCCGCCGCTGACATGGCTCGTCAACGGCCGGCCAGTGGAGCAGGGGGCGATCCGGCGCGAGAGCGCCTGGCAGCCGGACGGGGCCGGCTTCGCGCGTCTGTCGGTGATCGACGCACGCGGCGGCGCCGACCACGTCGACGTGCGGCTGCGCTAAAGCGTTTTAAACCGACGATGCTTCAACGGCTCAGCCGAAGGCGTTGGCGATGAGGTACAGCGCGCTCTTGACGAAGGCGTAGACCACGCCGCTCACCACGACCAGCGACACGAGGGTGGCGAGGAACCCGAGCAATATCCACACGCCGTCGCGCCCGAGGATGCCGAGCGAGAACAGGCAGATGGCGAGCGCCGGCAGCATGTTGCCGAGCGGAATCGGCAGCAGCAGGATGACCGATAACAGAAAGCACGTCGCGCCGACCAGATACTCGAACGGCGGGCTTGCGAGGTTGATCAGCCGCGGGCGCAGCAGGCGCTCGGCACGGAACAGCCACGGCACGGCGCGCTCGGTGACGGCGGCGAAATCGGAACGCGCCATTGACCGGTTGGCGATGACCTGCGGCAGCCACGGCTTGCGGCCGAACATGAACTGGGCCGAAAGAAACACCAGCGGCAGGCCGAGAACCGCCGAGGTGCCCGGCGGCGTCGGCAGGATGTTGGGAAAGGCGAAGATGAACATCAGCGCGCCGAAGGCCCGGTCGCGCATGGTTTCGAGCAGGTCGCCGACCGAAATGCGCTCGCGGCTGGTGTCGCGGGCAAGCGCGCGCAGGATAGCCCACAACCGCCGCCCGGGAGGGCGACGGCCGTCACCCGGAACGGCGTTCGCGCTGGCGCGGGCCGAGCTGGCGCTGGCAGGCTGAGACAATGAATGAACCTCCCGGGATGAACTCCCCGACCACCGGCTTCGAGCGGCTGATTTTTATCGTCTCCCGGTGACGGCAGTCATGAAATGGCGCGCCCGGGGTCTCAGGTCAAGGGCTCTGGTCAAGGGTTCATCGTCAGGTGTTCATCACACAGGGAGCCCGCGCGGACGCAATTGCCCGCGCGGGCGTTATGAAACTTATTCCTGGCGCTGGCCCGTGAGGGAGAGCAGCAGCTGGAACATGTTGATGAAGTTAAGGTAAAGCGAGAAAGCGCCGAAGATGGCGAGCTTCTGCTGCGCCTCGTGGGCGAAGTTCTCGGAGTACTGCTCCTTGATGGACTGGGTGTCCCAGGCGGTGAGGCCGACGAACACCAGCACGCCGATCACCGAAACGGCGAACTGCAGCATGGAGGAGCCGATGAACAGGTTCACCAGGCTCGCGATGACCACGCCGATGAGGCCCATGATGAGGAACGAGCCGAACTGCGACAGGTCGCGCTTCGTGGTGTAGCCATAGAGGCTCGTCGCGCCGAACATCGCCGCCGTGATGAAGAACGTGCGTGCGATGCTGGTGCCCGTGAACACCAGGAAGATGGAGGCCAGCGACAGGCCCATCACGGCGCAGAAGGCCCAGAACAGCGTCTGCGCGCCGCTCGCCGAGATCTTGTCGATGCGGAACGAGAAGAACAGCACGAAGGCGAGCGGGGCCAGCATCACCACCCACTTGAGCGGCGAGGAGAAGATCGGCACGTAGAGCGCCGGCGTGGTGCCAACGATGAAGGCCACGACGCCCGTGACCACGAGGCCGAGCGACATGTAATTGTAGATGCGCAGCATGTGCTGGCGCAGGCCTTCGTCGAAAGCTGCGCGGTCGATACTGCTGGCGGTGTTCTGCCAGCCGAAGCCGGGTTGCGGATTGCTCATGGTAAACTCCAGATCGAACGAATGCGGAAACGGGCGGTGAGGTGATCTCCGGCGGGCAGGCCGCCGGAATGTCAGTAAAGCGTCCGAGCCAGGCGGTCGGCGGCGCGGTCGATGTCGCGGGCGCTGCCGTCGTTCCGGCCGCTCTCCTTGAGCACGAGCGCATAGGCGACATCGCCGATCTGCCAGTGGGCGACGGAGAGCGTCTCCTTGCGCGCCAGCGTCACCGGCAGCACGTCGAACACGCCGGGGCGCAGCGCGATCAGCGACACGGGTCCCAGATCGGGCGCGACGATCGACACGCCGACGCCCGGGCCATGGGCGGAGGGCACGATGGCGACGCCGTCCACCCGCCAGTCGTCGGGCAGGGCGGGCAGCATGATCGCCGTCTCGGCCAGGATGCGCCGCGGATCGTAGACGGGTTTTGCGCCTGCGGCGGGCTCGGCTCCGCGCCCGTCGAGACGGGAGAAGGCTTCCGTCAGATAGGCGGGCGGCAGGCCGGAGGCGGAAACTTCGCTGACGCCCAGCGCGCCGTATTGGGCGTGCGCGAACCAGCCCATCGCGAGGAAGAGGCCGATGGCCGCCACGCGCCGGAACCTCTCCGCATGCCGGCGCCAGCGCAGCATCCGTCCCAGTCGGCGCGCGGCCTGGGCGGTCTGCGGGCGCGGCGCGGGGGAGGCCGCGGTCAGCACGAGCGTGAGTTCATCGCGCAGGCGCAGGTCCTGCATGACGCGCGCCGCGAGTTCGGGACGGCCGGCAAGGTGCGCCTCCACGGCGATGCGTCTCGGCAGCGGCAACTGGCCGTCTATGTAGCCATGCAGGTCGGCCTCGACGACGGGATCGGCCACAGGATCGGCTACGGGATCAACCGGAGTTGTCATCGGTGCCTCCTATCAGACGCAGATGGGTGACGTTGCTTGTGTCCGGCGCGGCTTCGGCCGGCCGGTTTTCGAAATCGCGCAGGGCGGCGCGGGCGCGGGCGAGGCGCGACATCACGGTGCCCACGGGCACGTCGAGCGCCTTCGCGGCTTCGCTGTAGCCCAGCCCCTCGATGGTGACGAGGTGCAGCACCGCGCGCTGCTCCTCCGGCAGCGACATGAACGCCTGGCGCACCTGCGCCAGCCTGAGCGCGTGATCCTGCCCCGGCGCCTGCCGGAGAGCGGCGGGATCGGCCTTGATGTCGCCGGTCAGTCTCTCGATGCGTCGTCGCTCGGCGCGCCGCGAGCGCAGCCGGTCCACGAACGTGTTGTGCAGGATCGACAACAGCCATTGCCTCAGGCTCCGCTCGGCGCGGAAGCTGGCCTGCTTCTCGTAGGCGCGCAGCAGCGCGTCGTGGACGAGGTCCTCGGCGTCGCCCGCGTCGCGGGTTAGGCTCAGCGCGTAGCGGCGCAGGGCCGGAAGCTGGTCCAGCACGTCGAAACCGTTCGCGGCGTGCGTGTTATCGTTTTCCATGACACGTATACGGAGCTCATGCGGCTTTCATTCCATGACCGATGCGTTTTACGGCCGGCCTTTTTGGCTTTTTTGGCGCGCGGGCACAAACCGGGGGTTGTTGGCCGGGCGATGCTGCGCCTATATGGTGCTGGCGTGGGCGATATGCGCCTGCGGAAAACATGGAGTTCCCCCGGTGCCTGCCCCTTGCGAACCGAGCTGTCGTCATACGCGATTCGAAACGGGGAGGGCATGTTCGGCGAGAACAGGGGTTTTTGCGATACCGGCTTGCGCGCCTGATACGATGGGTGCCGGCTGATGGGCTTCGAATGGATAGCGGACCCCGCCGCCTGGGCCGGCCTCGCGACGCTGATCGTGCTCGAGGTCGTGCTCGGCATCGACAACCTTGTTTTCATCGCCATCCTCGCGGACAAGCTGCCGCCGGAGCAGCGCAACCGGGCGCGCATCATCGGCCTGTCGCTGGCGCTGATCATGCGGCTTGCGCTCCTGGCCTCGATTTCCTGGATCGTCACGCTCACGCAACCGATATTCACGGTGCTCGAGGCGGAAATTTCATGGCGTGACGTCATCCTGATCGGCGGTGGCGCGTTCCTGCTGTTCAAGGGCACTACCGAGCTGCACGAGCGGCTCGAGGGCCATGGCGCGGAGAAGGAATCGGGCGGCGCCTATGCCGTGTTCTGGCACGTCATCGCCCAGATCGTCGTGCTCGACGCCGTGTTCTCGCTCGATTCCGTGATCACCGCCGTCGGCATGGTCAAGGAATTGTCGGTGATGATGATCGCCGTCGTCGTCGCGGTGGGCGTGATGCTCGTCGCCAGCAAGCCGCTGATGGCCTTCGTCAGCCGGCATCCGACGGTGGTCATCCTGTGCCTCGGCTTCCTGCTGATGATCGGTTTCAGCCTGATCGTCGAGGGGCTGGGCTACCACATCCCCAAGGGCTATCTCTACGCCGCCATCGGCTTCTCCATCCTGGTGGAGGCGGCCAACCAGGCCGGCCGGCGCAACGTGCGCAAGCGCGTGACCAGCATGGACATGCGCGACCGAACGGCACGCGCCGTGCTGCGCATCCTGCGCGGCGGCAAGGATACGCCCGAGGCTTCCGAGGAAGTCGCCGCCATCATCTCGACCGGCTCCGCGCCCGTGTTCACGCCTGCCGAGAGCAGCATGATCGAGCGGGTGCTGACGCTGGGCGAGCGCAACGTGCGCTCCATCATGGTGCCGCGCGTCGACACCGTGTGGCTCGACGTCAACGACGCGCCCGAGGTGGTGCTGCAGGAGATCCGCGAGAGCGGACGCTCGCGCTTTCCCGTCTGCGAGGGCGACGTCGACAACGTCATTGGCGTGGTGCACGCCAAGGACCTGCTGGAGCAGCAGGGGCGCACCGGCTCCATCGACCTGCAGGCGGCGGTGCGCGAGCCGCTCTACGTCAACGATACGATGCCGGTGCTGCGCCTGCTGGAGAACTTCAAGACCTCGAACGTGCACCTCGCCATCGTCGTGGACGAGCACGGCACCTTCGAGGGCGTGGTGACGCCCAACGACGTTCTCGTCGCCATCGCCGGCGACCTGCCGGAGCTCGCCGGCGAGGAAGAGCCCGAGGCCGTGCGCCGCGAAGACGGCGCGTGGGTCATCGACGGGCGCATGGCCATCGACGAAGTGGAGCGCACGCTCCAGCTCGAGGACATGGATGAGCAGGGCGACTTCACCACGCTCGCCGGCTTCATGCTGGCGCATCTGGGGCATCTGCCGGAGGCGGGCGAGGCATTCGTCTGGCACGGCTGGCGCTTCGAGGTCGCGGACATGGACGGGCGGCGCATCGGCAGCGTCATCGCCGGCGCCGCCGCGACCGCCTCTTAAAGCATTCGGGAGCGACGCATGCGCGTAACAATGATCGGCGCGGGTTATGTGGGGCTGGTGTCGGGGGCGTGCTTCGCCGATTTCGGCCATGTCGTGACCTGCATCGACAAGGACCCGGCGAAGATCGCCGCGCTGAAGGCCGGCGACATACCGATCTTCGAGCCCGGCCTCGCCGAACTCGTCACCAGCAACGCCCGCGCGGGGCGGCTCTTCTTCGACACCGACCTGACGGAGGCCGTGCGGTCGGCCGATGCCGTGTTCATCGCCGTCGGCACGCCCTCGCGCCGCGGCGACGGCCATGCCGACCTCTCCTACGTGCACCAGGCCGCGCGCGAGATCGCGTCGGTCATCGATGGCTACACCGTGGTCGTCACCAAGTCGACGGTGCCGGTGGGCACGGGCGACGCCGTGGAGGCGATCATCCGCGAGGTCCGCCCGGAGGCCGATTTCGCCGTGGTGTCGAACCCCGAGTTCCTGCGCGAGGGCGCGGCGATCAGCGATTTCAAGCGCCCGGATCGCATCGTCGTCGGCACGGAGGACGAACGCGCCGCCGAGGTGATGCGGGCGCTCTACCGGCCGCTCTACCTCAACCAGTCGCCGCTCATCGTCACCAACCGGCGCACGGCGGAGCTGATCAAATACGCCGCCAACGCATTTCTGGCCACCAAGATCACCTTCATCAACGAGGTCGCGGACCTGTGCGAGAAGGTGGGCGCGAACGTGCAGGAGGTGGCGCGCGGCATTGGGCTCGACAACCGCATCGGCGGCAAGTTCCTGCACGCGGGGCCGGGCTTCGGCGGTTCGTGCTTCCCCAAGGACACGCTGGCGCTGGTGAAAATCGCCCAGGACGCGGATTCGCCCGTGCGCATCGTCGAGACGGTCGCCGCCGTCAACGAGGTGCGCAAGCGCGCCATGGGCCGCAAGGTGATCGCGGCTTGCGGCGGCAGCGTCGCCGGCAAGACCATCGCCGTGCTGGGGCTCACCTTCAAGCCCAACACCGACGATATGCGCGAGGCGCCCTCCATCGCCGTCATCCGCACGCTGCAGGATGCGGGCGCCGCCATCCGCGCCTACGACCCCGAGGGCATGGAGCAGGCCCGCACGGTGCTCGACGACGTGGAGTACACGCACGACGCCTATGCGGCCATCGAGGGCGCCGACGCGCTGGTCATCGTGACCGAATGGGATGCCTTCCGCGCTCTCGATCTCGACCGGGTGAAAGCGCTGCTGCGCGAGCCGATCATGGTCGATCTGCGCAACATCTACCCGCCGCAGGACCTGCTGTGCCGGGGCTTCACCTATGTCAGCGTGGGCCGGCCGCAGGAACTTTACGGCGAGGAAGCGTCGTGAGCCTCGAATCCGTTCGCGCCTTCCTAGCCGAGCGCGCACCCGATCTCGCAATCATCGAGCTTGGCGTGAGCACGGCGACCGTGGCGCTCGCCGCCGAGGCCCACGGCGTGGAGCCGGGGCGCATCGCCAAGACGTTGTCGCTACGCTTCGGCGATGAAGTGGTGCTGGTGGTGGCGCGCGGCGACGCGCGGCTCGACAACCGCAAGCTCAAGGCACACTTTGGCGTCAAGGCGCGGATGCCCGGCGCCGACGAAGTGGCGGCCCTGACCGGCCATCCGGTGGGTGGCGTGTGCCCGTTCGGGCTGGCGACGCCGCTGCCCGTCTATTGCGACGTGTCCCTCCGGGCGTTCGACGAGGTTGTGCCGGCGGCGGGCTCGATCCATTCGGCGGTGCGCATCAACACCCTGCGCATGGCGGAAATCGTCGGCGCGACGTGGATCGACGTCTGCCAGGAGGTTCCGACCCAGGAAGTTCCGACCCAAGAGGTTCCGACGCAAGAGGCTGCGCCCCAGGAAGCCTCGTCTCAGGGCTCCAGTTCCACGTCCCAGTAGAGATAGTCGAGCCAGCTTTCGTGCAGGTAATTGGGCGGGAAGAGCCGGCCGTTCTGGTGCAGGTCGTGGACGGATGGCGCGTAAGGCATCTGCATCGGCCACATGTCGATCTCGCGCGGCATGCGGTTGCCCTTGCGCAGATTGCAGGGAGAACAGGCTGTCACCACGTTTTCCCAGGTCGTCTGCCCGCCCTTGGAGCGCGGGATCAGGTGATCGAAGGTGAGGTCCTCGCGCGACCCGCAGTATTGGCAGGAGAAGCGGTCGCGCAGGAAGACGTTGAAGCGGGTAAATGCCGGATGGCGGGAAGGCTGGACGTAGGTCTTGAGCGAAACGACGGAGGGAAGGCGCATCTCGAAGGTGGGACTTCGCACCGCCGTTTCATACTCGGAGACGATGTTTACCCTGTCGAGAAACACCGCCTTGATGGCATCCTGCCAGCTCCATAACGAAAGCGGGTAGTAACTCAGCGGCCTGAAATCGGCGTTGAGCACGAGTGCCGGACAGCCCTCCGGCGTAGCGGGAAGTGGGACGTGGACCGTCACCCTGCCGTCTCCGTATTCCCCCGATAAGGGGTTTCCAAAAACAGACTATTCTGCTTCGCGACGGATATTCTACAGCGCCTGTGACGTTGTTGTGAAGGATATTTATCGTTGTTGTGGAAGCATTCGTACGAATGACTGCAAGCGGTTTTC
>CALMIK010000030.1 GCA_937863995.1 uncultured Chelatococcus sp.
GGCGCTTCTGCGCTTCCAACACTTCGAGGCGCAGCTTCGCGTGGTCCGGCAGCAGCGCGCCGCGCCAGTGGCGGGGGCGGAAGGCGGAAATGGGTGTCAGCGCCAGCAGCGGCGCGTTGAGCGGCAGGATGGGGCCGTTGGCCGACAGGTTGTAGGCCGTGGAGCCCGCCGGCGTCGCCACCATGATGCCGTCTGCGATCAGTTCGGCAAGGCGCACCTGTCCGTCGACCTCGACCCGGAGCTTGGCGGCCTGATACGTCTGGCGCGACAGGAACACCTCGTTGATTCCGTAGGCGCTGAACGATCGCCCGTCGATGTCGTGCGCCTGCATCAGCAGTGGGTGCACCACGCTGCGCCCGGCGCCCGCCACGCGCTCCAGCAGGTCGTCCTCGCGGAACTCGTTCATCAGGAAGCCGACCGAACCGCGGTTCATGCCGTAGATCGGCTTGGCTAGTCCCGTGGCTGTGCTCAAAAACCGATGCAGCGTCTGCAGCATCAGGCCATCGCCCCCGAGCGCCACGACGAGGTCGGCCGTTTCGGGATCGCGCGCGCCATAGCGTGCTTCCAGCCGCTGCTTGGCCGCCTGTGCTTCTGCCGTGTCGCTGGCGACGAACGCGATGGAGGGTGCTTCACTCATGCCGGGAATTTACGCCGGCCAAGCCGCTCTGGCAATCGCGACGCAGAATAAGCGCCTAGCGATCTTCCTCTCGGCGCTTGTCGGTGATGACGACGAATTCCGCATCGACGATGTCATCGCGCTCGCCGGCGCGCCTCACGGGAGTGGACACCCGTCCCCGGTTGCGCCAGCGCGCGACGAGGCCGAGCACGAGGCCGCCGACCACCACGACCGGAAACAACAACAGAAAGGCGCCGGCCGCGACCACCACGAGGGTGAGGACCAGCGTGATAGCCAGCGCGGAAACCAGCACCAGCTGCCACTTGGGGATGCGCACCATGCGCACGCGCGCGAATCCGAAAGGATCGCGGTGAAAAGGGTCATTCGTCATCCACACCTGCCATCGGCACCGAACCTGTTCGTCGAAACCATCGCGCCGGGGCCTGAGCCTGAAAGGCCTCCGAAGCACGGATGTGGTTGCCGGGCCGCGGCTTGACAAGAGCCGCGCGCAAACAGAAACCGCGGCAAGGATGCTGCTCAGACGCGCGTGGCAACCACATCATCGTCGCCGGAAAGGAGATTCGGCGCTGACGCGGCTGTGGCCGGCTTCAGCCCGCCCGCTTCGAGACCCTGACGCCAGGATTCGATCACGTCGACACTGACGTTGACGAACTCGTTGAAGCGATCCTGCTCGAGCCCGATGAGGGAGATGGAGTTGGCGAAAATGACCGTCTGGTTTTCGCGGTCGAGGCCAATGGAGCCGGAACCGTTGAGGATACCGAGGAGATTGAGCTCGAGAAGATGGGCGTAGACGTCGAGATCCGGCTCCACCTCATGATTGACCAGCGGCGAGCTGACCAGGATGAGCTGTCTCTCCTTGTCATAGAGAAAGCGGACAGCGATGGCGTCGAACAGCAGCAACGCCTCGTCCTCGTCGTCGAAGGCGACGTTTGCAAGTCCGATCGAGCGACCGAATCCGGCGAGCAATTCTTTGGGATCTGCAACGATGGACATGTCCGATACCGCCATTGACTGTTGAATTGCAGTGATACGAAACGCACCCTGGCCCGGAAAGGAAAGTGCTTTCCGGGCCAGGGCCTATGGTTGACAGTCGCGGTAGCCGCGGCCGCAGCTACCTTGACCTGTGAGATGCGGCTCCAGCGGACGGTCCACCGGAACCATGCTTACATGTGCGGGCTCAAGGCGGACATCAGGCCAAGCGCACCCACCGCTGATGCACCATGGGTGCTTTGACGGCGCAGGGGGGGGCGTTGTCCCAAGGATCCCTCAGCCTGGGCTGACAATCTCCGCTTCACAGCCGCGATTTTGTTGCCCGAACCGGACGGCCCGACGTAAACCCAATTCGCTGCCCGGGCAAAACCCTTGCCCCGGATGCTCTTCCGCTTTCCTCCACCGCCTGCTCGTCCCCGCTGACGCTCCGTGGGGAGTTCCTCTTCCGCTTTCCTCGCGAGACCCATCTTATCGTTCAGGCGTTGCTCGAGAATTGCGCGATTGCCCTTGAGGTTGCCGACGATCCAGCCGACGGCGCGTCCGATGGCAAGACCGAGCGCGGCTCCGGCGCCGGCGCCGGCCACTGTGCCGAGGCCAGGAATGAATGAGCCGCCGACAGCGCCGATCGCGGCGCCGATCGTAGCGCCCCACACCGAACCCCAATTGGCGTATCTGTCGCGGTACTTCGCCAGATCGTCTTCTTCGGATTTGCTCAGTTTCGCGTTCTTTTCGGCGTCGGTCAGCGTGATGGGTTCGTTCCTTGAAACTTCCGCATACTCGCCCTCATCCGAAATATCGTCCAAAGACAGCAGTCTCGTCGATTCGCCTTCTTCCGCTTCATCAATGCTGCCGGCCGAGGCATGAGATGTCCGAAACTGCGCCTGGACGGAGGTCAGATCCGTGACCGTCCGATTAGACCGCCGGGCTGCGGCCCCGCTTCCGGTTGACAACCCGTCGAGACGGATCATTGCCACGCCCTGCCCGCCGACACCGGAGAGCTTGGAATCGTCCTCAGATAAAAACGAAGGAACCCGTTCCAGGGGAATGTGATTGCCAACATGTGCCATAATTTATACTCCGTCCCAATAATTGTATCATCTTAATTATTCTACGAATACAGGCTTAATTCTGACGTCCGTAATGCGGCGCGAGCCTGTTCGTCAATTTATTCAGACAACCAAAACCGGCAGCGATATTAATGTTCCTGCTGCTGGAAAGGCTTAAGAACCGGATATCCGTACTCCGCAACCGCGTCCCTCAAGGTCGTGATGTGGCTTGGAATGCCCCCGAAGAAACCTTTTGAAAGCCTCATAATATGCCCCTAATCAAATACATAAAAATAATTTATAGGCCAAGTATAGCGCAAATTAGCGGAATGAAAAGCGGATTCGCATGCACCTGAAAATGCCTTTGCTATCCTTCGTTTTCCGGCCCTCGGACACGGTGGCGTGGACTGCGGAACGGTATGGCGTCTGGCATTTCGTCACCGCGTCAGTCAGATGCGGATCATCGTGACGTCATCGTCGTCGGGCGGCGTGCTTGCCGATAGCTTTTCGATCGCGCGCGGAAAGTTCTCCGATTCGACGACCTTGCGCCATGCTTCCACGAGATCGACGCCTGCGGCGACGAAAGCGTCGAAGCGTGCCTGATCCAGCCCGACGAGCGAGATCGCGTTGCTGAAGATCACGGCCCCGGTGGCTTTGTCGAGCCCGATAGCCCCCGAATCATGCAGGATACCGCCGAGGTTGAGTTCGAGCAGGCTGGCGTATACGTCGACGTCCGGTGCGACCGCGTCATCGAACACCGGAGCGCTCAGCACGATCTGACGGCGCGCCGCGTCGTGGTGAAAATGCACGACGATGTCGTCGAAGGCGAGGTGGGCTTCCCCGTCGTTATCGAAGTTAACGCCTTCGATTCCGAGCGATCGGCAGTAGCCGGCGAGAAACTCATTGTGATCGATGGCTGGCGGCACGCGATCCTCCGGACAAACCTGTTGACATGCGCCCCGCGCGACAGCGCTGCCGCGGAGTGGAGCATGGGTTAGCATCCCAGTGCGGAATGCCGACATCGTCAGCCGATGACGGCGGCTTCCGCCACGAGACGGCGCTCTTAAGCATTTCGACGTTTCGTCGAGATGCAAAAAACTTTCAACTATCTGATATAATGCGTTTTATTCGCGCACTGCGGCGCGCGTTTTCCTTGAAGACTACTTACTGCCCCGCCACGATTGCGGCGGATTTGTTGAAATTCAGGCGTTTCTGTTCCATTGCGAAAGCGCTGTCGCCGATGGTGGAATGAACCGGAACGGCTTTGACGAATGACGCGCCTTTATTCCTCAAGTCCTGCACCTCTTCCGGCGTCAATATCCTGACGCTCACGACACGCGCCCGTACCGGCGTGCTTGCGGAAGTTGAATCAGCATGCATCGGCTGCGCCTGCCTGCTTGCGAGGGCCTTCCCCGCAGAACCGAAATTGTCGGCGGTCTTGGCGGTGGCGTCAGAGCGGTTCTCTTTCGTGGAGCCGAGCAGCCAGCTGCCCAGCCCGCCAATTGCGCCTCCGATCCCGCCCAGAAGCATGCCAACGCCGCCGACGATCAGACCGACGACGGAGCTTGCCAAGGCCAGGGGGGCGAGAGCCCAGGAGGCGTCCATCATCGCGTCGCCTGCCTCGAGGAAGGCGTTCCCGGGCGCGACGAGGGTCTCCATGCCGCTGTTGGCGCCGGATTTCAGCGATTGCCAGAGCGACACTGTCCGTCCGCCGGAATCATGGCCTGTGCTCAGATTGCTCGTGTTCCGCGCCGGCGCGGAGGCAGCCTCGACGTTTCCCATCGGGGCCGGAGCGCCGGATCTAATGCCGCTTAAACCGCTCATTTTGCGTCATCCTTTCTTTGCTGCCGGTTTAGCGCGCGTTTGTCTGCGCAGGCATGCGCACTGCATTCCGCCCACCCGCCCGTGCCGGGACAAGCACAGGCGCGGTCGAATGGATCATGAGTTGTTGTGTGTAAGGAGATAAGTCTGAGTAGAATCGCGCAACCGATCGAAATATGCGCAGATACAGTGCATATACTCGTTTGAATTCGATTGAAATTTGAGTATATGTCACATCAATCTCCAAGCAATAGCGGAATACTAATCTGATGGTGACACCATATCATAATAGATACGAACGCTAAGACATTTTTTTGCCATTCTCTCGCCTTCGGCAAGCCATGCTCATTCTTGCCAGTGTCATGGCGCAGCACGCTTCTGCCACCGGTAGCGGGGGCGCGACGCATCGGCGTTGCTTGAAAATCGCCGCAGTTATGACACGATGCCGCCAGACGAAACGGAGGCAGCCTTGACCGACGATCCCATTCGCCCGCGCGCCACCGACAACGCCTTTCTCGGCGAGCTGCGCGGCGGCTCGCATGAGCCGACTTACTCCGGCGCGCTCTCCTTCATGCGCCGGCGTTTCAGCCGCGATATCGAGGATGTGGACGTCGTCATCTGGGGCGTACCGTTCGATTCTGCCACCTCGAACCGGCCCGGCGCGCGCTTCGGGCCGCAGGCGCTGCGGCGCGCGTCCGCCATCTTTGACGGCGACCCGCAGTTTCCTTCCGGTCTCGATCCCTTCGACACGCTTGCGGTGGTCGACTGGGGCGATTGCTCGTTCGATTATCGCCATCTCGACCAGGTTCCCGGCCTCATCGAGGCGCAGGCGGTGGAAATTCTCGCGGCCGGGGCGCATTTGGTGACGCTCGGCGGCGATCACTCCATCACGCTGCCGCTGCTGCGCGCGCACGCAATCCAGCACGGGCCGCTGGCCCTCGTGCAGTTCGACGCCCATCAGGACACGTGGGACGGCGGCGGCGGGCAGTCGCACGGCGCCTTCGTCACCCAGGCCGAGGCGGAGGGGCTCATCGATACCGGACGCTCGATCCAGATCGGCATCCGCACCGTCGCCCCCGACGATTTCGGTATCGAGATCATCGACGCCTACGAGGCGCGCGGGCTTGGCGCGGCGGGCGTCGCGGCGCGGGTGCGCGAGCGGGTGGGCGGCGCGCCGGCCTATCTCTCGTTCGACATCGACGCGCTCGATCCCGCCTTCGCGCCGGGCACCGGCACGCCCGTGGCCGGTGGGCTCACATCTATCGATGCGCTCATCGCGCTGTGGTCGCTGCGCGATCTCGACTGGCGCGGCGTCGACGTGGTCGAGGTGTCGCCGCCCTACGACCATGCCGACATCACGGCGATCGCGGGCTCGACCATCATCCAGCACTACCTGCAGATACTGGCCGAGAAGGCGCGGTAAGGGCAGCCCGCCAACACCGCAGCCAGTGCTTGCGGCGAGCGCGGGGGATGAATACTTGACAAGCGGCGCGCAGGCGTCTCAATGCCGTGCATTATTTTTTCGGGGGTGGAATACATGTCGGGTCAGTCATTCGCCGGATCGGGCGCCAGGCCGCGCGTCTTCATCGACGGGGAGGCGGGCACGACGGGGCTCGGCATCCGCACGCGCCTTGACGAGCTTGGCCTTGTCGAGGTGCTCAGCATCGACCCCGCCCGGCGCAAGGACCCCGACGCGCGGCGCGAGCTGATGGCTGCCGCCGACCTGATCATTCTCTGCCTGCCGGATGACGCGGCGCGCGAGGCTGTGGCGCTTGCCGGCTCGCTCGGCGCCGATGCGCCGCGCGTGCTCGACGCCAGCACCGCGCACCGCGTGGCCGATGGCTGGACCTACGGCTTTCCCGAACTCGACGCGGGGCAGGCGGAGGCGATTGCCGGCGCTCGCCTCGTGGCCAATCCGGGCTGCTACGCCACCGGCGCCATAGCGCTGCTGCGGCCGCTGGTTAAGGCGGGGCTGCTGCCGGCCGATTTTCCGGTCAGCATCAATGCGGTCAGCGGCTATTCCGGCGGCGGCAAGTCGATGATCGAGGATTACGAGGCGGCGCGCGCGCCCGCTTTCGAACTCTACGGCCTCGGCCTGACGCACAAGCACGTGCCGGAGATCGCCGCTTACGGCCTTCTGGAGCGCCGGCCGATCTTCGTGCCCTCCGTGGGCAACTTCCGTCAGGGCATGCTCGTCAGCATCCCGCTGTTCCTCGATGATCTGCCGGAACGGCCCACTGCGAAGGACCTGCACAGTGCGTTCACACGCCATTATGGCACCGGCGGCGCGGTGACTGTCGCGTCGCTCGACGACCCGCAGACGCCGGGTCGCATCGAGGCATTGACACTCAACGACACCAACGCTCTCGACATCCACGTTTTCGCCAGCGAGGCACAACGGCAGGCCGTGGCGGTGGCGCGCCTCGACAACCTCGGCAAGGGTGCTTCCGGCGCGGCGGTGCAGAATCTGCGGCTGATGCTGGGTGTGTGACAGAACCTTGCGGGCGGTTGCGTTTCAAAACCGCCCGCGCAGTACCGTTACTGCCGCTGATACTTAAGACCGCACCAGCACGTATTCGCCAGGCGCATCGGCGACGGGCTTGAACTTGCCCTTCGCGGGATCGCGGGCGGGGACGCGCGCCGGCGCCTGCGCCTCGAGCCAGCCGAACCAGTCCGGCCACCACGATCCTGCATGCTCGTTCGCGCCAGAAAGCCATCCGTCCAGGCTGCCGTAAAGCGGCTGGTCCGATGTCCAGTACTGGTACTTGCCTTTCGCCGGCGGGTTGACGACGCCCGCGATATGCCCCGACCCTGACAGCACGAACCGAACCGGACCGCCGAGGAGCTTCGCGCCGATGAACACCGATTCGGCCGGGGCGATGTGGTCCTCGCGTGTCGCCAGTTCATAGACGGGAATGGTGATCTGCGCCGGGTTGAGCTTGATGCCGCCGATCTTGAGCTCGCCGCGGGCGAAGGTGTTCTCGAGGTAGAACTTGCGCAGGTAATAGGAGTGATTCGCGCAGGTCATGCGCGTCGAATCCGAGTTCCAGTGCAGCAGGTCGAAGGGGAAGGGCGACTGCCCCTTCAGATATACGCTGATGATGTAGGGCCAGATGAGATCGTTCGGGCGCAGCGCGTTGAACGCGCCCGCCATCACGATGCCCTCGAGGTAGCCGTGCTCGGCCATGCGCTCCTCGAGCCGGCTGAGCTGGTCGTCGTCGATGAACACCTTGAGATCGCCGGCGCGGGTGAAGTCGATCTGCGCCGTGAGCAGGGTCATGCTGTCGATGCGCCGGTCGCCGTTGGCCTGCAGATAAGCCTGCGTCATCGACAGCAGCGTGCCGCCCACGCAATAGCCAACCGCGGCGAGGCTCTGCTCGCCGGTGGTCTTCAGAACGGCGTCGACGGCCTGCAGCAGGCCTTCGCGCATGTAGTCCTCGAAATCCCGCTCGGCGAGCGAGGCGTCGGGGTTGACCCATGACACGCAGAACAGCGTCGCGCCCTGTTCCACCGTCCATTTGATGAACGATTTCTCGGCGGTGAGATCGAGGATGTAGAACTTGTTGATCCACGGCGGCACCAGCAGCACGGGGCGCTTCAGCACCTGCGGCGTGGTGGGCGAATACTGGATCAACTCGAACAGCTCGTTGCGGAACACGACCTTGCCCGGCGTCGTGGCGAGGTCGACGCCGACCTTGTAGGCGTCCGGCGGCGTCTGGCGGATCTTGAGTTCGCCGTTGCCGGCGGCGATGTCCTCGGCCAGCATGCGCATGCCGCGCACGAGGTTGGCGCCGTTTTCCTTGATGGTCTCGCGCAGAACCTCGGGGTTGGTGGCGAGGAAATTGGTGGGGGAGAGCGCGCTCGAAATCTGCTTCACGTAGAAGCGCGCCTTGCGGCGTGTCTCGTCGTCGAGCCCTTCCGCGCCGTCCACCAGGTTGTCAGCCCAGTGGCTGCTGATGAGATAGACCTGCTTGAGGAAGTCGTAGACCGGATGGTCCTGCCAATCGTCGGAGCGGAAGCGCTTGTCGCCGGGGCGCGGAATGGCCACCGGCTTGACCTCTTCGCCGTTGAGGCGCTTGAAGGTCGACGCCCACAGGTCGATGAAACCATTGGCGAGGTTCATCTGCGCCTCGATCACCTTCTGCGGCGAGGAGATCCAGTGCTCGGCGAGCAATCCGAGCGTGCGCACCATGTCCGAGATGTCGGCCGGCCCCTTGGGCGGCGCGCGCCCGGTCTCGATGGGCTTCAGGAAAGCGGCGGTCGCTCTGCCGGTCTCCTCGACGAGCTTGGCCATGTTGTGCGATAACACCTCCAGATCTGGGATCGGAAAGTCGGACTGAGGGTTTGCACCTTTACTGGACATACTGTTCGCTTCCTCGTCGAGACCTGGGCCATCCGCCATCCCTGGGGGGCGGGGACCTTGCCGCCCCGGCCAGTCAGGATTTATAGGACATGGGCCGCCGTTTGGAACACAAGCCTTCTTAAGCCTTCCCGCAGGACATAAGCCTTTATTGTCCCTGTTACGATGACCCACGCGCAACGCTTACCATGAAAGTTGCCGGATTTGACACGAAAGTCACCACCCATGATCGACATACTGCGTCCATCGCCGCGTGCGGCGGTCCTGCTGCTCGCCGCTCTGGGTCTGGCGGGCTGCGCCGCGGGCGGCCCGGTGCACGGCGTCGCCAAGGCAACGGGCTTCGCCACCGATGCGCCCGAGGCCGCCGATTTCGTGCAGACGAGCCGCGCCGAACAGCTCAACTACCGCCCGGTCGGCGTCAAAGCCCCGGATCGCGGCCACGCTCCCCTGAAGGAGGGGGAAATCGAGGCGCTGAAGGCCGAGCTCGACGCGAAACGCGCCCGCAACGAGAGCGAGGCGGCCACGGCCCGCGCGCTCGGCAACACGCCGATGGCCCAGCCGCCGGTGATTCCGCCGCTGCAGTAAGCATCTGCGAGACGAAGCGCGACAGGGGCGTTTGCCGCATGCGGGGCGGCCAGCGGCCGCGCTCCTTCGATCGTCGCCCGTTTGAAAACCATCCGCTCGCGGCCCGGGGAGGGCGGTGCGGCTCGGAAAAATATTTCAAGAAAATATTTAAACAAACCGGCGCCGGTGATAAACATTCCCTTTACGGCTGCGGGCGCACATTGAACGGGCGCGACGGCGACCAGGCGGTTTTTTGCACACGCCTGACGCGCCGATGCGCCCTCTACCCGTAACGTTTCCATTGCCGCCGAATTTGGGGGCCACCGATTTTGGGGGGCGCCGACTTTGGGCAGCCGATTTCGGACCGCCGATTTTGCGCGTCGGCCCGATCAACCCCGGATAACCACGTCACCGCATACAACCCTTACACCGGATATAACCCATGAGCGAATTTCACCGTATCAAGCGCCTTCCCCCTTATGTGTTCGAGCAGGTCAACCGCGCCAAGGCCGCCGCTCGAGCCCGGGGCGCCGATATCGTTGATCTCGGCATGGGTAATCCCGATCTGCCCGCGCCGGCGCACGTCATCGAAAAGCTCGTGGAAACCGTGGGCAAGCCGCGCACCGACCGCTATTCCGCCTCGCGCGGCATTCCGGGCCTGCGCCGCGCCCAGGCCGCGTACTACGAGCGGCGCTTCGGCGTGACGCTGAACCCCGACACGCAGGTGGTGGCGACGCTCGGCTCCAAGGAAGGCTTCGCCAACATGGCGCAGGCCATCACGGCGCCGGGCGACGTGGTGCTCGTTCCCAACCCGAGCTACCCGATCCACGCGTTCGGCTTCCTCATGGCGGGCGGCGTCATCCGCTCCGTGCCGGCCGAGCCGACGCCGGCGTTCTTCCCGGCGCTGGAGCGGGCGGTCGCGCATTCCATTCCCAAGCCCATCGCGCTCGTGGTCTGCTATCCGTCCAACCCGACGGCCTATGTCGCCTCGCTCGATTTCTATCGCGACCTCGTGGCATTCGCGAAGAAGCACGAGCTGATCCTGCTGTCCGATCTCGCCTATGCCGAAGTCTATTTCAACGGCGAGCCGCCGCCCTCCGTGCTGCAGGTGCCGGGCGCGATCGACGTCACGGTCGAGTTCACGTCGATGTCGAAGACCTACTCGATGGCCGGCTGGCGCATCGGGTTCGCTGTCGGCAACGAGCGGCTGATCGCGGCGCTGGGACGGGTGAAGTCCTACCTCGACTACGGCGCGTTCACGCCGATTCAGGTGGCGGCGACGGCGGCGCTCAACGGCCCCGACGACTGCATCGACGAGATGCGCGCCGTCTACAGGCACCGCCGCGACGTGCTGATCGATTCGTTCGGCCGGGCCGGCTGGGAGATTCCGGTGCCGAGTGCGTCGATGTTCGCTTGGGTGAAAATTCCCGAGCCGTTCCGTGCGCTGGGCAGCCTGGAATTCTCCAAGCTTCTGGTCGAAAAGGCTGAGCTTGCAGTCGCTCCCGGCATCGGCTTCGGCGAGCACGGGGACGAGTACGTGCGCATCGCCGTGGTCGAGAACGAGCAACGAATCAGGCAGGCGGCGCGCAATTTGCGACGTTTTCTTGAAACCGCCGAGAAAACGTTGCACAACGTGGTTCCGCTCGCAGCGCATCGCTGAGATACTTACTCATTCGCACCCGGTTCTGATATGGCGCAAGTTTTACGGGTCGGCATCGCCGGCCTCGGTACGGTCGGCGCATCCGTCGTCCGCCTTCTTGATTCGCAGCGCGACGCCCTGGCTCTCCGCACGGGGCGGCGCATCGAGATTACCGCGGTCAGCGCCCGCGACAGGACGCGCGACCGCGGCGTCGATCTCACCGGTGTCGAATGGTACGAGGACCCGGTCGCGCTGGCGCGCTCGCCCGGCATCGACCTCTTCGTCGAATTGATCGGTGGCGAGAACGGCACCGCCAAGGCGGCGGTGGAAGCCGCTCTTGCCTCCGGCAAATCGGTGGTGACGGCCAACAAGGCGCTCATCGCCTACCATGGCCGCCAGCTCGCCGCGCTCGCCGAGGAAAACGGCGTGGCGCTTGCCTTCGAGGCCTCCGTCGCGGGCGGCATCCCGGTCATCAAGACGGTGAAGGAAGGGCTGGCCGGCAACAGCGTTTCGCGCATCTACGGCATCCTCAACGGCACCTGCAACTACATCCTGACCCGCATGGAGCGCGAGGGTGATTCGTTCTCGAAATGCCTGAAGCAGGCCCAGAAACTGGGTTATGCCGAGGCCGATCCCACGTTCGACATCGGCGGGCATGACACCGCGCACAAGCTCACCATCCTCGCGGCGCTCGCGTTCGGGGTGGATGTCAACATCGGCGCGGTTTACGTCGAGGGCATCGAGACCATCGACGCCATCGACATCCGCATGGCGCGCAAGCTCGGCTACCGCATCAAGCTGCTCGGCGTGGCGGAGCGGTCCGATTCCGGCATCGAGCAGCGCGTGCATCCCACCATGGTGCCGTCCGATTCGCCCATCGCCCGCGTGATGGGTGTCACGAACGCCGTCACCATCCAGGGCGACGCCGTGGGCGAGCTGACGCTTTCCGGCCCCGGCGCCGGCGGCGACGCGACCGCCTCCGCCGTGCTTGCCGACATCGCAGACGTGGCGCGCGGCGTCGTAAGCCCGCCGTTCGGCAGCCCTGTCGCCACGCTCGGGCGCGCGATTCAGGAGCCGATCAAGCGCCACGAGGGCGGCTACTACATCCGCCTGACCGTCGCCGACAAGCCGGGCGCCGCCGCATCCATCGTCACGAGCTTCGCCGATCTGGAGATCTCGCTGGAGAGCATCATCCAGAACCGTTCCGAGAGCGCCGCCCAGCTCGACCCCGCCGGGCGCTCGGGCGCGCCGGTGCCGGTGGTGGTGATTACCTATGCCACCACCGAGGCCGCCGTCCGAAAGGCGGTTGATAAGGTGATTGCGGAGGGTTATGTCGTCGAAAAGCCACAGGTCATCCGTATCGAACGCGAGTAGCGCGTCGCTGCGACCGGCCCGTGCCATCGACCATGCCGGCGTCGCTGACGCCGGATGCAATCTCTCAGGAGCGATTTTCTCATGTCCAACGAAGGCGGATTGAAAGCCAGCCACTACATCGACCGCATTCTGACGCTGGAGCTGGTCCGTGTGACCGAGCGGGCTGCCGTGTCGGCCGCGCGTCTCAGGGGCAAGGGAGATGAGAAGGCCGCCGACCAGGCCGCCGTGGACGCCATGCGCCGCGAGCTCAACCGCCTCTCGATCGACGGCACCGTCGTCATCGGCGAGGGCGAGCGCGACGAGGCGCCGATGCTGTTCATCGGCGAGACGGTCGGCAACAAGAGCGGCCCCAAGGTCGACATCGCCGTCGACCCGCTCGAGGGCACCACGCTGTGCGCCAAGGACATGCCGGGCTCCATCGCCGTGATGGCCATGGCGGAGGGCGACTCGCTGCTCTACGCCCCTGACGTCTACATGGAAAAGATCGCCATCGGCCCCGGCTATCCCGAGGGCACCATCGATCTCGACGCAACGCCCGAGCAGAACATCGAGTCGCTGGCCAAGGCCAAGGGCGTCAAGCCCTCCGAGATCACGGCCCTGATCCTCGACCGCCCGCGGCACGCCGACATCATCGCCGCCGTGCGCCGCACCGGCGCCGCCGTGCGCCTCATCACCGACGGCGACGTGGCCGGCGTCATCTTCACGGCTTCGCCCGGCGAAACCGGCGTGGACATCTACATCGGCACCGGCGGCGCGCCCGAGGGTGTGCTCGCTGCTGCTGCGCTGCGCTGCGTCGGCGGCCAGATGCAGACGCGTCTCGTGCTCGACACGCCCGAGAAGCGCGAGCGCGCGCGGGCCATGGGCATCACCGATCCGGCCCGCAAGTACTCCATCGAGGAGCTTGCGGCGGGGGACGTTGTCGTGTCCGCCACGGGGGTGACGGATGGCGCGCTGCTGTCTGGCGTGCGCTTCGGCCAGGACGTCATCGAGACCGAGACCATCGTCTACCGCTCGGCCACTGGCACGGCCCGCCGCATCCGCGCCGAGCACCGCGATTTCTCGAAGTTCTACCTCGACTGATCGATCGCCGTGGACACCGCCGCCACCGGGGTTGTCTGCACCCGGGGCGGCGCCTAGAGTCTTCTGCAACGATGATTGGCGTATGCTTTCCCCGCCGTGAGAATCGCCGGGGAAAGTTTTTGCGCGAATCCGGATCGTATCCCTGTTTCGTTGAAACCGGGATACGATCTAACATATTGATTTTGAGTGAATTCTTATCGATTAGATGATCTCATTTAATCGATAAGCGCTCTAAGGGAACAGGTCGGAGTGGCTTTTGGGCCGTTTCGGCGCTGCTCCGGTCGGTCGGGTTCAGGTGCTGCAAGCCGCTCATTCCGAAACGCGTTATTTCCTGGGCGTGAGTCAATCCGCCCTGGGCCGCGCCTGGCGTGACCGCTGCTCGGACGCCGAGCGCGCGGCGGCGCTTAATATGGTGCAACTCCACGGTTTGCCCGACATCGTGGCGCGCGTGCTCGCCGCCCGCGGCGTCCTGCCGGACACCGCCGAAAGCTATCTCGCGCCGCGGCTGCGTGAGCTGATGCCCGATCCCCTCGTGCTCGCCGACATGGAAGCCGCCGTGGCGCGCATCGCCGACGCGGTCGCGCGCTGGGAAAAGATCGCGATCTTCGGTGACTACGACGTCGACGGCGCCTGTTCGGCGGCGCTTCTCGGCACGTATCTCGACGCCGCCGGCACGCCCTTCATCGTGCGCATCCCGGACCGGATCGTCGACGGTTACGGCCCCAATGTCGCGGCGATCCGCGAGCTTCACGAGGCGGGGTGCCGCCTGCTGGTCACCGTCGACTGCGGGGTGGCGAGCTTCGAGCCGCTGGCGGAGGCGGCGCGTCTGGGCATGGACACGGTCGTGCTCGACCACCATCAGGCTGCGGCGGAGTTGCCGCAGGCGGTCGCCATCGTGAACCCCAACCGGCAGGACGACCTGTCGGGTCTCGGACATCTGTGCGCAGCAGGCGTGGTGTTCATGACGCTGGTCGCGCTACAGCGCGAGCTGCGCCGGCGCGGTTTCTGGGGCGAGGGCGCCAACATGCCCAACCTGCTCGGCGATCTCGATCTCGTGGCGCTGGCGACGGTGGCGGATGTCGTGCCGCTCGTCGGACTGAACCGCGCCTTTGTGCAGCAGGGATTGCAGATCATGCGCCAGCGCCGGCGGGCGGGGTTGACGGCGCTGATCGACGCATCGGGCCTTTCCGGCCCGCCGGAGGCGTGGCATCTGGGCTACTTGCTGGGGCCGCGCATCAACGCGGGGGGGCGCATCGGCAATTCGGCGCTGGGCGCCGGCCTGTTGATGACGCATGATGCGGCGGAAGCAACCCGGATCGCGGCCGAACTCAACAGCCTCAACAGCGACCGCCAGGTGGTGGAGCGGCTTGCCGTCGAGGAGGCGGTCAGCATGGCCGACCGCCAGCTCGGCGAGGGCGATCCGGCGGTGCTCGTCGTCGGCTCGCCGGACTGGCATCCGGGCGTGGTCGGGCTGGTGGCGGCGCGCGTGCGCGAGCGTTTCAACCGCCCCGCATTTGCCTTCGCCGTCAATGAAACGGGTGGCGCCACGGGTTCCGGGCGCTCGATTCCCGGCGTCGACATCGGCCGCGCCGTGCGCCGCACGGTGGAGGAGGGTGTCGCGGTCAAGGGCGGCGGCCACGCGATGGCGGCTGGCGTCACGCTCGGTCCCGGCGGCTTGCAGGCTTTCGCCGAGCGGCTCATCGCCGTTCTGGCCGAGGATGTGGCGCGCGCGGATGCGAGCGAGGCGCTCGGCATCGACGCCGCGCTCACCGCGGCCGGCGCTACGACTGAACTGGTCGCGAGCATCACGCGCGCAGGGCCGTTCGGATCGGCCAATCCCGAGCCGGTGTTCGCCTTCGGCAGCCACCTGCTGACGGAAGCGACCGTTGTTGGCGCGAACCACGTCCGCATCCGCCTGCGCGCCGGCGACGGGGCTTCGCTTGGCGGCATGGTTTTCCGCGCGGCTGATCAGCCCTTGGGAAAGGCGCTGCTGGCGCTCAAGGGGCATCCCGTGCATGCGGCGGGCACGCTGGCGCTCGACAGCTGGGGCGGCCGAACCCAGGTGAGCCTGCGCCTTGTGGATATCTGCCGTGCCTGACGGAATTCCTATATGTGGAAAACCTGTAAAATTAAAAACCCCTCTTGCAGGGCGCGGCGAACCTCTCTATACGTCACGCCACTCACCGGCAACGGTTGCTGCGCCCATCGTCTAGCGGTCTAGGACGTCGCCCTTTCACGGCGAAAACAGGGGTTCGATTCCCCTTGGGCGCGCCATTTTGCGTGTTTGCGCATTTTGTGTCGGCTTTTAACGTACCCCCTTCTTCAAAGTTGCTTCTCACCTGATGTCCGCGATGGGCCGCATGTCGACCGATTGCCGGGTGAGATGCTCGCCCACGCTGCGCATGACGCCGCGCACGGGCGCGACGTCCGCATAGTCGCGCCCGGCTGCGATCACCACATGGTCTTCTCCCGCGCGGGTGGCGTTGGTGGGGTCATATTCCATGTATCCCGCCTCCCTGCCGCACCAGGCGCGAACCCAGGCGTGCATGGCGTCCGCTCCTTCGAGGCGCGGCCTGCCCGGCGGCGGGTCGGTGCGCAGGAAGCCGGATACGTAGCCTGCTGGAATGCCCACCGCCCGCAAGGCGACGATCATGATATGGGTGAAATCCTGGCAGACGCCGCGGCCCAGCGCGAACGAGGCAGAGGCCGGCGTATCCACGTTCGTCGCTTCCGGATCGTAAATCATGGTGCGATGCAGGGCCTCGCCCAGGCTGACCACGGCGTCCGCGACGTCGGCGTCAGGCCCGATGACCGACCGCGCGAATGCGGCGATGGCGGGATCGGGCCGCGCACGCGGGGAGGGATCGATGAGATGGCAGGGCGAAAGGGGGCCGAGATCGCCGGTCGCCGACAGTTCGCGCGCCAGATCGGCCAGTCGCGCCGCGGCGCCCGAGGGGGCGGGCGAGGGCAGGCACGCGACACGCGCCTCCATCTCGAAGCGCATTTGGGAAATGGCGTTGCGATAGGCGATTTCCACGACATCGTTGCCGAAAAAATCGCTGCGCCCGTGTTGCTCGCCGGGGCGCGGCGTGATTGCGAGCGTGCTGTATTCCACCGACTGGCGATGCGGGATGGAAAGCGGCGACAGACGCAGCAGGTGGCGCCCCGAATCCACGGGGTGCGAATATTCGTAGTCGACGATGAGGCGGATATCGTATCGCATCGTCATCACTTCAGATAAGCGGCGGTCAGCAGGTCGGACAGCGACCGGATGCGGGCGGCGAAATCCGCCAGCCGCGCTCCGTCGAGCGAGCCGGTTTCGGAGGTTGCGACATCGGCGTGCAGAAGCATAGCCGCGCGTTCGAGATGGGTCAGCGGGGCGTCCGGGCCGGAGCCCGGCAGCGCGTCGATATGGGTATACAACTGCCGCAGCTGGAACAGCACGGACCGTGGGTTGAGCTGATCGAGCGCCAGCAGGTCGAGCACCGTGTCGCGGTTGGTGGCTACCGAGAAGCGCCGGCGATGGGACATGACGCTGTCGCCGACCTCGACCAGGACGTCGAGCGCGCCTTCGGGCGCATCCGGCCCCGCGAACCACGCCAGCGCATCCACCATGAACAGGCCGCGTTCCAGCGCGCGGCCCATGCTGAGAAAACGCCATCCCATCGACTGGTACATGTTTTCATGCACGAGGCCGGAAAAACCGTTGATCTTGCGCAGCAGCACGCCTGTCATGTGGGCAGCGTCGGCGCCGGGCCGGATGCGCGGCGCGATGTCGCGCATGGTGCGCTCGAGATCGGCGAGCGCCATCCAGCCATCCACCGAGAAGCGCTCGCGCACCCGGGCGGCGCTGCCCAGCGCGCTGCGGATGGAACTTGAGACGCCCTCGGGAATGCCTTGATCCGGCCCGGAGCCGTAGCCCGCGAGAAAAGTCGCGAGATATTGCAACAGCTCCGATTCACGCGTGCCGGTTTCCATCAGCCGCACATGCCACGCGCGCAGCAGCCGGATGACGAACTCTGCCCGCTCGATGTAGCGCCCAAGCCAGAACAGGTTTTCGGCGGCCCGCGAGGGTAGGTAGGGCGTGGTGCGCTGCGCGCCGACTGTCGAGGAAGCGATGAGGGTCTGTTTGTCGGCGTGTCCGTGGCTCATGATCCATACGTCCGCGGCCGCCTCTCCGTGCTGCATGGCCGGAAAGGCGCTGTCGCCTGCATCGCCGATGCGGGCGAAGCCGCCGGGCATGACGGTCCATCCCTGCGGCGTGCGGGCCAGGAACATCCGCAGCGCCAGCCGGCGAGGAACCAGATGACCGCCGCTGAATGCGGGAGTCGTCGACAAGGGCGCGTCGTCTGACGGGTCGCCGCGCAGTAGCAGGTCCTCGCCGCGCAGCGTCTCGCATATCCCGGGCAGGCAGGCGGAGAAACCCGGCGCTTCCACGGCGCCGGAGCCGAGCGCGTTGACCGTCGTCACGCCATGTCGCCGCACTGCGCCGACCAAGCCGGGCAGGCCGATGCGCGATGTCTCGTCCAGCTCCAGCGGGTCGATCCATGCCGCGTCGATGCGCCGCCACAGGACGGAGACCGGTTGAAGGCCCGAAATGGTACGCACCATGACCTGGCCGTCGCGAATCGTCAGATCCTCTCCCTCCACCAGCAGGAAGCCGAGATAGCGGGCGATGTAGGCGTGTTCGAAATAGGCCTCGTCGTGTCGTCCCGGCGTCAGGATGGCGATACGGCTGCCGTCGTTGCCCCGTTCGGCCTGCAAGGCGTCGCGGAAGGCGCGGAAGAAACCGGCCAGCCGATGGACCTGGGTCCGGCTGAAAATATCGGGAAAAACCCGCGATGTGGCGATGCGCGTTTCGAGGGCGAAGCCTGCTCCCGAGGGCGCCTGCGTGCGGTCCGCCAGCACCTGCCATGCCCCGTTGGCCGCGCGTCCGAGGTCGAACGCCACGAAGTGCAGGAAATGGCCCGAGCGCGGCTTCGCGCCGACGAGCGGGCGCAGCCATTCGGGATTGCCCGCCACCAGCGCGGGCGGAATCAGGCCCTGCGCGGCAAGACGGTTGCCGTCGTAGAGGTCGGCGAGAACGGCCTCGAGCACTTCCACCCGCTGTATCAGGCCGGTGGCGATGCCTTGCCATTCCGCTTCGTCCATCAGCACCGGCATGTGGCTCAGCGGCCAGTCGCGCTCGACCGCCTCGGTCGCGCCGTACTGGCGGTGGAACATGCCCGTTTCGCGCAGGTACAGGTCGCCCCGCTCCATGCGCGCGCTGCGCTCGTTGCCGTCCATGAGAGCGATCCGGCCAAGCAGATCGCGCCAAATCGGGCGCGGATTGCCTTGCCCGTCCATCATCTCGTCGGGAACGCCCGGCTGGGGGCGGTAGTCGCGCAGCAGGCTCGCCAGCGGGCCGGCGAGATGTGCTGCGGGATCGGACGCGGTCATGTAACGTATCCGTGCATGCTTGAAAGCGTTTTTGCGTTTCCACGAAACGTCGAAATGCTTTATCCGGCGGGACGGCGCAGGTCGAGCGTCATCGGAAACTCGGGATGCGTCGTCTCGGGCGCAGACCGGAGCAGGCCGGGCGTGTGGCCATGCGCCTCGAAGCGCGCGAGCCGCCGCGCCTCGGCCTCGTTGGCGTTGACCGGGAAGGTCTCGTAATTGCGTCCTCCCGGGTGGGCGACATGATAGACGCATCCGGCCAGCGCCCTTCCGGACCAGGTATCGACGATATCGAATGTCAGCGGTGCGTCGACCGGGTGCACGGGGTGAAGCGACTGGGCCGGCTTCCACGCCTTGAACCGCACCCCCGCGACGGCGACGCCGTTCGTTCCCGTCGGTTGCAGCGGAACGCGCCGCCCGTTGCAGGCAACGATGTAGCGCGTGGTATCGGCGGCCTCCAACTTCACCTGCAGTCTTTCCGTCGAGCTGTCGGCATAGCGCACGGTGCCGCCTATCGCGCCGGTTTCGCCGAGCACATGCCACGGTTCCAGCGCCTGCCTGAGTTCCAGCCGCACTCCCTCGCAGGCGATCTCGCCGCAGAAGGGGAAGCGGAATTCGGCCTGCGCCTCGAACCACTCGTCGCGCAGGTTGAATCCGTGCCGGGCGAGATCCGCCAGCACATCGCGAAAATCCTCCCCGACGTAATGCGGCAGCATGAAGCGGTCATGCAGCGCCGTGCCCCAGCGTGTGAACGCGCCGTCCAGCGGGTGGTTCCACAGGCGCGCGATGATCGTGCGGATCAGCAGTTGCTGCGCGAGGCTCATGCGCGGGTCCGGCGGCATCTCGAAGCCGCGAAACTCGACGAGGCCCAGCCGGCCTGTCGGCCCGTCCGGCGAATACAGCTTGTCGATACAGATCTCGGTCCGGTGGGTGTTGCCGGTGACGTCGACCAGCAGGTTGCGCAGCAGCCGGTCCACGAGCCACGGCGGCGGCGGCTTGCCGCTATCGGGCGCGGGGATCTGCGCGAGGGCGATTTCCAGTTCGTACAGGCTGTCGTGCCGTCCCTCGTCGATGCGCGGCGCCTGCGATGTCGGGCCGATGAACAGGCCCGAGAACAGGTAGGACAACGAGGGATGGCGCTGCCAGTAGAGAACGAGGCTCGCCAGCAGGTCCGGACGGCGCAGGAAGGGGCTGTCGAGCGGCGTCGCGCCCCCCACCACCACATGGTTGCCCCCGCCGGTGCCGGTATGCTTGCCGTCGATCATGAATTTTTCCGCGCCGAGCCGCGATTGCCGCGCCTCCTCGTACACGCCCTGCGTGATGGCCACGCACTCCTCCCACGACGTGGCGGGATGGATGTTCACCTCGATCACGCCCGGGTCCGGCGCCACGCGGATGACGTTCAGCCGGGGATCGTGCGGCGGCGCGTAGCCTTCCAGGTGGACTGGCAGGCCGGTGCGCGTGGCCGCCGCTTCCGCCGCAGTGACGAGTTCCAGATAATCCTCCAGGCTGGCCACGGGCGGCAGGAACACGCACAGCCGGCCCGCGCGCGGCTCCACCGATATCGCGGTGCGCACCACGCCGTCGATCGGCGACAGGTGTTGTTCCACCAGCGCCTGTCCTGCTTCCGGGGCCGCGATGTGGGCCACCGGTTGCGGCCGCTGCTCGGAGGGGGATTCCACTTCCGGCAGGGGCCCACGTGGTTGCGTGGGGTCGGCTGGCGTGATGTGGGGATAGCGCGTCTCTGGTACATGGGGCAGCGCGCCGAGCGGCAGCCGATAGCCAACCGCGCTGTCGCCGGGCATGAGAAAGAGATGCCCGCGCCGCGTGCGCCACTTTTCCGATGTCCAGCCGGAGGCCGCCTTGCCCTGCCAGCGCTGCACTGGCAGCACGAAGCCTTTCGGCGTCGTCAGGCCGTGGCTGAAAACGGAGGCGATGCGGCTGCGCTCTTCCGGGTCCTTCAGGCGGGAATCGGTCGGGGTCACGTTGTCGGGCAGCCTGGCTTCACGCAGCAACCATTCGGCCGGATCTTCGTAGGCGGGGGCGACGAAATCGGCGGACAGGCCGAGTTCGCCGGCGAAGGCGGCAAGGTATTGCCGTGCGTCGTCCGGTTCGAGTTCGGCGGCGGGTCCGCCCTCCGCCGGCTGGCCGGTGTCCGCCGCCTCGCAGGCGATCAGGCCGGCGTCGCGCCACACGGGCTTGCCGTCGCGGCGCCAGTAGAGCGAAAAGGTCCAGCGCGGCAGGCTCTCGCCCGGATACCATTTGCCCTGTCCGTGATGCAGCAGGCCGCCGGGGGCGAAGCGATCGCGCAGCCGCCGCACCAGCGTGTCCGCCAGCGCGCGCTTGTCCGGGCCGATGGCGGCGCCGTTCCATTCGTCGCTCTCGAAATCGTCGATCGACACGAACGTCGGCTCGCCGCCCATGGTGAGCCGGACGTCGCCAGCCGCAAGAACGGCATCGACCTTTCTGCCCTCGGCATCGAGCGCCTGCCAGCTTTCCTCCGGGAAGGGTTTCGTGATGCGCGGATGCTCGGCGAGGCGCGTTACCTGCATGTCGAAGGAAAAGTCCACTTCCGCATAGCTCGCCACGCCGGAAATGGGTGCCGCGTTGCGGTAGTGGGGCGTGGCGGCGAGAGGAATATGGCTTTCGCCCACCAGGAGGCCGGAGGTGGGGTCGAGCCCGATCCACCCGGCGCCGGGAATATAGGCTTCCACCCAGGCGTGCAGATCGGTGAAGTCGTGGTCGGTGCCGGCTGGTCCGTCGATGGCGACGAGATCGGGCTTGAGCTGGATCAGGTAGCCGGAAACGAAACGCGCGGCGATGCCAAGATGGCGCAGCACCTGCACGAACAGCCAGCCTGAATCGCGGCACGATCCCGTGCCACGGGTCAGCGTCTCCTCCGGCGTCTGCACGCCGGGCTCCATGCGGATGACGTAGCCGATCTCCGATGCGATGCGCTGGTTGAGCGACACGAGGAAATCGGTGATGCGCATGCGCTCGCGCGGGATGGAGGCGAGAAACGACCGGAAGCGCGCGCCTTCGGGTTCGGTCGCCAGATAGATCGACAGATCCTGCCCGATATCCTGCGAATAGGAGAACGGCCAGTGTTCCGCCGTTTGCTCGACGAAGAAGTCGAAGGGGTTGTACACGGTCATGTCCGCGACCAGATCGACCTCGATGCGCAGTTCCCGCACCGGCTCCGGGAACACGAACCGGGCCAGCCAGTTGCCGTAGACATCCTGCTGGTGATTGACGAAATGCGGCTGCGGCCCGACCTTCAGCGCGTGCGAGATGATCCGCGTCCGGCTGTGCGGGGCAGGGCGCAGGCGAATGACCTGCGGACCCAGCGTGACCGGACGATCGTACCTGTAATGCGTCAGATGGCGTATGGCCGCCTTGATGCTCATGCCGGGCCTCCCTTTCAAGATGGACCGGGCGGGCCAAATGTCCTGCCCGGTCTTGCCAGCGGAAAAAGCAAGGCGCATGCCAACGGCCGCAGGCTTGTTCGCCATGCGCCGGAAGGGCGGCGCCACGGGCGCGCCTGCCGGAAATTCAGGCAGCGCGCCGCTCGTGTCTAGAAATAGGGCGGATTGGGAATGGCCCTGTGGGCCGCCCTGAGCGCAGCGGACCAGCGGTCGCTGAGATCGCGGAAATAGTGATCGTCGGCCTCGACGCGGCAGCTCGTCTCCGGCGCGAGCGCGCCGCGCCGCACCGTCACCAGATCCAGCGGCAGCCCGACGCCGATGTTCGACCGCAGGGTTGAATCCATCGAAATGAGACCGAGTTTCAGCGCCTCGTGCAGGCCGGTTTCGAAAGTGATGGAACGATCGAGTATCGGCTTGCCGTACTTGTGCTCTCCGATCTGCAGAAACGGTGTCTCCGGTCCGCAGGCGATGAAGTTGCCGGCGGCGTAAATCATGAAGAGACGCAGATCCTCGCCGCCGACCTGCCCGCCGAGAAGAAAGGTGACATCCGCCGCGACATTGGCGCGCGTGAGCGCGTCGCCCTGTTCCGCGTTGAGCTGCTGCACCGCGCGGCCGATGAGCTGCGCCGCGTGGAAGGTCGACGGCATGTCGACGAGACGCTCCCGTTCGCCGGTTTGCGGATTGACGAGCCCTTCCTCGAGCAGGTGGATGACGGATTGCGACACCGAGAGGTTGCCCGCCGTCGCGACGGTGAAGATCTTCTCGCCCGGAACCGAAAACAGGAACAGCTTGCGGTATATCGAGACGTTATCGACCCCCGCGTTGGTGCGCGTGTCGGCGATCATCACCAGTCCGTCCCGCACGCATATGCCTACGCAATAAGTCATTCTGAGCCGCTCCGTGGTGGTGCCCGCAAGCCTGTCCGCAAGGTTATCTCAAAGCCGCCGGCAGGGAGGCCGGGGCGGTTGCCGCTTTCATGCATCGTGCGCCGCGTCCCGCACGAGTTCCGCCGGCGCGCTTGGGGCAGGGTGTGCCGGCGCCTGGGTAATCAGGTATTCTTGCGCGATGCTGTCGCCGAGTTTGTTGTTGCGGCCGATGAACGCGGTGATGAACTCGTGCAGTCCTTCCTGGAAAAGGCGCTCGATTTGCTGCCCGCGCAATTCGGCGAGCGTCTCCCGCGCCACCGGCTGCGCGGCCCCGGACTGGCCGTATCTGTCTTCCAGCAGATCGAGATATTGCGTCAACACCTCGTAACAGCTCGTCAGCGATCGGGGCATCTGACGGTTGAGGATAAGCAGGTCCGCGACGAGCCACGGCTTGATGCTTTCCCGATAGACCCAGTGGTAGGCAGTCAGGGCCGACACCTCGCGCAGGATCGCGCTCCACTGGAAGTAATCCAGCCCGCCACCGACGGCTTCGCTGGGTGGAAGCAGCAGGTGGTACTTCACGTCGAGAATGCGAGCGGTGTTGTCGGCGCGTTCGATCGATCCGCCGATGCGGGTGAAATAATAGGCGTCATTGCGCAGCATGGTGCGGTGCGCGGCGCCTTCAAAGCTTTGGGCAACGTTCTTCACCCACGATATGAAACGGGAAAAGGCATCCCTGTCCATGTCCCGCCCGGTGCCCTCCTTCAGTTCCAGCCATGCGTCGTTGATGACCTCCCACATCTCGCTGGTCAGCGCGGTGCGCACGGCGCGGGCGTTGTTGCGCGCGGTCGTCAGGCAGTTGCTGATGGATGACGGATTGGCGGTGTTGAAGGCGATGAAGTCGCGCACCGTCCTTTCGTCGACGCGGTCGTAGAGCGTGCGGAAGAGCTGGATGCCGCCGGTGGACGCGATAGCCCCGTCCCATGCGCTTCCCCTGCCGGCGTAGTTTGCCGGCAGTGCCGAAAGCCTTATGCAGGCATCAAGAATTCTCGCCTGAAAATCGGCGCGTTCAAGGTATCTGGAGCTCCAGTATATGTTTTCTGCCGTGCGTGATAGCATTGTAGCCACCTATCGTAAAAATAATGACTATGTGAATGCTTATTTCTATTTAATCATCGATAACCCATGTGTCCTTTGTTCCGCCGCCCTGGCTGGAATTGACGATGAGCGATCCCTCCTTGAGGGCGACGCGCGTCAACCCGCCGGGAACGACCTGGATGCCGTCGGCGCCCGAGAGCACGAACGGACGCAGGTCGATGTGGCGCGGGGCGATGCCGGAGCTGACGAAGGTCGGGCAGGTCGATAGCGCAAGCGTCGGTTGGGCTATGAACTTGTCCGGCGCATGCTGCAGTTTCCGCCGGAACAGCTCGATCTCGGCGCGCGTGGCGGCCGGCCCCACGAGCATGCCGTAGCCGCCGGAGCCGTTCACTTCCTTGACGACCAGTTCCGGGAGATGGTCGAGAACGTAGGCGAGCGCGTCCGGCTCGCGGCAGCGCCATGTCGGAACGTTGCCCAGCAGCGCATCCTCGCCGGTGAAAAAGCGAATGATGTCGGGCATATAGCTGTAGATGGCCTTGTCATCGGCCACTCCGGTTCCCACCGCATTCGTCAGCGTGACGTTGCCGGCGAGGTACGCATCCATGAGGCCGGGCACGCCCAGAATGGAATCCGGCCTGAAGGCGAGGGGGTCGAGATAATCGTCGTCGATACGCCTGTAGATCACGTCGACCTGGCGCAAACCCTGCGTCGTGCGCATGTAGACCACGTCGTCGCGCACGATGAGATCGCGGCCCTCCACCAGCTCGACCCCGAGCTTGTCCGCGAGGAACGAGTGCTCGTAGAAGGCCGAGTTGTATTGTCCCGGCGTCAGCAGCACGGTTGTCGGGATGGCCGACGCCCCGGCGGGCGCCACCGATTGCAGCGTCGCCAGCAGCGCCTCGGGGTAGACTTCCACCGGCGCGATCCTGTGAGATGCGAAAAGCTCTGGGAACAGCCGCATCATCGCTTCGCGGTTTTCCAGCATGTAGGAAACGCCGGAAGGCGTGCGGACATTGTCCTCCAGCACGCAGAAGTCGTCTTCTCCCATGCGGACGATGTCGATGCCCGCTATGTGCACGTATAGACCGTGCGGCACGGCGCATCCCGCCATGCGCGGGCAATAGCCGGGATTGCCGTCGATCAGCTCGGCGGGCACGATGCCCGCCCGAATGCACTCGCCGGCGCCGTAAACATCCGCCAGAAACATGTTCAGGGCGGTAACGCGCTGCCGCAGTCCCTGTTCGAGAACGGACCATTCGGAGCGTTTCAGGATACGCGGGATGATGTCGAACGGGATGATGCGCTCGTTGGCCTCAGCCTTGCCGTAGACTGAAAACGTGATACCGATGCGCCGAAAAAACAGTTCCGCCTGACTGTGGCGCATGGCGAACTGTTCGCATGACGTCGTCTCCAGCCAATGTTGCAGGGCTTCATAAGGCGCTCTCGTTCCGCTTGCGCCGGAAACACCGTACATTTCGTCGAAAGCCACCATCGCATCCCTCCGTCGTGATGGCGCTGCTGCGCCCGGCGTGGTGAACCAAGCAAGAGCCGCGCCAAATGCCGGCGCGCTCTCCTGTTTGGCTCTCGCTAACGGTGTTTTTCGGCTCGGGCGAATGCGGGAACTCTCTCGCCTCAGGAATTCCGGCATGGGAGATGCATGAATATTAATCAGCGGGGTGACAATATTGCCGTATGCCAACGCGCGCAGTCACATCATCTATCGCTGCAACGTCGCCCGGAAGCGCCCGTGTCGAGTTGAGCTTGCGGATGCCGCATGCTTGCCGGGAAAGCGGCTTTGCGCTGCTATCGACAAACTACGACGATTGTGCCTATCAAACGGTTGCTTGTCTGCCTGCCGGCCGAGATGTCGCGGGCGAGGCATGACGTTGGTTCACGGCCGTTCCACCGGCCAGACGGAGTGCGGAGGGAGATGGGTCCCGCTATGAAGGCCACCACGCGCAGGGTCGGACGACCGAGCCGCCACGATATCAAGCAGACGCCGCAGGACGAGAACGCCCCTCTCGACCGGCGCGAGATCATCGTGAGCGCCGCTGCGACGCTTTTCGCCGAGAAGGGGTATGACCGGACATCCATTCGGGACATCGGCGCGGCCGCGGGCATCCTGTCGGGCTCTCTCTATTACTACTTCAGCTCGAAGGAAGAGATTTTCGTCGAGGTCCACAGCGCGGGCATGCGCCGCCTGATCGCCGCCGCCCAGGAGGCGGTGTCGGGTGAGGGGGACGCCTGGAGCTGCCTGGAACGTCTGGCGGCGGCGCATTGCCGTGTGCTGCTGGAAGGCACTGGCTTCATGATTATGGTGTTTCCGCATTTCCCGGAGGGGATCGACCCTTTCCGGTCCGAACTCGTCCGCCAGCGCGACGAATACGAGCGGATATTCGCGGACGTGATCGCGCGCCTCGACCTTGCCCACGATCTCGACCGGGATATTTTCCGCCTGCAAATTCTCGGGGCGTTGAACTGGTCGCAGACGTGGTACCATGCGGGACGCGGCGCCACGCCCGATGAGATAGGCCGGCATCTCGTGCGGATGCTCCGCCGATAGCCCAAGACGATCCTCAATCGCGCCAGAAGTCGACGGCCTCCTCGACGCTGACATGAACTGCGCTTCGGGGCGAGGGCGAGGGCGTGCGCGAGAACCGGGGCGCGGGCGCCGGCTGGCTCATGCCCTCGACGGTCGCGAATGTTTCGCGCGCCGCCAGATGCGGGTGGTCCTGCGCCTCCGATAATGTCAGGACCGGCGTCACGCAGGCGTCGCTGTTCTCCAGCATGGCGGCCCACGCGTCGCGGCTGCGGCTGCGGAAGACGCGCGCGAGTTCCGCCCGGATCCGTTCGCGGCATTCGGGTGCGTCACGATCCGCGTCGGCTAGATCCTCGATGCCGATCCGGACGCAGAGCTCGCGCCAGAACTGGGGCTCGATCGCGCCGACGGCGACGTGCCCGCCATCCGCGCATTCGTAGACCCCGTACCATGGCGCGCCGCCATCCAGCAGGTTCGCGGCCCGCTCCTGCCGCCACGCGCCTTCCGCCGCCATGCCGTGGAACACCGTCATCAATGAAACCGCGCCGTCGCACATCGCGGCGTCGATTACCTGTCCCTTGCCCGATCGCGCCCGTTCATGGAGGGCGGCCAGAATGCCGGTTACGAGATAGAGCGCGCCGCCGCCATAGTCTCCGACGAGGTTCAGTGGCGGGACCGGCCCGCTCTCCGCCGTGCCGATGGCCGCGAGCGCGCCGGTCAACGAGATGTAATTGAGATCGTGCCCGGCGCGCTGGGCGAGGGGGCCAGCCTGACCCCAGCCCGTCATGCGGGCGTAGACCAGCCTCGGATTGGCTTCGAGCAGCGGCGCCGGTCCGAGCGAAAGCCGTTCCATCACGCCGGGTCGGTACCCTTCGATCAGCACATCGGCCCTGGCGCAGAGGGTGCGCGCGGTTTCGCGCGCGGCGCCGTCTTTCAGGTCGAGACGGAGGATGCGCCGGTTGCGCCGGGTGATCGTGTCGAACCCGAGGGGATTGCTCGCCGGATCGCGGCTGATGCGCAGCACGTCTGCCCCCATGTCGGCGAGCAGCATGCCGGCGAAGGGGCCGGGCCCCAGTGAATCGAATTCGACGATCCTCAGCCCCGCGAGGGGACCTCGTGCCTGTTCGTTTTGCGTCACGTCTTTCCCCCGGATTAGTGTGCGAAAAATACCAAATGAATCCGAATGATAGAGATTATGGACGAGGTATATCATTTTCCGCTTCCATTTCAAGCAAGCGTTAGATATATAGATTGCAGGAAAAATGGCCGCCCTGTGAAATCAGTCGGCGAAGCCAAAAAAAGATCCGGCCAGAGAGAAAAAACGGCCGGCGCACGCCACCGCAATGACGGCGGCGGAACAGGGGGGAAGGCATGCGCGGCTTCGACGCGAGCGACATTCTGTTGCCTGAAATCTGGGCGAGCCATGCGCGCAGGCATCCGGACAAGCCGGCGCTGGTCTGCGACGGCGTCACCGCGACGTGGGGCGGGTTCAACGCCGCGATGAACCGGTTGGCCAACGGCCTGATCCGGGCCGGGTTGAAGAAGGGCGACCGCGTCGCGGTCCTGATTTCCTCGTCCATCGCTGCATGCGAGGCGATGCTGGGAACCGTCAAGTCGGGCGCGGTCATGGTGCCGGTCTCGGGCATGCTGACTTCCGACCAGATCCTGACCCTGCTGACCGACTGCGGCGCCTCGTTCCTGATCGTGTCGGCGGACCTGCGCCATCTGGTTGAGCCGATCGTCGATCGCCTTGAGGCCCTGCGCGAAAACGGCCGCATCGGCGTCGACTTCAACGCGGAGGGTTGGGTTTCCCTGCGCGATTTCTGCGCCGGCGCTTCCGAGGCGGAGCCTGACGTCGCGTTGCGCGGCAACGATGTCTTCTCGGTCATGTACAGTTCCGGCACGACCGGTCTTCCGAAGGGCGTCGTCCATACCCATACAGCGCGGCTGTATTTCTGCGTTTCGAACGGTTTCGAGATGCGTTTCGACGGCACGGCGAAAGGGCTGGTGACGACCGCGCTCTACACCGCCGGGACGTGGCTTGTGCTGATGCCGACGCTGTTCAACGGCGGCACGCTCCATATTCACCGCCAGTTCCGGCCCGACGACTTTCTTGAGGCCCTCGAGCGAGAGCGCATCACCCATGCCTTCGTCGTTCCCAGCCAGATCTCGGCGATCTTCGCCGGGCCGGGTTTCGACGGGCGCGATACCACGTCGCTGAAGATGTTGCTCTCGGCCGGGTCGCCCCTGCGGCCGGCTGTCAAGCAGCGGCTGATCGACATCATCGGCGCAAAGTTTTTCGAGCTTTACGGTTTCACCGAAGGGTCGTCGACGCTTCTGCGCCCCGAGGATCAGGCGGCGAAGTCTCTGTCCGTCGGCACGCCGCTGATGGGGCAGGAGATCCTGATCGTCGACGCCGAAGACCGGATCTGCGGTGCCGACGAGCCGGGCGAGATCGTCGGCCGCGGGCCGGGTCTCCTGCGGGAGTATTACGGCAAGCCCGAGGCCACGCAGGCAGCGGTTTGGCGCGATCCGCGCGGCCGGGCGTTCATCCGCTCCGGCGATGTCGGGCGGATCGACGCCGACGGCTTCCTCTACATCCTGGACCGCAAGAAGGACATGATCATTTCCGGCGGCCTGAACATCTATCCGGCCGATATAGAAGCGACGGTGGGCGCTCACCCCGACGTCATGGACGTCTCCGTGATCGGCTTCGAGCATGAGAAATGGGGTGAGACCCCCGTGGCCTTCGTCGTGCTGAAGGCGGGGTGCGAGACCAACCCCGAGGCGATCCTCGAATGGTCGAACGCGCAGCTGGCCAAGCATCAGCGCCTGTCTTCCGTGCGGCTGCTCGACAGCCTGCCGCGCAACGCGCTCGGCAAGGTGCTCAAGCGCGACCTGCGCCTCGAATATTCCGGCGCGGCCTGACTTCCCGATCCAGCCAAAATACCGCCGGAAGGCGGCCAATTGCGGAGAATGCCATGTCTGACGCCCTGATCTTCGACCACGTGCGGACGCCGCGCGGCAAGGGGCGGCCCGATGGTGCGCTGCACCAGATAGCGCCCATCCGCCTGGCGACACAGGTGCTGGAAGCGTTGCGCGACCGCAACGGGCTCGATACCGCGCTGGTGGACGACGTGGTGATGGGCGTCGTCTCGCCCGTGGGCGAGCAGGGCTGCGACATGGCCCGCATCGCGGCGATCCAGGCCGGTTACGCCGAGAACGTGGCCGGTGTGCAGATCAACCGTTTCTGCGCCTCGGGGCTCGAGGCCGTGAATCTGGCCGGCGCGCGCATCAAGGCGGGCGAGGCCGACGCCATGATCGCCGCGGGCGTCGAATCCATGAGCCGGGTGCCGATCTTTTCGGATGGGGGTGCCTGCTATACCGATCCGAACACGAACTGGGAGACGTGGTACATCCCGCAGGGTATCGGCGCCGACCTGATTGCCACGATGGAAGGCTTCACCCGCGAGGACGTGGACGCCTATGCCGTCGAAAGCCAGCGCCGCGCTGCGCAGGCATGGCAGGGCGGCTGGTTCGACCGGTCCGTCGTGCCCGTGCGCGATGTTCTGGGCCGCACGGTGCTGGCGCGCGACGAGCACATGCGTCCGGGCACCACCGGGGCCGATCTGGCGCGCCTGAAGCCCGCCTTCGCGGAGAGCGGGCGGCTCGATGGTCTCGACGCGCTGATGCTGCAACGCTATCCGCAAGTGGAGGCGATCGGGCACGTCCATACCGGCGGCAATTCATCGGGGATAGTGGACGGCGCGGCTGCGGTGCTGATCGGCAACGCGGCTTTCGCCGCCGCGTCCGGGCTGCGGCCGCGGGCGCGTATCCGCGCGGCGGGCAGCATCGGCAGCGAGCCCGCGATCATGCTGAACGGCCCGGCGCCCGCCTCGCGCAAGGTCTTGCAGCGCGCGGGCATGACGGTCTCGGACATCGACCTCTTCGAGGTCAACGAGGCCTTCGCCAGCGTCGTCATGCTCTACATGCGCGAGATGCAGATCCCTCACGACAGGGTGAACGTCGCGGGTGGAGCCATCGCCATGGGCCATCCTCTCGGGGCGACCGGCGCGATCATTCTCGGCACGGTTCTGGACGAACTGGAACGGCGCGATCTGAACACCGCGCTGATCACGCTTTGCGCGGCGGGCGGCATGGCCATCGCCCTCATCATCGAACGCGTCTGAGCGCAGGGAGGCTTCCATGTCGAATATCACCTTCACAGTCGATGCCGATGGAATCGCCGTTCTGACGATCGACGTCGAGGGCCGCCCGCAGAACGTGGTGACGCCCGGCTTCGTCGAGGACCTTTCCGCCGCCGTCGATCGTCTGGCAGCCGACGACAGTCTGATCGGCGCGGTGCTGACCTCGGGCAAGGCGTCGGGCTTCATGGCCGGAGCCGATCTGCATGAACTGATGGGCGCGCTCGACAAGGGCGTTACCCCGGTGGAGGGCGCGGAATGGTTTGCCCGCGCCAATGCGGTCATGCGGCAGCTGGAAACCTGCGGCAAGCCTGTGGTCGCGGCGATCAACGGGTTGGCGCTGGGCGGCGGGCTGGAATTCGCGCTGGCCTGCCACCGCCGCGTCCTGCTCGACCGCGCCGGGCTGGTGGTCGGCCTGCCGGAGGTAACGCTGGGACTGCTGCCGGGGGGCGGGGGCACCCAACGCCTGCCCCGCTTGATCGGCATCCCCAAGGCCCTGCCGTTGCTGCTCGAAGGCACCACCCTTTCGCCCGCGCAGGCGCTGGAACTCGGTGTGGTGGACGAACTCGCGGATGGCGAGGACGATCTCATCGAGGCCGCGAAGCGCTGGCTGCGCGGCCGTCCCCCGGCTATCGCGCCCTGGGATGTGAAAGGCTTCCGCATCCCGGGCGGGGCCGGTCCGCTGGCGGCCCATGCGGGGCGCAGCTTCATGGCCGGCACGTCGCGGCTGAAGGCGACGCGAGCCAATTATCCCGCGCCGCGCGCCATCCTCTCGGCGGTGTATGAGGGAACGCTCGTGCCCTTCGATACGGCGATGAAGATAGAATCCGCCTACTTCGGCCAACTGCTCGCGGGCAGGGTCGCGGGCAGGGTCGCGGGCAATCTCGTGCGCTCGTTCCTGCGCAAGCAGTCGGCGCGCAAGCGTGCCGTGGGCTCCGGCGCTTCGCTGGAAGTCCGCAAGCTCGGCGTTCTCGGGGCCGGAATGATGGGAGCCGGCATCGCCAATGTCGCCGCCGGGGCCGGGATCGCGGTGGTGCTCGTCGATCGTGGCGAAGCGGAGGTGTCGCGTGGGCTCGACCACATCCGCAAGCAGCGTGCGCGCGAGGTCGAGCGTACGGGCCTCTCCCGGACAGCGGCGGACGAGATCGTCGCCCGCGTCACGCCGGCGACCGATTACGCTGCGCTCGACGGCGCGGACCTCATCATCGAGGCGGTGTTCGAGAACCGCGCGGTCAAGGCCGATGTCACGGTTCAGGCCGGGCGGAGGCTGGCCACGGGGGGAATCTTCGCCTCCAACACCTCGACCTTGCCGATCACGGGGCTGGCGCGGCATCTTTCCGACCCGTCGCGCTTCATCGGCCTTCACTTCTTCTCGCCCGTCGAGCGCATGCCGCTGGTCGAGGTCATCACCGGCAAGGAGACATCGGCTGAAACGCTGGCCGGAGCGCTGGCTTTCGTCGCGCGGCTGAAAAAGACGCCGATCGTCGTGCACGACAGTCCCGGCTTCTACACCAGCCGCGTTTTCTGCACGTATATCGACGAGGCCATGGCCATGCTGGCTGAGGGCGTGTCGCCCGCGCTGATCGAGAACGCCGCCCGGATGCAGGGCTTTCCCGTGTCGCCGCTGGCGGTCACGGACGAAGTATCGCTCGACCTGCAAAAGCTGGTGATCGATCAGGCCCGCGCCGACGGGCTGGATCACCGCTTCCTGCGCGCTCACGCCGCGCCCGTCATCGAGAAGCTCAACGAAATCGGGCGGCTTGGCCGCAAGAGCGGCGGCGGATTCTACGATTTCGCCGAAGATGGCACCCGCAGGCTGTGGCCGGGGCTCTCCAGTCTCTATCCGGCGCGCGCCGACCAGCCTTCCGCCGAGGATGTCGGCAAGCGGCTTCTGTACATCCAGGCGCTGGAAAGCGCCCGCTGCCTGGCCGAAGGCGTGATTGACGATGAGGCGGCGGCCGACCTCGGCTCGGTTCTCGGCATCGGCTTCCCCGCCTGGACCGGGGGGGCGCTGTCGCTGATTTCAAGCGTCGGGACGGAGGCGTTCGTGGAGGACTGCCGGCGTTTCGCCGCCGCGCACGGGGCGCGTTTCTTGCCGGATGCGGCGGCGATCGCGCGGGCGGCCGACGCCGCGTCGGCGGCGCGCCGGACAGCGTGATCGGCGCGCTGTCGTCTCGGCACGGCAAAACGTTCGCGAAAAAAATTTCATAATAACGGGGAGGAAGAAACCAAATGAGAAGGCTTCTACTGGCGGCCGCGCTGGCCCTGCCGACATCGATGGCCGCTGCGGCGTTCAGCGACAACGCACTGAACGTCGTCGTGCTCACCGACATGACCTCGAACTACTCCGACACCGCCGGGCGGGGATCGGTGGTCGCGGCCGAGCTCGCCATCGAGGATTTCGGCAAAACGATCAATGGTGTGCCGATCAAGCTCATCGCCGCCGACCATCAGAACAAGGCCGACCTCGGCGCGTTGAAGGCGCGCGAGCTTGTCGATACCGCAGGCGCCGACGTCTTCGTCGATTTGTCGAACTCGGCCGTCAGCCTTGCCGTGCAGGAGATCGGCCGCGAGCAGGACAAGGCGGTTCTGCATGTCGGCTCGGCCACCGCCGCGCTCTACGGCGAGGCGTGCGCGCCCACCGGAGCGCTTTGGCTCTACGATACCTATGCGCTGGCGCAGGGCCTTGGCCGCGCCATCGTCGCCGAAGGTGGCGACAGCTGGTACTTCATTACCGCCGACTATGCCTTCGGCAATGCGATGGAGCGCAGCATGGGCGAAGTTCTCGCCGATGCGGGCGGTAAGCTCGTCGGTTCGGTCAAGCATCCGGTCAACAACATCGATTTCTCCTCATTCCTCCTGCAGGCGCAGCAGTCCGGGGCCAAGGTGATCGGTCTCGCCAACGCCTCCGGCGACACGGTCAACGCGATCAAGCAGGCTGGCGAGTTCGGCGTGACCCAGATGGGCCAGAAGGTCGCGGCGCTGATCTTCTATATCCAGTCGGCCAAGTCGGTCGGCCCGCAACTGGCGCAGGGCCTCCAGTTCATGACCGGGTATTACTGGGATCGCGACGACGCGAGCCGCGCCTTCGCCAAGCGCTTCGCCGAGAAAATGAACGGCGGCATGCCCTCGCAGGCCCATGCCGGTGTCTACAGCGCCACGTTGCACTATCTGCGCGCCGCCGCTGCCGCCGGCACCGACTCCGGCACTGCGGTGCTCGCCAGGATGCGCGAGACGCCGGTGGACGACTTCTTCGCCCCGGGAGCGCGCCTGCGCGAGGACGGCCGCCTGATGAACGACATGTTCCTCGTCGAGGTGAAGAAGCCCGAGGAAATCACCCAGCCGTGGGACATCCTCAAGATCCTGCGCCGCATGCCCGCCGAGGAGATCATTCGCCCGATGGACAAGGGCGGCTGCCCCCTCGTCAAGCGCTGACGCCGCAACGCAGGCCCGCCCTATGCCGGCGCGCCTGCCCGTCGTCGCCGCGACAGCAACCCCTGACGATGCGAGTATCCGATGCTGCCACGCCGAATTTTCGCAACCGAACACGACATCTTTCGCGATACCGCCCGTCGCTTCGTTCAGGCCGAGGTGGCGCCGCATGTCGACCGCTGGCGCGAGCAAGGCCATGTCGACCGCGACATATTTCGCAAGGCCGGGGCCGAGGGGCTGCTGCTCATGTGGGCGGAGGAAGAGTATGGCGGACTGGGGCTGAGCGACCTGCGTTTCGACCAGATCCTGCAGGAGGAAGTCATCCGCTTCGGCGATCCGGGCTTCTACCAGAACCTGCATTCTCAGGTGGTGGCTCCTTACATCGGCGCGTTCGCGACACCGGAGCAGAAGCGGCGCTTCCTGCCCGGCGCAGTCAGCGGTGAGAGCATCCTCGCCCTCGCGATGACCGAGCCGGGCACCGGCAGCGATCTGGCCGCGATCCGCACCAAAGCCGAGGACAGGGGCGATCACTGGCTTCTGAACGGTTCCAAGACCTATATCTCGAACGGCATGCTCGCGGATCTGGTGGTCGTCGCCGCCCGCACCGGTGGCGACTCGCCGCGCAGCATGGGGCTGTTCGTGGTCGAGCGCGGCATGGAAGGCTTCACGCGCGGCCGCAAGCTGAAGAAGCTCGGCCTGCCGATGCAGGACACGGCCGAGCTTTTCTTCACGGACGTGCGCGTGCCGAAGGAAAATCTGCTGGGCCGCCCGGACGAGGGCTTCCTCTATATGGCGAAGAATCTGGCGAACGAACGGCTCCAGGTCGCGATCGGTTCGCTCGCCCACGCGCAGACGGCCTTCGACCTCACGCTCGATTTCATCCGCGAGCGCCGCGTGTTCGGCAAGCCTGTCGGCAGCTTTCAGAACTCGCGTTTCGCCATGGCGGAAATGCGCGTCCGCCTCGATGCGGCGCAAGCTTTCCTCGATCAGTGCGTTCTGCTCGCGAACGAGGGCAGTCTGGAGGCGCCGCTCGCCGCCGAGGTGAAGCTGCTGACCAGCGAGGTCGAGAACGACGTCATCGATGCCTGCCTCCAGCTCCACGGCGGAGCCGGCTACATGGAGGAATATCGCATCGCACGGATGTACGCCGATGCCCGCGTCTCGCGCATCTTCGCGGGCACGTCCGAGATCATGAAGGAAATCGTCGGCCGGGCGCTGGGCCTCGACGAGCGCAAGATGCAGTAGGGGGCGTGATGTTCGAGGATCTGAAGGGAAAGCGGGCGCTTGTCACGGGCGCATCGGGCGGACTTGGCCTGCATTTCGCGCGGGTGCTGGCCGAGGCGGGAGCCGAGGTCACACTGGCCGCGCGCCGTGCCGCGGCGCTGGAAGAGGCGGTGAGCGGCATCGTGGCGGCGGGCGGCAAGGCCGGACATGTCCTGCTCGATGTTTCGGATGCCGGCGCGGTTGAGGCCGCCTTCGCGGGGCCGAGCTACGACATCGTCGTCAACAACGCCGGCATCACCAGCGGCGGCCCGGCGCTCGATGTGGCAATCGACGACTGGAAGCGGGTGGTCGACACGGACCTCACCGGCGTCTTCATCGTCGCGCAGGCGGCGGCGCGCCGCATGGTCGACGAGAAAAGACCGGGCAGCATCGTGAACGTGTCCTCGATCCTCGGGCTGCGCGTGGCCGGCCAGGTCGCCGCCTACGCCGCCGCCAAGGCAGGGGTGGTGCAGCTCACCCGCGCGCTGGCGCTGGAATGGGCGCGATACGGCATCCGGGTGAATGCGCTTTGCCCCGGTTACATCGAAACCGACCTGAACCGCGCGTTCTTCGCTTCCGAGGCGGGGCAGGCGCTCATCCGGCGGGTGCCGCAGCGCCGCCTTGGCCGTTGCGCCGATCTCGACGGCCCGCTTCTGTTGCTGGCCTCGGACGCCGGGGCGTTCATGACCGGAACGGAAATCGTCGCCGACGGCGGCCATCTCGTCTCATCGCTCTGAGGACACAGCCATGGACTTTACCCTCTCGCCGCGGATCGAGGATTTTCGCGCCCGTATCGCGGCATTCGTCGAGGAAGAGATTTTGCCCGTCGAGACTGACCGGGCGAATTACGACGCCCACGACAACATTACCCGCGAGGCGCTCGACGGGCTGCGGGCCAAGGCCCGGGCTGCCGGGCTGTGGTGCCTGCAGCTCAAGCCCGAGACGGGAGGGCAGGGGCTGGGCAAGGTCGGCATGGCGGCCTGCTACGAGGAGATGAACCGGTCGATCTTCGGGCCGGTGGTGTTCAACTCTGCCGCGCCCGACGACGGCAACATGATGGTGCTGGAGCAGGCGGCGACGCCGGCGCAGAAGGAGCGCTGGCTCGCGCCCGTGGTCGCGGGAGGGGCGAGCTCCGCCTTCGCCATGACGGAGCCGCACCCGGGGGGCGGCTCGGACCCGGGCATGATGCTGACCACCGCCACCCGCGACGGCGACAGATACGTGATCCGGGGCCGCAAGTGGTTCATCACCGGCGCGGGCGAGGCGCGGCATTTCATCCTCATCGCCCGCACCTCCGACGATGCGCGCAAGGGGCTGACGGCGTTTCTGTTCGATCGCTCCCAGCCCGGCTGGCGCATCGACCGCCGCATTCCGATCATGGGACCTGAGGAGCACGGTGGCCATTGCGAGCTGGTGTTCGACGGGCTGGAAATCCCGGCGGAGAACGTGCTGCTCAACGAGGGCGACGGGCTGAAGGTCACGCAGATGCGGCTCGGCCCGGCGCGGCTCACCCACTGCATGCGCTGGCTCGGCCTGTCGAAGCGCTGCGTCGAGATCGCACGCGCCTATGCCGTTGAGCGCGTCGCCTTCGGAGAGCGCCTGTCGCAACGGGAAAGCATCCAGATGATGCTGGGCGATCTGGCGATGCAAATAGAAGTCGGCCGCCTTCTGGTGATGAAGGCGGCGTGGGCGCTGGATCGGGGCAGCTTCGCCCGCAAGGAAGTGTCGATGGCGAAGGTGCATGTCGCGAACCTCCTGCACAAGGCCGCCGATACCGCGATCCAGATCAACGGCGCGCGCGGCTATTCCAAGGATACGCCGCTTGAATGGATCTACCGTTACGCCCGCCAGGCGCGGCTCGTCGACGGGGCGGACGAGGTGCACAAGATGGTGCTGGAACGCAACCTCGCCGCCGAGGGTCGGGAGTTCTGGAAATGGGAGGTCGGCGCATGAACGTGCCCGGAAGCCAGGCCGATTTCGATCCAAAGGCGCTGCGCGGATTCCTTGCGGCGACTTTCGGCGCGCACGAGGATTTCGCGCTGGAGCGCATTTCCGGCGGGCAGTCGAACCCGACCTATTTCCTCACCCACGGCGCGCGTCGCATGGTGCTGCGCAAGCAGCCGAACGGGCCGATCCTCAAGGGCGCCCATGCCATCGACCGGGAATACCGCGTGCTCTCGGCCCTGCATCCGGTGGGGGTGCCGGTGCCGCGACCGTTATTCTATCATGACGATCCCGGCTTGCTGGGCACGCCCTTCTACCTGATGGAACGGGTCGAGGGCAGGGTGTTCACCGATTGCGCCCTGCCGGATGTGCCCCAAGAGGAACGCCGCGCGCTATGGATGGGCCTGGCCGACGCGCTCGCAGCGCTGCACGCCGTGCGGCCCGAAGCGGTCGGGCTGGGTGATTACGGCCGCGCCGGTAATTATTTCGAGCGCCAGATCGCGCGTTGGACGCGGCAATGGCGGGATTCGCCCTCCGATCCGATTCCCGAACTCGACGAACTGGCGCAATGGCTGCCCGCCAACCTGCCGCCGGACGACGGCGCGGTGAGCCTCGCCCACGGCGATTATCGCATGGGCAACGTGATCTTCCACCCGACCGAGCCTCGCGTCGTCGCCATTCTCGACTGGGAGCTGTCGACGTTGGGCCATCCGCTGGCCGATCTCGGCTTCTGCGCCATGCCATGGCATACGGCGCCGGGAGAGTACGGCGGAATGCTCGGGCTCGACCTTTCCCGGCTCGGCCTGCCGGAGGAGGACGCGTTCGTGGCCCGTTACATGCAGGGCAATCCCGGCAGTTCGCCGCTTCTGCCGTTTCACACGGCCTTCGCTCTCTTTCGCTTCGCGGTGATCTTCGTCGGCATCGCGGATCGCGCGCGCCAGGGGAACGCTGCGGGCAACAATGCCGACGCGATCGCTCCGCTGGCGCGGCGCTTCGCCGTGCGCGGGCTGGAGGTCATCCGGGGCAGGCACGTCGTCTGACGCTGGCCGCGTCAGAATACTTTCAGCAGGCGTATCTCGCCCACGAAGCCGGTTTTGAACCCGCCTTCCGCATACAGATCCCGGCCGACCATGGCCTGCAGCTGCAGCCCCGGCAGGACGAAAGTGTTGCCGTAAAGCCGGACCTGATCCCGGCGCGTCTTCAACCCGGTTTTGACGCCGTTGACCTTCTGGTCGCCTCCGAACTGCCCCGAATAGCCGACCGCGAAAGACGTCTGTTGCGTAAACTGCTTACGCAGGGCTACCTGCGCCTGATAAGCGGGATCGACCGAAATCCTCGCCCCGCCCTCGGTATGGCCGACGGTAAAGGCCGCATCCAGCGTCGCATCGATGAAGAACCCTCCGCCAAGTCCCTGAATCAGGCCGGCCTGAGGCGTGATCGTCCAGGTTCCCTTTCCGAGGCTGATATCGGCGGAATCGTATCGTCCCGTCGGCGCGGTCACAAACGCCGTCAAGCCCAGGGTCGTGCCGGTCTCCGGGTTCGAGGGCGAGACAGGCCACAGGGACGCGCCCAGCGTCAGGTCGCCGATGCCGTCGGATACACCCTGATTGACGCCGCCGATCCGCGCGGTGGAAATCCGCCCCATCGGCAGGACAGCCTGAACGAGAAGCGGGATGCCGGCGACTTGCGAATAGGACAAGCCGCGTAGAACGACGACCGAAGTATCGAGCCGGGAATTGGGCACTTTGGCCGTGCCGGGAAGCGTCAACTTGTTGGAAGTCGCGCTTTGGAAATACAGCAAGCCGATATTCGTGCCCGGCGGCATGATGACGTAATCGCCGGGCGCGACGTCGATGGCCCGGGCCTTCGGCGAGATGAATACGAGTGCCGCGGCGCAAAGCGTCGCTGCCAGCTTTCTGACCATGTTTTTCCTCCCTGAGGCATCTGCCTGCGCTGCCGCCCGCAGGACACGGGCGGCGCAACGCGTTTGTTTTTGTTTGGATATCCGCCGGGACAGGCGCGCCCGGCGGCCGGAAAACGTCAAGCGTCTTCGAACGCGGGAACCGTCGCATCCTCCGATGCCCACGCAAGACCGGCCCTAAACGGGGTGTGTTGCCGTCACGCGGCGCCGGGCAGCAACCCGCGTGCGCGCGCCATGGTCATGGCGGTGTCCTGGATCATGTCCTCCTGACCGCCGATCATCTTCTTACGGCCGAGCTCGATCAGAATGTCGCGCGCCGGCACGCCGAAGCGCTCAGCCGCGCGGCGGGCCGGCAGCAGGAATGTCGAGTACACACCGGCATAGCCGAGTGTGAGAGCCTCGCGATCAACCCGCACCAGATGGTCCATGAACGGGACCACGACGTCTTCGGCCAGATCCATCAGCGCGAATGTGTCGGCGCCGGTCTCGATGCCCATTCGGTCGCAGACGGCGGCCAGCACCTCAAGCGGCGCATTGCCGGCTCCCGCGCCGAGCCCGGCGAGCGAGGCGTCGATCCGGCTCGCGCCGGCGGCGATGGCCGCAATGGAATTCGCCACTCCAAGGCCGAGGTTGTGGTGTCCGTGAAAGCCGATCTCGGTTTCCGGCTTCAGCGCGTCGCGTATCCGGCTGACGACTTCTGTCACATCTTCAGTCAGCATATATCCGGCGGAATCAGTGACATAGACGGTGTTCGCGCCGTAGCTCTCCATCAGGAGGGCCTGCTCCGTCAGCCCCTTGGCGTCGTTGAGATGCGACATCATCAGGAAGCCTGTCGTGTCCATCCCCAGCTTGCGCGCGAAGGCGATATGCTGGGGCGAGGTATCGGCCTCCGTGCAATGGGTCGCGACGTGAACCGAGCGCGCGCCGCAATCGTAGGCCTCCTGCAACTCACGCATCGTGCCAAGACCCGGTATGAGCAGAACCGAGATCTTCGCCTGCTTCACCACCGCCGCCACGGCTGTGATGTAGTCGGCATTCGAGGCGAGCGCGCGGCCGTGCTGGATGGAGTTGCCGCCGAGGCCGGCGCCATGGGTGACCTGAATGTAGGGCACCGCGGCTTTATCCAGCCCGCTCGCGATCCTGACCATCGTCTCGACCGGGATCTGCTCGCGCTTCGCGTGCATCCCGTCGCGCAGCGACATGTCGTGCAGGGTGACCTTGCGGCCTTCCAGTTTGCTTTTGCCCATCAAACGGACTCCAGATGTCGCAGTGTCTCGCTGCCGTCGAGAATGCCCTGCGCGAACATTTCGGCAGTGCGGGCGGCGGCGGCGGTCATGATGTCGAGATTGCCCGCGTAGGTTGGCAGGTAGTCGCCGAGGCCAGCGACCTCCATGAAGACCGCGACGCAGTTGCCGTTGAAATCGGGACCGTTCACCAGCCGGTAGCCCGGCACGTAGACCTGTACCTGGCGGATCATCTCCAGCACCGAGGCGGTGATCGCATCGCGGTCGGGCGTGCCCTCGACCTCGCAATAGATGGTGTTGCGCATGATGAGGGGCGGATCGGCGGGATTGATGATTGCCAGTGCCTTGCCGCGCTTCGCGCCGCCAACCTTCTCGAGCGCGTTCGAGGTGGTGAAGGTGAATTCGTCGAGATTGGCGCGCGTTCCGGGCCCCACTGACCGGGAAGAGAGCGAGGCGACGATCTCGGCGTAATCCACTGGCTGCACCGCGCCAACCGCCGCCACGATCGGTATCGTCGCCTGGCCGGCGCAGGAGATCATGTTCACGTTCATCACTGGGCCGCGCGCGGCGATGTCGCGCAGATTGACCGGCGGCACGCAGAGGGGGCCGATGGCGGCGGGCGTCAGGTCGATCATCAGCACGCCGAGCGCGTTCAGCTTGCGGCTGTTCTCGGCATGGACATAGGCGGACGTTGCGTCGAAGGCGATCCGGATATCGTCGTCCAGTACGTGCGGCAGCAGTCCGTCAACGCCCTCGTGCGTGGTTTTCAGGCCGAGGTCGCGGGCGCGCGCAAGGCCCTCCGATCCGGCGTCGATGCCGACCATCCAGACCGGCTCGAGCACTTCCGAGCGTTTGAGTTTATAGAGCAGATCGGTGCCGATGTTGCCTGAGCCGATCAAGGCGCATTTGATTTTTTTCATCTTCTCCCCTCATTCCCCGAAGCGGACGCTGATCGATCCCATGTCGAGGAAGCGCGCCGTCAGGCAGTCGCCGGGTTTGACCGGCACGGCCGCGGTGATGGCGCCGCTCATCACGAAACTGCCGGCGGGCAACGGCTCGCCCATGTCGTGCAGCACGCCGACCAGCATCGCCACAGCATCCGCCGGATGGCCGAGCACCTCGGCCGACGCGCCCAGCGCCACGATCTCGCCATTCAGTTCCATCACCGTGCCGATGGTGCGCAGGTCGATGCTGCCGGGGCGCCTGGGCCGCCCGCCCGAAATGAACCGCGCCGATGAGCTGTTGTCGGCCAGCACGCTCTCCAGATCGAACTTGAAGCCCGTGAAGCGGCTGTCGATGATCTCGACCGAGGGCTGGATATAATCGGTTGCCGCGAGAACCTGCTCACGGGTGACGTGGCCAGCCAGTTCCGCTCCCGTAACGAAGGCGATCTCGCACTCCGCGCGCGGATGGATCATATCCGACAGCGAGATGACCGTGTTCTCCGGCCGCGCCATCGCATCGGTCAGGAAGCCGATGCCGGGCTGTTCCACCCCCATCTGAAGCATCTTCGGACGAGAGGTCAGGCCCGCTTTCCAGCCCACCACCCGCTGGCCGCGCGCCTCGTAGCTGCGGCGCAGGGCCGTCTGCACGCGGTAGGCATCGGCCACAGTCATCTCGGGGTAATCGTCGGTGAGCTTGCGTATCGGCGTGGCGTAAGTCTGCGCGGTTTCGATCCGCTCGGCCAGCCGCGCGATGGCGATGTCGTCAAGGCCCATACCATGCTGGCTCATACCTGAGCCCTCCCTCTGAAACCCGCCGTGCAGGTGCCCGTGCCCGCGATGGTGACCGTCAGCGTGTCGCCGTCCGCGACATCGATCAGCGGCGCCTGCGCGCCCGAGAGGATGATTTCGCCGGCCTTCAGCGGAATGCCCAGGCGGCCCAATGTATTCGCCAGCCACGCGACCGCGTTGGCGGGCGAGCCCTGCACGGCGGCCCCGACCCCGGTGGAATGCAGCGCGCCGTTCTTCTCGATGACGAGCCCCGCGAGGCTGAGGTCGATGTCGCGCGGATCGGCGCGGCCTTCGCCCAGCACGAAAACCCCGCACGACGCGTTGTCGGCCACCGTGTCCTGAATGCGGATCTTCCAGTCGGCGAAGCGGGTGTCGACGATTTCGAAGCAGGGGCTGACATAGTCCGTCGCGACGATCACGTCGGTTGCCGTTACACCCGGCCCGATCAGATCGCGTTTCAGGATGAAGGCAAGCTCCGCCTCGGCGCGCGGCTGCATCAACCGGCCGAGGTCGATCACGTCGCCGTTCTCATGCATCATCTGACGGGTGATCTGGCCGAAATCGGGCTGATAGACGCCCAGCGCATCCTGAATGGCGCGGCTGGTCAGGCCGATCTTCTTGCCGACCACCTCGTCGCCCGCCGCCAGCCGCCGCGCGAGCAGCCGCAGCTGGATGCGATAAGCGTCGTCGATGGTGCTGTCAGGCTCCTGCGTGCTGATTTTCTCGATGGGGCGGCCTGAGATCATCGCCTCATAAAGCGCATCGCCCAAGGCGTCGACCCTGCTGTCCTCGATCATCGTTCTTCCTCCGCAATAGGGGTCGAGGTGTCTGGCGGGTAACGGTAGACAAGGTCAGGAATACGCTCCAATACTTTGATCGCCTGATTATCATACCTTTTCAGCATGTCGCGTGGCGCCGCCCGTTATGCGAAAAACGTATCATGTGCGGGACATTAAAGTATTAGAATGCATGTCTGGCCGCACCTAAGCTGGCGCCAAAGCCAGGGCTGCCGTTTGTCGGGCGGCACGAGGAGGAACGAGCATGGGCAATTTCGATCTGTTCATCGACGGAGAGTTTCGCGCGGCGACATCCGGGCGAACATTCGCCAAGCATTCCCCGGTGGACGGGCGGCTCATCGGCCATGTACAGGAAGCGCTGGCTGCGGACGTGGATGCCGCAGTGCGGGCGGCGCGGGCGGCTCTGAACGGGCCCTGGGGTTCGATCTCGACGAAGCAGCGCACCGATCTGCTCCTCGATCTGGCCCATGCGATCAACCGCAGGGCGGCTGATTTCGTCGAGGCGGAGGTGCAGGACACCGGTCACACGCGGCACTTCGCCAGCAGCATCGAAATTCCGCGCGGCGCGGCGAACTTCGAGATTTTCGCCAATTTGTTGAAGAACGTCGGCGGCGAATTTTTCGCCATGGACACGCCCGACGGCGCCGGCGCGGTGAACATGGAACTCCATCGCCCGAAAGGGGTGATCGCCGTGATTTCCCCCTGGAACGCGCCGTTCCTCCTGCTGACGTGGAAGGTTGGTCCGGCATTGGCCTGCGGCAACACGGTGGTGGCGAAGCCTTCCGAGGAAAGCCCCGCGACCGCGACGTTGCTGGGCGAGGTCATGAACGAGGTCGGCATTCCGAAGGGCGTCTACAATGTCGTCCACGGCTTCGGTCCCGGCTCCGCCGGGGAGCTGCTGACCCAGCACCCGGACGTCGACGGCATCACCTTCACCGGGGAGACCCGCACCGGTGAGGCGATCATGAAGCAGGCCGCTGTCGGATTGCGCGACGTCTCGTTCGAGCTCGGCGGGAAAAACCCCGCCATCGTTTTTGCCGACTGCGACATGGACAAGGCGGTCGAGGTCGTCATGCGTTCGGCCTTCGCCAATTGCGGCCAGGTTTGTCTCGGCACCGAAAGGATCTATGTCGAGCGGCCGATTTTCGAGGAATTCACCGCTCGGCTCAAAGCCGGCGCGGAGGCCCTGAAGCCGGGAGGGCCGGACGAGCCCGGCACCACGCTCGGGCCGTTGATTTCGGAAGAGCATCGCCGCAAGGTGTTGTCCTATTACGCCAAGGCCCGGGACCTGGGCGCGAACGAGATCACCGGCGGTGGTGTGCCGGTGTTCGGCAACGATTGCGACAAGGGATACTTCATCCAGCCGACGATCTGGACCGGCCTGCCCGACGACAGCCCGATCGTGCGCGAGGAGATCTTCGGGCCTTGCTGCCACATTCGCCCCTTCGATACCGAGGATGAGGTGATCGCGCTGGCCAATGATACCCGCTACGGCCTGTCGGCGACGATTCTGACCGAAAACCTCGGTCGCGCTCATCGGGTCGGGCGCCGGCTCGAGGCCGGAATCGTCTGGGTGAACGCGTGGTTCCTGCGGGATCTGCGCACGGCGTTCGGCGGTTCGAAGTCGTCGGGCATCGGCCGTGAGGGCGGGGTGCATTCGCTGGAGTTCTACACCGAGCGCAGCAATCTGTGCATCAAGCTCTGACGCGGCGCGCGTGTTCCGCCAAGGTGCGCCGGCAGACAAGGTGTTGATTCGCTTCTTAAATTGACGCCAGTTGATACAGGGCATTTCCTCGTTTCGCCGGAACGCGGAAATGCCCTATTTTTATCGATGATTTCTCGCGCAAGAGTATCCGCATTGCGCGAAAATGCTTGATTTCACTTGCTGTTGGGGGAGGCGACGGCGGACATGAACATACGGCAGCTGAAATACTTCATCGCAGTCGCGGAAGAATTGAACATCGGCCGCGCCGCAATCCGGCTGAATGTCTCGCAGCCTCCGGTGACAAGGCAGATCCAGCAGCTGGAAGAAGAGCTGAACGCCAAGCTTTTCATCCGCAATCCGCGCGGGGTTGAGCTAACCCAGGCCGGCGAGATCTTCCTGCAGGAGGCGCACAACATCGCGGTGTTGCTCGATCAGGCGGCCCAACGGGTGCTGCGCGCCTCGAATGGCGATCTCGGGCGGATCGATGTAGGCATCTTCGGCTCCGCGATTGTCGACATGATCCCCGGCATCATCCATGCCTTCAAGCAGCTTTATCCCAATGTCCATGTCACGTTGCACCCGATGGACAAGCTCCAGCAGGTGGAGGCGCTGCGCAACCGCTCGATCGACGTGGGCTTCAACCGGCTGCTGGACCCGCAGCCCGATATCCGCATCGAGGAAATCGCCCGCGAAGCTATCGTGGCCGCAGTCGGCCGCGACCGGCTTGGCCCCGGACGGGTTGCGCTGGCCGATCTGGCCAAGGAGCCGCTGATATTGTTCCCGGCAAGCCGGGCCGCGGGCTTCGTCGACAAGGTGATCGACCTCTTTCGTGACAATGGCCTGAAGCCGAGCATCAGCCAGACGGTGGGCGATGCTTTTACCGGAATGGCGCTGGTGGCCTCGGGGTTCGGCAGTTGTCTGGTGCCCGAATCGATGAACGCGGTCACCATGCCGGGGGTGGGTTTCATGCAAATCGACCTCGATCCTCCCGTGACGGTCGATCTCTCCTGCATCTGGCGCGAGGGCGATTCCTCGCCGGTGCTGCGCAACTTTCTCGATGTCGCCAGAGCGTGGACCAAGGGCCGGTTCGACAAAGGCAGGGAATCCGATAAAGATATGATTTAATTGAATATTATCATAATTCCAGTTTGTTGCCGTCATGCATTTTGAGTATGAATATGCGCTCTAAATAGTATTTGAAAGTAACCCTTCCTCCCAGCAATCATGCTGCATGCCGGAAACGAAGAGGCCCGGCGCACCATCGCGACAGGGGGATCGCCGCCCTGATACGACGCCGATGCGGCAGTCTGCCTCTGCTTTCGTGACAGGAAAGAGCGAGGTGGCCCATGCCAGTCATCCAGGTTCATTTGATGGAAGGCCGGAGCGATAGCCAGAAGCAGGCGATGATGCGGCGGGTTACCGATGCCGTCGTCGAAACGCTGGGGGTGCGGCCCTCGTCGGTGCGCATCATGATTCACGAGCTTGCATCGGGGCATTTCGCGGTCGCGGGCGAACCGCGCTTTGCCGAACATGCCGAGGAGGGGGCGGACACGAACGGCCACTCCCTGTCTCAGGTGCAGGTTGGAACCAACTAGCATAGTCAAGTTTTACGGCTGAAAAATCGGCTGGCCGACCAGAATACGCCTCGTAAATAAATCGCGGAGCATCTGATCTGTCGCAGCGGATCGAAGAAATGCTCCACGACCGGCATGACAGGTTCGACCGGCAGTAGAGGTTCGAGACAGCTATAAGTTTAGAACCATAACATATGCAGTGCCGCCGAGAGAGCGGCGGAGCCCAAGCGCTCAGGGAGGAAACATGAGCATTCAGGAGCCGATTCATGATGTGGCGCAGCTGGCCATGGTCCAGTTGTTCACGCCGAAATACGATGAATCGTTGCGGTTTTTCCAGGATTTTCTTGGCATGTACAAGCACGCCGAGGACGATGGTTCCGCGTACTTGCGCGCTTACGAAGACCGCTATCATCATTCGCTGAAACTGACGCGCAGCGATCAGGCGGGAGTCGGCGTGATTTCCTGGCGGGCGATGTCGCCGCAGGCGCTGGAGCGTCGCGTCGCGGCGATCGAGGCGGTGGGTCGGCCCGGAAAATGGGTTGAGGGCCACAAGGGCTATGGCCGCGCCTACGAGTTCACGACGCCGGACGGCCATGTCAATCACCTGTTCTGGGACGTCGAATACTTCGTGCCGACCGACGAGCAGAGGTCGCGCCTGATAAGCCGCGCGCAGAAGCGGCCGCTGACGGGTGTGCCCGTGCGCCGCCTCGATCATGTAAACGTCATGGTTTCCGACGTGACGGGAAATGCCCGGTTCCTCGAGGATGCGCTTGGCTTCCGCAAGCGGGAGAACGTGGTGTTCCACGGCACGCAGGAGCTGGCCTGCTGGCTTTCGGTCAGCCCGCTGGTGCACGAAATTGCCATGACGAAGGATCAGTCAGGTCCCGGCAATCGCCTGCACCACTTGGCGTTCTGGTACGGCAATCAGGGGCAGATGCTCGATATCGCCGATCTCTTCGCCGAATACGGTATTCATGTCGAGGCCGGACCCGCAAAGCATGGCATAAGCCAAGGATACTTCATGTATCTTTATGAGCCCGGCGGCAACAGGATCGAATTGTTCGGTGACACCGGTTATCTGATATTCGACCCCGATTGGAAAACCGTTACCTGGACGGAAGAAAACTTCTGGACAGACGGCGGGGTCTGGTATGGCGGCGATCTTCCGCAAGACTTCTTCGTCTACGGCACGCCCATTGTCGAAGCTGCACAGAAGCAGATCGCGGCGGCGGAACAGACGGAAGCAGCGGAGTAAAGCGCCGTTTGCCGGGCGCTCGTGTCGAGTATCGCCCGCTCGTTCTGCCCGATCCCGATGAATCCAGTCCATCGGGATCGGGGCAGGTGATGAGCATCGGGGCAGGTAATGAGTTCGACAGTTGTCTCATTCGCTGCAGCTTGCAGGTTGTCCGCCTTGGCGATGGCGTCGACTCTGAAGTGTTCATCCTCTGAAGATTAATCTTATAGAATAATTGAACAAACACTTGGGATAAAAGCGCACTATCGGAAAATTCAATAATAATAAAAAAGCATGCAAAAAAATAACGCGATAACGGCGCGGCATGTCTTTTATAAAAATTCTACAGGGAGGAAAACATGGGAATTAACGATCCGGCCAGGGAGCCGGTAGCGGTTGCTGCTCCTTACACGGGCGCCGAGTACCTTGAAAGTATTCGCGATAGCCGCGAGGTCTATATTCACGGCGAGAGAGTAGGGGATATTACCACTCATCCTGCGTTCCGAAATTCGGCGCGCATGGTGGCTCGTTGGTATGACAAGCTCAATGCCGGCAAGGACCGGCTTGGAGTGCCGACCGACACGGGTTCGGCCGGCTGGACGCATCCATTTTTCGTCAGCCCCCGTTCCGCCGCCGATCTGGTGCGGGCGCGCGACGCCATCGCCGAAACACAGCGCGTCGCTTCCGGCTGGATGGGGCGTGCGCCGGATTACAAGGCCTCGTTTCTCGGCACGCTGGGCGCCAATCCGGATTTCTACGGCGAATATGCCGGAAACGCGCGTCACTGGTATCGCTACGCGCAGGAACGCGTCGAATACTGGAATCACGCCATCGTTCACCCGCCAATCGACCGCCATTTGCCGATCGAGGAAACCGGCGGCGTCTTCATTCACGTTGAAAGGGAAACCGACGCCGGCGTGATCGTTTCGGGCGCCAAGGTGGTCGCTACCGGGTCGGCGCTGACCCATCGCAATTTTATCGCGCATTACGGCCTGCCGGTGAAAGACAAGAAATATGCGCTTGTCTGCACCGTTGCGATGTCCTCCGCCGGGGTGAAGCTTATCAGCCGCACCAGCTATGAGCTCAACGCTGCCGTGATGGGTACGCCTTTCGACTATCCCTTGTCCAGCCGGCTGGATGAAAACGATGCCATTCTCGTCTTCGACAAGGTGCTCGTGCCTTGGGAGAACATTTTCCTTTACGGCGACGTCGATCGGGTCAACTCCTTCGTGCCGCTTTCGGGCTTCGTGCCGCGCTTTACGTTCCACGGCGTTACCCGGCTTGCGGTGAAGCTCGATTTTATCGCGGGTCTGTTCTCGAAGGCGCTGGAGACCACGGGTTCCAGCGGCTTCCGCGGGCCGCAGACAGCGGTTGGCGAGGTCATCGCCTGGCGGAACCTGTTCTGGGGCCTGTCGGACGCCATGGCGATGAACCCGATCTCCTGGCCCGGAACCGACGGCTATGTACAGCCCAACATGAACTCGGCCTCGGCCTACCGTGTTTTCGCGCCCATGGCCTACACGCGGATCAAGGAGCTGATCGAGCGCCACGTCGCCTCCGGCCTGATCTACCTGCCGTCGTCGGCGCTGGATTTCGGCAATGACGCGATGCGGCCGCTGATCGACCGTTTCGTGCGCGGATCGAACGGGATTGTGGCGCTCGACAGGGTGAAGCTGCTGAAATTGCTTTGGGACGCCATAGGCTCGGAGTTCGGTGGCCGGCATGAGCTTTACGAGACAAACTACGCCGGCAATTACGAGAATATCCGCATCGAAACCATGTATGGCGCGCAGGCCTCGGGCGATCTGGACGCCATGCGCAAGATGGTCGACGATTATATGGCCGAATACGATCTGGATGGCTGGACCGCGCCCGATATGGTGAACCCGTGGGATGTGAACCGCCTGCGAGGGGGCTTCCAGCCATAGGAGAACGGCCATGCTGGATGGTGACGTTTACCCCTCGCGCCTTGCCGGGGAGCGGCAGTTGTCACTGCAGGGCAGCGTGGTGACCATCGGGGCCTTCGATGGCGTGCATCTGGGGCATCAGGCCCTTATCCGGGGCGCCGTGGCCGAGGGGTGGCGCCTCGGTGTTCCCTCGGTTGTCTGGACTTTCGATCCGCCGCCGAAAGTGGCGTTCGGGCGGGCAGGGCAGATTTGCTGCCTTGCGGAAAAGCTGAGACGGATCGCGGGCCTCGGTCCGGACTGGATCGTGGTCGCGCGGTTCACCAAAGCCTATGCCGAGCGGTCGGCAGCCGATTTTCTGGACGACCTCGCGCAGCTTTCGCCGCGGACGGTGCACGTCGGCGCGGATTTTCGCTTCGGCGCGCGACAGGCCGGGGATGTGGCGCTGCTCGCCAGCCGGTTCGACATATCTCTCGCGCGGCCTGTCATGTGTGCCGGCGGTGAGGTAATCTCCTCCAGCCGTATCCGCAGCCTTGAAAACCTGGGGCACAGGCTTGCCGCGCAACGCCTGCTCGGTCCCGATCCCACGGGCTGCGTGCCCGGTATCCGGCCGAATATCATCGACACGCGACACAGAGAGGATAGCCATGGCTGGATTTGACGCCCGGGCCCTGCGGGATGCCTGCGGGAGTTTCGCGACCGGGGTCACGGTCATCAGCACGACGACCGAAGACGGCGATCACGGCATGACGGCCAACGCGTTCATGTCTGTTTCACTCGACCCGCCGCTGATTTCCATTTCGCTCGACCGCAACAGCCGGATGCTCGAAAAGATCCGCCGCTCCGGGCGCTATGCCGTCAGTATCCTGGCGCAGGACATGGAGCATGTGGCGATGCATTTCGCCGGCCGCCACAATCCCGACCTGTCGGGGATACTGGAGAGGCACGACGGCCTGCCTGTCGTGCCGGGCGCCGCGGCCGTGTTCCGGGCGGATGTCGAACAGGAGGTCGAGGCCGGCGACCACACGCTCTTCATCGGGCGCGTGACGGATGTTCAGCGAGATCAGACGGTGTCGCCGCTTCTGTTCTGCAACGGGCGTTTCGGTGCTCTTGCCGAATAGGCTGCCGTCGCCATGACGGATGCCGTCTCCCGGCAGACGGTGAAGAGATAGTCGGCAAACCCAAAAGTGTAATGATTCCAGATTTGTGCCGTGCACCAATCGCACTGGACAACGAGAACGCATTTCGGTACTAGAACGATATAACATATCATTTGCGTCTCTCAGGTCAGGATTCAGGCGATGTTCGGCAAAGCCGCTACCACTCTATCGGCGTCCGTCGGGGCGCTCATTATTGCGCTTGGCATGTCCGGCCCCGCGAGGGCGGCGTCGGAGGCGGAGGTGTTCCGCGTCGTCGCGCCGTTCGAGATCAAGGGGATCGAACCTTCCACCGCGGGCGACCTGTTTCTGAGGATGGGCGTCGCCGAGACGCTCGTCGAGGCGGACGAGAACGGCAACCCGCTGCCCGCGCTCGCCGAGCGATGGGAAGTGTCGGACGACGGCAAGGTCTGGCGGCTTTTCGTGCGTCCCGGCGTCGTGTTTCATGACGGCTCGAAGCTGACGGCCGACAGCGTCGCCCACGCGCTCAACGTCGCACGCGGGCGCTCGGGCGGTCTGCTGGCGAAGGCGCCGGTCGCGGACATTGCCGCGCAGGGCGATGTCGTGGTCGTCACGCTGAAGCAGCCCTTCGCGCCGCTGCTCGCGTTCCTTGCGCACAACACCGTGCAGATCCTCGCTCCGGCTTCCTACGCGGCGGACGACACGGTGACATCCGTGATCGGGACGGGGCCGTTCAGGCTCGGCGCGCTCGAGCCGCCGCTGAAATTTTCCGTGACGCGCTTCGACGGGTATTGGGGCGACAAGCCGGCGATCGCGCAGGCCCATTATCTGGCGGCGGGGCGGGGAGAGACGCGCGCGCTGATGGCCGAGAGCGGCGATGCCGATTACGTGCTGAACCTCGATCCCGCGAGCCGTGTGCGGCTTGAGAAGGGCGGCAAGGTCGATGTGCTGTCGGTCGCCATTCCCCGCACGGTGCTGCTCAAGGTCAACGCCGGGCATGCGGCTTTCAAGGATATCGCCACCCGGCAGGCACTCAGCGCCGCCATCGACCGCGAGGGCATCGCGAGCGCCATCCTGCGGCTGCCGGATGCGGGGGCGACGCAGTTGTTTCCGCCCAGCGTCGGCACCTGGCACAACAAGGATGTCGCGCCGCTGACCTACGATGTCGGCAGGGCGAAGGCGCTGTTGGCGGAAGCGGGTTGGACGCCCGGCAGCGATGGCGTGCTGGAGCGCGGCGGCACGCGCTTCGCGGTGACGCTCACCACGTATCCCGACCGGCCGGAGCTGCCGCTGATCGCCGCCGTCCTGCAGGAGCAACTGCGCGAGGTCGGCATCGCGGTGACCATCAACTCCACCAACTCCAGCGAAATCCCGGCCAAGCATCAGGATGGCACGCTGGAGCTGGGTCTCGTCGCGCGCAACTTCGCGCTGGTGCCGGACCCGATAGGCACCATCCTGCAGGATTATCCGCCGGAAGGCGGCGACTGGGGCTCGCTCAACTGGTCGAACGCCGAGTTCAACGCCGCCATCGAGGCGCTGGCGCGAACGGCGGACGTGGCGGAAGGCCAGGCGCTGCGCCAAAAGGCCGTCGGCATATTGCAGGCCGAGCTGCCGGTCATTCCGGTGGCGTGGTATCAGCAGACCGCGGCCGTCTCCAAAAAGGTGGAAGGCGCGCGCCTCGATCCGTTCGAGCGCAGCTTCGGCCTCACCAAGGTGCGCAAGACGCCATGAGCTCTTCCTTGCTACGCGCCGTGCTGCTGCCGCGTCTCGTGCAGGCGGGACTGGTGGCGCTGCTGGTCGGCGTCCTCACTTTCATCCTGGTGCGCTCGCTGCCCGGCGACATGGCCTACCGCATCGCGGCCGGGCGCTACGGCTACGACATGGTCGACACGGCCACGGCCGACGCCGTGCGGCGGGAACTCGGCCTTGAGCAGCCCGCGCTCTCCGCGCTCGGCGGCTGGCTTTGGGACATCCTGCGCCTCGACTTCGGCAAATCGCTGATCTCGGGGCAGCCGGTGATCGACGAGATCGCGCACCAGCTCGGCGCCACCATCGAGCTGTCGCTCGCGGCCGTGCTGCTGTCGCTGCTCATCGGCCCGCCGCTCGGCGTGTTGGCGGGCCTGCGTCCCGGCGGGTGGCTCGACCGCTCGCTCCTGGTCGTGTCGAGCGGCCTGCGCTCGCTGCCGGCTTTCGTGCTCGGGCTGCTGCTCATCATCGTTCTGGCGCGTGAACTCGGCCTGTTTCCGGTCGCGGGGCACGGCGGCGCGGCCAATCTTGCCCTGCCGGCGCTGACATTGGCGCTCGGCCTTGCGGCAGTGTCGGCGCGAGTGGCGCGCGATGCGATGGTCGGCGTGGCGCAATCGCCCTACTATGCGTTCGGGCGGACCAAGGGCCTGACGGAGCGCGAGGTGTTCGCCCGCCACGGCCTGCGCAATGTCGCGGTGCCCGTCGTGACCTATCTCGGCGTGCAGTTCGTCTATCTCATCGAGGGCGTTGTGGTGGTGGAATCGCTTTTCGCCTGGCCCGGCATCGGCCATGCGCTGGTGCATGCGATCTTCGCCCGCGACGTTCCGATGATCCAGGGTTCGGCGCTCGTCATGGGGCTGATGTTCGTGGTGCTGAACACGGGCGTCGACCTTGCCTGCCGCTGGCTCGACCCGCGCACGGCGCACGCCTGATTTTCCGGAGGCTGGCAATCGATGGCTGTTGATCTTTCCCTGCCGCTGGCGTCGGAGCAAAAATTTTGGTCCGCGCAGCGGATCGCCGGCGTCGCCATTCTCGCGGCGATTGTCGGGTTCGCTTTCCTGACGCCGCTCGTCCACGATACCGACCCGGCGCGCCAGAGCCTGCGCCATGCGCTGGGCGGGGCGACCACGGCGGAGCCGCTGGGCTTCGACCATCTCGGCCGCTCCATGCTGGCGCGGATGTCGGCGGCGCTGCGCCTGTCGCTGGGGCTTGCGGCGCTGAGCGTCGTTTCGGCGGCGGTGCCCGGCATCGCGCTTGGCATTCTCGCCGCCTGGAAGGGCGGTGTCGTGGATCGCCTCGCGTCGCTGGTCGCGGACGCCTTCATGGCGCTGCCCGGGCTGCTGCTGGTGCTGATGTTCATCGCCATCGTGCCGAACGCGCCGTGGGCGCTCTATGTCGGTATCTCG
>CALMIK010000031.1 GCA_937863995.1 uncultured Chelatococcus sp.
TTGGTGACATGCACCAGCCCGTCGCGGATCTCGACGCTGTAGTTCGCGCGCTCGCCGAGCAGCACGAGCGTGTCGCGACCCACGCCGCCATCGATGCGGTCGTTGCCCGCGCTCTCAACGAAGCGGTTGTCGCCCGCGTTGCCGAGCAGCACGTTGTCCAGCCTGTTGCCCGTCAGCGCACTGTCGCCGCTCGCGTCCAGCAGCGCGCCGAATTCGACCGTGCCCGGCAGCGCCACGGCCGCCGCCTTGCCGTCGTAGAACACGCGGTCGCGCGCGCCGGTGCCCAGATCCGGCACGAGCGCCTCGGCGTCATGCAGGAAGATGTCGCGGCCGCCGAATTCGTTGTTCACGATCTCATAGGCCGCGTCCGGGTCGCGGTCGCCATCGAGGCTGACCACGCGGATGTCGTCGTAGGTGACGCCGTTGCCGGCGCGCCAGTTGTAGAGGCCGAACGTGCCCTGCTCCACGTCGTGCAGCTCGATCGGCGCGGTGAACAGCGCGGTGCCGTTCAGCCACACCTGCACCTTGCCGTCGACGATGTCGGCGCGCAGATGGTTGCTGCCCTCGGTGTCGTAGCGGTACGGACCCTGCCAATAGGTCTGCTCGATGCCGTCCTTCAGGCTGAAGAGCTGGGGCAGACCGGTGCGGTTGTCGAGCTCGAACTTGTAGTAGTTGTTCTCGTCCTGATAGTGCAGCAGCAGGCCGATGCCGCCGCCCGAGGTCGAGGTGAAGTTGGTTTCGACGCTGTAGTTGCGCCAGTCGGTCGCGCCCGCGCCTTCATAGACCGCGTAGGCGCCCTTGCGCAGCGCGTGGATGCCGTCGCCGAGCGGGCTCCAGTTGAGGCTCCACTCGGAGGTGGGCGCCGTGTCGCCGGTGCCGCCCAGCTCGCGGCTGTAGCGGTTGGCGGCCTGCCGCAGCGCGCCGTCCGTCACCGACCAGTCGGCAGCGAGGCCGAGTTCGCCCTCGTCCACGAACCGGAAGTTCTGCGCCAGCCCGTCCGAGAAATCCTCGAGCAGCAGCACGTCGCGCGCCGCGACCACCTCCACGGTGACCGTGTCGCTGGCGCGCCCTTCCGCGCCGCCGATGTCAAGGCGCAGCACGTGCGTGCCGACGCCGAGCCGCACGTCCGCCTGCGCGCCGCTGGCCAGCGCGACGCCGTCCTTGCTCCAGACGATCTCGCCGGCGCCTTCGAGGCCGAGGCTCGCCAGCGCCGAGAGCGACACCGTGGCTTCGTCGCCGGCCGCGGCGGCAACCACCCGCTGCGCCTTGCCGGCATCGGCGATCAGCGTGTCCTGACGCACGAGGATGTCATCGAAGATCACCTGGCGCTGACCCGCCGAGTAGACGCCGACCGTGCCGCCGGAAAGCGGCGCGTCATCGGCGACGGGACCGCCGAACAGCGCCTCGCCGTCGAGGGTGGCAGCAAGCTTACCGTTGCCGACCGCGAGCTCGACCCGGAAGTCGCGGTCGAACGGGCTGGTGGCCACCTCGCGCGCCAGCACGGTCTCGACGCCGTCCCGCACCTTGACGAGCACACGCTCGTTGTTGGCGATGTCGAAGCTCAGGCGGTAGTGGTTGGCGGCGTCCTGATAATAGGCCACCACGCCAAGGCCCCGCTGGTCTTCAGCGATGAGCGTCGCGGACACGGTGTAGTTCGCCCACGCGCCGCTGCCTTCCCCGCTCCACGACACGATGCCGGAAGCGCCGTCGAAAGCGCGCAGGTGGCCCTTGGAGGCGGCGATGCCGTCCACATCCACCTTGCGCGACACCACGGAACCGGCAACCTGCCAGTTGCCGCCCGGCAGCGTCCAGCCGTCCGCGTTACCGTCGTCGAAGGTCTCGTGCAGCAGGGTCTTGTCGTCGGTGACGGCGACGGTCACGCCGTCGGTGCTCGTCCTGCCGTCGGCGGCGATGGCGCGCAGCGTCAGCCGGTGCACGCCGGCGCCGAGCGCGACATCGGCGGCAACCGTGTTCGCGATGATCTCGCCGTCCTCGTTCAGCCATTCGTAGCGGGCGATCTGGCCGAGCTTGTCGGTGGATGCGGCGCCGTCGAGCTTCACCGTCGCGGAAGCCTCCGCGCCGGCGGAAACGGTCCGGTCGTCGCCGGCATTGGCGCGGAACTGCGCGACAGGCGCGCCGAGGTTGACGTTCTCATACGTCTCCTCGTGTTCGCGCAGCTTGCCGGTGAGTTGCTGGCTCGCGCCGTTGCCGATCTCCTGCGACAGCTCGCCGTTGCCGATGCTGGCATCGAAGTTGCCGCCGGTGAAGTCGAACTGCACGAGGTTGACGCCCTCGATCGACCCGGCGAACGGGCCGCTGGCGGTCGCGCCGCCGAGCGCCGTCACTTCCGCGGCGCTCAGCGCCTTCTCGACGAAGGCGAACGAGGAGAGCGAGAACAGCGGCGTCTCGGAGCTGTCGTCGGCGAAGATGAGGAAGCCGCCGGCGCCGATCTCGAACGCCGAGCCCACCGTCTGCGTGCCCTGCAGCACGCCGTCCACATACTTGTTCAGCACGAAGGTCGATCCGCCCTCGCCGACCCGCTCCAGCGTGACGACGACGCGCAGCCACTTGTCGAGCGGCAGGTTGCCCTCATCCTGGCCGTTGGTGCCGATAACGGCATGGCCTTCGCGGAAGTTGAGCCAGAGGTCGCCGTCCGTGACGTTGTTGAGATCGCTCTGGAAGATCGAGGCCAGACCCGACTGGGTCGGCAGCTTGACGTCATAGACGAGCGTGTAGGCGCTGAAGGTGCTCTGGCCGTTGGCGGGCTCGAAGCCGGGAACGATCTTGAGGCCGTTCTGCGGGTTGAAGCGGGGCGCGGAGATGATGGCGCTATCGCCGTCCGGCAGCGCTTCCGTGCCGAACGTCACGGGCTGGACAGCGCCGCCGCTGCCGCCGGACGAGCCGCCCTTGCCGTCGCGCGAGGGTTCGGCGTCGCCGCGCGAGCCGGTGAGGTATTCGTCGAAGTTGGTGAGGTAGGTTTCGGTGAAGAAGCTGCCGTTATCGGGATCGATGGTGACGAGGCGGATCGCGCCGTTGCCGCCGTTGCCGCCCCGGGCGGCGTCGCCGTTGCCCGTCGCCTCCAGCGAGACGCCGTTCTGGTAGTTGACGAACATCTGGTAGACCGGCTCGCCGGCCTGATTGTAGCCGACGATCGTCTCCGCGCCGTCGCCGAACACGTGGCCGGAGAAGACGAACGACACGTTGCCGTGCTTGGAAATGAGGCCCTGCCACATGTCCTCTGCGTCGTTTGCGTTCTCGGCGCTGCCGCCGATGCCGTAATCCTTGCCCGTGCCTTCCGCGAACAGCGGGCCGGAGTAGTTGTCGGCGCGCGTGCCCATGTTGGTATAGTGGTGCGTCGTCAGGATGGCGCGGTGGTCGGCGTGGGCGTCGAGCACTTCGCTGGCCCAGCGCAGCACGTCATCGCGCGGGCCGAACTCGAGCGACAGCGCGATCCACTTGGTGCCGTCCGCGCCCTCGAACGTGTACCAGGCGTTCTTGGTCTCGCCGGGTTCCTGATCGTAGACGCCACCGAGCGTGGAGTGCTCCTTCAGATAGTCGACGGAGAAATAGTCCGACTGGCGCGACGTGTAGTCGTTGGCGCTGCCGCCTTCGCTCTGGTCGTGGTTGCCGGGCAGCAGGGCATAGGGAGTGATGCCGTTCAGCTTGCTGAAGGCTTCCTTGGCGATGGCCCACTGGGCATCGGTGTTGCTGCCGGTGACGTCGCCGACGCTGGTGACGAAGCGCAGGTTCAGCGTGCCGGCGTTATCGGCCAGCCACTGGGTCATGCGGTTGAACGTCTCCTGCCCCGCGCCGAGGTAGGTGTAGTCCTGCGTGTCGGGCAGCACGGCGATGGTGTAGGCGTTCTCGCCCGCCACACGCACGCGGAAATTATCCGAATAAGCCTTGCCGTCGGCATCGACCGCCAGCACCTTGATGTCGGAATAGCCGAGCTTGGCGGTGTCGATTTCGAGCTTGTTGCCATCGACGAGGCGCGCGTTGACGACCTCGTTGTTGGAGCTCGTCAGGGTGAAGGTCAGGCCCTCGGCGGTGAAGTGCTCCGCGAGGTCGATGGTGACGGTCTCCGCGCCGGGCGTCAGGCGCAGGTCGTGGATGGAGCGAAGCTGCGTCGGCGCGTCGTCGCCGCTCGCAGGCGCCGTGACCACGGAGATGCCGGCATCGGCGGGCGTCTGGATCACCGGCTCGATGTTGCGCGGGGTCAGCGTGGCGGAACCCACGGAAGGGGCCAGCGTGCCGTCGTTGAAGCGGAACTCGCTGCCGTTGAAGGCGAGGAACAGTTCCTCGAGCCCTGCCGGCACGATGCCGCCGGCGTTCGGCGCGCCGAACGTCTGCAACTGCGCCTCGTTGAGCGCGAACTCGATGTAGGCCACGTTGCTGACGTGCACGGGCGAGGTCTCGCCGTCGTTATCGGTGAGGATCAGGAAGCCCTTTGCCTTGTCGATCGTGTAGCGGGCGACATCGGCGGTGACCTGCGTGCCGACCTGCTTGCCGTTGATATACTTGGCGATCGTGACCTGGCCGTCCTTTTCCTCGACGGTGAAGGCGATTCGGTTCCAGGCGTCGAGCTGCGCCGCGCCTTCATAGCTGCCGCCGATGCCGATGCCGAATGCATCGCCCGAAACCTTGCCGAAAAGGTCGGCGTCGTCGCCGTTCTCTGAGTTGGCCTGGAAGAAGGCGATCCACTCGGTGCCTTCGCCGGCGGGCACGTAGATGTCGAACGCGATGCTGTAGGCCGTCGCCGTGCCTTCGCCGCCGGGCGTCACCACGAGCGCCTGGTCGGCCGCCGTCGCCGGCAGGCTGAGGATGCCGTCGGCCACGGGCGCGGGCGCGATGCCCGCCTGCGGAGCGGTGAGCGTCGGGGTCGTGACGTTGTTGTTCGTCAGCGTGGCGCTGCCGACGGCGGGGGTCGTCGACCCCTCACCGAAACGGAACTCGCTGCCGCCCGATGCGATGAGGCCGTCCGCGAGAGCGCCGGAGAAGATGCCCTCGCGGTTAGCGCCACCGAGCGCGGCGACTTCGGCATCCGTCAGTGCGGAGCCGGCGAAGGCGAAGTTCGAGACATAAAGCTGGGAAGTCTCGCTATCGTCGTCGGTGAAGATCAGGAAGCCCGTCTCGCGGTCGATGGCGTAGCGCGCGGTATCCGTCGACACCTGCTCGCCGACCTTCACGCCGTTGATGTATTTGCCGATGGTGACCTGACCGTCGGCTTCCTCGATGGTGAAGGCGATGCGATTCCAGGCGTCGAGCTTCGCCGTGCCCTGATAATTGCCGCCGATGCCGATGCCGAAACCGTCGCCGGTGATGCGGCCGAACAGGTCGGCGTCGCCAGCGTTGTCGGTGTTGCCCTGGAACAGCGCGATCCAGTTGCTGGGAGCGGGGCTCGGCACAAAGATATCGTAGATCAACGTGTAGGCGGCGGGCTTGCCGGTGCCGCCGGGGATGACGCGCAGGCTCTGATCCGGCGTGGTGGCGGGAACTCCGAGCAGCCAGTCCTCACTGGCGGCGAGCAGGTTGGCGAGGTTTGAGGACGTCATTTTCACTCCTTCAGCGGATCGCGCGTTATCAGGCTGTGCCTTGCATGCCGCGACTTTAGGAGTGATCGTCTGCACTGCTGTGACAAGCGATTTACAAATCGCGCATCATCCAGTCTATTTTCCTCATTTCCGTTCGCTCATTACATGTAAATAGCATAATTTATAAATGTATTACGCTGACTAAATATGAATTTACAGATTGATTGCTTAAATTAGCGCGGGGCACGGGCAATCCGGCGTGCCCGCGCCCCGCGTGTTCCTTGCCGACAGGTCTCCGTCATTCCGCGGCTTGCGGAACCGGCGCGCCGACATCATGCCGCGCCAGCGGGCGGTTGCCCGCCAGCTTGCGCATCAGCACGTAGAACACCGGCGTCAGGAAAATGCCGAAGGCGGTAACGCCGATCATGCCGGAGAAAACCGCAATGCCCATGGCCTGGCGCATCTCGGCCCCGGCGCCGGTCGAGACCACCAGCGGCACCACGCCCATGATGAAGGCGAGCGAGGTCATCAGGATCGGCCGCAGCCGCAACCGGCTTGCCTCGATGGCGGCCTCGACCGGCGTCCTGCCCTCGAACTCCAGCTCGCGCGCGAACTCGACGATCAGGATGGCGTTCTTGGCCGATAGCCCCACAAGCACGACAAGGCCGATCTGGGTGAAGACGTTGTTGTCTCCCCCCGTGAACCACACCCCCGCCAGCGCCGCGAGCAGGCCCATCGGGATGATGAGCAGGATCGCGATGGGCAACGTCAGGCTCTCGTATTGCGCCGCCAGAACGAGGAAGACGAGCAGGATGGCCACCGGAAAGACGATCGCCGCCGAATTGCCCGCGAGGATCTCCTGATACGTCAGTTCGGTCCACTCGAAGGCGAATCCCTTCGGCAAGGTCTCGGCGGCGATGCGCTCCACCGCCTCCTGCGCCTGACCGGAGGAGAAGCCGGGCGCCGCCCCAGCGTTGATGTCGGCCGAGAGGAAACCGTTGTAACGTATTGCGCGTTCTGGCCCAGCGTCGGCGCGCACGTTGAGCACGGCGCTCAGCGGTATCATCTCGCCGGAGCTGGAGCGCACCTTCAGCTGGCCGATGTGCTCCGGCAAAGCCCGGAACGGCGCGTCCGCCTGCACGCGCACCGTGTAAGTGCGGCCGAACCGGTTGAAGTCGTTGACATAGGTCGAGCCGAGATAGGTCTGCAGCGTGTCGAACACCTCGCTCACCGGCACGCCGAGCTGGCGCGCCTTGGTGCGGTCGATGTCGGCGTAGAGCTGCGGGACGTTGACCTGAAAACTCGAGAACATGCCCGCGATTTCCGGCGCCTGCGCTGCCTTGGCCATGAACGCCTTGGTCGCCTCATCGAGGGCGGCGTAGCCGAGGCCGGCGCGGTCCTCGATCTGCAGCTTGAAGCCTCCGATGGTGCCAAGCCCCTGCACCGGCGGCGGCGGGAACATGGCGATGAAGGCATCCTTGATGCCGGCGAACTCCTTGTTGAGCTGCATGGCGATGGCGTTACCGCTGAGCGACGGGTCCTTGCGTTCGGCGAACGGCTTCAGCGCCACGAAGACGATGCCGGCGTTCGACGAATTGGTGAAGCCGTTGATCGACAGCCCCGGAAACGAAATCGCATTCTCGACGCCGGGGTGTCTGAGGGCGATTTCGTCCATGCGGCGGATCACGTCTTCCGTGCGGTCGAGGGTTGCGGCATCCGGCAGTTGTGCGAAGCCGACGAGATATTGCTTGTCCTGCCCCGGCACGAAGCCGCCCGGCACCGCCTTGAACAGCACCCCCGTCATGACGAGCAGCAGGGCGTAGACGACGAGCATGAGCGCGCGGTGGGAAATAACCCGGCGCACGCCGCCGCCATAGGCTTCAGATGAACGATGAAAAAACCGGTTGAAAGCTCTGAAAAACCATCCGAACAAGCGATCCATGACGCGCGTCAGCACATCCTTGGGAGCGTCGTGGCCCTTCAAAAGCAATGCCGCGAGCGCCGGCGACAGCGTCAGCGAGTTGATCGCCGAGATCACCGTCGAGATCGCGATGGTGAGCGCGAACTGGCGGTAGAACTGCCCGGTGAGGCCGGAGATGAACGCCAGCGGCACGAAAACCGCGACAAGCACCAGCGCGATGGCGATGATGGGACCTGACACCTCCCGCATCGCCTTGTAGGTCGCCTCGCGCGGGGCAAGGCCGTTCTCGATGTTGCGCTCGACGTTCTCAACCACCACGATCGCGTCGTCGACCACGATGCCGATGGCCAGCACGAGGCCGAAGAGGCTGAGGGCGTTGATGGAAAAGCCCATCAGATACATCACCGCGAATGTACCGACGATGGAGACCGGCACCGCGAGGAGCGGAATGATCGAGGCCCGCCACGTCTGCAGGAACACGATGACCACCAGCACGACCAGCGCCACCGCCTCCAGCAGCGTGGTGATGACGGCATTGATGGAGGCGCGCACGAACTGGGTGGTGTCGTAGACGATGCTGTAATCCACACCCTCCGGCATGTTCTGCTTGATCTCGGCCATGACCGTCTTGACCTGATCGGCAATGGCGATGGCGTTGGAGCCGGGCGCCTGCGACACCGGCACCGCCACCGCGGACTTGCCGTTCAGCAGCGAGCGCAAGGAGTACTCGGCCGCGCCAAGCTCGACGCGGGCGACGTCCTTCAGGCGCACAACCGCGCCGTCATCGCCGGTCTTGACGATGATGTCGCCAAACTCCTCTTCCGACTGGAGGCGGCCCTGCGCGTTGACGGAAAGCTGGAAATCGAGGCCCGGCGCGCCGGGCGACGCGCCGATGACGCCAGCCGCCGCCTGCACGTTCTGCGCCCTGATTTCGCGCACCACGTCGCCAGGCGAAAGGCCGTGCTCGGCCACTTTCTGCGGATCGAGCCAGACGCGCAGCGAATAGTCGCCCGAGCCGAAGATCTGCACCTGGCCCACGCCGTCGATGCGCGCCAGCCTGTCCTTGACGTTGAGCACCGCGTAATTGCGCAGGTAAGTCATGTCGTAGCGGCCGTTGGGCGAGGTGATGTGCACCACCATCGTCAGATCCGGCGAGCTCTTGATCGTCGTCACGCCAAGGCGGCGCACCTCCTCCGGCAGGCGCGGCTCGGCCTGTGAAACGCGGTTCTGCACGAGCTGCTGGGCCCTGTCGGGATCGGTGCCGAGCCGGAAGGTGACGTTGAGCGTCATCACGCCGTCGGTCGTCGCCTGGCTCGACATGTAGAGCATGCCCTCGACGCCGTTGATCTGTTCCTCGATCGGCGTCGCTACCGTCTCCGCGATCACGCGCGGGCTGGCGCCCGGATATTGCGCGCGCACGACCACGGTCGGCGGCACGACTTCGGGATATTCGGAGATCGGCAGGGCCCCGAGCGACAGCAGCCCGCTGACGAAAATCATAACCGAGAGGACCGCCGCGAAAATCGGCCGGTCGATGAAGAATTTGGACAGGTTCATGGGGTGCCCCCTTTCGAGCGGCGTGGCCCTGCGCCGGCAAGCGGCCGCAGCATCAACGTTGGGTGAGTTCGGTCGCGGGCTTCTTCAACTCGCTCTTCTCGGTCATCGGCACCGGCTCCGGCGCCACCGCCGCACCGGGCCGGACGTGCTGCAGCCCATTGACGATGATGCGCTCGCCCGGCTTCAGCCCGGCGCTCACCACGCGCAGCCCCTCATGCGAGGCGCCGAGAGCAACCTCGCGCCACGCGGCCTTGCTGTCGTCGCCGACGACGAAGACGTACTTCTTGTTCTGGTCGGTGCCGACGGCGCGCTCGTTGATGACGAGCTGCTGAGCCGCCTTCGCCTGCCCCAGCTGCACCCGCACGAACTGGCCGGGCATCAGCCGTCCCTCCGGGTTGTCGAGCAGCGCGCGCACCCGCACCGTGCCGCTGGCACCATCGATGCCGTTGTCGATGAAGTGCAGGCGGCCATTGAACTGCGACGATCCGGTCGTCGCCGTGGTGAGCCGCACCGGTATCCGCTCCAGGGCGCGCGGCCCTTCCGGCAGCGTGGCGAGCGCATCGAGAACGCTGCGCTCGTCGGCATTGAAGGCGGCATAGATCGGATCGACGGACAGCAGGCTGGTCAGCACCTGCCCGCCGGCGTCGATCAGGTTGCCGACGGTGACGTTCAGCCGTCCGATGCGGCCGCTGATCGGCGCGCGGATCTGCGTGTAGTCGAGGTTGAGCTGGGCGGTGCGGCGCGCGGCCTCGGCAGCGTGGAGATTGGCGCGCGCCTCGCTCAGGCCATGCACCCTTGCATCGAGGTCGCGCTGCGACAGGTTGCGCGTGGTGAAGAGCTTCTGGCCGCGTTCGTTTTCGCTCTCGGAGAGCGCGACGCGCGCCTGCGCCGCCAGCACCTGCGCCTGGGCGCGCTCCAGCTCGGCGAGATAGGGCGCCTGATCGATGCTGACGAGCAGGTCGCCCTGCTTCACCAGATTGCCCTCGCGAAAATGCACGGCTTCGACGACACCGGAAACGCGCGAGCGCAGCTCCACGCGCTCCAACGCCTCCAGCCGGCCGGAGAATTCGGCCCATTGCACCACGTCCCGCGCCTCCACCGTGGCGACGGAGACCGGCGTGGCGGGCGGTGAAGCGGCGGCGTCCGGGGCGGACGTGGTATCCCCCCGCGCGCCGATGCCGGAGAGCCCGTAAGCGACAACAGCCGTCAACACGACGGACGCAGTAAGGCCTGCAAAAAGGCCATGACGGTTCGTTCCCTGAGTCATAGGGTCGGTCCTTCTTCGAGGTAAGGTCAGCTAACGGAAGGCGTGGCCGTCAGGACGGCGCGGTACGCTCATAGAAGGCGGCGATCTCGCCGCAGGTCTTGCACAAACATGAACCTTTCTCCGGCGCGTCGGCATAGGCCTGCGGCCAGTGCGTCGGCGCGGCGCATTCGATGTGGCTGACGGGCACGCCCGCCTGATCGAGCCGGGACGCATATTGCGCCGCCTCGTCCCGCATCGGGTCGTCCTGGGCGCTGATCAGCAACGCGGGCGGCAGGCCGGCAAGACGCATCGCCTGCAACGGCGCCGCATAGGGATGCCCCGCACGCTCGGGCGCGCCGAGATAATCCGCCCAGCCATCGGCCCAGCAGCAGCCGGATGCGCCGGCGTGGGCGTCGCGCAGCGAAGCGGTGGCGAGACAGGCGTCGAGCATCGGCGACAGCAGGATCTGGCCGGCGAGCGCGGGGCCGCCACGGTCCCGCGCTATCATGGCGAGCGCGGCGGCGAGATTGCCGCCCGCCTCCTCGCCGGCGACGTAAAGCGGCGCCCCGCGCGCCACCCAGCGGCCGCGCTCCCTCGCAATTGCGTCGAGGGCTCCATAAATGAGTTCGAGCGTTTCAGGAAAACGCTGCAGCGGCGCGAGCGGATAAGCGAGCGAGAACACCGCCGCCCCAGCCTCGGTGAGCGCCGCCGCAACCGCCTGCCCCTCCGCCGGCGAGCCGCTGTTGAAGTGGCCGCCATGGAGGTGCAACACCAGACCGGCCTTCTCCGGAACCTTGGCAGGAACGTAGAGGCGCCCGGAAAAGGTGTTTCCACGGACGCTCACGCTTTCCTCCCGCCAAAAGACGGAGAGAAGCGGCTGAAGCTTCTGCGTGGCGATCGCGGGCATGGCTGATCCTCCTTGTTGCGTTGCGGGATAAATTAGTGAATCGACGTTTCGGAATAAATAGGCTATTCACTCATTCATTATTCACAAATAGAAATAATCTGAGGTCACATGGATCAGCTTGCGGCGATGCGGGCTTTCGTGCGGGTGGTCGAGACGGGCACGTTCACGCGCGCGGCCGATCTTCTCGACATGCCGAAGCCGACCGTCACCAAGCTGATCCAGCAGCTCGAAGGGCACCTGCGCGCCAGGTTGCTGAACCGCACCACGCGCCGCGTGACGGTGACCATGGACGGCGCGGCCTACTACGAGCGGGCGCTGCGGCTGTTATCGGAGCTCGACGAACTCGACGCAAGCCTGACGCTGGCGCAGGCGCGGCCGAGCGGCAGGCTGCGGGTCGACTGCAGTTCGGCGCTGGCGATATCGATCATCATTCCGGCGCTGCACGAATTCCACACGCGCTATCCCGACATCCAGCTCGATCTGGGCCTGAGCGACCGCCCGGCCGATCTGATCGGCGAAAATCTCGACTGCGCGGTACGGGCTGGCGAGATCACCGACCAGAGCCTGGTCGCGCGGCGCATCGGCGAGATGCAGGTCATTACCTGCGCCACCCCTGAATATCTGGTGCGCTACGGCACGCCGCTGCATCCGCGCGACATAGAGGACGGCCACCGGATCGTGGCCTATAGGCCGGCGCTCGGCGGCCGGGTTCTGCCGCATGTCTACCAGAACCACAGCGAAACGATCGAGGTGACCGGGCACTACAGCATCTCGGTCAACGACGGCATGGGTTATCTCGCCGCCGGTCTCGCCAGCCACGGCATCATGCAGCTTCCCGCCTTCATGACCCGCGCGCACATAGCAGAAGGCCGCCTCGTGCCGCTGCTGCAAAACTGGTGCACGGCGCCGAAGCCGCTGCACATCATCTATCCGCCGAACCGGCACCTCAGTAACAAAGTGCGCGTTTTCGTCGACTGGCTGGCGGAACTCTGCAGATGATGCAATCGCAACGCACCAGCACATCCGGGGAAGGCCCAGCGATATTCCCTCACGGGTTTCTGGTCCATCCGGCGTGAGACGTGCATTCCACATGCCGAGCGGCTGCTAAAATGTGATGTTTAAATTTTATGCGAATAAAATAGACGAATTAATCCAGAAAATTATCGTCTATTTTGTATTAAATTATTAATCTCATTAGATAGACATATATAAACTACGGAATGATGACTTCCAATCATCATCGTGCCTCGAAATTGCCGTATCCGTGCAACCGAAAAAAGCGTGAAATCACAACTGGTCTATTGCGTTGCAGTCGATACGCGCATATCGTGCGCCAATAGTAGGCAATAGAGCCTTGCTGCCGCTGACCCCGAGTCGCGGAACGTACAAGCAAGAGAGAATGACTTTCAATAAACTCCCCGCGCTTCTTTCCGAAGCGCTAGCGACGCGCGGCTACACTGCGCCCACCCCGGTGCAGGCTGCCGTCCTCGAAGCCGACGCCGAGGGGCGCGATCTCATCGTGTCCGCGCAGACCGGCTCCGGCAAGACCGTGGCCTTCGGCCTCGCCATGGCCACCGATCTGCTGGACGAAAACGGCAAGGCGCGGCAGGCCGAAACGCCGCTGGCGCTCATCATCGCGCCGACGCGCGAACTGGCGCTGCAGGTCAGCCGCGAGCTCGAATGGCTCTACGGCGGCACCGGCGCCAAGGTAGCGACATGCGTGGGCGGCATGAACCCTTCGCTGGAGCGGCGTGCGCTGGCGCAAGGCGCGCAGATCATCGTCGGCACGCCCGGCCGCTTGCGCGATCACCTCGATCGCGGCGCGCTCGACCTCCACGGTCTCGCCACAGCCATTCTCGACGAAGCCGACGAAATGCTCGACATGGGCTTTCGCGAGGATCTGACCGAGCTGCTCGACGCGACGCCGCAGGACCGGCGCACGCTGCTATTCTCAGCGACGATGCCCAAGCCCATCGTCGCACTGGCGCGCCGCTATCAGCGCGATGCGCTGCGCATCTCGACGGTGGAGGAAAACCGCGGCCACGGCGACATCAGCTATCAGGCCATGGCCGTCGCGCCGTCCGACATCGAGCACGCAGTCGTCAACCTGCTGCGCTTCCACGAGGCGGAAACGGCCATCCTGTTCTGCGCCACGCGCGACAACGTGCGGCACCTGCACGCCAGCCTCACCGAACGCGGCTTCGCGGCGGTGGCGCTTTCGGGCGAGCATAGCCAGAGCGAGCGCAATCAGGCGCTGCAGGCGCTGCGCGACCGGCGTGCCCGCGTCTGCGTCGCGACGGACGTTGCCGCGCGCGGCATCGACCTGCCCAGCCTGACGCTCGTCATCCATGTCGACATACCGCGCGACGCGGAAGTGCTTCAGCACCGCTCTGGCCGCACGGGCCGGGCCGGCAAGAAGGGCACCGCGATCTTGCTCGTGCCCTATACGCGCCGCCGGCGCGTCGAATCCATGCTGCGCGGCGCGCGCATCCCGGCGGAATGGGCCGCGCCGCCGACCGCCGAGGAAATCCGCCGCGCCGACAGCGAAAGGCTGCTCGCGCGGCTGCTCACGCCGGTCGAGATTGGCGACGAGGACCGTGCGCTCGCCAACCGCCTGCTGGCGGAGCGCAGCGCCGAGGAAATCGCCGCAGCCCTGGTGCATTTCCACCGCGCCGCCCTGCCCGAGCCCGAAGAGCTGCTGGCGGAGCACAGCGCCCCCAGCCCGCGCGCGTCGCGCACGGATTTCGAGGAAGGCGTCTGGTTCACGCTCAACATCGGCCGCCGGCAGAACGCCGATCCACGCTGGATTTTGCCGCTGCTCTGCCGGCGCGGCAATGTCAGCCGTAGCGAGATCGGCACAATCCGCATCAACGACAACGAAACCCAGTTCGAGGTGCGGCAGGTCGTGGCTTCCCGCTTCCTGGCGAAGTTCCGTCGGAAGATCGAAGAGGAAGAAGGCGTCGAGATCACGCCGCTAGACGGCCCGCCCAGCGCCGCGCCCCGCACCGGACGCGGCAAGCCGGACAATGCCGGCCCGAGGCCGCCCCGCCCGCCCCGTCCGCCGAGAGCGCGCTCTGCCGCGCCTGAAGGCGACCACAAGGTTGGCGGCAGGCCAGGCGGAAAACCCGGCATTGGCAGCAAGCCGGCCGCTGGCAAGAAGCCCCGTGCCGCAAGCGCCAAGCCCGGCGCCAACGTGAAACCCGGTGCCGGCAAGAAGCCGGGACGGCAGCGTTGATCCACGTTCTCGTCGATGCCGACGCCTGCCCCGTGAAGGAAGAGATCTACAAGGTCTCCTTCCGTCACGCGGTGCAGGTCACGATCGTGAGCAACAGCCCCATGCGCGTTCCGGCGCATGAACTGGTCAGCAGCGTCGTCGTCGGCACGGCCTTCGATGCGGCGGATGACTGGATCGCCGGGCGCGCGGATGCGGACACAGTCTGCATTACGGCGGATATTTTGCTCGCCGACCGTTGCCTGAAAGCCGGCGCTGCGGTCATCGCGCCCAACGGCAAGCCGTTCACCGATAATTCCATCGGCGCGGCAATCGCAATGCGCGCCATCATGTCGGATCTGCGGGCCAACGGCGATGCCGTCGGCGGCCCGCCTCCGTTCAGCAAGAGCGATCGCTCGCGTTTCCTCTCTGCGCTCGACGAAACGCTCGTGCGCCTGAAACGAAAACGTTAAAGTATCGTGCAGAAAAGTGGATGCCACTTTTCGTCGACAAAGATGCGTTAAATCAAAAAATTAGAGCGTCAGTTCTGATTCCATCAGAACTGACGCTCTAACTCACTACCCGCAACGGTGTCAGGGTCAGGCGCGCGACTGCGCGTTGCTGCGGCCGAACAAGCCGGACACGCGCGTCACGAGGCTGCCGACTTTGGGAGCGAGCAGGCCGACGAGGGGTATCGTCAGCCCGCCCACCAGCAGGCCGAACACCCCCGCGCCGGCAGCACCCGTCAGCCATTCCACGACACCGCTCAGTCCGCCCGCAACGCTCGCGCCCGCGTCGTGCTGCAGGTCGTGGAGAAGCTCCGCCGGCGCATCCACGCCGAATTCGTCAAGGCCGTGCAGAACGATGCCGCCGCCGACCCAAATCATCGCCGCCGTGCCGATCCAGGCCAGCACCGAGAGAAAATACGGCATGCCCACCACGAGGCCGCGCCCGAGCATGCGCAGCAGGCTGCCCAGCGGCGGCCCCAGCCGCGAGCGCGCCAGGGCGACGCCCGTGTCGTCCGCCTTCACGATCAGCGCCACGACACCATAGACGCCGGCCGTGATGCCGATGCCGACCACCGCCATCACCAGCGCCTGATTCAGCAGACTGCCGCCGGGGATGGCCGCAAGCGTGATGGCCATGATCTCGGCCGAGAGAATGAAATCCGTTCGGATTGCGCTGGCGATCTTTTCGTCTTCCAGCCGGCGGGCTTCGACGGCGCGCGCCTCCGGGTCCAGCTGCGTGAGGTCGATCACCTCTTCCGCCTCGTGCCCGCCGTGGCCGGCATGCGGAAACAGCGTTTCCATCAGCTTCTCGGCGCCCTCGTAGCACAGATAGACGCCGCCCAGCATCAGCAGCGGAACGATGGCCTGCGGCAGCAAGGCGCTCAGCGCCATGGCCGCCGGCAGGAGGATGAAGAGCTTGTTGCGCAGGCTGCCCTTGGCGATGCTCCAGATGATCGGCAGCTCGCGCGAGGAATCGAAGCCGGTCACGTAGCGCGGCGTCACGGCGGCGTCGTCGATCACAACGCCGGCGGCCTTGGTTCCCGCCTTGGCGGCCTGGCCCGCGATATCGTCGAGCGAAGCGGCAGCCACCTTGGCCAGGGCGGCGACATCATCCAGCAAAGCCAGCAGACCAACGCTCACGTCATCTTCCTCCGATGGAAAAGTCCCGCCGGCACGGGGCCTTGCGATACCGTTGCGTTACAGGTGCATGTCGCCGTTGCCGCGACAGGATAACACGCAGCGGAACCATCTCCGATGTCACGAAATCGCAAATGGTTCCGCTATTTTTCCAAATAGTTCCGCTATTTTTTAATGACAGGCGATTTTAAGCGGTCGGGCGTCGCCGCCCGACCGTATAGGCATCAGGCCGGAACCGCGGAACCTTCCGCATCGGGACGCGCCTGTGTCTGGTCCGTCTGCACCACCGGGCGGGTGATGCCGCTGCGGTCCACCGAGGCGCGCTCGGCGCGGATACGCTCGATCAGCGTTTCGGCGCGTTCGATCGAGCCGAGCAGCGCCAGCAGCGCGCCCTTCTCGCCGGCGGCGACGTCGCGGCTCTGCAGCGCCTTCCAGCGCAGTTCCTCGACGCCCGGCACCACGCTGTGGCCGGCCGGCATGCGCGGCTGCGCGGCCGGGTGGAAGAGAACCGTGTTCATGGCCTGATCCAGACGCTCCAGTCCAAGACCCAGCACCTCGCGCGCGGCGTCGGAGAACGGTTCGCGCTTCACCCGGCGGGCGATCTGGTAGAGGGATTCGGACAGGGCCGAGGTGAAGTCCACTTCCTCGATCAGCGAGGCCACGAGGTCGAGCTGTTCACGGGACAGGCCGTCCTGGAAAAGCTGCGACGAGTAAGAGCGGATCTCGCGGCTGAGGAGGTCGGTCGCAGCGTGGTGCTCGACCGGATCCTTGGGCGCGTCTTTCTTGTCGCGGGCGATGTCGAGGAACACCGCGCCGGCCTGCAGATGGCGCCCGGCCTCCTGCTGGACGGCCGGCAGAGCCGCATTGAAATCGGCGATCAGCTTGCGGTCGAGGAAGCGCGGGATCGAGTAATCCTCGACATCCTCGTCCATGGTGTGGCCGACGCGCTGCAGCACCCGGTCGAACGTGTTCACGAAGGGGAACAGGATGATCACGTTGAAGATGTTGAAGACGATCGAGAAGAAGCCGATCGCGATCGGAACGCCGGGGAAGGTTTCCTGGCCGTTGACGATGACAGCCGCGCCCGGATCGATGCTCCAGATGCCGAGCACAGCCTTCAGCGCCCATATCGCCGGGAAGAACAACAGCAGCACCACCGCCACGCCTATGAAGTTGAAGGCGATGTGAGCGTATGCCGCTCGCTTGGCGTTCTTCGACAGGTTGAGCGAGGCCATCCACGAGGTGATCGTCGTGCCGAGATCGGCGCCGATCGCGAAGGCGACGGCCGTCTCCCACGACAGGATGCCCGAGGCGCCGAGGCCCATGACGATACCGATCGTGGCCGACGACGAGTGGATCAGCGCCGTGATGAGCGCCGCGATCAGCACGCAGGCGATGACGCCGCCGAAGGTGCCAGCGTCGAGCGTCTGGATCACCTCGAGCACTTCCGGCATCTTGCGCAGCGGCTTCAGGCCGCCGGTCATCAGGTTGAGGCCGTAGAAGATCAGCGCGAAGCCCATCGCGGCCAGCGAGACGTTCCGCACCCGGTCCGACTTGGCGAAGCAATAGACCGTGGCGAAAATGCCGCCGAACAGCAGGCCAAGCGGCCCGAGCGGCAGGGCGATCAGGCCGTTGCCGAGCGTCGTGCCGATGTTGGCGCCCATGATGACCGAGATGGCCGAACGCAGGCCCAGAACGCCCGCGTTCACCAGACCGACGGTCATGACCGTCATCGCAGTCGAGGACTGGATGATGCCGGTGATGATGGTGCCGGCCATGACGCCCTTGATGGGCGTGCCGGCCATCTTGGCCAGCCATTCGCGCATCTTGTTGACCGAAAGGGCCTGAATGCCGCTCGCCATGAACTCTAGGCCGAGCAGGAATATGCCCAGGCCCCCGATCACGGGAACGACGATTTCCTTGAACAGATCGACTTCCACGGTCTCACCTCAGAAATAGGCGCAGCGAGCGCTTGTCTCGATTGCTTGCCTCAGGATTTTTGTCTCAGGATTGTTTGCCGAACACGCCGGCCCAATAGCTCTCCACGTCCCTGACCACGCTGGAGGGAAGCGGCACATAGCCGAGGGCATCGGCCTGACGGGTGGCTTCGGCGTAGAAATAACGGAAGAAGCCCAGCGCGCGCTCCGCCTGGCGGTCGTCGGCGCGCATCACCACGTAAACCACGGCGGTCATGGGCCAGCCTTCGGTGGCGGCGGCGGCGGTGACGTCCTGCTCCGGCTGCCAATGCGCCACCGAGGTGGCGGCGCGGATGTTGTCGGCATTGGGCGCGACGGCCTGGCCGGAGCCATTGACCAGATTGACGGCGGTGAGGCCGGCGCGGCGCGCCTGACCGACCTCGGAATAACCGATGGCGCCCGGGGTCGCCTTCACGGCCTCGATGATGCCGCGGCTGCCCTCGGCGCCCGATCCGGTGGGCCATGCGACGTGCGCACCCTGCCCGGCCTTCCAGCCCTGAGCCTGCGCGAGATAGCCGGTAACGGTCCAGGTGGTGCCCGAGCCGTCGTTGCGGTAACGGACGGCGATGGCCTGATCCGGCAGCGCGACAGCGGGGTTGAGCGCGGCGATGGCCGGATCCGACCAGCGGGTGATCTCGCCGTTGTAGATGGCGGCCAGCGTCGGCGCGTCGAGCACGAGTTCCGCGCCGCGCAGGTCGAGGTTGACCACCGGTGCGGCGGCGCCAAGAATCAGCGGGAACTGGATGCGCTTCTGCTGCGCGAGCTGCTTTGCCGGGACCGGAACCTCGGTCGCGGCGAAATTCACGACAGGATCCGAAAGCCGGATCAGCCCGCCGATGGAGCCGACAGGATCGTAGTCGAGGGCGCTGGCGCCCGCCGTCCAGTCACCGCTCTTGCCCTCCTGGTTGACCAGGTCGACAGGATCAGCGGCCAGATAGCCCTGATAGGCCGTGGAGACGCGCTGCAGGATCGGGTTGACGAAGGTCGACCCGGCGCCGGCGAGGCGCCCTTCGGTGTTGGCGCCGGCTGTCATGAAGACCAACGCACCAATAGAGAAAAAGGTGATCGCAGCCGTCACGATGCGACGGCCCAGACCCCAAGGTTTACGGATCACCTCAACCCCATCCGACCCTGAATCCAGCATCTGGAGGCCTCCAATATGAAAGATACATTCCATTTTGGGAGGTATAGCCAGAGCAAGAAACTATTGTGACGAATCGCCGCAACGATGAATCTTATATCGAATCTAATATTTTGCCGCGGAACTTATTCTGGACCATGAAATTGTCGAAACTGCTATCCGGATCACGAATAACGTTTATGGCAATCTGTAACACCACTTTCACCCGGCGTAAAACTTGCCCGGCAAAGCTGAGCGACGTGTGCGACGAGGCGCAAGGGCATCGAAACGACGCTCAACAGATTGCAATAGAACACGTGTAGACTCACGCATGCGCGCCGGACTGCCAACATGTGCGCCTCTTATCCCTGCTTCCCGCGAGTATTCCATGGCCTGCATCGCTGCTTATCTCTACCGCAACGGAGAACGTCAGGAACTGGACGTTTCACACGGCTTCCCGAGCCTCGCCCAGCCCGACGACTTCGTCTGGATCGGGCTTTTCGAACCCTCGCCCGAGGAAATGGCGGAGGTGCAACAGGCTTACAACCTGCCGCACCTCGCGGTGGAAGACGCACTGCTGGTGCGGCAGGTGCCGAAGGTCGACATCTTCGGAGGACAATTGTTTGTTGTCGCCAAGACGGCGCATCTCGAAGACGACCGTATACGGTATGGCCAGACGGCGGTGTTCGTCGGCGAGCAGTACATCATCACGGTCCGGCACGGCTCGGCCCGCGCCCACAGCGACCTGCGGCAGCAGCTGGAGGCCTCACCGCAACTGCTGAAGCACGGCACGGACTATGTTCTCCACGCCATTCTCGACTTTATCGTCGACGGCTACATTCCGATCGTCCAGACCATCGAGGATAACGTGCTCGACATGGAGCGGCACATGATGGCCACGTTTCTCGGGCGCGATCAGATTGCGCGGCTGTTTCACCTGCGCCGCCAGCTCATTCTCTTCCAGCGCATTCTCGGTCCGATGTCGGAAGTCGTCGGCCGGCTGGCGGCGGTCGACCTGCCCTGCGTCGACGCAAACGCGCGGCCGTTCTTCAGGGACGTCTACGATCATGTCAGGCGCGTCGAGACAACTGTGGATGGCCTGCGCGAAATCATGACCTCCGTCTTCGAGGCCAGCAACCTGTTCGAGCAGCAACGTCAGGGCGAGATTACCCGCCAGCTTGCCGCATGGGCCGCCATTCTCGCCGTTCCGACGGCGATTGCCGGTATTTACGGCATGAACTTCGATAACATGCCCGAGCTCCACCTGCCTTACGGCTACTATACCGTTCTCTCGGTGGTCGCCGTCCTGTGCAGTATTCTATACTGGCGCTTCAAGAAAAGCGGGTGGCTGTAGAACCCCTCACAAAGCCTGACCAAGTCGGCTGGTCGGTGATTTTTCGGGCCAATGCCACGCGGTGTCAAATCGCGGTCGGGTTCGCTATAGTCGACAGAGCAAAGCTTCTGCCGCAGCAAAATGCTTGCCAATGCAAAATGTTTACCGATGCAAAATGCTTGCCGATGCAAAATGCTTGCCAATATTTGAGGAGGCCTCCGATGACCGCGCCGCATCCGTCGAAAACCCATATCGGCAATCACGCCCTGCACCCCGAAACGCAGATGCTGAATTACGGCTACGATCCGGAACTCTCCGAGGGCGCCGTCAAGCCTCCTGTCTTCCTGACATCGACTTTCGTGTTTCGCTCCGCCGAGGACGGCCGGGATTTCTTCGACTACGTCTCCGGGCGCAAGGAACCGCCGCAGGGCAAGGGCGCCGGCCTCGTCTACTCGCGCTTCAACCATCCCAACAGCGAGATCGTCGAGGACCGCCTCGCCGTCTATGAGCGGGCGGAAAGCTGCGTGCTGTTTTCATCCGGCATGTCGGCCATCGCGACGACGCTGCTCGCCTTCGTGCGCCCGGGCGACGTCATCCTGCATTCGCATCCGCTCTACGGCGGCACGGAAACGCTGCTGGCCAGGACATTCCTCAATCTCGGCGTTGCCGCGGTCGGATTCGATGACGGTGTCAGCGAGGCCTCGGTGCGGGAAGCCGCAGAGGAAGCGATGCGGAAAGGCCGCGTCGCGCTCATCCTGATCGAAACGCCCGCCAATCCCACCAACAGCCTGGTCGACATCGCCATGATCCGCCGGGTGGCGGACGCAATCGGCGAAAAGCAGGGAAGCGCACCCATCGTGGCGTGCGACAACACGCTGCTCGGCCCCGTGTTCCAGCGCCCGATCGAGCACGGAGCCGATATCTCCCTCTATTCGCTGACGAAATATGTTGGCGGCCATTCCGATCTCATCGCCGGCGCCGCGCTCGGCAGCAAAGCCTTGATGAAGCAGGTCAAGGCGCTGCGGGGCGCCATCGGCACGCAGCTCGATCCGCATTCGTGCTGGATGCTGGGCCGCTCGCTGGAAACGCTGCAGATCCGCATGGAGCGCGCCAACAGCAATGCGGAGATCGTGGCCGCGTTTCTGCGGGCGCACCCCAAGGTGGAGGCGATCCACTACCTGCCCTTCAGCGACCCCGAGTCCGCCACCGGCCGCACCTTCGCCGCCCAGTGCAGCGGCGCGGGGTCGACGTTTTCGTTCGACATCGCCGGCGGCCAACCGGCCTCGTTCCGGTTCCTGAACGCGCTCAAGATCTTCAAGCTCGCCGTCAGTCTCGGCGGAACGGAGTCGCTCGCCTCCCACCCCGCCACGACGACGCATTCCGGCGTGCCGGCAGACGTGCGCCAACGCATCGGCGTGCTGGAATCCACGATCCGGCTGTCAATCGGCATCGAGCATCCCGACGACCTGATCGCCGATCTCGCACTGGCGCTGGACGAGGCGTGAGGCTGCGCGCGGCCGCCTGACACCGACGACCCGGTTGCGCCTGCAGGCAAAAGCTTTCTGCAGACACGCGCCACGGGTCATCGGATCAGTATAGCCCTGAAATCGTTGACATTCGTGCCTGTCGGCCCGGACACGAACAGATCGCCCGAGGCGGCGAACGCCGTCCATGCGTCGTTGCGCTGCAATGCGGCGGCGGGGTCGATGCCGGCTGCCCGCATCCGCGCCAGGCTGGCGGCATCCGCCATCGCGCCGGCATTGTCCTCGGAACCATCGATGCCATCCGTGTCGGCGGCGAAGGCGTCTATGCCGGCAACGCCCTCCGTGGCACGGGCGAAAGCGAGGAGAAACTCGCTGTTGCGCCCTCCCTTGCCGCACTTTTGCCGGATGGTGACCGTCGTCTCGCCGCCCGAAAGCAGCAGCACAGGCTTGCGGAATGGCCTGTTACGCAGGGCGATCTCGCGGGCGATTGCCGCGTGGACACCGGCGACGTCGCGCGCCTCCCCCTCGATGGCATCGGACAGGATCGCCGCTTCGATGCCGAATTCCGCCGCCTTGCGCGCCGCGGCCTCAAGGGAACGGGCGGCGGAGGCGATGACATGAACCTCGTTGCGGGCAAGGCGCGGATCGTCGGCGGACGGCGCGTCAGCTTCGGGCGACGCGAGATGCCGCATGGCCGCTTCGGGCAACGTCAGCCGGAAATCGCGCACGATGGCCAGCGCGTCGTCGCGGCTTGCCTTGTCCGCGACCGTCGGTCCCGAGGCGACGAAGGCCGGGTTGTCGCCCGGAATGTCGGATACGATCAGCGACACGACCCGCGCCGGATGCGCGGCGAGCGCGAGGCGCCCGCCCTTGATGGTGGAGAGATGCTTGCGCACGGTGTTCATGGCCGCAATCGGCGCGCCGGAGGCAAGCAGCGCCTCGTTTACCGCCCGCTCATCGGCCAGGGTCAGCCCGTTCGGCGGGGCCGGCAGAAGCGCCGAGCCGCCGCCTGACACCAGCGCCACCACGAGATCGTCCGCCGTCAGGCCCTCGACGGCAGCGCGCAGCTGCTGCGCCGCGCGCAACCCGGCTTCGTCCGGCACGGGATGGGCGGCTTCGAGCACCCTGACGGATACGCACGGCGTGCCGTAGCCATAGCGCGTGACGACGACGCCTTCCAGCGGGCCGTCCCATGCCTGCTCGAAGGCCGCCGCCATCTGCGCGGCGGCTTTCCCCGCGCCGATGACGACCGTGCGGCCTTTCGGCCGAGCGGGTAGGAAGTCGCGCATCACGAGGCCGGGATCGGCCGCGTCGACGGCCGCCCCGAACAGCGCCGCGAACAGAGCGCGTGCGTCCGTCATCGACACGTCCTTCCAGCGCCGTCAGGCTTTTGGTTTTTCATCGTCCGGATGCCCCAGTTCGCAGAACCATCCGCCCAGATATTTCACCGCCGCCGCCTTTGGATCGGGGGTCGGCGTGCGTGCCTCCACCGCTGCGCGGAAAGGCTCCGAGCTGTCCTGCGGAATATAGCCTAGGTGATTGGCGCCGCTGTTGTCGACCGCCTTCACCTTGTTGTCCGACAGGCCGAAGGAAATGGTGTGGCCGACACGCGGCGCTGTCAGCGATGCCTCGACGAGGCGCACGCAATCGTTGAACGACAGATACGACCACAGCATCCGCCGGTCGGCAGGCTCCGGGAACGACGAGAAGATGCGCAGGCACACCGACTCGATCCCGAACTTGTCCCAGTAGAGGCGGCTGAGGCTCTCGACGAAATTCTTGGACACGCCGTAGAGACTGTCGGGCCGCACCGGCGCGTCGACGCCGATGTGGGCCTCCAGCTCGTGATAGCCGATGGCGTGCACCGACGAGGCGTAGATCACGCGCCGCGCGCCGTGTTTCCGCGCCCCTTCGTAGATGTGGTAAGAGCCGCGAATGTTGGCGTCGAGAATGGTCTGCCAGGGCGATTCCAGCGAAGCGCCGCCGAAATGCACGATGGCGTCGCAGCCGCGCGTGGCCTCGATCGTGGCGTCCATGTCGGCGAGGTCGAAAACGACCTCTTCCTCGTTGGCCGCGAGATCGTCGAAGGCCTTGCGCGCGCCGAGCCTGATCTTGTCCGCAAGCGGGGCAAGGCTCTTGCGCAACTCGGTGCCGAGCCGCCCGGCGGCGCCGGTAATCAGGATGCGTTCGTATTGCGCCATAGCCTTTACTCCAGTTCTTCCACGGCGGTTTTGATCCGCGCGACAGCCTCGGTCAATATGTCGTCGCCGGTGGCGGTTGAAATGCGGAAGTACGGCGACAGCCCGTAGGCCACACCCGGCACCGAGGACACCCGGCCCCGGTTCAGCAGGTAATTCGCCACCGCCGCGTCGTCGGCCAGCACGGTGCCGTCCGGCGTCCGCCGCCCGATCAGCCCGGCGCAGCCGATATAGGCGTAGAACGCCCCTTCCGGCGCGGATAGCGTGACGCCGTCGATGCCCGCGATGCCGGCGACCACCAGATCGCGCCGCCTCTCGAAGGCCTCGCGAAAACGCGTCACCTCATCCTGCGGACCGTTGAGCGCGGCGACAGTCGCCGCCTGCGCGATGGAGCAGACCGAGGTGACCGACTGGCTCTGCACCGTCGACATGGCCTTGAGCAACGGGGCGGGACCGGCGGCATAGCCGACGCGCCAGCCCGTCATGGCGTATGATTTGGCAACGCCGTTCACGATCAGGCTGCGGTCGCGCAGCTCCGGGCACGCGTTGCCGAAGGAAACGAAACGGCGGCCGTCGAAAATGATGTGCTCGTAGATCTCGTCGGACAGGATGAGCACCTGCGGATGGCGCGCGAGAACCGCGCCGAGCGCCTTCAGGTCCGCTTCCGAATAAACCGCGCCGGTGGGATTGCCGGGCGTGTTGAGGAACAGCCACTTGGTGCGCGGCGTGATCGCACTTTCCAGCGCCTGCGCCGTGAGGCGGAAGCCGGTCGTCTCCGGGCATTCCACGATCACAGGCGAGCCGCCGAGCAGCTTCACCATTTCGGGGTAGGAAACGAAATAGGGTGCGGGCAGGATCGCCTCGTCGCCCGGCTCCAGCGTGGCCAGCAGGGCGTTGAAGATGATCTGCTTGGCGCCGTTGGCGACGACGATGTCGTCCGCGCCGTAATCCAGCCCGTTCTCGCGCCTGAACTTGGCCGCCACCGCCTCGCGCACGGCGGGGGTGCCGGCAGCCGCCGTGTAGAGCGTGTCGCCCGCCCGCGCCGCCGCGAAAGCCGCCTCGATGATATGGGGCGGGGTGGGGAAATCCGGCTCGCCGAGACCGAGGTCGATCACGTCGATACCCTTGGCGCGCAGCGCCTTGGCCGCCTGCGAGGCCGCCATGGAGGCCGACGGCTTCACTGCCGCCAGCCGGGACGAAACATAGCTCATGTCGCACTCCGTGAAACGTATCCTCTGGTCAGGTCGAGCTGGCGCGCTTCATCGCTGCGCCGCTCCGGCTCGCCGTATCCGCCGCCGCCGGGCAACTCGAGAACGAGCCTGCGACCGGCCGGCACGTGCTGCCAGCCCTTGGGCCGCATCGGCGTGCCGTCGTCGAGCCGCACGACGCCGGCGCGCCCGTCCGCTCCCCCTGCCCGACCCTTCGGCGCGTGGCGCACACGGTCGAACATCGCCGAGAAGTCGAACTCGTACCCCTCAAGCGCCTCGATCTCGATGATCTGGCCGAGGCCGCCGCGAAACTCGCCGTCGCCGCCGGAATCGGGGCGAAGCTCCTTGCGCCAGATCACGATGGGGCCGGTGTTCTCCGTCGCCTCGATGGGCATGGTGTGAACGCCGGACGGAAACGCGGTCGCGGAAAGTCCGTCGATGCCGGAACGCGCGCCCATGCCGCCGGAGTTGAACATCAGCACCTCAGCGCCGCGCCCCTCGCCACCGGCGACAGGCCGCACCGAGATGTGGATATTCCAAAGCGCGCCCGCCCCCTCGGCGAGAATGCGGCCCGGCAGCGCCTTCGCCAGCGCGCCGAGGATCAGATCCGGCACCATGTGCCCGATGACGTGGCGCAGCGAAACGGGCGCGGGACGGGCCGCGTTGAGGATGTTGGTCGGCGACGACACCGTGAACAGCGCCAGCGAGGCCGCGTTGTTGGGAATATCGGGCGCGACGACGCACTTCAGCGCATAGCTCGCATAGGCCTTGCTGTAGATGATCGGCACGTTGATGCCCCACCGGCTCATCGGATCGGTGCCGGAGAAATCGACATGCAGCCCGCCCTCGCCGATGGACACAGCGGCCGCGAGCTTCACCGGCTGGTCGTAGCCGTCGGTGGTGAGCTCGTTCGACCAGCTGCCGCGCGGCAGCTCGGCGATCCGCTCGAGCATCGCCTCGCGGGTGCGCGAGAAGATGAATTCGCCCAAGCTGTCGAGCGAGGACAGGCCCGCCTCGCGCATCATGCCGGTCAAGCGGCGGCGGCCGACGTCGTTGCAGGCGGCTAGCGAGTAGAAGTCGCCGACGACCTGGTTCGGCTCACGCACGTTCACCCGCAGCAGGCGCACGAGATCGCGGTTGACCACGCCCTTCTCGGCGAACTTCATGATCGGGATCTGGATGCCTTCCTCGTAGACGGACTTGCCGTCCGCGCCGAAGCCACGGCCGCCGACATCGACCACGTGGGCCGTGCAGGCGAAAAAGGCGACGAGCTTGCCATCGAGGAACGATGGCGACACCATGGTGATGTCGTGCAGATGCCCGGTTCCGAGCCACGGATCGTTGGTGACGTAGGTGTCGCCGTCGAACATCTCGTCGCGCGGGATCGCGGTCATGAAATGCCCGACCGCCTCGGCCATCGTGTTGACGTGGCCGGGCGTTCCGGTCACCGCCTGCGCCAGCATCTCGCCCTGCGGGTTGAACACGCCGGCGGAAAGGTCGCCCGATTCACGCACCGATGTCGAGAACGCGGTGCGCAGCAGCGTCAGCGCCTGCTCTTCCACGACGGAAATCAAACGGTTCCACATGACCTGCATGCGGATATCGCCTATGCCACTCATGCCACGATCTCCTTGCGGACCAGCAGGATGGAGCCGTCGTTCTGCAACACGGCGTCGAAGGGGGTGGTGACGACCGTGGACGTCTCGCGCTCCACGATCACGGCCGGCCCCGGCAGCCGGTCGCCCGGCTGGAGATCGGCGCGCTCGACGATGAGCGAGCGCTGCATCGACGCCGTCGCCGGATCGAACACGTCGCGCGCGGTCGCGGACGACACCACGCGGCGGCCGAGGGTGATTTCGTGATGCGCGGGCGCTTTCTGCTCGTCCTGCGCCTTCACCGACCACGTCACGACCTCGATCTGCAGCCCGTCGAGACCATCGATGGCGCGGCCGAAAAAGTGCGTGTAGTGGGACTGGAATTCGTCCTTGAGCCATTCCGCGTCACGGGAGCTGAACGCGCGGTCCGGCAACGGGACCGGAATTTCCCAGCCCTGTCCCGCGTAGCGCATGAAGGCGGTGATCTCGCGCACGATCCGGCCGTCGGTGCCGGCTTTCACGAAGCCTTCCGCCGTGTTCTTCAGGCCGTCGAGCAGCGCGTTGACCTCGTCGGCATCGAAGTGCGACAGCCGCACCAGCCGCGACGTGAGCGCCTCGTAGCCGAACGGCGCCTTGAGGAAGCCGATGGCCGAGCCGACACCGGCGCCGGCGGGCACGAGGCAGCGGTCGATGTCGAGCTTCTCGCACAGCCGCGCGGCATGCAGCGGCGCCGCCCCGCCGAAGGCGATCATGAGATTGTCGGAGATGTTCTTACCGTTCTCCACCGCGTGAACGCGCGCGGCGTTGGCCATGTTCTCGTCCACCACCTCGCAGATGCCGAAGGCGGCGGGCAGCGCGGCGAGCGACAACCGGTCGCCGATATGGCGCGCGACGGCTGTCTCCGATGCGCCGCGATCGAGTTTGATCGCGCCGCCGGCGAAGTTGTCCGGGTCGATCTTGCCGAGGATCAGGTCGGCATCGGTGATGGCCGGCCTGTCGCCGCCCCGCCCGTAGCAGGCCGGGCCGGGTTCGGAGGCGGCGCTCTCGGGCCCCGTCTGGATGCGGCCCATGGCGTCGATCCAGGCGATGGACCCGCCGCCCGCCCCGATCTCGATCATCTCGATCACCGGAATGGAGATCGGCATGCCCGAGCCCTTGCTGAAGCGGTAGGTGCGCGCAACCTCGAAGGTGCGGGCGGTGCGCGGCGCGAAGTCCTCGATGAGGCAGATCTTCGCAGTGGTGCCGCCCATGTCGTAGGACACGACGGAGGAGATGCCGAAGCGGCGGGCGATGTCGGCTGCGAAGATCGCGCCGCCGGCGGGGCCGGACTCGACGAGCCGCACCGGAAATTCCGATGCCGTCTCGACCGTGATGAGCCCGCCGCCGGAATGGATCATGAAGACGGGTGCGCCGACGCCCATCTGCTTCAGCCGCTCGCGCAGCCGCAGCAGGTACTCGCCAATCTGCGGGCGCACGTAGGCGTTGGCGCAGACCGTGTTGAAGCGCTCGAACTCGCGCATCTGCGGCGAAACCTCGGCGCTGAGCGAGATCGGAATGTCGAGCTTGCGCGACAGGATCTCCCGCGCCCGCTTCTCGTGCGCGGGATTGGTGTAGGCGTGGATGAAGCCGATGGCGACGGCGCCGAAGCCGCCGGCCGCGATGGTATCGGCGATTTCCTCCAGCGCCGCCTCGTCAAGAGGTTGCAGCTCTTTCCCGTCCGCGCCGATACGGCCCGAGACGGTGTAGCGGTGCTCGCGCGCGATCAGCGGCGGCGGCAGGCGCAGGTTGATGTCGTACTGCTCGAAGCGGTTTTCGGTCCGCATCTCGATAACGTCGCGGAATCCCTCCGTCGTGACGAAGGCGGTTTTCGCGCCGCGCCGCTCGATGAGCGCGTTGGTGGCCAGCGTCGTGCCGTGAATGACAAGATCGAGATCGCCGAAAGCGATACCGGCCTGCTTCACCACCTCCTCGATGCCGTCGAGGATCGCCTGCTCGGGCGCGGCGTAGTTGGTCAGAACCTTGGTCGAGTAGATCGTGCCACGGACATCGAGCGCGATGTCGGTGAACGTGCCACCAATATCCGCTCCCAGACGAATGTCGTTCGGACGACCGTCTTTCGGGCTGGTGTCGTTTGCGGGTTTCGTCATTCCGGTGCCTTCAGCGAAGCGAGCGCGGCGGCGCGCATCTGGGAAAGGGTCTGGCGCGGCGTGAGCGCCTCGGGAGAGATATCGAGATCGAGAACCGCGCCGCTGGCGGATGCGAGCGCGCGCTCGAACGCCGCCGCGAAATCGGCGGTCGCGCCGACGCGCTCGGCATGGAAGCCGTAGGCGCGGGCGAGCGTCACGAAATCGGGGTTCTGCAGCGTCGTGCCTGACACACGCGCCGGGAAGGTGCGCTCCTGATGCGCGCGGATCGTGCCGTAGATGCCGTTGTTGAGGACGAGGACGATGGGTTGCGCGCCTGCCTGCATGGCGGTGCCCAACTCCTGGCAGTTCATCTGGAAATCGCCGTCGCCGGCGAAGCACACCACCACCCGCTCGGGATGCGCGACCTTGGCGGCGACGGCCGCCGGCAGGCCGTAACCCATCGCGCCCGACTGGGGAGCGAGCAGCCGCGCCTGCGGGCCGAAGCGGAAGAACTTGTTCGGCCACACCGTGAAATTGCCGGCGCCGTTGGTGAGAATGGCGTCGGGAGGCAGGATCTCGCCCAGCCATTTCATCACCGCGACCATGTCGACGGGGCTGGGCTGCCCCGGCGCGTCGAACGCCGCTTCATAGCCGGCCCGTGCCTCCCCGCGCCACTGCGCCCACCCGCCGGTGACGGGCGCCAGCGCGGCGGCAAAGGCGTTGGGCCCGGCCTGAATGGCAAGCGCCGGTTGATAGACCTTGCCGATCTCGCGATCTGACGCGTGCACATGGATCAGCGTCTGCCGCGGCTGCGGCACGGACAGCAGGCTGTAGCCGTCGGTCGTCATCTCGCCGAAGCGCACGTTGATGGCGAGGATAACGTCGGCCTCGACAATCAGGCGGCGTACATGCGCCGGCATGCCGACCCCTGCCTCGCCCACGAACACTGGCGAGTGGTTGTCGAACTGGTCTTGAAAGCGGAAAGCGGCAACGACCGGAATATCGGACTTTTCCGCGAATTCCTGTAGCGCGGCGCGTCCGGCCTCGCTCCAGTTCGACCCGCCGATCAGGATCAGCGGACGCTGGGCAGACGCCAGGATGTCACGCGCCTCGCCGATAGCCTCGGACGTGGGGCCGGGCTCGGAGATGCGTATCGCGCCGGTGAGCGGCGGCGCGCCGGTCAGCGCGGCCACCACGTCCTCGGGCAGCGCGACGACGACCGGCCCGGGCCGGCCCGACAGCGCCGTGCTCCAGGCGCGCGCGACGATTTCCGGAATCCGGTCGACGTGGTTGATCTCGACGGCCCATTTGGCCACGGTGCCGAAAGCGGCCGGATAGTCGATCTCCTGAAAGGCCTCGCGGCCCTTCATGTCGGTGCCGACCTGCCCGACGAACAGGATCATCGGCGCGCTGTCCTGCATCGCGGTGTGCACGCCGATGGAGGCATTGGTCGCACCCGGCCCGCGCGTGACGAAGCAGATGCCGGGCGTGCGGGTCAGCTTGCCGTAGGCCGCGGCCATGAACGCCGCCCCGCCCTCGTTGCGGCACAGCACGTAGTCGAGCCGTCCGACAGTATCGTGCAACGCGTCGAGGACAGCGAGATAGCTTTCGCCCGGAACGCCGAAGCTCTTGGTGGCGCCGAGCGCCAGAAGACATTCGATGAGAAGCTGACCGCCGTTGCGCATCGTCCACCTCTTGTTTTTTGCTTGCCGCCGGTCATCGCCGGCTTTGTCGGTCTGCTAATGAGGTTGCCTGTCCGCGCGCCCCGGCGAAACGAAGAAATCCGGCTTATTATAAAGTTATTCTTTCCCCGGCCCGGCCACGATCACGCCGGGGTTCAGCACGCCGTCCGGATCGAGCGCGCGCTTGATCGTCGCCATCAATTGGCGCTCGACCGGCCCGCGATGGCTGTCGGCAAGCTTGATCTTGGTGCGCCCGAGACCGTGCTCGGCGGCGAAGCTGCCGTGCATCCGCGTGGCGAGCGCGGCAAGCGCCGAGGCGATCTCCCCGTCGCGCCCGCCGAACCCGTCGGCGGAAGGCGGCGGCGAGAGATTGAAGTGGATGTTGCCGTCGCCCAGATGCCCGAACGGATTGATGCGCACGCCCGGCAACAGCTCCTCGCACAACGCCCGCGCCGCATCCACGTAGTCCGCCACGCGTCCGGGCGGCACGGATATGTCGTTCTTGAGCTGCGCGCCTTCCAGCCGCTGGCCTTCCGGCAGTTCCTCGCGCAGCCTCCAGAAATGCGCCCGCTGGGCGTTCGTCGCCGCCAGCGTGCCGTCGAGGATCAGCCCGTCCTCCAGCCCCTGTTCAAGCAGGGCCATCAGGATATCGTCGAGCGGCACGAGGGACGACGTCGAGCCGAGTTCGATCAACAGATGCGCCTCGCCGCGCGTCTGCAGCGGAAACGCGCCGACGTCGAGATGGTCGAGAACGAAAGACAGGCCGGTGTCGGCGAAGAACTCCAGCCCCGAGATGAACTCCCCCGCCTCGGCCCGCACGCGCACGCCGAACTCGACGATGGCGGCGAGGCTCGGGCCGGTCAGCAGCGCCGTCGCGCGCTGCCGGGGCGCGGGATGCAGCTTGAGGATCGCGCGGGTGACGACGCCCAGCGTGCCTTCCGCACCGCAGAACAGCTTGCGAAGCTGATAGCCGGCATTGTCCTTCTGCACCGCCCGCATGCCGTCCCAGATGGTGCCGTCGGCGAGCACGACTTCGAGGCCGAGAACGAGGTCCTGCATCATGCCATAGCGCAGGGCATGGCTGCCGCCGGCGTTGGTGCCGATCAGCCCGCCGATGCGGGCGCTGCCCTCGGACCCGAGATGAAGCGGAAAGATCAGCCCGTGCGGCGCGAGGCTTTCATGCAGCGTCTCCAGCACGGCGCCCGCTTCAACCTCCACTGAGCCGCTCGCCAGATCCGGCTCGCCGATGCGCGCCATGCGCGACAGCGACAGGATGACGCCGCCGCCCCCGGTCACCACGCCGGCGCAACACAGCCCGGTGTTGCCGCCCTGCGGCACGACCGGCACGTTCGCGCCGGCGCACAGCGCCACCACCTGCGCCACCTCCTGCGTCGAGGCCGGACGCGCCACGCCGAGCGGCTGCTCGCCGCAGCGGTCGAGCCAGTCGCGCCGGTAAGGCGCGGCGTCCTCTCCCGAAAGCCATCCTTTCGGGCCGAGCAGCTGCGACAGCGAGGTGGCGAGGTCAGTCATGGCGCAATCCTTCTTTACATTTTCAGTGCCGCAGAACCTGCGACAGGAATTTTTTGGTACGCTCGCTGCTCGGCGCAACGAAGAAGGTTTCGGGCGGCCCCTCCTCGACGATCTCACCACCGTCCATGAAGATCACCCGGTCGGCGACGCGACGGGCGAAACCCATCTCGTGGGTGACGCAGATCATCGTGATGCCCTCAGAAGCAAGCGTGACCATCACATCGAGTACCTCGTTGATCATCTCCGGGTCCAGCGCCGATGTCGGCTCGTCGAACAGCAGGATTTCCGGCTGCATGCACAGCGCGCGGGCAATCGCCACGCGCTGCTGCTGGCCGCCGGAAAGCTGTCCCGGATACTTCAGCGCCTGCTCGGGAATGCGGACTTTCTCGAGGTAGCGCATCGCGATGGCCTCGGCGTCGGCGCGCGGGGTGCGGCGCACCAGCGTCGGCGCCAGCACGCAGTTCTCCAGCACCGTCATGTGCGGAAACAGGTTGAAGTGCTGAAACACCATGCCGACCTCGCGGCGGATCTCGTCGATGCGCGCGACATCGTCGTTCAGCTCCGTGCCGAGAACGCTGATGCGGCCCTCGTCATGTTGCTCGAGACGGTTGATGCAGCGGATCATCGTCGACTTGCCGGAGCCGGACGGCCCGCACACCACCACCTTCTCGCCTCTCGGCACGCGCAGGTTGATGTCGCGCAGAACCTTGAACGAGCCATAGCTCTTGCTCATCGCCTCGATCAGAACGGCAGGCGTTTCCGACTGGTTGGTTCGGGTCATTGTGAATTCCTAACGTGCGCCGACAGCCATGCGCCGCTCGAGGAAGGCGCCATAGCGGGACAGGCTGTAAACGAAGACGAAGTAGATGAGGGCGATGAACGCGTAGACCTCGACATAGGCGAAGGTCCACTCGCCGGTGCCGTAGGCCGCGTTGCCTGACGCCAGGATCTCGAAGAAGCCGACAACGATGACGAGCGACGTTTCCTTGAAGGAGATCACGAACTGGTTGATCGTCGCCGGCAGTGCGTTGCGCATGGCTTGCGGCAGCAGGATGCGGCTGACGCGGTGCCAGTAGCCGATACCGAGCGCCTTCGCCGCTTCCTCCTGCCCGTGGGCCACGCCCTGCATGCCGCCGCGCACGATCTCGGCCTGGTAGGCGGCAAAGAACAGCGCCGAACCCACGATCACCCGGTAAAGCTTGTCGCCCTGCAGCCAGCCCGGCAGCATGAACGGCACGACGACGGCAAACGCGAACAGGATCGAGATCAGCGGCAGCGACCGGACGCTATCGATGATGAGACCGGTCACGCGCGATATCCACGGCAGCTCGCTGCGCCGCAGCAGCGCCAGGACGATCGAGAGCGGAAAGCCGATGAAGCAGGTTGAAACGAAGATGAACAATGTCAGCGCGAGACCGCCCCAGGCCTCCTCGCCGATGTAGCGCAGGCCGAAAACGCCGCCCTTCATCAGGCCGTAGAACAGCGCCACGCCCACTATCCAGACGGCCGCGATCCGCTTGCCCGTCCAGAAGGCCGGCAGGCAGCTCAGCACGATCATCGCCACGACGACGAGGCACGCGAGCGCCGAACGCCACTGCTCATCATAGGGGTAGAGGCCGAACATGATGATGCGCCAGCGATTGGCGATCACCGACCAGCAGGCCCCCTCCGCCGCCTTGCACGCTGCCGGTCCCCCCTCGGCGGTGAACACGGCCGACAGAATGGCCCAGTCGACGATCTTCCACGCGAGGGTGACGAGCAGCGCCAGCGAGGCGAGCGAGAGCGCGGCCTGCAGCGGGGTGGGGAAAAAGCGCTTGCGCAAGTTGGAAAGCCGATCGCCGGCGGCGGGTTGGCGAGCCATCATCTTTTAGCTCCGCAACTGATTACCCTTGAGGGCAATGGCTTTGTTGACATGGTTGAACAGCGCACCCAGCGACAGGTTGACCAGAAGGAAGCCGGCCATGAGAATGCCGATGGCCTCCAGCGTGTTGCCCGACTGGTTGATGGTGATCGCCACGACCATGAAGAAATCGGTGAAACCGATGGTGATGCCGAGCGTCGTCGCCTTGATGAGCCAGATATACTGGTTGGCGAGGATCGGCAGCATGGCGCGCAGGGCCAGCGGCAGGCGGACGTGGCTGAAGATGCGCCACGGCGTAAGCCCCAGCGACTCGGCCGCCTCGATCTGCCCGCGTCCCACCGCCTTGAAGCCGCCACGGACGATCTCGCCGATATAGGCGCCGCCGTAGAGAGCCATCGCGATGGCGAGCGCCGAAAACTCCGGCGAGATGCGCATGCCGCCGCGCAGGTTCAGGCCCTGCAGTTCCGGCACGCTGAAGAGCGGCTCGCCCGCTTTGCCGCCGGCGGCGAAGACCAGCACCGCAAGCGCCAGCAAGCCGAGACAGGCGGCCACACGCAGGCCGCGCCGTTGTTCGGGCGGGCGCGAGAGATAGCGAGTGCCGCCCAGCCAGATCGGGACGACGATCGCCGCGACCACGCAGACGACGGACGCCAGCAGAAATTCCCATTGCACGTTGGGAACGGGCGCGTAAATGCCGCGGCTGCTGATCTTCAGGCTCCCGAGGTCGTAGGCGGCGCGCGGCGCGGGCATGTGCGTGACGAACGCATACCAGAAGAAGACCTGCAGGATCAGCGGGATATTGCGGAAGAAATCGACGTAGATGCGCCCGAGAAATCGCAGCACTTCATTCGACGATATTCTCGCCAGGCCGACCGTCAGGCCGACAAACGTGGCGAGCAACAGGCCGATGACGCCGAGAAACAGCGTGTTGACGAGCCCGACGACGAAAAACCACCAGTAAGGATCGTTCGGGGTTGCCGCCAGCAGGGAGAAGTTGCCCTCCCACCCGGTCGAGCGCCACAGGAAATCGAAGCCGGAGACGATGCGCTGGCGCTCCAGGGTCTGCTGCGCGTTAAGCCAGCCCCCGATGACGATCGCGGCTATCGTCCCGACGAAGAAGATCTGGAGAAGCGCGTTGCGGACTTTCTGGCGGCGCAGCAAGGCAAACATGAGGCTTTTTCTCCTGAAAGGCTTTTCGGAAACGGAGGCAGCCCCGCCCGCGACACCGGGCGGGGCATATCCGTCAGTCGATCAGGTAGGGGTAGAGAACGCCGCCGGCGTTCCACAGCGCCGTCATTTCGCGGTCCATCTTGTAGGGCGATCCGGCGCCGAGGTTGCGGTCGAAGATCTCGGCATAGTTGCCGACATTCTTGATGACCTTGTAGGCCCAGTCGTCGGAGAGGCCGAGACCGGCGCCGATGCCCGGCGTCACGCCCAGGAACTTGCCGATTTCAGGGCTCGGCGGGTTGGCGCGAATGCTGTCGACGTTCTGCGAGGTGATGCCTTCCTGCTCCGCAAACCACAGGGCGGAGAGCGTCCAGTTGGCGATGTCGACCCAGTTGTCGTCGCCCTGGCGCATCACGATGACTTCCGGCTCCAGCGCCAGCACGTCGGAGAGGATGTCGTGCTGCTCGACGTTGCCCTTCGCGGCGCGGGCGATCGCCAGCACCGGCCCCCACTGGGTGTAGAGGTCGCAGCGGCCGGAGAAGTAGGCCTGCTCCAGTTCCTCGGTCTTTTCGATGAGCACCGGCTCGAGCTTGATGCCGAGCTTGGCGGTGTAGGACGCGATCTGCTGCTGCTGGGTGGTGCCGGCGGGAATGCAGATCGTGCCGCCATCGGCATCCTTCAGCGATTTGAGGTTCAGTTCCTTGTGCGCCATGATCTTGGTGGTGCCGAGATAATACGACAGCGAGAACTGGAGGCCGAGATCGGTGTCGCGGCTGAGCGTGGCGCCCGACGCCTTGATGACGAGATCGACCTCGCCCGACTGCAGCGCCGGCCAGCGCTGCGCCCAGCTGATCGGGATAATGGTGACCTTCGACGGATCGCCGAGCACGGCGGTCGCGACGGCGCGGCAGAGGTCGATGTCGAGGCCCTTCCAGTTGCCTTTGTTGTCGACTTCGGCGAAGCCGAGATACGACCCGTCGTGACCGGTGCACAGGAGCGATCCGCGCGCCTTGACCGTTTGCAGCGTCTTGCCGCCGGCGGCCTCGGCAACAGGCGCGAACTGCGTCATCGCAAGCGCCGGGGTCAGCGTGAGCGCCAAAGCCATGGCGCCAGACTTAAAGCTTTTCATGGTCCTCTCCATTGCCATTATTGTGATCTCCTCTGATAAATCTTGTTATTGGACGTGCGGCCGGGATTTTCTCCGAACGCTCTCCGCATACCCGGCGGCTGCGCCGCGCGGCAGGCGGAAACACACAGTTCTCACAGCACGCTCCACTCCTGCTGGATCAGCCAGCGATGGAGCGCGGCAACGCTTTTCACCCGCAGATGCCCGCGCGGCAGCACGAGATAGAAGCCCGGGACCTCCTCCGCATTCATGCCGGCCAGAACATCGCGGCCAAGCGGAGCCACAAGCGCGCCGGAGCGCAGGTCTTCTTCGGCGTCGGCGACCGAGAGAAGCCCCACCCCGATGCCCTGCATGGTGGCGCGACGCATCGAGGCGGCGCTGTCGAAGCCGATGCTTCTGGCGCCGTCCACCTGCTCGACACCGAGAAAACGCAGGATGTCCGGCCACAGGTGCTTGGACTTGACCATATCGAGCAGGGTGAACCGGGCGAGATCGGCCGGGGCCGAAATCTGTTCCCGAATCTGCGCGGTGCAGCAGATGATCTTGGGATCGGGAACGAGCAGCGAGCAGTCGTATTCCGGCCAGTCGCCGTAGCCCCATTGCACCGCCATGTCGATGTCGTCGCGGGCGAAGTCCGGTATGTCGATCATCGTCGTCAGGCGCAGGTCGGCGCCGGGCAGGATCTCGCGAAACGACGACAGGCGCGGCAGCAGGTAGCGGGTGGCGAAATAGGGGCTGGCGTTCAGGTTGATGCGGTTGCGGTAGGAGGCGTTGGTGACCCGCCGCACCCCTTCCGCGAACTCGTTGAAGCCGGCCTCGACATAGTGGGACAGCAGGATCGCCGATTCCGTCAGCTCGATCGAACGCCCCCTGCGCTCGAACAGGGAGACCTGAAGCGTGTCCTCGAGCAGCTTGATCTGCTGCCCCACGGCCTGGGGCGTCACCAGCAGTTCGTCGGCGGCCTGGCGCAGGCTCCTGTGACGGGCCACCGCGTGGAAGACCCGCAGGGCGTTGAGCGGAGGAAGGCGCAGCTTGCCGCTCATCGTCTGTCCCTCCTTCTGCTCAGGCGGCGGCAAAGCGCCGGATGCGGTCACGCATAGATGTATCCGCCGGAGACGATGACGTTCTCGCCGGTCATATACGTGTTCTTCGGGCCGCCGGTCATGAGCACCCATTCGGCGATCTCGGTCGGCTGCGCGCCGCGTCCGAGCGGGCTCGCCTTGGCGAGTTCGTCCAGGAAGCCGAGAGCGCGGGCGCGCTCCGTGGCCATACCGGCCGGCGCCACCGAATTGACCAGAATGCCGTCCTTGGCAACATGGTGCGCGAAAGAGCGCGTCAGGCTGACCACGGCGGCCTTGGTCGCGGCGTAGTGGGCGTTCTGCGGATGGGCCTTGAAGGCGTCGACCGAAGTCAGGTTGACGATGCGTCCGCGCACATGATCCTTCGGCTCCTGCGCCGCCATGTGACGGATCGCGGCGACCATCATGTGATAGGTGCCCTTGATGTTGATGCCGTTGGACGCGTCCCAGTCGGCGTCGGTGATGTCGAGGATCGGCTTGCGGGGATAGATCGCCGCGCAGTTGATGAGCGTGTCGACGCGGCCGATCCCCGCGACGATGGCGTCGAACGCCTCGTGGGACTGCGGCCCCACCTGAATGTCGGCGGCCGCCGCGGCTGTCGGCAGGCCCTTGGCCCTCGCCGGCTCGAGCGCGGCCTCGGCTGCATCGCGGTTGATGTCGATGATGCCGAGCGCCGTCGCGCCCGCCTCAACGGCCATTTGCGCCAGCAAGCTGCCAAGGCCCGCGCCGCCACCGACGATAAGCACTGAAAGTCCGTTCATTGTCACAATCCTCACTTGGAGCCGCTTGGAGAAGTCGGACGGGTTGGTACGATGTCAAAACGGGAAACATTCGCCCATTCGGGCAAGTTCAGCACGGCAAGCACCATCTGGGCGATGTCCTCGGGCTGCACCGCCTTCGTCGCGGCGTACATCGCCTCGCGCGCCTTGGCGTCGAGAATGTCCTTGTAGAGCCCGGTTTCCACCCGGCCCGGCACGATCTCCGTCACCCGCACGCCATGGGGAGACATGTCGGCGCGCAGCCCTGCGGCAAAGCCCGCGATGCCGGCCTTGGTGGCGGAATAGACGGCGAGATTGGGAAAGGCGACGTGCGCGGCCATCGAACCGGTGAACAGGATATGGCCGCTGCCACGCTCGCGCATCTTCGGCACGACGAGGCGGGTCAGCAGGATGACCGCGCTCAGATTGACTTCAAGCGCGGCGTCGATGTCCTCGATCGCCGTGTCGGCGAAGTTGCCGAGCGGCGGCATCATGCCTGCGTTATTGACCAGAACATCGATGTCGAGGCCATTGACCACGGTTTCCAGCGCGTCACGGTCGGTCACATCCACTGCGATGGGCGTGATGCCGCCCTGTGTCGCGCGCAGTTCCTCGAGAGCGCTCCGGCTGCGGCCGACGGCATAGACGCCGTATCCTGCCTGGGCCATACCGATGGCGACCGCACGGCCTATGCCGCTTGTCGCCCCTGTCACGAAGGCGGTTTTCACTGCTCGTTCCCCTTGTCTTTCTTATGCACCTACTTTGTCGGCTCACTCGACAGCGCGAAACCAAGAAAATCAGAAAAAAGGAAAGAATAATTTTCCTGTTTTTTCGAACCAATCGCTACACAAAGCAATATTCGTGCCGTTCGAAAACGGCGTGTATCCGGCCCCGCGCAAGGAAACTGCGGACGCGGGAGCGCGGCAACCCCGGATAACGGAGCGCCATGACGACGCCTCGCCCACCAAACCGTGACTTTCGATATAGCTATAACGCCTCCCCGCGCCGCGGCTACTCGACAGTGGGTATCTTCAGATCGGCGAACAACGTTCCGGCCGCTTGCGGCGGCGCGGTCTCGGATGCGCCGATGCCGGTCGCCAGCGCCAATGCGCGCACCCTTTCAAGGCTGTTCAGAAGATGCCGGCGCATGGCCTCGCGCGCACCCTGCGCATCGCGCCGTTCAATGGCGACGACGATGTCGTTGTGCTCTGCGTGGATGCGCGCGTAGTAGCTGTCCTTGTACTCGTTGGCCACGATGTGGCCGAGCCGGAAGCGCGGCGCGATGACCGGCTGCAGATAGCCGAGAAAGCCGCGAATGAACTCGTTGCGGGCGGATTCTGCGATCTTGAGGTGGAAATCGTAGTCGTAATGGATCTGGATCTGTTCGGGATCGGCATGAAGCGCATCCACCTGCTCCATTAATTTGCGAATGCTGCGCGCATCTTCATCGGTCCGCCTTTCCGCGCACAGGCCTGCCGATTCAACCTCGACGCTGAGGCGAAGCTCCAGCAGCGCGATGGTTTCCGGCAAGGTCTCCAGCGCCGCCTGCGGAATGGTGAAGCTCTGTTGCTGCGGCGCTTCGCTGACGAACACGCCTTTTCCCTGCCGAGGGATCACCAGCCCGGCGGAACGCAGCCGCGCGACCGCCTCGCGCACCACCGTGCGGCTGACGCTGTACTCGGCACACAGCTCGGCCTCCGTCGCGAGTTGCGCACCGGGCGCGAGAGCGCCGGAACGCACCTTTTCGGACAGGCTGTCCGCCACGATGGTCGACAGGGATTTGCGCTTCGCCACGTACTCTTCCTTCACCTTGCCGCCGCCGCTCGCGGGGCGATTCCCGCGGGCGGCAGCGGGAACATTACACGGCTGCCGTCACGATCAGCTCCACCAGCATTCCGGGCTTCGCCATGCGGCCCTGCCCGGAGGAGCGCGCGGGTGCGTATTCCTTCGGCATCCATTGGTCCCAAACGACGTTGACCTCATCGAAATCGCGAACATCGTCAAGCCACATCTGCACGTGCAGGACGCGCGTCTTGTCGGTGCCCGCCTTGGCGAGAAGGGCGTCGATCTTGGCCAGCACCTCCCGCATCTGGCTGGCGGCGGACTGGCCGGGCTCCGCAACCTGACCCGTCAGATAGACGGTACCGTTGTGGACGACGCCGTGGTGGATGCGGGTGTCGAAATCGAAACGCGTGATGTCGCTCATGGCTCGGCCTGCTGTTCCTGAGAAAGAGATTTGATGGGATTGCCGCACAGGTAGTGCGCGTAAGGCGCCTGCACGAGCCAGCCGGCATCGACCGGCAACGTTACGCCGGTGATCGAGGCAGCGCGCGCCGAGCACAGGAAAAGCGCGGCCTCGGCCACGTCGTCCGGCGCCACGAAACGCCGCAGGGCGGTGGTTGCCAGTATCGCGTCGGGATTGCGCTCGCCGGCGGCGATCCGCGCCTTTAACCCGTCCGACAGCGTATAGCCTGGCGCGACCGCGTTGACGCGCACACCCTGCGGGCCAAGTTCGGCGGCGAGGATGCCCGTCAACGCAAGGACAGCGTGCTTGCCCGGCGTGTAGGCTGGCAGCGAGAGCGGCGCGAACGAGGCGAGCGACCCAACGTTCAGGATGGCGCCAGTTCCCCTGCCAGCCATCAGCCGGCCGAAGATCTGGCACCCCAGAAGCGTGCCGCGATAATTGATGCGCCACAGGCGCTCGTCCTCGTCGAGATCCTGATCGAGCACGCGCTTGCCGCTTTGCAGGATGCCGGCGCAATTCACCACGACGTCCGGGATGCCGAAGGCCGACTGCGTCTCGCGGGCGAGCGCCTCGACGGATGCCGGGTCGGCGACATCAGTGGCGATGAAGCGGGCGGCAGCCGCTCCCGATTGCAGGCATTCGGCAACCGACTCGCCGCCGCGCGCGGCGTCCCGCCCGGCGACGACGATGTTCTCGCCCTCACGCGCGAAACGCACGGCGATGGCGCGGCCGATGCCGGAAGTGCCGCCGATGACGACGATGGTCCGTGCCTCAGTCATGGCCGCGCCTCGCACGATCGATGTCGAAGAACTCGGACATGGCCTGCACCTGGAAATCCATCATCGGACGGCCCGGCTGGATGCGACATCCGGTCTCCCGGGCGGCGCGCAACAGCGCGGTCTCCGCCGGTTCCATGATGATGTCCACCACCGTCATTTCCGGCGTCAGGCGGCTGACGTCGAGCGGCAGCGGATCGCTTGCCCGCAGGCCCATCGGCGTGGCGTTGATCGCCATGTCTAGACCTGACGGATCGGCGGGACCGACCGCGATGCGGCAGGCGGGAAAGGCCTTCGCGACCAGCCCCGCGAGTTCCGAGGCGCGCGCCTCGTCGACATCGTGGAGACGGATCTCGCGCGCCCCGGCCTCGGCCAGGCAATAGGCCAGAGACGCACCGGCACCGCCAGCGCCCACCTGAAGAATGCTTTTTCCTTCAATGTGGTGGCCGCCTGCTTTAAGACCGTCGATGAAGCCGACGCCGTCGAAATTATCGGCATACCAGGTGCCGTCTGCCTGCCGGCGGACGGAGTTAGCGCTCTTGACCCGCGCCGCCCGGTCGTGCGCGGCAGCGCAATGCTGGAACACCGCGGTCTTGTACGGCACGGAAACGATGACGCCGCGAATGTTCTCGGCGGCGGTGATGCCGGCCCAGAATGCGTCGAAGTCCTCCGGGCGGCAACTCAGCGGCACCATCAGGCTGTCGAGGCCGCGCTGCTCGAATATCTCATTGAAGATGCCGGGGCTTTTGGCGTGGCCAACGGGATGCGCCAGCATCACGAACACATCCGCTTTTCCAGTTCCACGCATCATGCTGCTCCCTGCAATTCGGCCACGGGGTGGCTCGCCAGCGCCTCGAGCGCCTGCACCAACGCGGAATGATCGGAATCGGCCGCGCCGCGCGCCGCGCACGCGTTCATCAGTTCCTGCGCGGTTGCGGTGTTGGGCAGCGAGACGCCGAGCGCGCGGGCGCTCTCGAGCGCGAGGCCGAGATCCTTCTGGTGCAGCCGGATGCGGAAACCGGGCGCGAACGTGCGCGCGATCATCCGCTCGCCGTGCACTTCGAGAACGCGCGATGCGGCGAACCCGCCGAGCAAGGCCTTGCGCACCGTCGCCGGATCGCAGCCCGCCTTGCTGGCGAAAACCAGCGCCTCCGCCACCGCCTCGATGTTGAGCGCGACGATTATCTGGTTGGCGATCTTGCAGGTCTGTCCCGCGCCGTTGTTCTCGCCGACGAGGGTGATGTTCTTGCCGAGAAGCTCGAAAAGCGGCAGCGCGCGATCGAACGCGTCCCGGGGGCCGCCGACCATGATGGTGAGGCTCGCCGCCTTGGCGCCGACCTCGCCGCCGGACACCGGCGCATCGAGATAACCGGCGCCCGTTTCCCGCACGGCATTCGCCAGACTGGCAGTGGCAATCGGGCTGATAGAGCTCATGTCGATTACGAGCTTGCCATCTGAAAGACCTGCGATGACGCCATTTTCCCCACCAAGAACGCGCTCGACATCGGGCGTGTCCGGCAGCATCGTGACGACGATCTCGGCCGCGCGCGCCACATCGCGCGGACTGGCGACAACCGTTGCCGCCAGGCCTTCCGGAGGCCCTGAGCGGTTGAGCGAGGTGATGATCTCGTGGCCGGCTGCGGCAAGGTTGCGCGCCATCGGCGCCCCCATGACACCCAG
>CALMIK010000032.1 GCA_937863995.1 uncultured Chelatococcus sp.
CGGGATCGGCATGGTGGCCTCGCCCGTGGCCAGCGCCAGCGCCACGGTGCCGGAGTCCGCGCCGAAGGCCACGCCCTTGGACATGCGGGTGTGCGAGTCGCCGCCGATGATGATCGCCCAGTCGTCGATGGTGATGTCGTTCAGCACCTTGTGGATCACGTCCGTCATGGAGTGATACACGCCCTTCGGGTCCCGCGCGGTGATCAGGCCGAAGTTGTTCATGAACCTCATCAGCTTGGGGATGTTCTCCTGGGCCTTCTTGTCCCAGACGGATGCCGTGTGGCAGCCGGACTGATAGGCGCCGTCGAGGGTCGGAGAAATGATGGTCGCCGCCATCGCCTCCAGCTCCTGCGCGGTCATCAGGCCAGTCGTATCCTGCGAGCCGACGATATTCACCTTGACCCGCACGTCGGAGCCGGCGTGCAGCACCTTGCCGCCGGTCACGCCCACGGCGTTACGGTTGAAGATCTTCTCGACCGCGGTCAGGCCCTGGCCCTCGCGCGAGATTTCCTTGTTGGGCGCGAACACGGGCGTCGGCTCGATGCCGAGCGTCTGGGCCGCGAAGGTCTGCAGTTTCTTGCCGAAGACGATGGCGTAGGAGCCGCCGGCCTTCATGAACTCGAGCTTCTGCGGCGTGAACGACGACGACGCGTCGACGAGTTCGTTGCCGGCCTCGTCGAGCAGCTTCTTGTTCCGCGCGTTGATGGTCAGCACGGTGCCGGTCTCGACGGAATACTTCTGTTCGAGGATCGGGTTGCCGTCGTTGTTCAGGATCGGCTTGCCGTCCGCGTCAAGCTTCTTGACCCAGTTCTTCAGGTTGACGCCGATGCCGCCGGTCACGTCGACCGTCGTCAGGAAGATCGGCGAGATACCGTTCGTGCCGGCGACCACCGGGGCGATGTTCACGAACGGCACGTAGGGGCTGGCCTTGCGGCCCGTCCACAGCGCGACGTTGTTCACGCCCGACATGCGCGACGAGCCCACGCCCATCGTGCCCTTCTCCGCGATCAGCATCACCCGCTTGTCGGGGTGCTGCTTCTGCAGCGCCTGGATTTCCGCCTGGGCCTGGGGCGAGATCATGCACTGGCCGTGCAGCTCGCGGTCGGAGCGCGAGTGCGCCTGGTTGCCGGGCGACAGCAGGTCGGTGGAGATGTCGCCTTCCGCGGCGACGTAGGTCACGACCTTGACCTCGTCCTCGATATCGGGAAGCTTGGTGAAGAACTCAGCCTTCGCGTAGCTTTCGAGAATGTCCCTGGCGATCTCGCTGCCGTTCCGGTAGGCCTCGCCCAGCCGGTTGGTGTCCGCCTCATAGAGGAACACCTGCGTCTTGAGCACGTCCGCCGCCTGGCGCGCGATCCCGGCGTCGTCTCCCAACGCGAGATCGAGCAGCACCTCGATGGACGGTCCGCCCTTCATGTGAGACAGGAGCTCGAAGGCGAAGGCGGGCGTGATTTCCGGCACGATGGCCGCGCCGAGAATGATCTTCTTCAGGAACTTCGCCTTGGCGCCGGCGGCACTCGTGGTGCCGGGCAAGGTGTTGTAAATGAAGAAATTCAGGGAATCGGCCCTGTGCTCGTTCCCAGCCTCCTCAATCTGCGCGACAAGCTCTTCCACCAGCGCGCCATCGTCGATGGGCTTGGGATGCAGGCCGATGCCTTTGCGCGTTTCAATTTCGACGAGGTAGTCTGTGTACAGGCTCATGGCGATCCCCACGATTCAGGGCTGGATTAAGCAGGAGCACCGGGCTGTAAAATTTCCAACGTACGGCGACAAGCTGTTTGCATGTCGAGGTATACCGAACACGCCCCGGTAGCAAGAGGCTCGACGCCGCCGCCGAGCAGGTGACGCCAACGGCAATGGCTCCGCAAGTATTGCCCGTAAAGGCGCGGAGCCACTAAACAATTGATATGGATCAACTTATTATTAGAATAATCAAAAATATCGCAAAGGCGTTTCATACTGTTGACGGCGCCGGCCCTTCCCCATTCTCCGGGGTGGCCGGCTGCCGACACGACAATGTTACCGATAACGGTCGATGGCGAGGTCGTCCGTGCGGATATCAGGCTTCGCGCCGCTGACCAGATCGGCGAGCACGCGGCCGGAGCCGCAGGCCATGGTCCAGCCGAGCGTGCCGTGCCCGGAATTGAGGAACAGGTTCGGATACCGCGTCGCGCCGATCACCGGCGTGCCGTCGGGGGTCATCGGCCGCAGCCCGCTCCAGAAGGTCGCCCGCTTCTGATCGCCCGCGCCGCCGAAAAGGTCCTCGACGGAATGCTCCAGCGTCGCGCGGCGCGCCGGCGGCAGATCGCGGCTGAAGCCTGCGATCTCCGCCATGCCGCCGACACGAATGCGGCTGCCGAGGCGCGTGATCGCCACCTTGTAGGTTTCGTCCATGACGGTCGAGACGGGCGCGCGCGCCTCGTTGACGATCGGCAGCGTGATCGAATAGCCCTTCACCGGATAGACCGGCAGTTTCAGGCCGAGCGGGGCCAGCAGGGCCGGCGTGTAGCTGCCGAGCGCCGCGACGAAGATATCCGCCGTGACGTCGCCCGCCGCCGTTTCAACGGCCACCACGCGCCCGCCCGCATGGCGCAAGCCGCGGATGTCCACGCCGAACCGGAACTTGACGCCAAGCTTCTCGCACAATGCGAACAATTCGTTGGTGAACATGAAGCAATCGCCGGTTTCGTCATTCGGCAACCTCAGGCCGCCGACGATCTTGTCCTTCACCGGCGCAAGGCCGGGTTCCGCCGCCGCGCAGCCGGCCGCGTCCAGCACCTCGAACGGCACGCCGTCCGCCTCCAGCACCTCGATATCCTTGGCGACGCCATCGAGCTGCTTCTGCGCGCGGAACACCTGCAGTGTGCCCTGCGTGCGGTGATCGTAGGCGATGCCCGTCTCCTCGCGTAGGGCGATCAGACAGTCGCGGCTGTATTCGGCCAGCCGCACCATGCGCCCCTTGTTGAGCGCGTAGCGGGCGCTGGTGCAGTTGCGCAGCATGGCGGCGATCCAGCGCAGGGTCGCCAAATCCGCGCGCGGCCGGATGATGAGCGGCGCGTGCTGCATGAACAGCCACTTGAGCGCCTTCTGCGGAATGCCGGGCGCCGCCCATGGCGAGGAATAGCCGGGCGAGATTTCGCCGGCGTTGCCGAAACTCGTTTCCAGCGCCGGGCCGGGCTGGCGGTCGATAACGGTGACAGTATGACCTGCCTTGGCGAGGTAATAGGCCGACGTGACGCCGATAACGCCCGCGCCGAGGATGACGATATTCATGCTGTTCCCCTGATATTATATATAGTTATCCGTCACGCAGGCACGTAGTCGCGGTGATATCGGCGCCCCAGGCTCGTCAGGATCTCGTAGGAGATCGTCCCGGCGGCTTCCGCCACATCCTCGAGCGTCTGATGCGGCCCGATCAGTTCCACGAGGCTGCCGAGCCGCAGCGCGCCGGGCGGCAGCGCCGAGATGTCGACCGTGATGCTGTCCATGGACACGCGGCCCGCGATCGGCAGGCGCACGCCGTCGAAATAGACCGCGCCGACGCCGCTCAGGTGGCGCGGAATGCCGTCGGCGTAACCCGCCGCCAGCGTCGCGAGACGCGTTTCACCGCCCGTCACATGCTTGCCGCCGTAGCCGACGCGCGTGTCGGCCGGCACGGTGCGGGTCTGGACGACGCGCAGGTCGAGCCGCACCACCGGCTCCAGCGCGCTGGCCCGGTCCACCGTGGCCGCGCCGCCGTAGAGCGCGATGCCCGGGCGAGCCAACGCGTGGTGATAATCGGGGCCGAGGAAGATGCCGCCCGAGTTGGCGAAGCAGGGCCGCGCATCGGGAAAAAGGCCTGCATAGCGGCGAAAATTGCCGAGCTGGTCGCTGTTTTGCGGGTTGTCGGGCTCATCGGCGCAGGCCAGATGGCTCATCACGAGGCGCACATCGACCCACTCATGGAAGGCCGCGTCGGCGGCAAGCACCCGCGCCTCATCCCCGGACAACCCGAGACGCGACATGCCGGTGTCGAACTGAATGACCGCAGGCAGCCGCCGATCGCGCCGGCGCGCTTCCGCCAGCCAGCTATCGGCCTGTTCGCGCCCGTTCAACACGGGCACGATGCCCGCGTCGGCGCACGCCGCCTCTGCCCCCGGCAGCAGGCCGTTCAACACGAAAAGACGCGCGTCTTCCGGCAGGAACGGGCGCAGCGCCAGCGCCTCGGTGAAATGGGCCACGAAAAAATCGCGGCAGCCGGCGTGGTAAAGCGCCGGCGCGGCCCTCTTCGCGCCAAGGCCGTAGGCGTCGGCCTTCACGACCGCTCCGGCGGCTGCCGGCGCGACACGCGCCTGAAGCGCCAGATAATTGCGGGCCAGCGCCGCAAGATCGATCGTCAGGACGCCGCAGGAAACGTCCCGCGAAAAAGAACCGCATTCATCGTGAGGCATGAGACACCGAGAAAAACGCCGGGCGCCGGAAAAGTCCCGAAATCGGCAAGGCGGCCGTTCCCCGCGACAATCCGCGATGGCGCAGCCATGAACACGCTTCCGAGTCTAGCGCGACGATCGTGCAATTTATGCGCAAAGTGAGCCTTGATATTTCAATAAATACTATTTTATGCAATTATCTGCGATAAAAAGAAGGATAATTGCATGGCCAGCCTCGACGCCGTCGACCGCAACATCATCCGCCTGCTGCGGCTCGACGCCCGCATGAGCAATGCCCGTCTGGCGGAAGAGGTCGGCCTGTCGCCTTCCGCTTGCCTGCGCCGCATCCGAAACCTCGAAAGCGCCGGCGTCATCCGCGGCTACACCGCCATCATCGATACCGGATCGATGGAAACGGCCACGACGGTCATCGTCAACATCACGCTGGAGCGCCAGACCGAGGATTATCTGACGCGCTTCGAGACGGCGATCCGCAAATACCCCGAAATCCGCGAATGCTATCTGATGACTGGCGACGCCGATTACCTCTTGCGCGTCGAGGTGGACAACGCAGGCGCTTTCGAGCGCGTTCACACCGAGGTGCTCTCCACTTTGCCGGGCGTGTCGCGCATCCAGTCGAGCTTCGCGATCCGCAACGCCTTCGCCGTGCGCGGCCGCGCACGCGCGGGGCTGGCGAAGGCGGATCGCGCGCCGGGCTAGAGCGTCAGACGTTCTGATGGAATCAGAACTGACGCTCTATCTTTTTGATTTAACGCATCTTTGTCGACGAAAAGTGGTATCCACTTTTCTGCACGATGCTCTAGTGGCTATCAGAAAGTCGGCGGCGTGCAGGCGCTCACCACCTCGCACGGAACCGGGCTGACGCAGCGGAAGCGATGCGGGCGGCGGCTCTCGAAGTAATAGGCATCCCCCGGGCCGAGCACCTTGCGCTCGCCGTCGACCGTCACCTCGAGCCTGCCGCTGAGGATGATGCCGCCCTCCTCGCCGTCGTGCACGAGCGGGATCACGCCGGTGTCGGCGCCCGGCTCGTATCGTTCCTTGAGGATCTGCAAGGCGCGTCCGAAGAGGTTCTCGCCGATCTGCCGATACGAGATGCGGCCCTTGCCGATCTCGACCATCTCGTCCTCGCGGTAGAAGGCCTTCTTGGGCGCGGCCGGTTGCAGGCCGAAGAATTCGGCCAGGCTGATGGGAATGCCGTCGAGGATGCGCTTGAGCGCGCCGACCGAGGGATTGCTGGTGTTCGATTCGATCAAGGAAATCGTCGAATTGGTCACGCCCACGCGCCGCGCCAGCTCTCTTTGCGAGAGATTGTTCAGCTGGCGCACGTAGCGCAGCCTCGCCCCCAGATCGTCTATCACCGCAAGATCCGCCGAGATGGTGTTTCAGCCGTTGCGCAAACCACAACAATGGCAGAACATATCTTATATATTACAATGATTTACAATCAAGCAGAAAAGGACTTGTTGGCCATTTTCGACCGTGCTTAGGCTGGTGCCGCACAATAACGGGAACGGACGGAGCATAAACAAGCCATGACCGACACGGTAAAAGCCAACACGCCATCGCTCGACAGCTACTGGATGCCCTTCACAGCCAACCGGCAGTTCAAGAAGGCGCCGCGCCTGCTCGTCTCCGCCGAGGGCATGCACTATACCACCGACGACGGGCGGCAGGTTCTCGACGGCACCGCCGGCCTGTGGTGCGTCAACGCGGGCCACGCCCGCCGGCAGATCACGGCGGCGGTGGAGCGTCAGCTTTCCACCCTCGATTACGCGCCCTCCTTCCAGATGGGCCACCCGGTCGCGTTCGAGTTCGCCGAGCGCCTGGCAGCCGTCTCGCCCGGCGGTCCCGAAGCCGAACTCGACCGCGTATTCTACACCGGCTCCGGATCGGAATCGGTCGACACCGCCCTCAAGATCGCCATCGCCTATCAGCGCGCCATCGGACAGGGCACGCGCACCCGCGTCATCGGCCGCGAGCGCGGCTATCACGGTGTCGGCTTCGGCGGCATCTCGGTGGGCGGCCTCGTCAACAACCGGCGCGTGTTCCCGCTCCTCCCCGGCGCCGATCACCTGCGCCACACCCACGATCCCGCCCGCAACGCCTTCTCGAAGGGCCTGCCCGAGCATGGCGCGGAACTCGCCGACGACCTCGAGCGGCTCGTGGCGCTGCACGGCGCCGAAACCATTGCCGCCGTCATCGTCGAGCCGGTCGCGGGCTCCACGGGCGTGCTGCTGCCGCCGAAGGGCTATCTGGAGCGCCTGCGCGAGATCGCCACGCGCCACGGCATCCTGCTGATCTTCGACGAGGTCATCAGCGGCTTCGGGCGTCTGGGCGCGCCGTTCGCCACCGATTACTTCGGCGTCGTGCCGGACATCGTCACCACGGCCAAGGGTCTCACCAACGGCGTCATCCCCATGGGGGCGGTGTTCGTGAAGCGCGCGGTGCACGACGCGCTGATGACCGGCCCCGAGGCCACCATCGAGCTGTTCCACGGCTATACCTATTCCGGCCACCCGGTGGCGTGCGCGGCGGGCATCGCCACGCTCGACATCTACCGCAGCGAGGGCCTGCTGACACGCGCCGCCGAACTGGCGCAGACATGGGAAGACGCGATCTTCAGCCTCAAGGACGCGCCCAACGTCATCGACATCCGCACCATCGGCCTCGTCGCGGGCATCGAGCTCGCCTCCCGCCCGGGCGCGGTCGGCGCGCGCGCCTATGACGTGTTCGTCGACGCCTTCCAGAAGGGCCTGCTGATCCGCGTCACCGGCGACATCATCGCCCTGTCGCCGCCGCTCATCATCGAACGCGAGCAGATCGGCGAGATCGTCTCCGTCCTCGCAGATGCCCTCAAGCGCGCCGCCTGACAACATTTCAAGGAAACGCCTCATCATGTCCAAAGCCATCAACCACTTCGTCGGCGGCATCGAGACCACCGGGACGAGCGGCCGCAGCGCGCCCGTGTTCAACCCCGCGACCGGCGAGGAAACGGGGCGCGTGGCGCTCGCCTCCACCGCCGAGGTGCGCGCCGCCGTCGAGATCGCGGTCAAGGCCAGCGAAGGCTGGGCCGAAACCACGCCGCTGCGCCGCGCCCGCATCCTCAACCGCTTCCTGCGCATCATCGAGGAGCGCATCGACGAACTCGCCGCCGTCATCACGAACGAGCACGGCAAGGTGTTCTCCGACGCGAAAGGCGAGGTCCAGCGCGGCCTCGAGGTCGTGGAGTTCGCCACCGGCATTCCCCAGTTGCTGAAAGGCGAGATCACCGAGAACGTCGGCGCGCGCGTCGACAGCCATTCGGTGCGCCAGCCGCTCGGCGTCGTGGCCGGCATCACGCCGTTCAACTTCCCGGCCATGGTGCCGCTGTGGATGTTCCCGGTGGCGCTCGCCTGCGGCAACGCCTTCATCCTCAAGCCGTCCGAGCGCGACCCTTCAGCTGCGCTGCTGCTGGCCCGGTGGCTGAAGGAGGCCGGCCTGCCGGACGGCGTGTTCAACGTGGTCCACGGTGACAAGGAAGCAGTCGACGCGTTGCTCCTCGATCCCGACGTGCAGGCGGTCAGCTTCGTCGGCTCGACGCCGATCGCGCGCTACATCTACGAAACCGCGGCGAAGACCGGCAAGCGCGCCCAGGCGCTGGGCGGCGCGAAAAACCACATGATCATCCTGCCCGACGCCGATCTCGACCAGGCGGTGGATGCGCTGATGGGCGCAGCCTATGGCTCCGCCGGCGAGCGCTGCATGGCGATCTCGGTGGCGGTGCCGGTGGGTGAGAAGACGGCGAATGCGCTGATCGAGCGGCTGGAGCCGCGCGTGCGGGCGCTGAAAATCGGCCCCGGCACCGATCCCGAGGCCGAGATGGGTCCGCTGGTGACGAAGCAGCATCTGGAAAAGGTGCGCGGCTACATCGACTCCGGCGAGGCGGAAGGCGCGAAGCTCGTCGTCGACGGGCGCGGCCTCGCCCTGCAGGGCTTCGAGAACGGCTACTTCATCGGCGGCACGCTGTTCGACAACGTCACCACCGACATGAAGATCTACAAGGAAGAGATCTTCGGCCCGGTGCTGGCTGTGGCGCGCGCCGACAGCTACGCCACGGCGGCGAAGTGGATCAACGAGCACGAGTTCGGCAACGGCACGGCGATCTTCACCCGCGACGGCGACGCGGCGCGCGAGTTCGCGCATCGCATCAAGGTGGGCATGGTGGGCGTCAACGTGCCGATCCCGGTGCCGATGGCGTTCCACTCCTTCGGCGGCTGGAAGGCGTCGCTGTTCGGCGACCACCACATGCACGGGCCGGAAGGCGTGCGCTTCTACACCCGCCTGAAGACCATCACCTCACGCTGGCCAACCGGCATCCGCGCGGGCACCGAGTTCGTCATGCCCACCCTCGGGTGAACGAAAAAGCCGGGCGGGAGCGATCGAGTCCCGCCCGGCAACAACGCAGACGGGCTCTGCCTTGCATGTAGCTGCGCGTCGTTGACCGCGTAACCGTCACGCCGCGAGCGCCGCCGTATCCAGCTGGCCCGCGAACATGATCCGCCGGTCGCTCATCTTGCGGACGAGTTCGACATCGTGGCTGACGATCAGCACGGCGCAATTGCGCTCGCGCGCCACCTCGGTGAGCAGTTCGACGGTTTCCTGCTGCGTGATCAGATCGAGCCGTGACGTCGGCTCGTCCGCGAACAGGAACACGGGGTCGAGCAGCAATATCCGCAGCAGGGCGAAGCGCTGCAACTCCCCGCCCGATACCTGCGTCGGCAGGCGCTCAAGCAGGCCGGGCGACAGGCGCAACCGCTCCAGCAGCGGCGAGATGCGGCTGGCGTCGAGACCGTGCAGCCGCACGAGATCGCCCAGCGCGCGGCGAAGCGAAACCTTCTGCGGGAAGGCCGCGGGCGGGTCCTGATAGAGCTTCTGGAAGCGCGCGCGAGCGACGCCCTCGGCCCGCGTCACGGTGCCGGTGTCGGGTGGCACGAGGCCCAGCAGGATATCGCCGAAAGTGCTCTTGCCGCAGCCGCTGGGACCGGTGATGCCGACAATCTCGCCGGGAAGAACCGTCAGATCGCGGTCCGAGAACAGCAACTGCCCGCCACGCGTCTTGCCAAGGCCCGTGGCCCTGAGCACGGGCGTCGTCGTGGCGGCGCGCGGCGCGGTTGCGTGCCGTTCCGGCCACACGGCGGGATCGGCCTTGATGAGACGCTTCGTGTAATCATGGCGCGGCGCGCCGAGCACCTCCGCCGCCGGTCCCTGCTCGATGATCCGGCCCTCCAGCACGACCGCGATGTCGCCGCCCATCCGCCGCGCCAATTCGAGATCGTGGGTGATGGTGAGCAGGCCGCCGCCATCCTCGATTTCCTTGAGCAGCAGCGCGATGACCTCGTCGCGGCGGAACACGTCCAGTCCCTTGGTCGGCTCGTCGGCGATCACGACGCGCGCACCGCCCGCCCTCGCCGCCGCGAAAGCGACGCGCTGGGCCATGCCGCCGGACAGTTCGGACGGCAGCTTCCCGCCCGCCTCGCCCAGCCCGAGCGCGGCAAGATCGGCGTGCGCGCGCACGCGCGATTGCGCAGCCGGCAGCCCGCGCACGAAGCGGTAGCCCTCCTCCACCTGTTCGCGCGCCCGCATGGTGGGATCGAGCGCGAGCCAGGGCTCCTGCGGCAGCACGCCCAGCGCCGCCCCCCACAGAGCGCGATGGCCCCGGCCGCTCTTGAGATCGAGCCGCGTATCGCCGATCGTCACACGCCCCTCGGCGCGCAAACCGCGCGGGAGCGTGCCGATGATCGCCTGCGCGAGCAGGCTCTTGCCCGATCCCGTCTCGCCAAGAATGGTGAAAGGCCGCCCTGCCCGCAGCGTCAACGAGGCGGGGTGAACCAGAAGGCGCGCGCCGAAGACGGCGACTTCTTCGGCGACGAGAAGGGCGGTCATCGGTCGTTGCTCCCCGCTATCAGGTTGAGGCTCAGGATCAGCAGGAACACAGCCGCCACCGGCTGCAACAGCGCATGCGGCGCTTCGTGATAGTAGGGCAGCAGCTCCGTCATCATCAGCCCCAGCTCCGGCGTCGGCGGACGCACGCCGACGCTGACGAAGCTCAGCGCGGCAATGGCGGCGATGGCCGAAGCAGCGCCGAACGCGCCCACGGTGAGCAATAGCGGCGCGATCTCGGGCCAGATGTGGCGGCGCACGATATAGAGCGGCCCGAAGCCCAGCAGCCGCGACGCCTGCACCGCCGGCGACAGAATGAGCGCCCGCGTGATGGAGCGCGTCAGGCGGAAATACTCGATCCACAGCACCAGCGAGATACCGACATAGAGCGCCCACGGCGCGTTCGGCACGATGGCGATGAACATCAGCACCAGCAGCAGCCCGGGCA
>CALMIK010000033.1 GCA_937863995.1 uncultured Chelatococcus sp.
ATGCACCGCGTGGCGGTGATCGGCGCCGGCACGCTCGACAGCCTGCCGCACAACGGCGCCGTGGTGACGCTGCTGGCCGTCGTCGGCTGCACCCACAAGGACAGCTACCTCGACATCGTCATGGCCGCCGTCGTCGGCGCCGTGCTCGCACTGGTCGCCGTCATCATTCTCGGATCGACAATCGGGTCGTTCTGAGGCGCGGCGTCCGCGCCGGGTGGATCGCCGTTGATATGACGGCGATCCCGAAGATATCCGCTAAAAAGATATTGCCTTGTTGGAAAAATCCGGCTGACGAGACTGTCTGGCATGAAAGGGTCTCTTGGGAGAATTCTCTCCTTTCCGCTCGGTTAGCGGTTATGGAATGTCGGCATGCGCTTTTCGGCAAAGGCGTTCATTCCCTCGCGCCTGTCCTCGGTGGCGAAAGTGGCGTAAAGCAGCCGCCGCTCGACGTAGATCCCTTCCGCCAGATGGGTCTCATAGGCAGCGCTCACCGCCTCTTTCGCCAGCATGACAATGGGGCGGGACAGAGCGGCGATCTTCGCGGCAAGCGCGATGGCGTCGGTCAGATAGGTGTCCTGCGGCGAGACACGCGACACCACGCCCCTGGCCAGCGCCTCATCGGCCGTGAGCGCGCGGCCGGTCAGGATCATGTCCATCGCGACAGCCTTGCCGACGATGCGCGTCAGCCGCTGGGTGCCGCCGGCGCCGGGGATGATGCCGATCTGAGTTTCCGGCAGGCTGAAGCGCGCCGTTTCCGACGCAACGACGATGTCGCACATCAACGCCAGTTCGCAACCCCCGCCGATAGCGTGCCCGGACACGGCTGCGACGGTGGGCTTGCGCACCCGCGCCATGCCCTCCCACGTCGCCGTGATGAGGTTCTCGTCGTAGACCTCGGCAAACGTCTTGTCCTTGATTTCCTTGATGTCGGCGCCGGCCGCGAATGCGCGCTCCGACCCCGTCACCACAATGGCGCCGATCGCCTTGTCAGCGTCGAACGCCGCCGCCGCCGCCGAGAGTTCGGCGGTGAGCCGGCTGTTCAGCGCGTTCAGGGCTTCGGGTCTGTTCAGGGTGATGATGCCGACCGGTCCTTCGGTCGTGATGAGAATGGTCTCGAAGCTCATGGCGTTTGGGTGCTCTCAGGGGATGCGGATGACGATCTTGCCCATGCGGGCGGGGTGTTCCAGCCGTGCGAAGGCTGCGGGTGTGTCGGCAAGCGGGAAGGTGCTGTCGAGCAGCGGCGCGAAGCCGCCAGCCTCCCAGGCGCCGACAAGACGGCGGAACTCCTCCATGCTGCCCATGGTCGAGCCGTGCACGGACAATTGCCGCACGAACAGGCGCTGGATGTCCGCCGAGGGATGCGCGCCGGTCGTCGCCCCGCAGGTGACGAGATGCCCGCCGCGCGCAAGCGATCGCAGCGAAGCGCCCCATGTCTTTTCGCCGACGTTGTCGATCACCAGGTCGGCGCCTTCGCCGTCGGTCAGTGACAGCACGGCCTTCGGCACGTCTACGGCGCGATAATCGATGGCTTCGATGCCGAGAGCGTGGAAATGGGCGAGCTTGTCTTCGCCGGTCGTCGTGGCGATCACGCGGGCGCCGGCAAGCCGCGCCAGCTGCACGGCGGCATAGGACACTCCGCCGCCGGCGCCCTGCACCAGCACCACGCTGCCCGGCCCCGCCGGCGCCTTGCCGAACACCATTCGCCACGCCGTGAGATAGGCGACGCCCAGCGCCGCCGCCTGCTCGACGTCGGCATCGGGCCGCAACTTCACCAGCGAGCGGGCCGGAAGAGAGACATTCTCCGCGAAGGTTCCGTCGCGGTGTTCACCCAGAATCCGTGCGGTGCGGCAAAGCGGCTGGTCGCCGGAGAGGCAATGTCGGCATGCGCCGCAGAATTCATAAGGGTAGAGCAGAACACGCTCGCCCGGCACGAGGCCGGAATCCGTGTCGGCCTCCTCCACTTCGCCGACGCCGTCGACGCCCATCACCTGCGGCAGGTCGTGGGTGATGCCGGCGCCGCTGTCCCGCATGTAGAGGTCGACCCGGTTGACCGATGCGGCGAGCATCCGCACCCGCGCCCAACCTGCGGGACGTTGCGGCAGGGGCATGTCGCCATACGCGACGCCGCCGGCGCCGCGCGCCTTCAGAATGATGGCTTTCAATGTGGCCTCCCTTTTTAATTATGCAAACATATTATCAATATATGATCAAGGAAGAAACGATTCCTGTATATATCTATATGATTTTTCAATAAAATTATTTTTATTGCCATCGGAGCGCGCATGATATAATGACAAGATATTATCATAAATTCAGGGAGGGTACAATGAGCCTGGATTCCGAGACTCTTGCCCAGTTCATCGCCGTGCTTCGCCGTTTCGTGGACGAACGCCTGATACCCGCCGAGGCTGAAGTGGCCGAGACCGACGAGATTCCCGCGTCTCTCGTCGCGGAAATGCGGGAGCTCGGCCTCTTCGGTCTGACGGCGCCGCAGGAGTATGGCGGCCTCGGCCTGACCATGGAGGAGGAGGTTCTGGCCATCTTCGAGCTTGGCCGCGCTGCTCCGGCTTTCCGGTCCATGTTCGCGACCAATGTCGGCATCGGGATGCAGGGCATCGCCATCGACGGGACGCCCGAACAGAAGGCGAAGTATCTGCCGAAACTCGCGTCGGGCGAGCTTATCGGCTCTTTCGCGCTGACGGAGCCGGACGTGGGCTCGGACGCGGCGGCGGTCAGGACGACGGCCCGGCGCGAGGGCGATGTCTACGTCATCAACGGCACCAAGCGCTTCATCACCAATGCCCCGCACGCCGGCCTGTTCACGGTGATGGCGCGCACCGATCCCGCGCAGAAGGGGGCGGCCGGCGTCTCGGCGTTCGCGGTCGAGCGTGACGCGCCGGGCCTTTCCACGGGCAAGCCCGAGAAGAAGATGGGCCAGCAGGGCGCTCACGTCTGCGACGTGATTTTCGACGACTGCCGGGTGCCTGCTTCGGCCCTGATCGGCGGCGTGGAGGGGCAGGGCTTCAAGACGGCGATGAAAGTGCTGGACAAGGGCAGGCTGCATATCGCCGCCGCATGCGTCGGCCTGGCGGAGCGGATCATCGTCGACATGCTGGACTACGCCGTCGGGCGGAAGCAGTTCGGCAAGCCGCTCGCGGATTTCCAGCTCCTGCAGGCGCTGTTCGCCGATTCGAAGGCGGATGCCTACGCGGCCCGCAGCATGGTGCTCGATGCCGCGCGCCGGCGCGACGCCGGACAGGATGTGAGCGTGGAGGCTTCCTGCGCGAAGCTGTTCGCCTCGGAGGCGGTCGGCCGCATCGCCGACCGCAACGTGCAGGTGCACGGCGGCAACGGCTATATCCGGGAATACCGGGCGGAGCAGCTTTTTCGCGATGCGCGCCTGTTCCGGATCTACGAGGGCACCACGCAGATCCAGCAGATCATCATCGCCAAGGCGCTGGCGACAGAAGCGCGGGCGCGCGCGGGCCTCTGACGGCGCGCGCCGGGCGGCGGATCACTCCGCCGCCGCAGCCTCGGGCGTGGGCTGCACATCGGGGTCGATGGCCTTGAAATTGTGCAGCATCTTGTCGAGGTAGTGGATCAGGTGGATCTTGTCCGCGGTGGAGAAGCCCTCCAGCGCTTCGTCGTAATAGTCGGCGATCACGGGGCGCATGTCGTCGTCCCAGAGGCTGCGGCCCTTGTCCGTGAGGCGGGTGAGGCGCGAGCGGTTGTCCTTGATATCGACGGCGCGCTCCACGTAGTCGAGCGCCTCCAGCCGCGACAGCACGCCCGTGAGGTTCTGCCGGCTGACCAGCAGGAAGGCCGCGAGATCTCCGACGGCTGCCCCGTTCTCGAAGGCCGGCCGGGTCAGCGCGCCGAGAACGGCCCATTGCTGGGTGGTGATGCCGCGTTCATCCAGCGCCCGCGTGCCCGTCTTATGCATCATGTTTGCACATTGATAGAGCCGGAAGAAGAGCCTGTTGCTCAGCCCGACGGACAACTGCTCAAATCTGTCAATATCTTTCACCATGGCGCCAGTCTCTCCCGCGTTGCTCAGGCAGTCAAGTGATATCGAATTTGCAAAAATCAGGTAAACATGTTGACGCAACTGCCGAGGCAAGATACTACTGTTTTCAAGAGGGGTCGATCCATATCCGGATATGACAATCGCTTCAAACCCGCTGGATAAGCGGCTTTGTCGACGGAATCCTTATGACCAGAAATCAGGAATGGAGACGTCCGTGAAGGGCTTAAAAGGTAAAGTAGTTGTCGTAACTGGCGGCGCCGGAGGCATCGGCTCCGCCACCAGCCTGCGCTTCGCGGAAGAGGGAGCGCGCGTCGTCGTGGCCGATATCGGCGCCGAGGCGGCCGAGCGGGTCGTCGAGTCCATCCGCAGCGCCGGCGGCGACGCCACACCGCTCGCCGTAGACCTCGTCGACTATGACGCGACCGCCGCCGCCGTGGCGAAAATCGAGGCCGAGTTCGGTCCCGTTGACGTGCTGGTCAACAATGTCGGCTGGGATCTGTTCGTGCCCTTCCTGAAGTCCGAGCCCGACTTCTGGTCGAAGATCATCGACATCAACCTGCGCGCCGTTCTGAACATCACCAGGCCTGTCGTTGCCTCGATGGTGGCGCGCGGCGTCGCCGGCCGGGTCGTCTCGATCGGCTCGGACGCTGGCCGTGTCGGGTCGTCGGGCGAATCCGTCTACGCCGCTTGCAAGGCGGGCGTCATCGCGTTCTCGAAAACGCTGGCCCGCGAGCACGCCCGCAACGGCATCACCTTCAATGTCGTCTGTCCCGGTGTGACCGAGACGGCGATGCTGGAGAACTTCATGGAAGCGGCGGGCAACAAGGAAAAGCTGCGCACCGCATTCACCCGCGCCGTGCCGCTCGGCCGGCTGGGCAGGCCGGAAGACCTGCCGGGCGCGATCCTGTTTCTTGCTTCCGACGACGCGGCCTTCATCACCGGCCAGGTGATCTCGGTCTCCGGCGGTCTGACGATGCACGGCTGAGGGGGAAACGATGAGCTATACCGATATCCTGTATGAAGTGCGCAACGGCGGCGCCTGGATCACCATCAACCGGCCGGACAAGTACAACGCCTTCCGGGGCCATACCGTCGACGAGCTGATCCACGCGTTCCAGACCGCCGGCTGGGACCGCAAGGTCGGCGCGATCGTGCTGACGGGCGCCGGCGACAAGGCCTTCTGCACGGGCGGCGACCAGTCGGCGCATGACGGCCAGTACGATGGCCGCGGCGTGATCGGCCTGCCGATCGACGAACTGCAAAGCCTGATCCGCGACGTGCCCAAGCCCGTGATCGCGCGGGTCAACGGCTTCGCCATCGGCGGCGGCAACGTGCTCGCCACCGTCTGCGATCTCACCATCGCTTCCGACAAGGCCCAGTTCGGGCAGGTCGGCCCCAAGGTCGGCTCGGTCGATCCCGGCTTCGGCACCGCCTATCTCGCCCGCGTCGTCGGTGAGAAGCGCGCGCGGGAGATCTGGTATCTCAACCGGCGCTACACCGCCGCCGAGGCCCTCGCGATGGGGCTGGTCAACGCCGTCGTTCCCCACGACGAGCTCGACGCCGAGGTCGAGCGCTGGGTCGCGGAGCTGATGGAGCGCTCGCCCACCGCGCTGGCGCTGGCGAAGGTGTCGTTCAACGCCGACAGCGAGAACATCCGTGGCATCTCCGCGCTCGGGATGCGGGCGTTGAGCCTCTATTACGACACCGACGAGAGCAAGGAAGGCGGCATCGCTTTCCGTGAGAAGAGAAAGCCGGATTTCAGGAAGTTCGGCAAGTAGAACCTGAAAATAACGACGCATCGTCGCACAACTGAAAAACATAAAAAAATCAAATCAATAACATCAAGGGATGGAAACATGGCACACCTGAAAAGCGGCCGCGGCGCGGCCCTGGGGCTTTCTTTGCTCGCGGCCGCGCTCGGAGGGCAGGCGGCTGCGCAGCCGGCGCCGGTCAAGGTCGGCTTCGCCAGCGATCTGACGGGCGCCTGCGCTGCCCTGTCCGAGGACGGGCTCAACGGCGCCAAGATCGCCGTCGAGCAACTCAATGCCAGGGGCGGCATCCTGGGCCGCCCGGTCGAACTCATCATCCGCGACAGCCAGACCAAGCCCGACGAGGGAGCGAAGGTGGCGCGCGAGCTGATCGTCGATCAGAAGATCGACGTGCTGACCGGCGTGTGCTCGTCGGCGGTCATGCTGGCGGAATCGGCCGTTTCGGGTGAGCTGAAGGTGCCGTTCTATGCCGCCATCGGTTCCACCCAGCGCGGCAACATCGAGCTTTTCCAGCCTTATTTCTGGCAGACGCAAGCCAACGCCACCATGGAAGCCTACGCGGCGGCCGAATATGTGGCGAAGAAGCCCGAGTGGAAGCGGATCTCGGCGCTGGGCTCGGACTACGAATGGGGGCACACGTCCGTCGCCGCCTTCGTCGAGCGGCTGAAGCAGCTGCGCCCGGACATCGAGTTCGCCGCCCCGATCTATGTCAAGGTCGGCGAAACCGCGATGGCGCCCTACATCAGCGCCACGCTGAACACGCGTCCCGATGCGGTCTTCGCGCCGCTCTTCGGGCCGAGCCTCGGTGCGCTGCTGAAGCAGGGGCCGGGCTTCGGCTTCTTCCAGCGCACGAACCTCGTGACGCTGATGACGGTCGATACGCTGCAGTCCCAAGGGGCCTCGATGCCCGCGAGCAACGTCTACGGCATCGCCCGCGCGCCGTTCTTCGCGCTGGAGAAGACGCCCGAGTTCGAGGACTTCGTCACCCGGTACCGTGCGGCATACGGCGAGTATCCCACCGACTGGTCGATCAACGCCTATGACGGCCTGCTGTTCTACGCCGCCGCTGCCGAGCATGCGGGTTCGGTCGAGCCCGACGCGCTGATCAAGGCGGTCGGCGAGGTCACCGTCGACGGATTGCGCGAGAAGGGCCTCAAGGTGCGCGCCTTCGACGGGCAGATGAACGCGCCCGTATACGTGGGCAAGGCCACGAAAGTTGCGGAGTACGACTTCCCGATCCTGACGGAGGTCGAGAAATTCGCCGGCGAGCCGCTGATGCCGTCGGTCGAATTCATCACCCGCGCGCGCGCTGCGGCCAAGTAAAGCCAGCGGCAGGGTGAAAATCGCAACCGATCCCGGCGGCGTCGTTCCGCCGGACGGCAGCCGAGGAATATCCGCATGATCCTCATCCAACTCGCCAACGGGCTCATGGAGGGCATGACGCTCTTCCTGATCGCCTCTGGCCTGACGCTGATCTTCGGCGTCACCCGCATCATCAACTTCGCCCACGGATCGCTCTACATGCTCGGCGCGTTCCTCACCTACGATCTCGTGCCGCTGATCGCGCCGGGCACCGTCTGGGGCTTCTTCGCCGCCGCCGCGCTGGCCGCCTGCGCGGTCGCCGTGCTGGGCATCGTTTTCGAGATGCTGGTGCTGCGGCGCATCTACGGGGCCGACAGCCTGATGCAGCTCATCGTGACGGTGGCGCTGGTGCTGATCGTCCGCGATATCGTGCGCATGGTCTGGGGGCCGAACAGCGTCACCGTGCCGATGCCCGACGTATTGATGGGCGCGATCGTGATCGGCGACAATTACTTCCCGATGTTCCCGATCGTCGTCTTCGCAGCCGGCCTCGCCGTGGTGCTCGGCATGATCTGGGTGATCTACTTCACCCGCGCCGGCATCGTCCTGCGCGCCGGCACAGACGACCGCGGCATGGTCGCGCTGCTGGGCGTGAACGAGAAGCTGATCTTCACCGGGGTTTTTGCCGCGGGCGCCTTCCTCGCGGGCCTTGCCGGCGGGCTGGCCGCGCCCTACGGCGAGGTGAACCACCTGCTCGACACCACCATCATCGTCTCCGCCTTCATCGTCTGCGTCATCGGCGGGCTGGGCAACCTTTACGGGGCGCTGGCGGGGGCGCTCGTCGTCGGCGTGACCAAGGCGCTCGGCGTGATGTATTTTCCACGGCTGTCGATGGTGCTGATCTTCCTCATCATGGCCGCCGTGCTCACCGCCCGCTCGCTGGGCCGTCAGGGAGGGCCGGCAAGATGAGCGGCAATCTCGTTTCCCGCGATCTCGCGAAGCGCTGGTCGGCCATCAACGGCGCGGCCGTGAACTGGAAGCTCGTCCTGCCGGCGCTTGTGCTGGCGGAGATCGTCAACCGCACGGCCGCCACCTCGACGTCGACGATGCTGACCGAAATTCTCATCCTGGCGCTGTTTGCTTCGTCGCTGAATCTGCTGATCAGTGTCGGCCATCTGGTGAGCTTCGGCCATTCCGCCTATTTCGGGCTCGGCGCTTACGGGTTCACGCTGGCGGTGACGCGCCTCGGCGTGGCGCCGGAACTCGCGCTCGTCGCAGGACCGCTGGTCGCCGCGGCGGGCGGGCTCCTGTTCGGCGCGCTGTGCGTGCGGCTGACGGCGATCTACTTCGCGATGCTGACGCTCGCCTGCGCGCAGATCACCTATACCGTGCTCTTCCAGTGGTACGACGTCACCGGCGGCGACACCGGCATCACCGGCTTCATGGTGCCGCGCCTTGGCCTCTCGGAACGGGCTTTCGCCAGCGCGGTGCTCGCGGTCGTCACCCTCTCGCTGCTGGCGCTGTGGTTCATCGTCAAGTCGCCGCTCGGCCTGTCGATCCGCGCGGTGGGGCAGGATCGCTGGCGCGCGGAGGCGCTGGGGCTTGCCGCGCGGCGCGTGCAGCTCACGGCCTTCGTCATCGCGGCGTTCTTCGCCGGCATCGCCGGCACGCTCTACGCGGTGCTGCATGGCGCGGCCTTTCCCGACTACGCGGGCCTTGGCCTCACCCTCGACGGGTTGGTCATGGTGGTGCTCGGCGGCCTCAACAGCTTTGCCGGCGGCATCTGGGGCGCTGCGATCTACAAGCTCCTGTCGGCCTTTGTGCCGAAGGTCATCCACGAATGGGAGCTGGTGCTGGGCCTGCTGCTGCTTTGCATCTGCCTTGCCATGCCGCACGGCTTCGCCGGCCTGCTCTCGCGCCTGCGGGGCGGACTGAAGGGAGGCGCATGATGGAACCGATCCTCTCCGCACGTCACATCCGCAAGACTTACGGCGCCTTCATCGCGCTGAAAGACATCAGCTTCGACATCCCGCGCGGCGAGCGCCACGCGCTGATCGGCCCGAACGGCGCCGGCAAGTCCACCTTCATCGCCTGCGTCGCCGGGCAGCTGGCCGGGGTGGAGGGCGAGCTGCTGTTCAAGGGCGAGAACATCACCACGCTGCCGCCGGCGCGCCTGGCGAAAAAGGGCATCGGCCGCACCTTCCAGATCAGCCGCGCCTTCCTGCAGATGACGGTGCTGGAAAACATGATGACGGCCCACGTCATCGCCGCCGGCCGGTGGGCCGCGCTGTCGCGCCGCGTGTTCTCGGAGCGGCTCGACAGCGCCTTCGCCATGCTGGAAACCGTCGGCCTCGCCGACCGTGCCGGCGCGCGCGTCGCCGATCTCAGCCTCGGCGACCGCAAGCGGCTGGAGTTCGGCATGGCGCTTGCAGGCGATCCCGACCTGCTGCTCCTCGACGAGCCGACGGCGGGCATGAGCATCAAGGAGCGCCATCACCTGATGGAGATGGTGGCCGAACGGCTCGATGCCGCCGGCAAGGCGCTGCTTTTCGTCGAGCACGACATCGACGTGGTGATGAAGATCGCCCAGCGGGTGACCGTGATGGTGCGCGGCGCCGTGCTGACGGCCGGAACGCCTGCCGAGATCGCCGCCAACGACGAGGTGCAGGCCGTCTATCTGGGAGGCGGACACTGATGCTGCGGATCGAGAATCTTCAGGCCTCCTACGGCAAGGCCGAGGCGCTGCACGGCATAGACCTGACGGTCGGGCCGGGCGAGGTCGCCTGCCTGATCGGGCGCAACGGCGCGGGCAAATCCTCCACCATGAAAGCCATCGTCCGCGACCAGATCGCGGTCACGGCCGGAGAGGTCGTTTTCGACGGCGGATCGCTCGCCGGACTGCCGCCCCATGAAGTCATCCGCCGGGGTGTCGGCTACGTGCCGGAAGACCGGCGGGTGTTTCCATCGCTGACGGTGCTGGAGAACCTGCGCGTGCCGCGCCCGGTGATCGCGTCCGATCGCCGCCGCTGGAACGTGGACGAGGTCTTCCGCCTGTTCCCCCAGCTCCACGACTACCGCCACCGCAAGGCCGGGGTGATGAGCGGCGGCGAGCAGCAGATGCTCTCCATTGCCCGCTCGCTGCTCACGAGCCCGAAGCTGCTGCTGCTCGACGAGCCGCACGAGGGGCTGGCGCCGAAGGTGGCGGAAGAAGTCGTCACCGCCATCGTCGCGCTGAAGCGGGAAGGGGTGTCGATGATTGTGTCCGAGCAGGCGCTCAACACGATCCGCCGCTGCGCCGACAGCGTCCATGTCGTGGACCGCGGGCGGACGGTGTGGTCGGGCACCGTCGACGGATTCTACCAAGACCCTGAAATCACGCGCAAATACCTGATGGTCCAGTAACGGGGAAAGAACCATGTATCCCACGATCTTCGACAACGCGGAACTGAACGCGCTCCGCGACCTCGCCCGCAAGTTCGCCGCGGACCGGCTCGCCCCCGGCTATCAGGCGCGCGAGAAGACGGGAGCGTTCGGCGCGGAGCTGGTGCGCGAGATGGGGAGCCTCGGGCTGATCGCGCCCGAGTTGCCGGAGGAGTTCGGCGGGCTCGGCGCGGGTTCGATCTATTCCGGCGTCATCATTGAGGAAATCGGCAAGGCCGATTTCAACTTTGGCTACATCAACATCCTCGCCTCGCTGAACGGCCAGATACTCGCCAATTTCGCCAATCCCGACATCCGGCGGGAATGGCTGCCGAAGCTCACGGCTGGCGAGATCATGATCGCCATCGCGCTCACCGAGCCGCGCGGCGGGTCGGATGCCGCCAACCTGGGGCTCAGGATGGAGCGCGCGGGCGACCACTACATCATCAACGGCGAGAAGACGTCGATTTCCGCCGCCGACCAGGCGGCCGGCGCTGTGGTCTTCGCCCGCACCGGCAGGCCGGAGGACAAGGCGCGCGGCATCTCGGCCGTCTTCGTGCCCATGGACACGCCCGGCATCAGCACCACCCGCTTCACCGACGTCGGCCAGCACGCGATCGGGCGCGGCTCCATCTTCTTCGACAACGTGCGGGTGCCCGTCGAAAACCTGCTCGGCGACGAGGGCAAGGGCTTCGTGCAGGTGATGCAGGGCTTCGACTTCTCCCGCCCGCTGATCGGCCTGCAGTGCCTTGGCACGGCGCGCCAGAGCCTGGACGAGACGTGGGCCTACATCGGCGAACGCCGTGCCTTCGGCAAGCCGCTCGGCGCGTTCCAGGGCATCACGCACCAGCTGGCCGACTTCGACACGCGCGTCGAGGGCGCGCGGCTGCTGAGCTACAACGCGTTGTGGCTCAAGGACAGCGGCCTGCCCCACGTCGCCGAGGCCGCGATGGCGAAATGGTGGCCGCCGCTGCTCGCCTACGAGGCGATCCACGCCTGCCTGCTGATCCACGGCCATGCGGCCTATTCCAACGAGCTGCCTTTCGAGCAGCGGCTGCGCGACGTGCTCGGCCTGCAGATCGGCGACGGCACCGCGCACATCATGAAGAACATCATCGCCCGCGAGCGCGCGGGCCGGTCGGCCGTGGCCGGCTGAGACCGCCAAAGGGAGGAACAAGCGATGGAATTCGACGCAGTCCTGATCGAACCGCGCCGCGTGAAGATGGAGGTGGAAGGCTTCTGGCACGGTAAGACCCTGCTCGACTATTTCGAGGAATGCCTCGCCGACAAGCCCGACGCGCTCGCGCTCACCACCGTCACCGTGGCCACAGGCGAGCGGCGCGACCTGACCTATGCCGAGATCGACCGGCTGTCGTGGCGCGTGGCCGCAGGCCTCCACCGGCTCGGCCTCGGGCGCGACGATGTGCTCGCCTGCCAGTTGCCGAACTCGTGGGAGTTCGTCGTCCTCTACATCGCCTGTCGCCGGTTGGGGATCGTGTTCAACCCGGTGATGCCGATCTTCCGCGAGCACGAGCTGCTGTTCATGCTCCGCCACGGCGAGGTCAAGGCCTTCGTCGTGCCGAAGAGCTTTCGCGGTTTCGATCACGAGGCCATGGCGGAGCGGATGCGACCCGACCTGCCGGATCTCCGGCACGTCATCGTTGGCGGCAGCGAGGGGCCGAACGGCTTCGACGCCCTTCTGCTCGACCCCGCGCTCGACAGCACGCCGGACCTGCTCGCCATCAGCGTGTGCGATCGCGGCGACGCCAACGACGTCTGCCAGCTCATCTACACCTCCGGCACCACGGGCGAGCCGAAGGGGGTGATGCACACCGCCAACACGATGTACGCCAACCTCGTGCCCTATGCGGAGCGGCTTCGGCTCGGCGCGTCCGACATCGTCCTGATGGCCTCTCCGATGGCTCACCAGACGGGCTTCATGTACGGCTTCCTGATGCCGGTGATGCTGCGCGCCCGCATGGTCCTGATGGACGTGTGGGACAAGGCGCTGGCGGCGAAGCTACTGGAGGCGGAAAAGATCACCTTCACCATGGCCTCCACGCCCTTCCTGATGGATCTGGCGGCGGCCGTCGAGGAGGGCGGGACGGACTCGTCCTCCCTGCGCGTCTTCCTATGCGCGGGCACCGCGATCCCCGGGCCGCTCGTGGAGCGTGCCCGCAACGTGCTGGGCACCAAGGTCATTTCCGCCTGGGGCATGACCGAGAACGGCGCCGTGACCCTCGTCTCGCCGGACGATCCGGACGAGCGCTCGATCAACACCGACGGGTTCGCCCTGCCCGGGATGGAGCTGCAGGTGCGCGGCGTCGACGGCATGCCGGCCCCGGCCGGCCACGAGGGGGAACTCTACGTTCGCGGCTGCTCCAACTTCGGCGGCTATCTGAAGCGTCCGCAGTGGAACAACACCGATCCCGAGGGCTGGTTCGACACCGGCGACGTGGCGCGCATCGACGAGCAGGGGTACATCCGCATCTGCGGCCGCTCCAAGGACATCATCATTCGAGGGGCGGAGAACATCCCCGTCGTCGAGGTCGAGGCGCTGCTCTACAAGCATCCGGCGATCCATCAGGTGGCGGTGGTCGGCTATCCGGACGCACGGCTCGGCGAGCGCGCCTGCGCCTTCGTGGTGCTGAGGCCGGGGCAAGATTTCGATTTCGCCGAAATGACCCGGTTCCTGGAAGCGCAGCGGCTGGCCAAGCAGTATTTTCCGGAGCGGCTGGAAATCCGCGACAAGCTGCCGTCGACCGCGTCGGGCAAGATCCAGAAATTCTCCCTGCGTAACGTCCTGAAGGCCGAAGTCGGCGGAGAGAAATCATGAGTAGCCCGTTCGGGTCCGTGGCGGCCGTCACCGGGGCAGGGGGGCCGATGGGCCGCGCCGTTGCGTCCCGCCTGCTCACCGCCGGCGCGAGCCGTATCGCGCTGACCGACATCTCCGGCACGCGGCTCGGGGAGACGGTCGAAAGCCTCGAGGCGATGTTTCCGCAAGCGCGGTTTTTCTCCATGCGCGGCGACGTGACGGTCGCCGCCGAGGCGTCGGCCTTCGCGCAGCGGACGCTCGCGGAACTGGGCGGCGTCGACGTGCTCGTCAACACGGTGGGCGGCATCCGTTCCCCCCGTCTCTACACGCCGTTCCTCGACATGAGCGAGGAGCAATGGCGCGCCACGTTCGACCTCAACCTGATGGGCAATTTCCACCTGATCCGCGCCTTCGCGCCGGGCATGCTGGAGCGGCAGGGGGGCCGCATCGTCAACATCGCCACCGTCGTGTTCGGCGGCGAAGCAGGGCAGGCGGATTATGCCGCCGCCAAGGCCGCCGTCGCCTCGCTCACCCGCTGTCTCGCCGCGGAACTCGCACCCCACGTCACCGTGAACGCGGTGGCGCCGGGGCTGACGCGCACCTCCGTCACCGGCAACATGCCCGCGGACGAGGCGGCGCGTCTCGTGTCGCTCGCCTTCAATCGCCGCATGGCCGAGCCGGAGGAGATCGCCGAGGCGGTGGCCTTCCTCGCCTCGGAGCCGGCACGGTTCATCACCGGCGAAATCCTTGCCGTCTCGGGCGGCATCCACCCTCATCTGTGAGCAACGGCATGACAGATCAATCTCCCGTTCTGGTGGTCGTCGAGGATGGCGTCGCGCTGATCACCATCGACAATCCGCCGGTGAACGTGACGTCGCATGCCGTTCGCGAGGGGCTCGTGGCCGCGCTGGACAAGGCGGAAGCGGCGGATATCGAGCGCGTGATCCTGACAGGCGCGGGAAGGACATTCGTCGCCGGGGCGGATGCGCGGGAATTTTCCGCGCCGCCGCGCGCGCCGCACCTGCCCGACATCATCGCCCGCATCGAGCGCTTTCCGGTGCCCGTCATCGCCGCGATCAACGGTGCGGCGCTCGGGGGCGGCCTCGAGCTGGCTCTCGCCTGCCGCTGGCGCATCGCCGCCCCCGCCGCGACGCTGGGCCTGCCTGAAGTGACGCTCGGCGTCGTGCCGGGTGCCGGCGGCACGCAACGCCTGCCCCGCCTCACCGGCCTCGCGGCGGCACTGTCGCTCATCGGCGAGGGACGGATCGTCGGCGCGGCGGAAGCGCAGCGCCTCGGCTTCGTCGACGCGATCGATGACGACCCAGTCGCGAGCGCCCGCCGGCTGCCGCTCTCCGCACGCCCGGCGACCGGCGATCTGCCGGCGCCCGCCGCCGATGACGCTGCCGTCGAGGCGGCGCGCCAGCAGGCCCGCCGCCGCGCTCCCGGCCAGATTGCGCCGCTGAAGGCCATCGATCTCGTTGCCGCCGCCGCGCAACTGCCGCTCGCGGAGGGGCTCGCTGAGGAGCGCAAAGCCTTTCTCGCCCTCAAAACGTCCGACCAGGCCGCGGCGCTCCGCCACGTCTTTTTCGCCGAGCGCGCTGCCGCCGGGCAAGGCCGCGCGGGCGGGGCCGAAATCCGCCGGGCCGATGTCCGTTCAGCCGTCGTGGTCGGCGGTGGCACCATGGGGGCGTCCATCGCCTATGCGCTCGCCGGCATCGGCATCGATGTCGCGCTGGTCGAGACCGACCCGGCCGCCGTCGAGCGCGCCCGCGCCAACGTGGCGAAGCTCTACGACGATGCGGTCAAGCGCGGCAAGACCACGCCGGAGGCCGCTGCCGCCGACAGGGACGCCCGCTTCACCTTCCACGCCGGCTACGACGCGCTGCCGGCCGCCGATATCGCCATCGAGGCGGCCTTCGAGGACCTCGATATCAAGCGCCGCATCTTCGCCGCCCTCGATGCCGCGTTGCCGGAGACGGCGGTTCTAGCGACCAACACGTCCTATCTCGACGTCAACCGCATCTTTGAAGGCCTGCGCAATCCGGGCCGCGCGCTGGGCCTGCATTTCTTCAGCCCGGCCCACGTCATGAAGCTGCTGGAAGTCGTGAAGGCGCGCGAGACGTCGCCGGAAACGCTCGCCACCGCGCTGCGTCTCGGGGCGCGGCTGAAGAAGATCCCGGTGCTGGCGGGCGTCTGCGACGGCTTCATCGGCAACCGCATCCTGACCCGTTACCGCCAGACGACGGACATCCTCCTGATCGAGGGGGCGAGCCCGTGGCAGGTCGACGCCGCCCTGCGCGGCTTCGGCATGGCGATGGGCCCTTATGAGGTGCAGGATCTCTCGGGACTCGACATCGCCTACGCCAACCGCAAGCGGCTCGGTTGGAAGACGAAGCCGGACTTCCGCTACATCCCGATTGCCGACCGGGTGGTGGAGGAAACCGGCCGCCTCGGCCGCAAGAGCGGCGCGGGCTGGTACGACTACGCCGATGGCAAGGCCAGCCCCTCGACGCTGATCGAAAGTATCGTGGCGGAGGAATCGGCGAAGGCCGGCATCATCCGTCGCAACTTCTCCGACGAGGAAATCGTCGCTCGCGCGACCACTGCCATGATCGAGGAAGGCTTTCGCATTCTGGAGGAAGGCATCGCGGGGAAGGCGGCCGATATCGACCTCGTGCTGGTGCACGGCTACGCCTTCCCGCGCTGGCGCGGCGGGCCGATGCACCATGCCGAACGTATTGGCCTTGCCGAGATCGAGCGGCGGATCGAGGCCTTCGCCGCCGCCGATCCGCTGTCGTGGAGCGTGCCGGAAATGCTGCGCGGCCTCGTGCGCGAGGGACGCGGCCTGGATGAAGCCTGAAGGAGCAATGATGACCGAAGCCTTTATCTGCGACTACATCCGCACGCCCATCGGCCGTTTCGGCGGCGCGCTTGCCTCCGTGCGGCCCGACGATCTGGGCGCGGTTCCGCTCAAGGCGCTCATGGAGCGCAACCGCCAAGTCGACTGGGAAGCGGTCGACGATGTCATCTTCGGCTGCGCCAACCAGGCGGGTGAGGACAACCGTAACGTGGCCCGCATGTCGCTGCTGCTCGCCGGGCTGCCCGTCAGCGTACCGGGCACCACGATCAACCGGCTGTGCGGCTCCGGCATGGATGCGGTCATCGCCGCCGCGCGGGCCATCCGGGCCGG
>CALMIK010000034.1 GCA_937863995.1 uncultured Chelatococcus sp.
TCGATGACGGCGGTGCGGATCGCCACGTTGAAGGCGAAATCGCCCGAGGGCGCGATGTAGCCGATGGCGCCGGTGTAGAGGCCGCGCGCGCCCGCTTCTATCTCGTGGATGATTTCCATCGCGCGGACTTTCGGCGCGCCGGTGATGGAGCCGCACGGGAAGAGATTGCTCAGCATCGCGAGCGAGTCCACGCCGGGACGGCGCAGCGCCGCGATGCCGGACGTCATGGTGTGGAGGCTGCGATAGGTCTCGACTGTAAACAGATCCGTCACCGTGACGCTGCCGAGCTGCGCGATGCGCCCCAGATCGTTGCGCAGCAGATCGACGATCATCAGGTTTTCTGCCCGGTTTTTCGCGTCGCCCCGCAGGGCGGCCCTGCCGGCTGCATCCTCCGCCACGGTGCGGCCGCGCTTGAGCGTGCCCTTCATCGGCCGCGCGAAAAGCGCGTCTCCCTGCGCGCGGACGAACAGCTCCGGTGACCGCGACAGTACGTGGTGATCGCCCGCATGGATATAGGCGCCATATGAAACGGGCTGGCTGGCGGCGAGGCGGCGATAGAGACCGAGGGGATGGCCCTCCAGCCGGAAACGCGCCCTGAGCGTCAGGTTGACCTGATAGGTGTCGCCCGCGAGGATCAGCGCCGCGACCCGCTCGAACGCCTCGCGATATGCGTCGAACGATATCGCCGGCGCGACATCACGCGCATGGCCGTCCGGCGCATCGTCGAGCGTCTGCGCGAGCGTCGCGGCATCGACCTCTCGCGGCGCGTCGTAAAGCCCGAGCCACAGCAGCGGGGTCGCGCTGCGCTCCGGCAACAGGCCGGCGAGGCGGTTTTCGAAAAGGTAGCCCAGTTCATAAGCGAAATAGCCGGCGGCCCAAAGGCCGGCATCCTGCGCACGGGAAAGCTCCGCGAGCGCCGCGTGCGCCTCGGCGGCGGTGTGCGCGCGCAGCAGCCGGCGAGGCCGGGCGAACAGCAGGTTCCGGCCATCCGGGGAGAGGTTGTCGTGCAGCAGCACGGTGCCGGGAGCGAACATATCAGCGCTTTTGAACTGGATGGGCGACCCGGTCAATGAAATCGCTCCGTTAAGCGGCGATTGCGGTCTCACCGATAGTGCCTCATCGATTCCGCTGTGTTGAGCCTGTTTTGCACGGGCGCGCGCGTTTCGCCACCTCCCGCGAGCGCTATTGCAGCCACGGCTGAAATGCTTATAAGCAATCGCTTTCCCCTAGCCAGCAGACAGTTCATCCGTTCACGGGAGCGGTTCTTCATTCATGACAACCACGATTGCGAGAGGCGTCCCATGAACACCCTGGTCAAGCCCTTGTCCACGCGCGAGGCAGTGCCAGCCGACGCCGACGCGAGAGATTTTCCGCCCGGTTCCCTCATGGAGCAGGGCCGCCCAACCCGCGCCGAGGCGGAGGCGGCCGTGGACACGCTGCTGCGCTGGATCGGCGAGAACCCGGCGCGCGAGGGGCTGGTGGACACGCCGCGCCGCGTGGTGAAAGCCTGGGAGGAACTAGGCGCCGGGTATGCGCAGAACCCGATCGAGGTGCTGGACCGCGTGTTCGAGGAGGTCGAAGGCTATTCCGACATCGTGGTCGTGCGCGACATCCCGTTCTTTTCCCACTGCGAGCACCATCTGGCGCCTGTCGTCGGCAAGGCGCACGTCGGTTATTATCCGGCGCGCGGCGTGGTGGGATTGTCGAAGCTGGCCCGTGTAATCGAGGTCTTCGCCCGCAGGCTCCAGACGCAGGAAGCGATGACGGCGCAAATTTGCGATGCGGTCGCGCGGGCGTTGAAGCCGCGCGGTGTCGCGGTGATGATCGAGGCCGATCATATGTGCATGACGATGCGTGGCGTGAAGAAATCCGGCGCGACCACCATCACCACCTGCTTCAACGGCGTGTTCCGCGACGACATGGCCGAGCAGGTGCGGTTCCTGTCGCTCGTGCGCGGCTGAATTTCATTTAGGGATTTTTCGGGAAGGTCGTTTGTTCCGCAACTGACTGGCGATCGGGCTGCTTTCCCGCTTGTACACTATAAAAACAATAGATAATGTTCACGTGGCTGTGGCTTCATGTGAGCGGAATGTGAGCAGGCAAGGGCAAAAACGGCGGTTCTGGGTCGCGCTCGTCGCGGCCTATCTGCTTGCCGCCCAGTCTCTGCTGAGCGCTTACGCGACCAGTGCGCTTGCCGGTCCCGTTCAGCCGGATGCCGCCGGCTTCGTCATTTGCTCGTTGCACGGCATCGCGCAACAGCCGGGCGACGAGCAGCCGGACGAGCGCCAGACGCTCAACCATTGCCAGTGGGCATGCAGCGTCGTTCCCGTGGCGTTGCCGCCGCCGGATGGCGTGGGTGTCGGCGGGCTCGACAGATTCCCCCGATACACAGTTTCCTTCCGCTCCCATATTCCCATGCCTTCGCCAGGCCGGGAGGGCAGCCCGGGCAATCCACGGGCGCCGCCGCGCGCGTAGCCTGCCAGGCGGTTTTGCCGCCTTTGCACGTTCTTCGTCCGTCGATCGAACGGATTCGCACGGTCGTGTCCGGGCGGGGTCCGGCATGACACGGACTTGAGACGCAACGCGCGCGTAGCATGCATGGCTGCGGCGTTGCCCGCAGGCGGCCGGCACTATTTCCCCAGTACACATCTCAAAAGCATTGTCGAACGGCATGCAAGAGACGCACGCCCGTGCGCTGCTATGCGGCATGCCGATAGTCGGACATATGTCCATGTTTCAACTGGAAGAAATCATCATGAAGATCACGAAAGCCCTTATTCCGGCTCTGGCAATTCTGGCGGCAGGCGTAACCGCAGCGTCGGCTCACATCACGCTGGAGAACCAGCAGGCTCCGGTTGCCTCCACCTACAAGGCCGTTTTCCGCGTCGGACATGGCTGCGAGGGCAAGCCGACCGTTCGCGTCCGCGTGCAGATCCCCGAAGGCGTGATCGCAGTGAAGCCGCAGCCCAAGCCGGGCTGGACGCTGGAAAAGGTGCGCGGCAAGTACGCCAAGAGCTACGACTACTACGGCACCCCCACCAGCGAGGGCGTCAAGGAGATCGTCTGGAGCGGCGGCAACTTGCCGGACGACGAGTACGACGAGTTCGTGGTGCGCGTCCGCCTTACCGGTGATCTCAAGCCCGGAACGGTGCTTTATTTCCCCACCGTGCAGGAGTGCCCGGATGGCGCCGCCGAGCGTTGGATCGAGATTCCCGAGGCCGGCAAGAGCGCTGACGACTACCAGTTCCCCGCGCCGGGGCTGAAGCTGCTCGAATCCAAATAATCCTGAGCGACGGAAACGGGGCGCGCCCGAGTGCAGGGCGCGCCCCGCCTGACACTGCGGAGATCGCTATGTATGCACAAAACAGAGCCGGTCCCGCCAGATCGGCGCTGGCGCTGGCGCTCGTCATGTTGACGCTGATGGGCGTCGCCGGAATATTGCTCGCGCCGGTGAACCCGGCTCATGCGCACGCCTCCCTCGTGCGTGCCGAGCCGGCGGATGGCTCCGTCGTCGCGGCGGCGCCGAAGGCGTTCGCGCTGGTTTTCAGCGAGCCGACATCGCCCCTCGTGCTCAAACTGGCGAAGCCCGATGGAACGAGCGTCACGCTCGACCGGTTCGTTTTGCGTGACACGACCCTCGATATCGAGGCGCCGGCCGATCTCGGCGATGGCACCTATGTGCTGAGCTGGCGGATCGTCTCGGAGGATGGCCATCCCGTGGGCGGGTCGGCGGTATTTTCGATCGGGGCTCCGGGCGCGGTGCAGGCCCACGCGAGCGAACCAGTGGATTGGCCCGTGCGCGGCGCGGTGTGGGTTGCGAAGGTCGCGCTCTACGCCGGCCTTTTCATCGGCGCCGGTGGCGCTTTCTTCATCGGCTGGGTTGGCGGCGAGACGCAGACGGCGCGCCGTGCCGCGCTGTGGGGCCTGGCGGCCGGCCTCGTTGCAACGCCGCTTTCCGTTGGCGTGCAGGGTCTCGACGCGCTGGGCCGGCCCTTGACAGATCTTGGCGCTACCGAGGCATGGGTGGCAGGTTTCTCGACCAGCTACGGCCTGACGGCGCTTCTCGCATTCGGCGCGCTTGGCCTTGCCGCGGTTTCGCTCGCCATCGCGGCGGGAACGACGCGCCGCGTGCTGACGCTGATCGCCCTCGTCGCCGCAGGGCTGGCGCTTGCGGCCAGCGGGCACGCCAGCGCCGCCCAGCCGCAATGGCTGACGCGCCCGGCAGTATTCCTGCATGGCGTCGGCATAGCCTTCTGGGCCGGCTCGCTGGTGCCGCTCGCGGCGGCGTTCGGACTGCGCGACGGGAACGGCGCGGCTGCATTGCGGCGGTTTTCCCTGATTATCCCCGTCGCGGTCGTGGCGCTCGTGGCGGCGGGCGGGGTGCTCGCGGTTATCCAGTTGCGAAGTGTCGAGGCATTGTGGACGACGGATTATGGCAAGCTGCTGCTGATCAAGCTTGCGTTATTGGCCGCTTTATTCCTGCTGGCAGCCGTCAACCGCTTCAATCTGACCGGACCGGCGCTGCGGGGCGAGGTGACGGCGATCAGGCGGCTGCGCCGCTCCATCGGTGTCGAACTGGTGCTCGTGCTCGCGATTTTCGCGGTTGCCGCCGGCTGGCGTTTCACCCCGCCGCCACGCTCGCTGGCGGAGGCCGCGGCCGCGCCGGCATTCCTGCATATCCATGGCGAAAAGGCGATGGCCGATGTGACGATCACACCGGGCCGCGCCGGTCGCGTGCGTGCGGAGATCGCGGTTCAGACGGGTGAATTCACGCCGCTCGATGCCAAGGGAGTGACACTTGTGCTCTCGAACCCCGCGGCGGGCATCGAGCAGATCAGGCGTCCCGCCGCCCGATCCGGCGAGGGGACGTGGTCCGTCGAGAGCCTCGACCTGCCGCTTCCCGGGCAGTGGCAGGTGCGGATCGACATCCTCATCTCGGATTTCGAGATGACGAGGCTCAGCGACGTGGTCGAGATCCGGCCGTGAAACCGGTGAGGGGACCGCTCACGCGAAAGCGAGGGCGACCCCTTCCGCGAGGGCGGCGGGCACCAACAGGGCGCCGTCCGGCTGCGTCCGGAAAGTGACGCCGTTCGCTTGCAGCACCTGCCGCGCCGCCTCGCGCGATGCGGTCTTTAGCACGAGCGCCACTTTCCGGTCGGCTGCGTCGATGCCGGCCGGCAGCGTCTCGCCGAATTCCGCCCGCGCCGCATCGGGCAGCAGGTAGTCAATGTGCGCCCCTTCGGCGCGGAACCTGTGACCGCCGTCGATGGGCTCGATCCGCTCAGTGCCGAGCGCGTCCGCGAGCAGCCTGATGGAGCGCGCGGGATCGCGCGCGGCGATGACGACACGCGCGATGCCGGTAACGGAATTGGCATGGTGCTGCCATTCCTCCCGCCAGACGAGATCGAGGTCGAGATGCTGGCAGAAGAAGATCCGCCCGCTTTCATCCGCCGCCGGATCGAGGTGGACAGTGCGGAAGCGCGCCTCGCGCACCGTGCCGTCTGGCAGATCGACGGGGCGGGAGAGGGCGAGCGGGGCCGCATCCTTCAGCGGAATGCGCCGGGCGCTGAAATCAGCGTAGAGCGCGTCGGCGTCGTCCGTCTTGAACACGAGGCCGGTGAGGCCGGTCAGATCGCCCCAAACGCCTGCGGCCCTGGCCGCGTTGCGCGGTTCGTAGCCCAGCAGCTCGAGGTAGTCGTGGCCGAAAATCGCCAGGTGGTTGCTGGAGCCCAGCGAATGGTGGCCGCGCGGCGTCAGCACGAAACCGAGCCGCTCATAGGCGCGCGCGGCTTCGTCGAGACGGTCGTTCACATTGATCAGCACATGGTCAATACGCGGAACGGGCTTTGTCATGACGCCTCTCTTCGATGGGCAGGTGTTTTGCGGCAGGATGCGACGGCGCATGCGCAAGAGTCCAGTCCCTGCCGGGAATGGCTGACGATTCGATGATCTTGCTGATGATGTATACGCCCGTCGAGGCGCGCAACACCGGGAGCGGCAGGGCCGATGCAAGCCCGAGTGCCGGCGGCTGCCGTATATTTTATATAAAATTAATAGGCACTTAACGAATGGCTTCGCGCTCTCCTGCCGGGAAATTTCGGCTGGAGAACGCGGCGTGCCGGGAACGTTTGGCTTCTATGGCTTATGCGTCGAGCGCTTCCGGGCCGTGCGGTATGAATGGCCTTTGATGCAGACGTGAACGGAAGGCCGGCCACACCGAGCGCGCCCTGCCTGCGACGGCGGGCGCATCGCGGTAGCCGCGAGGATTGAGGCTTTGCCAGCGCCAGGCGTCCGCGCACATTCTGTGAATGTCGCGCTCAGCCTTCCAGCCGAGCAGACGGTTGGCCGAACGCGGGTCCGCATAGCATTGGGCCACGTCTCCCGGGCGCCGCGAAACGAAGCGAAGCGGGATGTGGCGGTTGCTTGCCCGCTCGAACGCGCGCACGACCTCCAGCACACTGAGGCCGTAACCGGTGCCAAGGTTCGCGATGATGCATCCACCCGAAGCTTCCAGGCATTGCAGGGCGGCGATGTGCCCCTCCGCCAGATCCACGACATGGATATAGTCGCGCACGCCGGTGCCGTCGGGTGTCGGATAGTCGTTGCCGAAAACGTTCAGCGCCTTCCGGCATCCGATGGCGACCTGAGTGATGTAAGGTAACAGGTTGTCGGGCGTGCCTTGCGGGTCCTCGCCGATCAAACCGCTCTCGTGAGCGCCGATCGGGTTGAAGTATCGCAGCACCGCGAGGCGCCAGCCAGGCTCCGCATGCGCGAGATCGGTCAGGATGTCCTCGGCGGCGGCCTTCGTGCGGCCATAGGGGTTTGTCGGATTGCGCGGCGAATCCTCGCGTATCGGAACGGTCGAGGCATCGCCATACACGGTCGCCGACGACGAAAACACCAGGGTGCGCACATTGGCGTGGCGCATTGCGGCAAGCAGAGCCAACGTGCCGGCCACGTTGACATCATAATACTGCAGCGGCTGCGCCATGGACACGCCCACGGCCTTTAAGGCTGCAAGGTGGATGACGGCGGCGAATGTCGTCTGCTCGAATGCGGCATTGAGCTGCCGCTCGTCCCGCAGGTCGGCGTGAATGAGGAGCGGCCGCACGCCGGTGAGATGCTCCAGGCGCTCGATGACGGTGTGGCTTGAATTCGTGAGATTGTCGTAGATAACGGGCCTGTAATTCGCCCGCACCAGCGCTTCGCAAATATGCGCCCCAATGAAACCTGCCCCGCCTGTAACGAGGATATTTGGCATCGATGCCATGCTGATCTGCCCTCCCATTCAGAACAACGGCCATGAACAGCTTTCCGGCTGTTGAAAAAATCATTGATAAATAATATTTCGCCTCGCCGTTTTTGTTATTCTTAGATAAAAATGTTTTATGGGGTTTTGATTTGTATTTTTCCATAAAATATATGCAGTATGTATTTGCTAATTTATTCTAGTAATTGGCATTTATATATAGCAATGCCGATTTAAGACGCTGCTTGCCGATTGCCGGCTGGAACACCCGACAGTGCTACACGCTGCGGTATTCCAGCGGTGCCGGTGTTCAGGTAACGAGTTGCCCTCTCGCCCGAAGAACCCACATGGCAGCCTCGAAGCGATTGCGAACGCCAAGTTTTCTTAGGATCGACTTTACATGGCATTTCACTGTAGGTTCCGCGATATCCAGTTCTCTCGCGATGTACTTGTTGGATAATCCTTCCGATAGAAGATTCAGAACCGATATTTCTCGCGGCGAAAGCAAGGACCGCGCGTCGATGTTCTCATGCGCGAAATCAGGGATATCGAGAGCTGGCTGAAATTCTTCTTCGGCGCTGGCGCAGCAATGTTGCATTTTATTTGGCGGATGAGCTGGGATTTGCGTCGAAATCCTGCCGTCAACGGGGATAATGATTGGAAATTCCAAGCCCTCGTCGAGTTCCGACGCAATGTTGGTGTTATCGGTTTCGTGAGAGAGCGAAAAGATCATCTGCCCTGAGTCGTCTTCGTTGCGCGGATAATGAGCGTTCATTTGCGCCAGAAGGGCGTTTTCCAGAGCGGAAGTTGCTCTTGCCAATTTCATTGAAGTTACCTCGCACGCACTTCGCATGGTTTTTCATGCACGCGATTACTATTTTATATGCAACGTTCACTCGCTTTTTCATCCTGTTCGGATGCCGGGAACGTCATGAACACGTCAATTGCCGGTTCATACATTGCATCGATCAGCATATTTACACGTTCATACTCTTGTCAAATTCTTTTATGAGCATTATCCGTAGCCGCTCCAACGAGGCGATATATCAACCGATTGTCAAAAAATGTATAAATATATCTCAAATACGTATAAATATTATTTGAATAATTATTCATTATTTGTTTTTTATAAATATAAACAATATCTATATATTCATTAATTTACATTCCAGCCAAATATTTAATTTATGTTTTTTGTTATCTTAATATATTCCAATTAAATAATTGAGTGCGTCTGCTGTTTTCATGAAAAATTTCTAACTCCAGTAAGGACAACTTACGCGTGCGTGCAGCTTCCGCCGGCCGCTGATGACGGAAAACGTATAAAAATTTACAGGGCTGGGTTTCATTATAAAATTCATGGATAATATGAATTTCATTCTGCATGCTTATGGGCAGATATCTGAAGAACGCGTGCTTGGCTGGATATCGCGCGCAGGTGTATTCACTATGAGCGTCCAATAAATAGCCATGAACAAGATTAGATAAAGCGGCTGGATTGCAATCGGCGTACATCACTCCCAGGGGTTAATGCTCCATGACAATTGCAGCCTGCCGGCCCGCTCCAGTATCAACAAGATGGACAGCATCCCTGCAGCTTCGGCGATAAGGGAAATAAATATTAATTAGCAACTAGATAGCGAATTTCGCCTTGCAAGTCGCGCCGGGCGCCTTCGCGTTGAATGGGGGGACGAACATGGCTCGCCGCATCAGCAAGCTTCCTGCAGGAACAGACTACTCCATTCCTGCCAATGCTTATCCGAAGCAGCTGTGGTGGAGCATTCGTGATGTCATGAAGCGCGGCGTCGACGTATTTGGTAGCGCAATCCTTATCGTTATCGCATTCCCGCTTTTTGTCGTTGTCGCTCTTGTAGTGGCGACAGATGGCGGCCCGGTGTTTTTTCGGCACATGCGCGTCGGGCGCGACGGACGGATGTTCGGCTGCTGGAAGTTCCGCACGATGATCGTCGACGCCGAGACGTGCCTCGATGAATATCTCCATTATCATCAAGAAGCCGAGCGCGAATGGAAGCGAGATCAGAAACTTGCTTTCGATCCGCGGATCACGCCGGTCGGCCGCTTCTTGCGCCAGTCCAGCCTGGATGAACTGCCGCAGCTGTTCAATGTATTGCTTGGCGAGATGAGCCTCGTCGGGCCACGGCCTGTGACGCAGGGTGAGCTGGCGTACTACGGCCAGGTGGCGCCGCTTTACCTTAGCGTGCGCCCCGGAATAACCGGGCTGTGGCAGGTGAGCGGACGCAATGATGTCGGCTACAGCGAACGTGTCGCGCTCGATAAGCAATATGTCCTGCACCACCATGTATTGTTCGATTTGTTCATTCTGTACCGCACCATCGGGGTCGTCGTGTCGCGCCGGGGGGCCAGGTAATGGCGGACGAGGAGAGGGCTGGCGCGGAGCAGCCGGAGGCTTGCAACGCGGCCGGGGTGGCGGCAGAGCCCGCGATTTCCGTCAGCATCCTGATGTCGACATATGCCCGCGAGACCGCCGCCAATCTCGAGGCCAGCTTTTCGAGCTTGCGGGCACAGACCGTGCAGCCGCAGCAGATCGTGTTCGTCGTCGATGGCCCGGTCGATGACGCGCAGGAGGCGGTGATCGCGCGCTTTTCCGCCATATGGGAGTTCAGCCGCACCGCTTTCACGCTGGTGCGGCTGCCCCGGAACGTGGGGCTCGCGGCGGCGATGAACGCGGGGCTCGCCCGGTGCGAGGGCGACTTCGTCATGCGCATGGACAGCGACGACCTGTGCACGTTTGAGCGCGTGGAGTTGCAACTGGACTATCTGCGCGCGCACCCGGACATCGACTGCGTGTCATCTTGGGCGGAGGAGTTTTTCGATGACGGCACGCCGCCGTCGCTGAAAGCCTCTCCCGTCAGCCACGACGCGGTCATGCAGGCAATGCGATGGCGCAACGTGCTGGTGCATCCGACCATTTGCATGCGCACCGATGTTTTGCGGGCTGTTGGCGGCTATCGCTCGCGCTTCGGGATGCTGGAGGATTACGACCTGTTCGTGCGGCTGGCGCAGGCGGGCGCGCGCTTCCACGTGATCCCCAAGGTGCTGCTGCGGGTGCGGTCCGGCCTCGACCAGCGGCGCAGGCGCGGCGGCCTGCATTATGCCGTGCATGAACTGGATTTCCGCCGCGAGCTGTATCGGTCCGGTTTCATCAACTGGCGCGAGCTTGTGCTCGTCGGCGGTCTGTATCTGGGTTTCCGGCTGGTTTCCGGCCGCATGCGCGGGCGGCTTTACGCGGTCGCGCGCCAGTGAAGACCAGTTCCGCGAGAGGCAGGAGGTGAGAACATGCGCTTAACATTGATCGCCGGAGCACCCTTGCTGCTTGCCGCGATGCTGTCGTTGTTTCCGGCGCGGGCGCAGGCGGCCTATTTGCTCGATGCCGGCGATGTCGTTGAGATCGCCATGTACGGCGTCGCCGATTTCAGCCGCCGCGCGACGGTGAACGTCGATGGCGATGTCGCGGTGCCGTTTCTCGGCGAGGTGCGCGCCACCGGTCTCAGCGTCGCGGGACTGCGGGGCGAGATAGCCCGCCGGCTGGAAGGCGAGGGGTATTTTCGCGGGCCGCACGTCACGGTGGAGTTGGTCGAATACCGTCCTTTCTATATCAGCGGCGACGTCACGCGGCCGGGAGCGCATCCGTTTCGCCCGGGGCTGACGGTGCGCCACGCGCTGGCGCTGGCAGGCGGCTACAACATGTTGCGGTTTCAGGCGGAAAATCCGCTTCTGACCGCGCCGGAGATCCGCGGGCGCTATGACTCGCTCTGGATCGATCTCGTCACCCGCCAGGCGCGCGTCATCGCGCTGCAGGCCGCGATGGAGGGGCGCGATAGCGTCGATTTTTCTCCCCTCGACAGCGCGCCGTTGCCGAAGGCCACCATCGACAAGCTGGCGCAGCTCGAACGCACCGGCATGGAGCTGCGGCTGGCGAGCCACCGCCGCCAGCTCGCGCATTTCCGGGGCCTCGCCGCGCAGGCGGAGCAGGAGATCAAATCGCTGGAAGAGCTTGTGTCCAAGCAGGGCGAAAGCCTCACAATGCAGGCGGCAGCCACCGAACGCGCGTTGGCAAACAACGCGCGCGGGGTGACGACGAGCAACCGGCTTGAGGAAGAGCGGCGGGCGCTCGCATCGCTGCGCGCGCAGCAGATAGACGCGCAGGCGCGGATTCTCACCGCCCGGCAGCAGCTCGCCGAGCACCGCCTCGCGGCAGACCGGATCGAGAACGAGCGTCAGCAAGGGCTGGCGAGCGAGCTCAGCGCCGCGACGGCGGAGCTGGAACGCGCCCGTTCCCAGGTCAAGGCGACGGCCGAGCAGCTCATCTACGCCGGCGCGCTGCGCGGGCAGATGTATGGCAGCGGAACCGGCACGGGGCCGAACCTCACCATCGTGCGGCGAGACGGCGATGCGGAGGAGCACCTGCAGGCAACGGAGGATACGCCCATGCTGCCGGGAGACGTGCTGGAAGTGTCGGCCCGGCTCGACCGCATCGTCATCGCGCCGCAAGACAAGTAATCAACGCCGAAGGCGCTCCCGGGAGTTGGCATCGATGATGAACCTGCGGACGGACGATGTGCGCCATGCCATATTCTCTGGCGGCTTTTCGGCTATAGCCGCATCGCGGGCCGATATCTGGCTGCGGCCCTTCGCGCAGGGGATCGGCGTGATCCTGACGTTTCACCGTGTGCGCCCGCGCGCCGACGACACGGCCACGTCCGCCTTCCGGCCCAACGGGTTTCTCGAGGTCACGCCGGCCTTTCTGGAGGCCACGCTGGACGCGCTGGCGCGCGCCGGGTTCGACTGCGTTTCCCTCGACGAGGTGCCGGCGCGGCTACGCGCGGCGGCGTCGCCCGGGCGCAAGCGGCCCTTCGCCGTCATTACCTTCGACGACGGTTATCGCGACAATCTCGAATACGCCTGGCCGATCCTCAAGCGCCGCAACGTCCCGTGGACAGTCTACATCGTGCCGGAGTTCGCCGATGGAAAGGGCGTGCTGTGGTGGGTCGATCTCGAACGCGCGCTCGCGCACGACGACACGCTCGTCTGCCGGATCAGAGACGACATCGTCACGCTGCCCGCCGTGACAGCCGCCCAGAAGGCGGATGCGTTCGCGCATGTCGCCCGGCGCCTGGCATGCGCGAGCCACGACGATCTGCGCGGCTTCGTTCATGCGCTCGCCGAACGCGAGGGTCGCGATCCCGGCGAAACATCGCGCCGCTTGTGCGCCGACTGGGATGATATCGCGCGGCTTGCCCGCGATCCGCTCGTCACCATCGGCGCGCACTCAGTCAGCCATCCGGTTCTGTCGCAGGAGACGCCGGAGCGGGTGCGGGAGGAGCTGGGCGGCAGCATGCGCATCATCGCGGAACGCGTTGGCCGCCCGATCCGACACTTCGCCTATCCCCATGGCGGCAAGGACAAAGCCGGCCTTCGGGAATACGGGCTTGCGCGCGAGGCCGGGTTCGCCACGGCGGTCACGACGCGGCCGGGACACCTGTGGCCGGGGCATCAGGCGCAGTGCCACGCGCTGCCGCGCCTGTCGATGAACGGCCTGCACCAGACGGAGGCGGCGTTGCGCGCCATGTTGTCGGGCGTGCCTTTTCTGGCCGGCGAGCTTGCGGCAAGATGATTTTATGACGTAAGCTGGCGCGAAGGTTTGGGGCTGTATGCTCGTCCGGAAATGACAATGCCTCTGATTCTTGCCGCGCTCGTCATTGGCGGGGTGGGCGCTCCGGTTCTGTTATGGGACAAGGGGCTGCTCATCGCGCTGGCCAGTGCCCCGCTGGGCGGTAGCCTGCTCGCCGGTGCGGTGGCCGTTGTGCGAGTGCTCGTGCACTCGCGGCGCGCACGCGCCACGCCGGCTCCCAGGCAATCGACCCGTCTGCGGAGCAATCCGCGCCCCGACACGCGCTGATACCCGTTGCCGCGTGGTTGCGCGCGTTCATGACGCGATGTCCAGCGTTTGCGCGGCGAGCCTGCGGCTTGTCTTGCCGGTGTCGGTGGTGGGCAACGCGGCGCGGAACTCCACCATGCGCGGCACCATGAAATCTTCCAGGTGCGTGGCGCAGTAGTGAATGACGTCGCGGCTGGTCAGCGACGGATCTCCGGCGACGACGATGGCGCATACCGCTTGCCCCAGGACTGGGTCCGGCACGCCGACCACCACCGCTTCCGCCACGCCGGGGCACGCGTGCAACACTGCCTCCACCTCCTTGGGCGCGACCTTCTCGCCGCGCGTCTTGATGATGTCGTCCCGCCGGGCGACGAAATAAAGGAAGCCCTCCCGGTCGGTCTTGAACAGGTCGCCGGTATAGAGCACCTTCTCCCAGGCGTTCGGCCCCGGCCGCAGGGCGCGCCGGGTGGCTTCGTCGTCCTCCCAGTAGCCCTGCATGACATGCGGGCCGCGAATGACGAGCTCGCCCACCACCCCCGGAGGAACCTGCCGTCCCGTCTCGTCGAGCACGAAGGCCTCCGTGCCGGGAATGGCGATGCCGACCGAGCCCGGCCGCGTGTCGAGTTCCTCGGGCGGCAGATAGGTGCAGCGCTTGCACTCGGTCAGCCCGTACATCGAATAGAGCCGCGCGTGCGGGAACAGCTCCCGCAGCCGCGCTATGTGCGCGGGCGGCAGCGCGGCGGCGGTGTTGGTGACATAGCGCAGGTGGGGGAACATCTCCGGCGACAGCGCCGTTGAGCGCACGATCAGCGCCGCCATGGTCGGCACCAGCGGCAGGCCGGTGACGCGGTGGCGGCGCATGGTTTCAAAAATGTCCTGCGGGAAGGCGAAGGATTTTTCCAGCACCAGCGTCGCGCCGAGCTTGATCGCCATGATGAGCTGGTAGAGCCCGTAGTCGAACGCGATCGGCAGCACGTTGAGAATCACGTCGGTGTTCGCGCCCTCGAGATAGGTAATGATGGAGGTCGCCGCCGCTTCCACGTTCCGGTGGGTCATCATGACACCCTTCGGGCGGCCGGTGGACCCGGACGTGTAGATCAGCATGGCCAGATCGCAGTCGATACCTTTATGAGACGGCGGCGCGGCGGATGCGCCAGCAGCGGCATCGAAATCGAGCGTCGGGATGTCGGTGGCGGCGGCCGGCGGTTGCGCGCCGGCCGCCGCGTCACCGGCGACGATGGCCAGGCATACGCTTCGACACTCCGATATTGCCTGGGCCGCCGCCGGCATGAGCTTCGCCTGGGTGACGACGGCGCGCGCGCGGCAGTTGTTCAGCACATAGGCGAGCTTGTCCGCCTTCGTCGACGGATTGATGGGGCTGAACACGGCTCCCGCTTTCAGGACGGCGAAGATCGCCACCGCCGCCTGCCAGCAATTGTCCATGAAGACGATCACCCGATCGCCGCGCTCCACGCCGCCTTTCGCCAACGCGCCCGCGAGATTATCCGAGAGCGCATCGAGCATGGCGTAGGTGAGGGTGTTGTCGCGCGTTATCAGCGCCGGCTTCTCGCCATCCGCCCGGGCGCTCGCCCGCAGGAAGCTCTCGATGCGCATCGCGTTCTCCTTCGGACCGCCGATGGCGGCGCGTTCAAATCCGTCTGCATCGTGTGCAACAGAAATGTGAGACGCAATCACCAACCGGGACTAGCCCGCGAAGATGATTTTCACGGATGACGCAATTCTTTACGCAGTTCTGAAGCGGAGGAAGGCATCATGGCCAGCACGCAGTTGGAACCGACGGGGGAAAGCGCCAACCCCGAAGCGCGGGCGGCGACAGGAACCCCGTGGCGAGATCGGAAGGCCCCGCCGCCGGAGCAGCCACTGACGGATGTCGACGCCGTATTCATGGATGTCGCGCTCGAAGTGGGGCAGGGCGTGGTGACACCCCGGCTGGAAACCGAGCTGCTGGTGACGGAAGCGCTCGTCCGGATGGAGGCGCAGCCGCAAATCGCAACCGTGCTCGACATGTGCTGCGGCTGCGGCGCGGTTGCGCTGGCGCTGGCAAAACGCAATCCGGACATCAGGATTTGGGCCGGCGATCTGCTGGAGGCCGCCGCCGCCGTGACCCGGCGCAACGTCCGCCGCCATCACCTCGACGACCGCGTGAGAGTTGCCTGCGGCGATCTTTTCGCGGCGTTCGCGGCCGATGGCCTCGAGGGCCGGGTCGATCTCATCGTGGCGAACCCGCCCTACATTTCCACCGGCAGGCTGGAAGGCGAGAAGGCGCACCTGCTGCAAGGCGAGCCGCGCGAGGCCTTCGACGGCGGTCCCTATGGCCTTGCGATCCACCAGCGGCTCATCCGCGAGGCGCCCGCTTATCTGGCGCCCGGCGGCTGGCTGCTGTTCGAGTTCGGACATGGACAGGAACGGCAGGTGTCGGCGCTCGCCGCCCGTCTGCGCGGCTACGAGCCGCCCGTCTTCGCGCGCGACGGCGACGGCGCACCGAGGGTCGCGGCGTTGCGGTGGATCGGCTCCACCCCGGCGTGAAGCGGACAGGCAAGCATGGCTTTTCAATATTAAAGACAAGATGAAGTTAGGGGGTCGACGGTATTAATCCCCAGTGACGATTGATCGATCCTTTGTATTGAGACACGATTTTTCATGAACGGTTTTCACTGAAACAGTCGTTTGTCCGAATGTACCTGCAATGGTGATGAATCCCGAAAATTTCATTTGATCGATGGACGATCGTGACCGGGCGCGGGGGGTGCTATGTGCGGCGTCGCCGGATTTTTGCTCAATGAACCGATAGAGTCCGGCTCCGCGCGCGATCATGCCGGACAGGCGTTGCTCACGCGCATGGTGTCGGCCATCGCGCACCGGGGTCCGGATGCGCAGGGCGTCTTCGTCGATGGCCGGGCGGGCTTGGGCCATGCGCGGTTGTCCATCGTCGACATCGCCGCCGGCAGCCAGCCAATGACGCTGCCCGAGGCGGGGCTGACCGTCAGCTTCAACGGCGAGATATTCAACCATGTCGAGCTACGCGAACAGCTGGTCGCGGCCGGTTGCAACGTCAGGACCCGCAGCGATACCGAAGTCATCCTGCATCTCTATGCCTTGATGGGGCCGGACTGCGTGCAGCACTTCAACGGCGATTTCGCCTTCGCGCTGTGGGACGCGCGCCGCCAGCGCCTGATGCTGGCGCGGGACAGGGCGGGCGTGAGGCCGCTTTATCACACCATCCGGCGCGAGGGGTTCTATTTCGCTTCCGAAATCAAGGCGCTGCTGCAAATTCCGGGCGTCGTGGCGGAGCTGGACCCCATCGCCCTCGACCAGATTTTCACGCTGTGGGCCCCGATCGCCCCGCGCACGTCCTTCAAGAGCATTTTCGAGTTGCCGCCGGGTCACATCCTGCTGGCCGACAGCGACGGCCGGCGGGTCGTGCCCTACTGGCATCCGGCGTTTCCGGACCGGGGAGACGTGGACCACCGCCAGGACGAGGATACGCTGGCGCAACAGGCGCTGGAGCTTCTAGACGACGCAACGCGCATCCGGCTGCGCGCCGACGTGCCCGTGGGCGCCTATCTATCGGGCGGGCTCGATTCCTCGCTGGTAAGCGCGCTCGCGGTCCGGCATGTTGGCCGGCGGCTCCAGACCTTCTCCGTCACCTTCGACAGCCCGGAGCATGACGAGAGCGCCCAGCAGGCCGTCATGACGGAGGCGCTGGGCACCGAGCATCACGCGGTTACGTGCGCCAACGCCGACATCGCGCGCGTGTTTCCCGATGTCGTGCGGCATACGGAAGCGCCCGTGGTGCGCACGGCTCCGGCGCCGCTGCACATGCTGGCCGCGCATGTGCGCGGCAACGGCTGCAAGGTGGTGCTGACCGGCGAGGGGGCCGACGAGGTTTTCGCCGGCTACGACATCTTCAAGGAAGCGGCCGTGCGCCGGTTCTGCGCGCGCCAGCCCGCATCGGCCATGCGCCAGGCGCTGTTCCGGCGGCTGTATCCGTATTTGCCGGGAATCCGCGCCCAGCAGCCGGAATCGCTCGCCGCCTTCTTCAGCGTCGACGGCGCGGAGGCGGACGACAGCCTGTATTCGCACCGCCCGCGCATGCGCGCGACTTCAGCCGCGAAGCTGTTTTTCTCGCCCGCGCTCAGGGAAGCGCTCGCGGGCTACGATGCCTCCGAGGAAATGGCGGCCTGCCTGCCGAAGGCGTTCGCGCGCTGGCATCCGCTGCATCAGGCGCAATACATCGAAATGACCTTCCTGCTCCCGGGCTATATCCTGTCGAGCCAGGGCGACCGCATGGCCATGGCCCACGGCGTGGAAGGGCGCTTTCCGTTTCTCGATCACCGCGTGATGGCGTTCGCGGCGCGCGTTCCGCCTGGCCTGCAACTGAAGGGGCTGCTGGAAAAGAACCTGCTGCGCCGCGCCGCGCGCGGCCTGCTTCCCGCCGACATCGCCACCCGCCCCAAGCAGCCCTACCGCGCGCCCGACAGCGCCAGTTTCGCCGGGCAGGGCACGCCGGACTACGTCGCGCGCGCGTTGTCGCCTTCCGCCGTCCGCGCCTCCGGCCTGTTCAACCCGGCCGCCGTGGAGCGCCTCACGGCCAAATGCGGCGTGGCGGGCGTCAGCGGGTTTCGCGACAACACCGCCTTCGTCGGCATCCTGTCGACGCAGCTCTGGCTCGACGCCTTCACCGGCAGCGCCGCGCGCGGAAAAGCGCATCCGGGCGCGCCCCTATCCTCGCTCGCTTGACGGAGACGTTTCATGACTCACATCGCCGCCCATCAGCCACTCGACGAAAAGACCGTCGGCGACGGCATCCGTTCCTTCATCGTGGAGAACTTCCTGTTCGGAGACGCGCAGGCGGCGCCGGCGGACGACGCCTCGCTCATCGAGAACGATATCGTCGACTCGACCGGCATCCTCGAACTGGTCGCTTTCATCGAGGACACGTTCGGCTTCGCCGTGCCCGACGCCGAGATCGTGCCGGCGCATTTCGACACCATCGCCCGCGTGCGCGGCTATGTGCTCGCCAGAGCGCCGGGCGGCGACGCCCTCGGCATCCGCGCGGCGTAGGCGGGGCGGCAGGCCATGGACGATCTTCATGACATCTCCCTCGCCATCGACCTGGAGCGGGAAGCGGCGCGCATCGCCGACACGCTGAAGGAGCAGGTGCGGCACACGCTGCGCAAGCGCGGCCTCGTGGTGGGGCTGTCGGGCGGCATCGATTCCAGCGTATGCGCCGCGCTCGCCGTGCGCACGCTCGGAGCCGGGCGTGTTTTCGGGGTGATGATGCCCGAAAGTGATTCCGACCCCGAGAGCCTGCGCCTCGGACGAATGCTGGCGGGGGCGCTCGGCATCGACAGCGCCGTCGAGGACATCGGGCCGGCGCTCGCGGCCCTTGGCTGCTACGAGCGGCGCGACGCGGCGATCCGCCGGATCGAGCCGGAGTACGGACCCGGCTGGGCCTGCAAGATCGCCATCTCCGATGCGCTGTCGGACGGCTACGCCATCTCGTGGCTGGTGGTGCAGGACCCCGATGGCGAGCAGCGCCGGCTGCGCATGCCGGCGGACGTCTATCAGGCCGTCGTGGCCGCCACCAACATGAAGCAGCGCACCCGCAAGCAGCTCGAATACTACCACGCCGACCGCCTCGGCTACGCCGTGCTCGGCACGCCCAACCGGCTCGAATACGATCAGGGATTTTTCGTGCGCAACGGCGACGGCGCGGCAGACGTGAAGCCGATCGCCCATCTCTACAAGACGCAGGTCTACGCGCTGGCGGGGCATCTCGGCCTGCCGGCGGAAATCCGCGCCCGCGCGCCGACAACCGACACGTGGTCGCTGGCGCAGACGCAGGAGGAGTTCTACTTCGCCCTGCCATATGCCCGCATGGACCGCTGCCTCTACGGGCTGAACCACGGCATTCCCGCCGCCGCCGTCGCGCGGGCGGCAGGCCTGACGGACGACCAGCTCGCCCACGTGTGGAAGGACATCGCCGCCAAGCGCAAGGCGACGCGGGCGCTTCATTTCGGGCCGCTGCTGATCGAGGACGTCGCCGAGGTATGACCGGCTTCCGGGCCACGCCCGGGCCATCCGCAGGAGAGTGCAGGCATGAGCCAGTATCGTGAAACCGCGGCCCCGCCCGCCTCCGACCGGGAGAGGGCACGGGCGCTGGGCCGCCGGCTCGAGAAGCTGCGCTTTTGGCGCCACGCCATGCTGGAGGGAAGCGACGCGACCGCTGCCTACAACCGCAGTGAAGGCGACAATCCGCTGTTCTTCTTCCACGGCGATTTCGACGCGGGCGGCGCTTACGTACGGCGCATCGCCAACCTGTCGCGCCAGCCGATCGTGGCCATCTCGCCGCTCGGCCTGCACGGCGATGCACCGCCGGCCACCATCGAGGCGATGGCCGCGATCCAGGTCGGGGAGGTGCTGGCGGCGCGCCCCGAGGGCGCGTTGCGCGTCGGCGGCTATTGCAACGGCGCGCTCGTGGCCTACGAGGTCGCGCGCGCGCTGCGGGCGGCGGGGCGCGATGTCGAGGTGGTCGTTCTGTTCGAGCCGCCATCGCTCAACGTGCGCCCGGCCTATCGCCGCGTGCACGGCATGCTGGCGCGCGTCGCCGGGCTCGAGGGCAAGGGCGCGGTGTTCGTCGGCGCGGCGATGTGGGGCGTGTGGTCGCTGGGGCGGGCGCTGGGCACCTCGCCGCCCGAGCTCTACCGGACGCTGCGCGAGAAAATCGCGACGAAACGCACGCCCGCAACAGAGAGCGCCGAGGAAGCGGCGGGAGAGCGCGGCATGCGCGAGAGCCACGCGCGGGTGCTGCGCGCCTACTACCGGGCAAGCGCCACGCACGTGCCGGCGATGGCCGATTTCCCCGTCGTCGCCCTGTCGACGGGCAAGGACGCGGGCGGGCGCCCCAGCGCGCTTTACGATGGCGTGGCGTGGCAGTCGGTGTGCCGGGATTTCACGCACCACAGGCTGCCCGGCTATCACCTCAACGAGGGAGCCGACACGGTGGCGGGCTACTTCAGCGACATTCTTTCCGGCGGCATTCTTTCCAGCGGTATGGCCGCAGGCGACGGACAGCGCGCCGCGCGTCGGTGACACGATGGGCGCCAACGCAGGCGGGGCGGGAGACAGCGATGGACCAACCTGTAAAATACAATTACCCCGATCATTATCCCGACGACGCCGCGCTGGCGCTGCCCCATGCGGCGCGCTGGCACTCCACGCCGCGATATTCGCTCTGGCGTTTCCTGCTCGGCTTCGTGGCCATGGTGGCGCTGGCGGCGGCGGTATGGCCCAGCCTGCCGCGCCTCTATGCCTCTGCCGAGACGCTCATCTTCCGGCCCACCGGCATCGCCGGCCAGGGAGAGCCGGGAATGGCCGCGCGCCAGCCCCTCGACGAAAGCTCGCTGCTGTCGGAACTCGACATCCTGTCTTCCGACGAACTGATCGACCGGGTCATCGCCCAGCACCGCCTCGACGCCGATCCCGAATTCGCCGGCAGGCACGGAACGCACACGGAAGCAGAGCTGCGGCGCGCGGTTCACGAGCACTTCGTATTCAACCGCGACCGGCGCTCGTACACGTTTCAGGTCGGCTTCCGCTCCGAGGCCCCCGCGAAGGCGGCATCGGTGGCGCGCACCATCGTCAGCGTGCTGCAGGAAATGCAGGTGGCGCGCAAGCGCACCGCGCTGCAGAACGGCGGCGCGTTCCTCGCCGAGCGCGAAAGGGTTCTGCGCGAACGGGTGGAGGCGGCGCGCAAGAGAGTGCTCGACTTCCGCATCGAGACCGGGCTCATCGATCAGGGCGCGCGCACCTCGCTGGAGGCGCAGCTCGCGACGCTCAGCAGCGAGGCGGCCATCGCGCGGGCGCGCAGCATCGAGGCGAGCACGCGCGCGCAGACGCTGACACGCATGCAGGATGAGGGCAGCCTCGACAGCGCACCCGAGGTGCTGTCGTCGCCCACCATCCAGCAGCTCAACCAGAGCCTGTCGGCGGCATTCGCGCGGCCCACCGTCTTCCCCACCGAAATCAAGGCTATCGAGGAGCAGATCGACGCTGCCCGCGTCCGCGTTCTCAAGTCCGCCCAGGCCGAGGCCGCCACCTGGACCCGGCGGCAGAGCTTGATCGAGAACGAACTGGGCGCCATCCGCCAACGGCTGGTGCAGTTGAACAAGGCCCAGTACCAGCTCGATTCCATGGTGCAGGAAGCGGCGAACGCAGAAGCGGCCTTCCTCGACGCGCTGACGCGGCTGCAGGTGGTGGCGACGACCGAGGGATTGCTCCCCGATGTCGAGGTCATCTCGCCCGCCGCCGTTCCCGACCGCCCGGTGTTTCCGTCACCGGTGCTGTTTGCCATCGGCGCGCTCGTGCTGGGCGTGCTTGCGGGCGCGGCACTCAACCTCAGGCCCTTGCTGCGCGATGTCTCGCGTCTGGTGTCGGGATGAAGGGCTTCCTGCTGGCGCTTCTGATGCAGCCGCGGCCAGATGCAGGGCGGGACCGCACGATTGCGTTGGCGGACGGCGCTGGCCCCTACCGCCCATCGGCGGCGCGGCACCCCGTGGACCAGCCGGCGATCGACGGGCAGACCTTCCTCGCCGTTGCCTTCGTCGCGCTATTGGCGGCCCTCTGGCTGCTCGCCGTGGTGTTCGCCGGCCCATCGCAGCCGGCGGTGTTCCTGGCTCCGGCAGCGCTCATTGTCGCCGCGCCCGCCGCCGTCATTTTCGGCGCGGCGGCGCTGGGCCGGCCACGGGCGATCGCGATGCTCGTCGTCGTCGTGGCTTTCGGGCTGAGCCTTTCCTTCAGAACGCGCGAAGCGGGCGAGACCGGGCTCGACCTCCAGAACGGCCTCAAGCTGCTCGTGTGGCTGCTGCTGCCGGTGATTGCGTTCCTGAACGGTCGCCGCATCCTGTTCTTCCTGCGCGATCCGCTCGTGGCGTTGATGGCGCTTTACGCGCTCACCGCCATGGTGTCGACGCTGTGGTCGCCGACGCCGGCCTACACGGGGGCTTCGGCTTTGGGCATGGTGAGCTACCTGCTGCTTGCCTGCCTCGCGGTCGCCGTGCTGGGCGAGGTGGCGCTGCTGCGGCTGCTGATGGTCACGCTCCTGCTTTACGCGTTGCTGACGCTGGCGTCGCCGGTGTTGTTTCCGGCGCTGGCGATGATGGACGCCGCGGAAGGCCCGCGCCTTCAGGGGCTTTCCGGCCATCCCAACGTGCTCGGCGAGCAGATGGCGGTACTCATGACGCTCACCGTCATTCTGCGCCGCGAACGGCTCATCGGGCGGCCGGTCTTTCTCGCCGGCCTGCTGCTCGGGCTCGGGATTTTGCTTGCCTCCGAAAGCCGCACCTACCTGCTCGCCGTGCTGTTGGCGTGGGGCATCGTGGCGGCGCGGCTGCGGGGGCTGCTCCTGCCGGGGCTGTGCGGCGCGGCCATGCTCGTCGCGGCCGGCATGCTGGCCATGGCCCTCGGCCACGAGCCGGTGCCGCCGGAATTGCTGGCGGTGTTCAGCCGCTCAGGCTCACTGTCGGAACTGGCGACGCTGACAGGCCGCACCGACCTGTGGGACATCGCGGAGGAACTGATCGCCGCGCGGCCCGTGTTCGGCTGGGGTTACAACGGCACCGAGGCGCTTTTCGTCGCCAACGCGGGGCGCGGGTTCGTCGGCGATCCCGTCAACGCCCACAACATGCATCTGCAATCCGCGGTGTCGCTGGGCCTTATCGGATCGCTGCCGGCCTTCGCCGTGCTGGTGCTGCTGATCGCGCGCATGGTCGCCGCGCCGGACCCGATGCGCGACCAGTTCGTGCTGGTGGTGCTGATCGCCGGGTTCGCCGAGGTGGGAATTTTCGCCACGCCGACGCTGCTGACGCTCGTGTTCTTCATTTTCCTGGCGTCGGGAGCACTCGCCTCGTCCACGCCCGACATGGCCGTGCGACGCGAAGCAACGGGAGGACCACCGGCATGACGTCGCAGCTCAGGCGGCTCGATGCGCGGCGCTGGCCGGCGCTTTCCCCGGACGGCGTCGATGCCTATCTGGTGGTACGCAACGAGATCGACCGGCTGCCGGAGATCCTCGATCATCACCGGCGTCTCGGCGTGGAGCGCTTTTTCGTCACCGACAACGATTCCGATGACGGCACGCCGGATTACCTGCTCGAACAGCCCGATTGCGTCGTCCACCACACCACGGCGTCGTTCGGCGCGGTGCGGTGGGGCATGGACTGGATCAACGAACTCGCCGCCGTTTACGGGCAAGACCGCTGGCGGCTGTTCATCGATGCCGACGAGCTGTTCGTCTATCCGCATGCGGACACGCTCGCGCTGCCCGCGTTCTGCCGCTTCCTCGCCGAAACCGGCGCGCAGGGCGTCTTCGCCATCATGGTGGACATGTACGGCCCCGGCCCCCTCGACGAGGCGGTGCACCGGCCGGGCGCACGGCTGCTGGACGTGTGCCCGCTTCATGACGCGCACTACACGGTGCGGCACAAGCCCGGCCTGCCGTTCGCGCGCCATTTCTGCAACGTGGAGGCGCTCGGCGGGCCGCGCCAGCGCGTCTTCTATCCCGAGTTCAACGATATCGGCGCCGCCGGCATGGTCGTGGCGCGCGCGTTGCGCAAGCTGCGTCACAGCCGCTTCGGCGCTCCGCTCGGGCTGACGCGAAGCCGTCTCGGGCTTTGCCCGCCGGACATCACCAAGATTCCGCTCGTGCGCGGCGCATCCGGCCGCCACTGGGTATCGAACCACCGCACGACGCCGCTGGCGCTGTCGCCGGTGACGGGCGCGCTGCTGCATTTCAAGCTGCTCTCGACCTTCGCCGAAAAGGCCGCCGTCGAGGCAAAACGCGGCGAGCACTGGGGCGGCGGCACGGAATACGCGCGCTACGCCGCGCTGCTCGCCCGACACGCCGACGTGAGCTTCGCCTATGCGGGCAGCAGGCGGTATCGGACGCCCGACGATCTGGTGCGCGAGGGGATCATGCGTTCCTCGCCCGCTTTCGAGGCGTTCGCGGATTCCGCTCGCCGAACGGCCACCGAGGCGGCGACCCGCTTCCCGCAGCCGGGAGAGTTTTCGCTATGACACACTCCACCGTTTCAGCTGCGCAGCCGGGGGCGGAGCCGGAGCCCGACGCCGGCACAGCCGCCGACGCGGTGCGCACGCCACGCGCCTATCGCGCGCTGCGCCGGCTTCCGGCGCTCGCCTGGCTCAGCCGGCCCACGGCCTATGCCTTCGGCGCGATATTCCTGACGGCGCTCGGCGCGGGCACGACCATCATCGCGCCGCGCCTGCTCGATCCCGCCGCCTTTGGTGCCTTCACGCTGCTGACGAGCCTTTTCGGCTATGCCGGCAGCGCCGATCTCGGCCTGTCGCAACTAGCGGACCGCGAAATCGCCGGCCGGCCGGACGGCGCGCCCGCGATCGCCGCCGCCATCATGCAGGCGCGCTGGCTGGCCGGCGCGGCAATCATGGTGCTGCTTCTGCCGGTCACGATGCTCATGGCGGCGTTCCACAGTGCGCTGTCTCCCGTCGACAGCCTGCTCGCGGCCGGCGGCGGCGTGGCGGGCATGATCTCCAACGGGCCGGTGACGCTGTTTCGCGCCGCGTCGCGCATATGGGACCTGACGTTCTCCGCCCTGCTGCTGCAGGCGGGCATGACGGCGCCCCGCCTGTTGGGGCTGTTGGTGAGCGGGGTCACGGGCTGCTTCGCGGCGCTCGCCATCTGGTATGGCGCCTGCGCGCTGTTCCTCGCGCGCCCGAAGCCGCGTGAACGCGGGGCGGCGGCGATACCGCTGCTGCCACTCATCCGCGCCGCGCTGCCGCTGTTTGCCCTTCACGCCGCGTGGCAGGTCTACCTCACGGCGAACAGGTGGATTTCATCCGTGTTATCCACGCCTTACGAACTCGGCCTGTTTTCATTCGGGGCATCGCTCGCGACCATCGGCATGTCGCTTCTGGGCGCGTTCTCGCAGGTGCGTTATCCGAAACTCATGACACGCATGCGCGCAGCATCCAGCGAGGACGCTTCCAGGCTCATGGAACGGGAAATGCTCGCCGTTGCCCTGGCCATGATCGCCGTTGCCGTCGCCGCGTGGCTGATGGCGCCGCCGCTGATCCCGCTCGCCTTTCCCGGATATGGCGGCGCGGTCGGGGCGACCGTCACACTCGCGGTGTCGAGCGTGCCGCTGGGCGTTCTGGCGTGGATCATGCCCATGGTCATCATGCAGTCGCGCGCGCCCGTGCGCGAGGCGGCGATCATCTTCGTTCCCGGCTTCGCCGTGCTGGCGTTGGCCATGGTCGCGGGCAATCTCCTGGGCCATATCGGCGGGCAGGCGTGGGGATATGCCGTCGCGGCGCTGGCGCTGCTGATCGCCGTGATGTTGCGCATGCGCCGCCTCGGCATGCTGACCCGCGCGGCCGTGCGGCGCATAGCCGGCTTCCACATGCTGGCCATGGCCGCCCTTTCCGTGCCGGCGCTGCTGATGCCAATGTCGATGTCGGCCGGGCGGGCGCAGCCCGTCATCACGGACAACTGGCCTGTCGTGTTCGAGGACACGTTCGATGCGCTCGATCTGCGCGTGGGCAATTCCGGCGTCTGGGAGCCGCAATACCCTTGGGGCGGGCGCAACAACACCACCAACAAGGAGCTGCAATATTACGTCGATCCGCGATCCGGCGGCGACGCGCCAGCCGTGCAGGCCTTGACGCCGTTCGAGGTGACCGATGGCATTCTCGCCATCCGCGCCGCGAAGGTTCCCAGGCCGCTGCGGGCCGGGACGGGCGGGTTCGGCTATGCCTCGGGGCTGCTGTCGACGGCGCGCAGTTTCTCTTTCCTGTATGGAGCGGTGGAGATCCGCGCCCGTGTGCCGAAGGGCAAGGGCCTGTGGCCCGCGTTCTGGCTGCTGCCGGCGGATGGCACCTGGCCGCCGGAGATCGACGTGTTCGAGGTGCTCGGCCACGACACCGGCGCGCTGCACCTCACCGCCCACAGCATGCCGGACCGGCCAGCGCCGGGACGCTCGCGTCAGGCGGGCAAGGAGGTTGCCGTCAGCGATCTGTCGGCGGATTTTCGCGTCTACGGTGTCGTCTGGACGCCGGAACGCATCGTCTGGACGCTGGATGGCGAGACGGTTTTTGAAATTCCGACGCCGCAGGATATCCGCAAGCCGATGTTTCTGCTCGTCAATCTGGCGGTAGGCGGCACCTGGCCTGGCGCGCCGGATGCCGGGACGGCGTTTCCCGCCTCGCTACTGGTGGACTGGATACGCGTGCGCGCCATGCCGACGCCCGGCGCGGGACAGGCGCACCGGTAACCGTCGCGCCCGGGCACAACCGGGATACGCCGCGTGAACGTCGCTTTTTCGGATATTGCGCCCCATCCATACATATAATATACCGATATATGTATTTTGATGGCACGGCACGCATGCCTGCGGGGGCGCGATGACACAAGCAACGATCTGGGTTCCCGCCGTCAGCAAGGCGGACGGGCCGCTTTATCTTGCGATCGCCGAGGCATTGGCATCCGACATCAGGTCGGGGCGGCTTCATGCCGGCCAGCGGCTGCCGCCCCAGCGGGCGCTGGCGCAGGCGCTGGGCATCGATTTCACCACCGTCAGCCGCGCGTATGCGGAGGCGGGCAAGCGCGGCCTCGTCGAGGGACGCGTGGGGCAGGGCACTTATATTCGCCGCCAACCTGCCGTTTCGCGTGACGGGAACGGCCACGCGCCTGTCCCCGGCATCGTCGACATGAGCATGAACCTGCCGCCGCACCCGCAGGATTCCGCGCTCAGTGCGCGCATGTGGGAGGGAACGGCCGCCTTGCGGGAGGCAGCCGGACCGGAAATTCTGTTTCAATATCAGATCCCCGGCGGCACGGAACGCGACCGGGCGGCGGGCGCGCATTGGCTCGCATCCCGGCTGGGGGCCGTGCCGGCGGGCCGGGTGCTGGTCTGTCCGGGCGCGCAGGGAGCGCTACTGGCGGTCCTCGGCGCCCTCGCCGCGCCCGGCGACGTGGTGTGCACACAGACCCTGACCTATCCGGGCTTTCTGTCGGCTGCCGCGCACCTGCGCCTGCAGGTGGCAGGCATCGCTGCCGACGGCGAGGGGTTGTTGCCGGACGCGTTCGAGGCGGCCTGCAAGGCATTGCGGCCAAAGGCGCTTTACTGCAATCCGACGCTGCACAACCCGACCGCCGCGACCCTTTCCCCCGCCCGCCGCCGCGCCGTGCTCGACGTGGCGCGCCGCCATGCGGTGCCGGTGATCGAGGACGACGCCTACGGCGCGCTGCCCGCCGACCCGGTAGCGCCGCTGGCGGCGCTCGATCCCGGCATCGTCTACCACATTGCCGGCTTGGCCAAATCGCTGTCTCCCGCGCTGCGCATCGCCTATCTCGTCAGCCCCGGCGTGGAGGCGGCGCGCCGCCTTTCGCTCTCGATACGGGCGACAGCCTCGATGGCCTCGCCCCTGACGGCCGCCCTCGCAACCCTCTGGATCGAGGACGGCACGGCGCAGGCTGCGCTGGAAGGCATCCGCCGCGAAACGCACGCGCGCCAGCAACTGGCGCGTCGTATCCTGCCTCACGATTGCCTGTCGTCGGATGCCGGGGCCTTCCATATCTGGCTGCGCCTGCCGCGCCCGTGGACGCGCGGCGATTTCGCATCGCAGTTGCGCTCAATAGGCATCGGCGTGGTGACGGCGGATGCGTTCGCGGTCGAGTCCGCGCCGGAAGCCGTGCGTCTCGGCCTCGGCGTTCCCGCCTCGCGCGACGACCTGACCCGCAGCCTGGAGGCGGTGAAGGCGCTTCTGGAATCCGCCCCGGCGGCGACCGCCATCGTGGTATAGCCTGCTTTTCGATGTTGCGGCATGCAAGAAGCCTACAATGCATGACAGTCGCGGCAATGTATGCTAATTGACTGCGAATTGAATTTAAGGGGGCTGTTCGTCCCGTAAGGAGTTCTCGCCCATGTCAGCCGCCACAGAAGCCAAGTCCGGGCCCGGCCGCGCGTTGCCGAAGCACGACTGGCCGCCGTTGCCGCCCTCCGAGACGGGTCTGCGCGGGCGGTGTCCGCAGTGCGGGCAGGGCCATCTGTTCCGCGGGTTCCTGTCGCTGCGCCCCAATTGCGAGGTTTGCGGACTGGACTACTCCTTCGCCGACACGGCGGACGGGCCGGCGTTCTTCATCATGCTGCTCGGCGGCGTGCCGTGCATGGGTTTCGCCGTGTGGCTGCAGATGGCCTACGATCCGCCGGTGTGGGTGCATCTGTTGACGACGCTGCCGGTGATGCTGCTGTTCTGCCTGCCGCCGTTGCGGCTGATTAAAGGTTGGCTGGTCGCCAGCCAGTTCTTCCACAAGGCTCAGGAAGTGCGCTTCGCGCCAGCGGCAAAGACGACTGCGGCGCAGCCTGCTTCAAGTGAGGAAAGCGCCGACGACGCGGCGCGATAAGCGGATTAGCGCCCGCGTTCTGTGCGCCCCGATGCCGGCGCGCGATACAGGCGGATCACTTCGTCGCACTGCGCTTTTCGCCGGGATTCAAGTAAGGTGGATGTAATTGCAGCCGTTCGAGGGGCTACGGCGCAAGATTGCATGGGGATGTTACAGGAAGGCGATACGTACCGCTTTTCTCGCCTCATGGTTGCCATCGGGATGAGAAAATCAATGTTCAGGACGATGAGAAACACGCTCTGCGCCACGGCGGCGCTGATGCTGCTGGTTGCGCCGGCGATGGCCGAGGAATTCAAGATCGAGATGCTCAACAAGGGCGACGCCGGGCTGATGGTGTTCCAGCCGCAGGCGCTCCGCATCGCGCCCGGCGACACCGTGACCTTCGTGCCGACCGACAAGACCCACAACGCCGAAACCGTTAAGGAACTTGTGCCCGAGGGGGCGCAGACGTTCAAGGGCAAGGTCAACGAGCAGATCTCGACCACCTTCGCCGTGCCCGGCGCCTATGTCATCAAGTGCCTGCCGCATATGCCGATGGGCATGGTGGCGCTCGTCGTCGTGGGTGCGGAAGCGCCCGCCAACCTCGATGCGGTGAAGGCGGCCAAGCTGCCGAAGAAGGCGCGCGAGCGGCTCGACGCTTCGCTGACCGAACTCGGCCTGTGACACCGACCCGTGACACCGACCTGACTTGGGCGTGAAACAACGCGCCCCGGCGGGCGAATAGGGAGCACGGGAGGCGGCATGTCCCGGTCTTTCGCCGATATCAGGCTGAAGCGCGTCTACGATCCGCCGGCGGCGGACGACGGCGCGCGCGTGCTCGTCGACAGGCTGTGGCCGCGCGGCGTCCGCAAGGAAGACGCGCACCTGACGCTCTGGCTGAAGGACGTCGCGCCCGATACCGAGCTTCGGCGATGGTATGGCCACGATCCGGCCCGGTGGGAGGAGTTTTCCCGCCGCTACCGCGCGCAACTCGCCGCGAACGAACCGGCGGTGGAGCAGCTGCGCGCCTTCCTCGCCAGTGGCCGGCTGACGTTGGTCTATGCTGCCCACGACACCGCCCACAGCCATGCCCTCGTTCTCGCCGATCATCTTCGCGGCGATCCGCCAACCGCCACTACGCCTGTGCGCTAAGACGTGTTCAAGCAAAATGGATACCGATTTGCGTAAAAAGTACTCTAAATCAGAAGTTTAAAGCATTTTTGCGTTCCAACGAAACGTCGAAATGTTTTAAAGGGGGCCGCCGTTTCGCGCCGCTTGCCCTCGGTCCGGGCAGGAGCGCACGTGAGGAGAGCGCCAGCGATGCGCCGTCTCTATCTTGCAGGAGGTTTCCTGTTCGTCGCGCTCGGCTTCATCGGCGCGTTCCTGCCGGTGCTGCCGACGACGCCATTCCTGATTCTGGCGGCGGCGTGCTTTGCGCGCTCGTCCGACAGGCTGGAGGGCTGGCTGCTGAACCACCCTCGCTTCGGCCCGCTGCTGCGCCAGTGGCGGGAGCGGGGCGCCATCCCGATGCGGGCGAAGCTGATGTCGCTGGCCGGGTGCAGCGTCGGCTTCCTGATGTTCTGGATCGGCAGTAAGCCCGGGCCGCTGGCCGCGACCGTCGTCGCCGCGCTGATGCTCTTTGGCGTCGCCTACGTGTTTTCCCGCCCTTCGGCGTGAAGAGCTCGCCCCGAAAAAGAACCGCGCCGGGGTGTCCGGCGCGGTTCGGTTCGTCGACGAAGCCGTATCAGGCCGAAGCGCTGCCGCCGTCGCCGTCGCTGGCCGAGGCGCCGGTCTCGCTTTCCGCGTCCGAGATGGCTTGCAGCAACCATTCGGGCGGGGTGCCGGCACTTGCGGCGTCCGCGGCGAGCGCCGCGTGGGAATATGCGCCCGCGCGGGCCTGGCCGTCGCCGGCTCCATCAAGGGACAGCGGCGCGCCGCCGCCATCGAGCGGATGATCGGCTGCCGGCGCATCGGCCGTGCTGCCGTTCTGGTGGACGGTGGCCGACGCCGGGGCCGCGCCGGAGCCGATATTGATGGTGATGCTCATGGCTCTCGCCCCTCTCAGTTCAGGATCGCGTAGCGGGCCTCGATGTCGACCGGGGCCGCCGTCAGGTTACGGATCGAGATCCAGTAAGTGATGGCGGAGGCCGAAGCCCGCTCGACGGCGACATTCCATTCGATCTGCGCCGCGCCGCCGCGCGGCGAGGTCGGGACGACGTTCCATGCCACGTGCCGGGTGGGGTTCCAGCTGTGCGTGAACCAGCGCCTGGTCGAATTGGCCGGGATCGATCCGGTGAATTGAACGCCTACTGCCATGGAAACCTCCTGATGATCTTGTGTTTCGTGGATTGCGTTTCGTGGATTGCCTGCACCTCACCAGCCGAGAACGGCGAAGCGGGCTTCGATGTCGGCGGATGCGGGCGTGAGGTTGGTGACTTCGATCCAGTAGGTGATGTACTTGTCGCTGGCGCGCTCGACTTGCACCTTCCACTGGATTTGCGGCGCGCCGGGGCGCGGGTTGGTCGGGATGACCGTCCACAGCACGTGCCAGTGCGCCGGCCAGTTGAAGGTGAACCAGCGCCGCGTGCTGTTCGCCGGCACCGCGCCCGTGAACTGCACGCCGACCCACGGCTGCGGCACCTGCACGGCGGCGGGAATGAGCTGGCGCAGGTTGGGGCGGTTGCCGATGCGCTGGGAGGCGGGGCGGCCGGGCGCGTCCTGCTGGGCGGAGCCGGTGGCGCGCAAGGTGTCGCGCGCGCGGCTCGGCGTCAGCGGAATACGCCCTCGCGCCCGCAACGCGCCCTGCACGCTGGCTATCGCGCCCACCACGATCGGCGAGGCGCTCGACGTGCCGCTGAACACGTCCGTGTACCACAGGTCCTCGGAGGTGCCGCCCTGCAGATCGCCGTAACCGGTGGCGGTCACTTCGCGTCCCCAGCCCTGGGCATCGACGAGCGCACCCCAGTTGGAGAAGTCGAGGCGCGAGCGATCCGGGCCGTGGTTGCGGCCGTGGGTGCCGGGAGGCGGCGCGCCCGCGCCCACCACGATAGCGCCGGAATCCCGGTTGGCCCGGTTGAAGGGGTTGCTCCACGAGGCCGGGAAGCCCTGCGGACGCGTATTGTAGATCGCATCGTCGAGATTTTCGGAACCGTTGCCCGCCGCCTCGACCACGATCACGCCGCGGCTCGACGCGTAGCGGATAGCGTCGAAATCGTCCGGCCACCATTCAATGGCGATGAAGCCGCGCTGGCCTTGCGGGCTCTGAAAGTTGAAGCGCGGGCCGGGCCGGTGCAGCTCGATCAGGATGATGTCGCCGGGGCCGAGCAGATCGGCGGCCTGGCGGATGGCGGCAGCCGAGCCGATGCCGCCGATCGAGACCGCGCGCACGTTCGCGTCCGGCACGATGCCGGTGACGCCGAAGGTGTTTCGGTCGGCCCCGAAGACGCCAACCACGGCGGTGCCGTGATTGCGCCAGCCGAGATCGTCGATCTGCGTGCCACCCACGACGCCGCCCTGGTTCTGCAGCAGGTCTTCATGCGTGAAGCGCCAGGCGCCCTCGATGTCGATGATCCTGACGCCGTTGCCGCTGCCGCCCGCCTGCGTCCACGCGTAACGCGCGTCGATGCCCTCGGGCGCGGCGTTCAGATAGATCTGCTGCGCGGTGAAATCGGGTGTCGTGGCCGGGGGTTCTTCAGGTAGCGGAAGCTGGTCGTTGATCTCTTCGGGGTGCTCGATTTCAAGCGCGACGGGAAGCTCGGCGGCGGGCTTCACGTAAGCGGCCTCGACGGCGTCATCGGCCAGAAGCCGCTCCGCCAGTTCGTCGAGCCGCGCGTCGGGCGCATCGACGCTATAATAGATGGAGAGGTCGGGTGCGTCGGGGGCGGCGTCCGCAGCCTGCGCCCGCAGCCGTTCCTCGCTGACGCCGAAAAGCGGGCGCAGGTTCGCGCCTTCCGATGCAAGGATTTCAGCCAGCGAGCTGACGTCGGCTCCCGCCACCGACGCGATGCCGGCAGCGCCGGCGCGCAATCCGACGTCGGGCTTGGCCACGACGATCAATTCCCGCTGGGGTAGGTTATCGTCGCCTGGAGGCGCGGAGGCGCGCGAGGCGGTGTTCTTCGATCGGGGCTGTTGAGCCATGAAAATCTCTCCTCATAGTTGACCCGTTGATGCGCGGGAAGCCGATGCCCGGAACTCGGGAGACGCTTGATTTCAGGGAGATGCTTGCAAACGGCTTTTTGAGTTTTGCTCGAAGCTGGGCAAGCGGGATCGCTCACGGTGCGACGTGACGCGACACCAGGCAGTGCAACATTGGCGGCACGCAGTACTTTAAGGATTGCGCGAAACGTAAAGGATACGGAATTAAACAGGATACGGTGCCGGGCGAGCTTGTATATGCAAGATCGACCGCGGATTTAAGAAGTATTGTCGAGACGTGCGTCTACTCTGGCGCCGCACCGTTACCGGATGCGATCGCGTTCGCCAATCAGGGAAGCATGTCAAGCGGCTTTACATATGCCGCTTCGACGCCTTCCAGGTTTTGTAGTTTTTCGACAATGCGCGCGGCGTCTTCCGCCGTCTTTACTTCAACCGTGAAGTAACCAAGTAGTTCAGGATCTTGAGTACCGGGATGAAGCGGCTTCAGAACTCCGCCTGCGGTCTCGATGATTGTCTGCAACCGCTTCGACGCTTCGGTCGGCGCCGTCAAGCCGTGTAATGCGCGTGATGCAACA
>CALMIK010000035.1 GCA_937863995.1 uncultured Chelatococcus sp.
GCGGCAGCGGACCGAGTATCGTGATGTTGTGCGCTTCGGCGGCCGCCACCAGCGCTGCCATGTCCGGCGCGGCCGGCGGCGTGCCATCAGCCACGCTCGCTTCGGCGATGAAATCGGAGAAATCGCTGCCGGTTGTCATCAGCAGGATTCTGGCCGGCCCCTCGCCTTCGATGCGAAATCCGTGTGCAACGCCGCGCGGACCAAAAGCGAAATCGCCCGTTTGGAGTAAAATGCGGCTGTCGCCGACGATCACCGACATCGCGCCTTCAATGACATAGAAGGATTCGTCCTCGGAATGATGCACATGCCACGGCGACTCGAAGCCGGGCGGGATGACTTGCTCGATCAGGCTGAACTGGCCGCCGGTGACTTCCCGCCCCGCCTTGATCCAGGTCGGCAGGCCGAGAAACCGCAAGGCTGCGGCGGGCTCAGGCGTGGCAGTGGACGCATTAATAGCATTCATAGTCATGATGGGCTCCCGATGGAAGTTGACCTTGAGTACACGATGGCGTTCTGCGGCTCTTGACTTACGCCATTCGGCCTGATCATCGCTTGCTTGCGGCTGCGATGAATATCGTGCTCAGCGCTCCAATGAGTTGCTCGTCGGAGTAGAGCAGCGGGTCTCCCTGTGACTCCACCAGCCCCTTCATCGTCAGCAGGCCGAGCGCCGAGGCGAAGGCGAGGAAGGCGAACAGGCGGGGCTCGACCAGCCCGGGCAGGTTGGCTTCAGCAAGCTTGCGGGCCGCGTCACCCAGCAAGATGTCGTTGATCGGGCGAATACGCTCGAACTGCTCGGAAGAAAGCTGCAGCCCGGACGACCCTGAGACCTGACCAAACAGATAGGCAAGGCGGAAGTCATCCATGTGGGGGGCAAAGTCCTCGACTATGGTCCGGATGATGGCAGCAAGCGCTTCGGGACCCGACGCCACCGGCGCGACGGCATCCTGCACCCGCTGTGCCTGGCTTTCCCAGATGCCGCAGACCAGGTCGAAGACCAGCGCCTCCTTGGAGGCGAAGTAATAGTAGAGCCCCGTCTTTGACATTCCCGCTTCCCGCGCCACGGCCTCGAGCGTTACCGCGGCGATGCCGTGGCGCAGCAACACCGAACGGGCGGCGGCGAGAATGTCCTCGCGCGATCTCTCGCGGCTGCGTTGCCTGCGAGCACGCCGGGCATCGGCCGGATCGGTTGTGGTTTTTACCATTGGTGCCTTCTGGTCCATTCAACTAGAAACTTACCGATTTATAAGTAAACTGTCCATAGGTTGACAAATTAGACCAATGGTCTAAAAAATGACATCACTATCGGACGGCGATCGTCAGGCTGAGCATGAGGCCAATCAATTGGACCATTTCAATCTCGCGAACCCGGTGTTCGCCACCTACGCGATCGCGGCAGCGATCATGCTCCTGAAGGGTGTGGCGATGTCGTGGCTGACCGTCGCCAGGCTGATCTCGGAAAATGCGGGGATGCTCAATCCGGAGGACCTCCGGAAGACGCCGTTCAATATGAACCCAGACCCGTCACAGCTTTTGCCGAATGACCGGGTCGAGCGTATCCGGCGCATTCAGCTGAACGATCTCGAAAATCCGCCGTATTTCTTCGTCGCCGGGTTGCTTTACGTCACCACGGCGCCGCCGCTCTGGCAGGCGCAGGTGCTGTTCTACGGCTACGCTGCGACGCGCCTGGCGCATTTCGTGGCTTACTACACGGCGCAGAACCACGAAGTGAGGGCAGCGCTCTGGACACCCGGCTCGCTCGTGATCGTCTATCTGGCTGGAGCAACGCTGCTCGCGGCCCTATAGGCCCCACTCAACATGAAGACCTTGCTGCACGATTAGCAGTCCGGCAGCTTTAGGGAGGCCGGAGAGCAAACTCAGCGGTGGGCGTGGCGGAGCGTAACCGACATCTCCTTCCGCCCCCCTAGCGGCAGCTCTTAAGAATTTGACCTTAAGGCTGAAACGACCGATAGCTCATTCCGCCCCACGCTCAGCGATCTTGGCATCGAGCTTCTGCCTGACCCGGGCGAAGGCCGCCTCGCCATCAATGGCCGGACCGCTGTTCATGCCGGCATCCCACAACCGCCCCAGTTCCTCGACAGCCTTGGCACGCTGTGTTCGCCGGTGCTTCCAGTCGCACAGGGCTTCCCGCATCATTGCCGCCATTTCAGGAGTGAGCGCGACGCTCACTTTCTTGACATTGGCCATGAGACCTCTCTCCTCTCGTTGAATGGTAGACAAGTTTGTTACCGAGAGCGAGGGGAGTCCATCATCGCGGTCACCGCGCGGTTACGCATCCGCCCTTCCGCTGTGGTTCACGCCAATTCGGCAGTTCCGCAGCATTCCTCCCGGTCCTAAATCGCGTTCAAGGTCTCGGCCCTCGTCATTCTGGTGCTGGACATGTGGGTTCACTCCTTCACGAGGCCCACAATGCTCAGATTTTTTTACACCTTATGCGCCCTCCTGATTTTGACTACCGCCGCGCAGGCAGGCGGGATCGGGTTCCGCCGGATCGTTATCGGTGCCGATAGCACGCGCCCGCTGAATGCCAGCCTCTGGTATCCGACCCGGGACACCGCCCCATCCGGCCCCGTGGGCGAGAACCGGGTATTCGTCGGCATTCCGGCAGTCACTGATGCGGCACCGGATCAGGAACGCCATCAGCTGGTCATCTTATCCCACGGCTACGGCGGCAGTTGGCGCAATCTCAACTGGCTGGCCAGGGAATTGGTCGGGGCAGGCTATGCCGTGGCCGCCCCGGACCATCCCGGCACGACCACTTTCGACCGCGATCCCAGGCAGGCCGCGACGCTCTGGAAGCGTCCGCGCGATCTCAGTCGCACCATCGACGCCGTTCTGGCGGACCCTGCGTTGGCTGGCCGGATCGACCCCGACCGCATCGCCGCCATCGGCCATTCGCTGGGCGGATGGACGGTCGCCGCGCTCGCCGGGGCGCGGTTCGACCCTGCGCTTTTTGCACGGGATTGCGAAGACCATCCCAGCCCCCGCACCTGCGGTCTCTCGGGTGAACTCGGGCTGGCCGATCCCGCCATCGGCCGGGACATGCGCGATCCGCGCGTCAAGGCCTTCGTCACGCTGGACCTCGGGCTCGCGCGCGGCTTCACGCCGGAAAGCCTCGCCGCCGTCAGGCTTCCGGCCCTCGTCTTCGGTGCGGGCGTCGATATCGGCGATCTGCCGGCGACGTTGGAATCCGGCTGGCTGGCCGATCATCTGCCCCCGGAAAGCACACGCCTCGTGATGATCCCGGATGCGATGCACTTCAGCTTCATGCAGGTTTGCAAGCCGGGAGCCGAGGCGTTGATCGAGGCGGAAGACCCGGGTGACGGGGTCGTCTGCCGCGACGGCGCCGGGCGCGGCCGCGCGGCGATCCACGGAGAGATTGCTACCACGATCATCCGCTTTCTGGCGCAATCCCTGCCGCCTCTCTGACCGGGGCCTCCGCATTCGACCGCGCCCCGCGCCGCCATCCGCTGGGCGTGGTGCCCCCGATGCGCTGGAATTCCCGGTTGAAGTTCGATTTCGTCTGGAAGCCGCAGTCGAACATGATCGTCGTCACGGGACGGTCGGTCTGCGCGAGAAGGTCCATCGCCTCGCGGATACGCCACTCGTTGATGGCCTGCGACACGTTCCGGCCGAGTTTGCGGTTGATCGCGCCGGAAATCTGCCGGGCGGGAATGCCCAAGCGCCGCGAGAGCCGGTCCAGTGTCAGGTCCGGATCACGATAGAGCCTGCTTCCGGCCATGAGCCGCTCAACCTCTGCCAGAACATGATCGTCATCGGGGCCGGGCGCATCCTGTCCGGCCTTCCTGTCCACGGCGATGACGTGCGGCGCGGCTTCGGTCTGGGGCGCACTGCGCCCCATCACCGCCGCGGCCCAGGCGATCAGCGGCAGCAGCAGCATATTTCCTACGCTGACGATGCGCGTGACGTGGCTGCCGTCGCCGAAGCCGAAATCCAGCGCGATGGCCAGATCGACAAATCCCGACGACAAAAGCAGGGCGCCCGCAAGCGCGGCCGCCCTGCTCGCTTGCGGCGCTTCGCTCAGCCGCGCGCCGCCGAGGCTGTCCGGTCCGGCGAGGCCGCGCTTCAGCAACAACGCGCCGTAACCGAAGAACAGAACGGCCAGCACCGCATCGATCGGCGGATGCAACCATGGCCAGAGCGCCGAGAGGGCGAGCACTGCCCCGGCGGGCAGGAAATGAGGCCAGACGGGAGCGCGCGCCGCCCTGCGCAATCCCGAGAAGCAAAGCCATGCGGCAGGCGGCAGCAGCGCCGCGATCACGGGTTGCAGGAAGCGGAAGATTTTGGCGTCGAAAGTCCAGCGCAGGCCAACCACGACCGTCAGCGCAATGCAGGCGCAGAGAAAGACGGCGACCGGTTGGCGACCGCTCTCTTGCCGCGCCACGATAAGGCAGAGCAGAAAAGCCAACAGAAGCGCAATCACGAAGGGCAGCGGGACTGAGATCATGCGATATCGCTATCGCTGTTCGCGAAATTCCGCAAAGGGCTTGGGCCTCGCATGGCTGAGCGGTCCATCCTCAACCCACCGTTCGTTGCGTCACCCGGCCAGTGGCGCCATTCATTCGTGCGCGGGAAGCGGATCGACGCGGCGCCGGGTGACGGTCGACGGCCAGATGCTCCATTTGACAGCCAAGCACTTCAGAGATCTCGCTTTATCCAGAAATCCCTGAGCGCTGTTCCCTCATCGTTAAACGGGATACCGAACTCGGCAACCAGCTCAGGCGGGCGGCGAAGCGACCGGTGGGGCGAGCGGCCTCTTCGCGATCTTCGGCCTGCCAGACGATGATGTTGATGAGGGGCACCACAGGAGGAGCCCTTCACCACGCGGATTTACACCGCGGCTCCGCGTTACCTCACCCTCCCTCAATGCCCGCCAAGGACGAGTGTCTGGATGGGGAAGATCAGCACCTGGAGGCGCAGCAGCATCGCGTGCACCAGGCCCACGGCATCGACTGCATGGAGGACGAATTTCCTCACCGTACCCAACTGGCCGGAAGCGATCAGGTCGTGGTTGCTGGTGTAGGCGTTGGCGATACAACCGCTACCCGGTGTAACTCCGTCTAAGCCGCCCTCGTAAAGCGGTTCGAGATAGGCCAGAATCGTGCCAGGCCGCGTCGTTTGCTGGACGTCCAGCAACGTGTCGCCGGTGCGCACCTGGCCGGAGGCGATGAAGTCCTGCACATCCGTGACCACCATCGGAATGATCGTCCACGGCTTCGATGCACAGGCAACCTCCGCCACCATGCCGGGCTTGATGACCTGCGCCTCGATCTGCCCGAACCCGGCCTGAAGGCGGCCCCGGCCCGCGCCTTCCGGGATCAGCACACCCGCTGGCCGCATGAAGGGATTGACGACCTCGCCGATGCGGAGCGTGAACTGCTCCACCCGTCCGTCCACGCCCGCGCGGATGACGGTCTTGTCCAGTTCCACCTGCGCCTGGGCGAGCGCGGCTTCGGCGCTGGCCTTTTGTGCGGGCAGGAGCGTCGCTATCCTTGCCTCGGCCTGGGTCTTGGCCGCAATCGCCGCGTCGATGCTGCCCTGGCGGCCCTGGAGCGCAACCTCGAGCCTCTCGACGTCACGCACAGCGACGGCGCCCGGATTGCGGCGCTGAATTTCCCGCTTCGTCTCCAGTTCGTCGGCGGTCTGCTGATAGGCGCCCCGCGCTTCCACGAGGCGGCCCTCGGCTGCCTGGATATCCGTCTGCGCGACGGTCAGCTCCGCATCGACCTCGACAATCTGACGCCGGGCCACCTCGACCGCCGCCTCCTGCCGGGAACTCTCAAGCCGGAATATCGGCTCGCCTTGCTTGACCTCGTCGCTGATGCTGACATAGATTTCATCAACGCGTCCATTAGCCTCAGGCAGTATTGGAACAGTCCTGAAAAGAGCGGTGGCGCTCGTCGTCGAGGGATGGTTGTAGAAGATCACGGTAATCAGCCCCACCGTGAGCATCAGGCATGCAACGATTCCCCACCGCAGCTCGAACCACACCGAGTAAAAAGTTATTTCCTTGCCCAGACGCTTGCCCTGCCCGTAGCGGCGGTAAAGATAGTCCGGCAGCACCGTCAACAGGGAACAGAGAAGAAGCTCAAACATGGGGCTGTTCCTTTGAAGCGTGAGCCGCGTGCAAATCGTCGGCGATCTCTTCCGATTGCGTGAGCGCGGCATCGCTGCGCTCGATACCGGCAATCTTGTCCAGCGCTTCGGCCATGCGCCGCAACGGGCTGCCGAAGTCGGGAATGTCGATCAGGGCGAGCAGCAGGCCGATGACCCAGAAGACATGTATGTGCGTGAACAGGGCCAGCAAGCCGAGCACCGCGACGATCTCGAACTGAAGCTTGCGTCCCCGGTGGGCGATGCGTTCGGGCATCGTGTGCAACCGCAGGAACAGGGTGCCGGCAACCAACACGGTGGCGATCAGAAAGACCGCCATGATAACCATGAGAACATCGGTCTCGCCGGGCCCGCTGATGAACACGGGCAGATGATCGAGAGCCGCCGGATTAAGAGATGCGGTCATTGTCCATTGTCCTGTATGAGAAAGTCACGCAAAAGCGGCCGTGACCGGCCAAGGTATCGCTTTCACGGAAGGCAAATTGCGATCACGGCCGGCCCGGGCTTCAGGCGTGCTTCAGCGCGCGGCAGACGGCTGCCGCGATCATCCCCGCCCTGTCAGGTAACGTCGGCGCCCCAGAACAGGAATACGCCCACATCCCCCGGCAAATCATTGCGGTAGTTGACGATTTCTGCGCGCAACCCATATCCTAGCGGCTTGAGGTGCTCGCGCCAGAGTTCATAGAGCGCGCGCGGACGCCCCTGCAGCGTGTCGGGCCATGTCGGGTCGCCGACAAGGATGGCGCGGCCGTGATCGGTTAGCGTCTCGGAAGGAAACTGGCCGGTCGACACTTCGTTCAATCCGTGCTCGCTCGCCGTGCGGATCAGGGCAGCAACGCGCCTGATGGCTTCCTCGGCGACGACTTCCTTGGGATTGAGCAGCGCAGCGATCAACTCTGCCCGTTGGGTATCGCCGGTCTCGTGCAGTTGGCGGTGACGCGCCTCCTCTTCGGCGCGCTTCTCGGCCGCCCGCCGGGCAAAATCGGCCGCAGGGGGTAAGTCAAAGGCATTATCGGTCATGGCAGGATCCTCGCGAGTCTTCATAAGCCATGGGCAAATGAACACGCCTGGATAATTGCATACTTTCGCAACGGTTTCTATAATATCCTCAAAATAGGCGACTAATTACTGTTTTCGCATGTACAGAGCCAAGCCGAGGCCATTCAGTCACCGGATGAGCGCTTTGTTGAAAATGGTCACGAACCGTTGCCGCGGAAGCCATATTTCTCAAGCTTGATATAAAGCGTCGAGCGGGCGATGCCGAGCCGTTTCGCGGCCAGGGAGATGTTGCCGCCGGCCTGCGCGAGTTCCCTCTCGATCACGGCGCGCTGCAAATCGCCCCATTGCGGGGTGCCGTCGCCGACCTCGCCCGGCACTACGGGTGCGCGCACAGGCGCGCCGTTCCCCGCCGCGCGGGCGATCTCGTCCGGCACGTCGCTGATCGTGAGGCGTGCGTTGCCGAGCACGACCATGTTCTCCACGACATTGCGCAGTTCCCGCACGTTCCCCGGCCACGCGTAGCGCCTGAACGCGTCCAGCGCCTCGGTGTCGAAGGACGGGGCCGGCACGCCCATCGCGCGGGCGATCTTGTGCAGCATGTGGTCCGCGAGCAGCAGAATGTCGTCGCCGCGCTCGCGCAGCGGCGGAATCGCCAGCCGCAGCGTGGCGATGCGGTAGTAGAGATCGCGGCGAAAGTTGCCCGCCGTGACTTCGGCCGCCATGTCGCGGTTCGTCATCGAGATTAGCCGCACGTTGACGGGCCGGCCCACGTTGGAGCCAACCCGGTAGACCACGCTGTCCTCCAGCACCCTCAGCAGGTACGGCTGCAGGCTCATGGGCATCTCGCCGACCTCGTCGAGGCACAGCGTGCCGCCGTCCGCAGCTTCCATGCGGCCCGCCCGCCCCTGATCGTCCGCGCCGGTGAAGGCACCCTTCTCGTAGCCGAAAATCTCGCTGGCAATGAGATCGCGCGACATGCCGCCGCAATTCACCGGGATGAACGGCGCGCCGTCCACGGCGTTCAGCGTATGGAGCGCGCGGGCGAAAAGCTCTTTTCCGACGCCGGTTTCCCCTTCGATCAGCACCGGCGCGCGGCTTGCGGCCATGCGTCGAACCCGCTCGAAGGTTTCGCGCATCACCGCGCTCTCGCCGAGGATGTCGTCGAGCGCGATCGCCACGCCCGCTTCTGCACGCGCGACAGCCGTGCGCGGCCGGCCGCGCCGCGCGGGAAAGGCCAGCACCGCGCCGATCTGGCCCTCGCTCGCGTCGCCCGTCTGCGCGGAACCGATGAGCTCTACCTCCGCGCGGGGAAAGGTGCCTTGCAGCAGCGCCCGCCACAGGTCTGGCGGAAGGCCGCGCAGCGGCTCGATGGAGCTGCCGACGGCCATGCCGGGATAATCGCGCGACAGCGCCGCGAGCGCGGCATCGGTGGCGTGGATGACGACGCCACGATTGTCGACCAGGATGATCTCGTCGTTCTGCCAGCGCGCGCGGCGCGACAGGAACACCTGCAGCAGTTGCTCGCGCGTGCCGTGCACGTGCTGCAGCAGCAGCGCCTCGATCTGCTGGCTGACGGAAACGGCGAGCGCCAGGCTCTGCGGATTGAACGTGCCGGCGGGCCCGGAAATATCGACGATGCCGAGCATCTCCTGGTCGATCGGGTGCCGCACCGGGCTTGCGGCGCATGTCCACCGCTGCACGTCCTCGCAATAGTGTTCGGCGGCGTGGATCTGCACTGGACGGCGCATGGCGATGGCCGTGCCGATGGCGTTGGTGCCGATGTCGTCCTCGGCCCATCGCCCGCCGCGCTCCAGATGGACGTCGCGGCCGAAATCGATGGCGCGTGGATCGCCTTGCGTCTCGATGATGACGCCGCCCGGATCGGTAAGGATCAGCATCGAGTTGGCTTCGGTGAGAAAATCCGCCGTGCGTGCCAGCGCGCTGCGGGCGGCGTTGAGCAGGATGCGGTTTTCGTGCTTGCGGCGGTAGAGCTCCGGCTCCGGCAGCTTGGGGGCGTTGCGCCGGCGCGCGATGCTGGCATATCCGCGCGAACGCGCCCACGATGCGGCAATGTCTTGCCTGAAGTCCGCCGGCACGCGGCCTTCGGAAACGAACGATTCCCATGCCCGCCGAATATCGCGTTCGTTCACAGCGTTTCCCTTCCCGTCGTGCCACAAGGCGCCTTGAAGCGCTCGCGGCACGCTGCATCAAAAGGAAAGGTACGGACGGGCACGCCCACGGTGTCGCCGGCAGTCCCCGCCGGGTGCGCCGCTGTCTATCAACCGTCCGACGTTCCCCCGCCCGCCGCGCTTCTGGATGAACCGGCACAGCTGGGCCAAGCACCATAACCGCGTTTATCGCGGTTTGCCAATACCTGTCACCGGCCGAATTCCGCAGCTCCGGCGCCGATGAGATGAAGTTCTCGCCTGCGTTTGACTGTCTCACGGCGATATCCGCGCTCTGCTTCGCCTCCGATCAATATCAATTCATTGATGCATATTGTCCGAAATTCGGACGTGTATTGTCTGATGTCTGTCGGACACGACACGGCATTGACAGTTTCCGTCGTTGACCTGCCTTCGCAAAACCCGGTCAACCCCCCGTTTTTGCATCGTCTGGCGCTGCTGGCACGGCCCTTGCTCCTCTCCTTGCGAAGCCACGGGCTGGATCGCCGGTCGGACGACCGCCGGTTCCTCGCCCGGGCTTCGAAAAAAACGTCACAGGGGAGGTATTTTTATGAATGTTCATCACAAGGCCCGACCGGATGGCAGCGCGCCGGAGCGAAATGTGCAGGTGCTCGGCATCGACGCCGGCGGCACGATGACCGACACGTTCTTCGTCGACTCGGACGGTGAGTTCGTGGTCGGCAAGGCGCAGAGCACGCCGCAGAACGAAGCCATCGGCCTCATCAACTCCAGCGTCGACGGCCTGGCGGCATGGGGCATCTCCCTCGACGACGCGCTGAAGCAGTTGCAGACGGGCGTCTATTCCGGCACCGCCATGCTCAACCGCGTGGTGCAGCGCAAGGGCCTCAGGTGCGGCCTCATCGTCAACCGCGGCCTCGAGGATTTCCACCGCATGGGCCGCGCCATTCAGGCCTATCTCGGCTATGCATATGAGGATCGCATCCACCTCAACACCCACCGCTACGATCCGCCGCTGGTGCCGCGTCAGCTCACGCGCGGCGTGGTGGAGCGCACCGACATGTTCGGCACCGTCATCATCCCGCTGCGCGAGGAAAGCGCGCGCGAGGCGGCGCGTGAACTGATCGAGCAGGATGTCGAGGGCATCGTCATCAGCCTGCTGCACTCCTATCGCAACCCTGTTCACGAGCGGCGCGTGCGCGACATCGTGCAGGAGGAAGTAGCGAAGAGCGGCAAGAACATCCCCGTGTTCGCCTCCGCCGACTATTACCCCGTGCGCAAGGAAACCCACCGCACCAACACCACCATCCTCGAAGGCTACGCGGCGGAACCCTCGCGCCAGACGCTGAAGAAAATCTCCGACAGCTTCAAGGAACACGGCACCAAGTTCGATTTCCGCGTGATGGCCACCCACGGCGGCACGATCTCGTGGAAGGCGAAGGAGCTGGCGCGCACCATCGTGTCCGGCCCGATCGGCGGCGTGATCGGCGCGAAGTACCTCGGCGAGGTGCTGGGCTACCGCAACATCGCCTGCTCGGACATCGGCGGCACCTCCTTCGACGTGGCGCTCATCACCCAGGGCGAGTTGACCATCAAGAACGACCCGGACATGGCGCGCCTCGTGCTGTCGCTGCCGCTCGTCGCCATGGACTCGGTGGGCGCGGGCGCGGGCAGCTTCATCCGCCTCGATCCCTATACGAAGGCGATCAAGCTCGGCCCCGACTCGGCCGGCTACCGCGTCGGCGTGTGCTGGGCCGAGAGCGGCATCGAGACCGTCAGCATCTCGGACTGCCACGTCGTGCTCGGCTATCTCAACCCCGACAACTTCCTTGGCGGCGCGATCAAGCTCGACCGCGACCGCGCCGTCGCCGCCATCAAGGAGCAGGTCGCCGATCCGCTCGGCCTGTCGGTGGAAGACGCGGCGGCGGGCGTCATCGAACTGCTCGACTCGGAACTGCGCGACTACCTGCGCTCGATGATCTCGGGCAAGGGCTACAGCCCGGCGAGCTTCGTGTGCTTCTCCTACGGCGGCGCAGGGCCCGTGCACACCTACGGCTACACCGAGGGGCTGGGCTTCGAGGACGTGATCGTGCCGGCATGGGCGGCGGGCTTCTCGGCCTTCGGCTGCGCGGCCGCCGATTTCGAATACCGTTACGACAAGAGCCTCGACATCAACCTCGCGCCCGATGCGCCCGACAACGAGCACGAGGCGGCCTCGAAAACGCTTCAGGCGGCATGGGAAGAGCTGCGCGAGAACGTGCTGGAGGAGTTCAAGCTCAACGGCTATTCGGCGGATCAGGTCACGCTCACGCCCGGCTACCGCATGCAGTATCGCGGCCAGCTCAACGATCTCGAGATCGAGTCGCCACTGCCCAGCGTGTCCACCGCCGAGGACTGGGACAACCTGGTCGACGCCTTCAACGACACGTATGGCCGCGTCTACGCCGCCTCCGCCCGCTCGCCGGAGCTGGGCTACTCGGTGACCGGCGCCATCATGCGCGGCTCGGTGCCGATCCCGAAGCCCAAAATTCCGAAAGAACAGGAACACGGCCCGACGCCGCCGGAAGAAGCCTTCCTCGGCACGCGCAAGTTCTATCGCAAGAAGCGCTGGGTCGACGCGCAGCTCTACCGCATGGAGACGCTGCTGCCGGGCAACCGCATCACCGGCCCCGCGATCATCGAGTCCGACGCCACGACCTTCGTCGTGCCCGACGGTTTCGAGACCTGGCTCGACGGCCACCGCCTGTTCCACCTCAAGGAAGTCTGAGCCCCAAGAACAAATACAGAGAGGAAACGTCATCATGAACGTCAATGTTCGTAAACAGGCTGTGGCGGGGGCAACGCCCGGCATCGTGCGCGGCGGCGAGACGCTGAAAGAGCATCGCGACCGGCTGATGGATGCGACGAAGGCCACCGGCCACTATGCCGGCCTCGAAAATCTGGAACTGCGCGACAGCCAGCCCATTCTCTACAACAAGCTGTTCTCTCGACTGCGCGCCGGTGTGGTGGACGCGCGCGAAACGGCGAAGAAGATCGCCGCCTCCCCCATCGTGGAGCAGGAAGGCGAGCTGTGCTTCACGCTCTACAACGCGGCGGGCGACTCCATTCTGACGTCGACCGGCATCATCATCCACGTCGGCACCATGGGTGCTGCGATCAAGTACATGATCGAGAACGGCTGGGAGCAGAACCCGACCATCAACGACAAGGACATCTTCTGCAACAACGACGCGCTCATCGGCAACGTGCACCCGTGCGACATCCACACGATCGTGCCGATCTTCTGGGAAGGCAAGCTGATCGGCTGGGTCGGCGGAGTCACGCACGTCATCGACACGGGTTCCGTGGGGCCGGGTTCGATGTCGACGGGCCAGGTGCAGCGCTTCGGCGACGGCTATTCCATCACCTGCCGCAAGGTCGGCGCCAACGACACGCTGTTCCGCGACTGGCTGCACGAAAGCCAGCGCATGGTGCGCACCACCCGTTACTGGGTGCTGGACGAGCGCACGCGCATCGCCGGCTGCCACATGATCCGCAAGCTGGTCGAGGAAGTCATCGCCGAGGAAGGCATCGACAACTACTGGAAGTTCGCCTACGAGGCGGTCGAGCACGGCCGGCAGGGTCTGCAGAACCGCATCAAGGCGATGACCATTCCCGGCACCTACCGGCAGGTGGGCTTCGTGGACGTGCCTTACGACCACCCGGACGTGCGCGTGCCGTCCGACTTCGCCAAGGTCAACACCATCATGCACACGCCCTCCGAGATCACCATCCGGGGCGACGGCACGTGGCGGCTGGACTTCGACGGCTCGTCGCGCTGGGGCTGGCACACGTATAACGCGCATGCGGTCAGCTTCACTTCCGGCATCTGGGTGATGATGACGCAGACGCTGATCCCCTCCGAGATGATCAACGACGGCGCGGCCTACGGCACCGAGTTCCGCCTGCCCAAGGGCACCTGGATGAACCCGGACGACCGGCGCGTGGCCTTTTCCTACGCGTGGCACTTCCTGGTGTCGTCGTGGACGTCGCTGTGGCGCGGCCTCAGCCGCTCCTATTTCGGGCGCGGCTATCTCGAGGAGGTCAATTCCGGCAACGCCAACACTTCCAATTGGCTGCAGGGCGGCGGCTTCAACCAGTATGACGAGATCCACGCCGTCAACTCGTTCGAGTCCGCCGCCGAGGGCACCGGCGCCAGCGCCGTGAAGGACGGCCTCGACCACGCCGCCGCCATCTGGAACCCGGAAGGCGACATGGGCGACATGGAGATCTGGGAACTGGCCGAGCCGCTCGTCTATCTCGGGCGCAAGATCAAGACCAACTCCGCCGGCTACGGCAAATACCGCGGCGGCTGCGGGTTCGAGAGCCTGCGCATGGTCTGGAACGCCAAGGACTGGACCATGTTCTTCATGGGCAACGGCCACATCACGTCCGACTGGGGCCTGATGGGCGGCTACCCGGCGGCATCCGGCTACCGCTTCGCCGCGCACAAGACCAACATCAAGCAGCTCATCGCGGAGGGCAAGCCGCTGCCGCTCGGCGGCGACACCGACCCCGAGAACCCCGAATGGGACAGCCTGATCCCCGACGCGCAGATCAAGCGCGACAAGCAGGCCATCACCACCGAGGAGATGTTCTCCGATTACGACCTCTACCTCAATTATCTGCGCGGCGGTCCCGGCTTCGGCGATCCGCTCGACCGCGAGACGGCGCGCATCCAGGAGGATCTCGACGGCGGCTATCTGCTGCCCCGCTTCGCCGAGCGCGTCTACGGCATCGTGCTGAAGCAGGAAGGCAGCCGCCACGTGGTGGATGAAGCCGCGACCTCCGTCCGCCGGCAGGAAATCCGCAAGGAGCGCATCGCCAAGTCCGAGCCCGTGTCGGACTGGCTCGCCCGCGAGCGCGAGAAGATCGTCGCCAAGGACGCGGAGACGCAGGTGCAGCAGATGTTCGCGGCCTCCTTCAAGCTCAGCCCCCGGTTCCTCGGCGACTTCAAGGCGTTCTGGAAGCTGCCGGAGGACTGGAACCTGCGCGAGGAAGACCTCGACATCCCGAGCTACGGCGCGAACTACTCCATGGACGTGTCCGAGCTGCCGGACGTGACCACGGTCAAGTTCGTCGACGAATGAGGCAACGCGGGGCGGCGCGCGCTGCCGCCCCGTTCACGCAAAAATTCGAAAAATCCGGAGGAAATGACAATGGCTTCCTACACCCGCACCAAGATCGCGGACCTCGTCGACGGCACCATCGACCACGACACCCTGCACCAGATGCTCTCGACGCCCAAGGACCCCGACCGGTTCGTCACCTACATCGACATCCTGCAGGAGCGCGTGCAGTGGGACGACCGCATCCTGCTGCCGCTCGGCCCCAAGCTCTACATCGTGCAGCGCCGGGACACGAAGCAATGGGTCGTGCGCTGCGAATGCGGCCACGATTTCTGCGACGCCAGCGAAAACTGGAAACTGCATGCGCGCGTGCGCGTGCGCGACACCCAGGCCGATCTTGAGGAAATCTACCCGAAGCTGATGGCCCCCACCTCCACCTGGCAGGTGCTGCGCGAATACTACTGCCCCGATTGCGGCACCCTGCTCGACGTCGAGGCGCCCACGCCGTGGTACCCCGTCATCCACGACTTCGAGCCGGATATCGACACCTTCTATCGGGACTGGCTGAACCTGCCCGTGCCGGAGCGCGCCCGTCCCTGATGCCAGAGCGCTTTCCGATTAAATGGAATCATTTAATCGATAAGAATTCGCTCAAAATCAAGATGTTAGATCGTATCCCCGTTTCAGCGAAACCGGGATACGATCTAAGAACGCTTTCCGGCAGGCCACGGCCGCACCGGGAAGCACTCTTCCGTGCCCGACTGGGGAGGACCGTCAAACGGTCTTCCCCTCTTTTACGCGCCGCTCATCGCGCAAGCAGCGCGGCGTAGAGCGCCATCGACAGGACGTAACACACGGTGACGACAGCGTATCCGCCGATCTGCCGCGCGGTGCCCGCCGTGGGAGAAAGCCACCAGTCGAACAGCTTGACGGCTGCCGGCACCAGCCACCAGCCCAGCAACTGCGTGCTCACCAGGTTGCCGATGAACAGCGACAGCCAGAACGGCGCGCCGTGCGCGTCGATGAGCGGCCCGCCGATGAAATACCCCCACAGATAGACCACGGGGTAAAGAACGAGCAGGACGAGAAGGTTGCACTTGAAGATGAAGGCCGGCCCCTGCTCGGGCGCCGCGGCACCGGACGGGAACCAGAAATTGAAGCCATGCCCCGCCCGCTTCACGATCAGGTCGGCGTTGAAGCGCGCGCCTTCCTCCAGCAAAGCCTGGCGCTGTGGCGATTCCAGCCAGGCGCCGAGGCTGGCGTCGCTGTCGAACGACAGGATGATGATCCAGTTGTCGTGCAACCCCGGCACCGGCCGCTCGATCTTGTGGCGCAGGAAGCCCGGAAACTGGGCCTCGACAGCCTGCACCCGCTCCTGCCAGCCGAGGAAGACGCTCTCGAGCTCGGGCGGCACGGCGAAGGAGATGACGGCGGAAACCGCCGTATCCTGACGCACGCCCGCGCCGCGCAGGATGTGCGTTTCCTCCGGCTCGAGGAAATGGTGGCGCACCTCATCGACGAGCCTGGCGCGCACGTCGCTTTGCAGCCAGTCGCGCGCCGCCGCGGCATCGGTGAAATGCAGGATCGCCACCCATTCGTCATGGGCCGGGGGCTTCGGCGGCGCCAGTTCCTGACCGAGAAAACCCGGCCAGGACTTGAGCCGCGCGCCGACCCTGCCGTTCCAGCGGATGAAATCGGCGAAGCCCTCGTCGGCGATGCGGCACTGGATGACCAGCGCCACAGGCCCCTGCGCGACGTCGCTGCCCGCCTTCATCAGGCGTTGCCCGTCGCGCTCTTCTTGTAGAGGCGCTTGCCCATCACCCACGTCTCGTCGACGCAGCGGTCGTCGCCGACCATCATCACGCCGAACAGCAGGTTGGCCGCGTCGTCGAGCGTGCGCGGCAGGCCGTCTTCCGTGATGAGCGACTGGTGCCACGCCTGCGCGACCGGACCGCCGTTAGGATCGAGCGCGACGAAGTCCGCCTCCTTGCCCGGCTCGAAATTGCCCAGCTTGTCGTCGATGTAGAGCGCTTCGGCGCCGCCGAGCGTCACCGACCAGAAGCCGCGATAGGGCGAGAGCTTGTTGCGCTCGGATTCGGCCACGTCCTTGCGCACGGGGTCGATGCTGCCGTCGAGCAGCGTGTTGTTGCACATGCCGACCTTGTAGGCATCCTCGAGCACGTTGAGCATCGAGAAGCGATTGCCGCCGCCCATGTCGGTGCCGAACGACACCCGCACCCGGTGCTCGGGATCGGTGGCGCGGCCGAGACGGAACAGGCCGCTGCCGAGGAAGAGGTTCGAGCACGGGCAGAACACCACCGCCGCGCCCGTGTCGGCCATGCGGCGGAACTCGCTGTCCGACAGGTAGACGCCGTGGCCGCCGGAGAATTTCGGCCCGACGAGGCCGAACTTTTCATACACGCCGAGATAATCATGGCAATCGGGATGCTCGATCAGCACGCCCCGGCACTCGCTCGGGTTCTCGGAGATATGCGTGTTCACCCAGCAGTCGGGATGCTCCTGCTTGAGCCGCTGGCACGCCTGCAGCAGCGCCGGCGACGCGCCGAAGGCGAAGCGCGGCGTGATGGCGTAGAGGTTGCGGCCGTTGTTGTGGTACTGCTCGATCAGCCGCTTGCTGTCGCGATAGAAGTTCTCGGGCGTGTCGACGAACTCCGCCGGGGCGTTGCGGTCGATGCCGGTGAGGCCGGCGATGACGCGCATGTTCCGCCGCGCCGCTTCGTCGAAAAGCTCCTCCGTCGCCACCGGCGAGGAGCTGGTGAAGGCCTGGCACGTCGTGGTGCCGGCGGCGAGCAGCGCATCGAGGAAGCGGCGCACGCCCTCGCGGGCGTAGTCGCGGTCCTTGTACTTCACTTCCTCGGGGTAGACCCAGGTCTGCAGCCACGGCAGCAGCTGCTCGCCGAAGGCGCCGAGCACGCGGGTCTGCGGCAGGTGGATGTGGCCGTCGATGAAACCGGGCACGATGATGCGGTCTGTGACGTGCGTGATCTCGATGCCGGGATGGCGCGCCGCCACTTCTTCATAAGGGCCGAAGGCGTCGATGATGCCGTCCGTCACGACCAGCAGACCGTCGCGGTGGAAACGCGCAGCCGCCTGCTCGTTGCCGACGTGCTTCCACGGGTCGTCGATGAAATCGAAGAACGTTCCCCGGATACCGATGGTGGTCATGGCGTTGTCGTCTCCCTCTGGTCGTGTGTTGCGGGGCGCGAGGCCGGCAGCGAGAGCGCCAGCAGCACCCCCGCAAGCGCCGACAGGCCGAGATAAAGCCACCCCACTGGCGCCTGGGTGGTCTCCGGCAAGACGGCGGCGACAGCCATCGCGCCGCTGACGGCGAGATAGCAGATCGCGCTGATGAGCCCGCCGATAACGCCGTGGTCGCGCTCGAACAGGCCGAGCGCCATGCCGTACATCATGGGGCACAGCACGCCGCAGCCCGCGAGCACCAGCGCCCCGCCCAGCGTGACCGCGCCGAAGCTGAGGCCGGAGGTCATCCCCGTGACGGTCAGCACGAGGGCGCCCGCGACGAAGAGCACGAGCGCGGAAAAGCCGAGCGGGCGGGCCGCAACGCTGCGCGCGAAATGCGAACAGGACAGTTCGCCGGCGAGATTGACGCCGCCGAGCCCCAGCGCGATCAACCCGTAGGCGGCAGCGGAAAAGCCGAGGCCGGTCTGGTAAAAGAAAGGCGCCACGACGCCGAAAACGAGCTGCGCGCTGGCGGCGGCGGCGAAGACGAGCACGAACGGCAGGAACTGCGGGCGAGCGAGTGCGCCGGCGATGATGGCGAGTGTGCGGCGCGGATCGAACGGCGCGCGCCGCTCCGCCGGCAGCGTCTCCGGCAGCAGGAACGCCACCACGACGGCGACGACCGTCGCGGCGGCCGCAATAACGATGAACACCCCGCGCCATGATGTCAGTTCGACGATGAAACCGCCCGCCGCGGGCGCCAGCACAGGCGCCAGCCCCCACGCCGCCCCCAGCAGGCCGGACACCGCCATGAGCTCACGGCCGCGAAAGCAATCGGCCGCCACGGCGTAGGAGATGACGAGGCAGGTGCAGCCGCCGATTCCCTGCACGAAACGAAACGCGAGCAGCAGCGGCGCACTGGTGACGAGGGCGCAGGCGATGCTCATGATCACGAGCACGGCAAGGCCCGCGAGCAGCACCCGGCGGCGGCCGAGCGCGTCGGCCGCCATGCCGACCGGCACCAGCGCGAGGCTCATGCCGAGCATGTAAGCGGTGACGGTATTCTGCATCACCGCGGGATCGGCAGCGAGATCGGTCACCATCTGCGGCAGACCGGGCGTGTAGGCATCGAGAGGGATCTGGCTGAAAGGAACGACACCCAAAAGGAGCGGCACGATCCTGCCGCCGGTCCGCCCGTCGTTCTGCGTAGCGGATTCCACGGCAATGCCCCCCGGTGCCTAATTGATCTGCATCTCGCACGTCCTTGATATACGAAAACTTTTAACTCCACCAGCGCTGTTTTAGCGATGCCTGAAGCTGGGAAGCGAGCTAACCGGGTATCGTATCGGGTTATGGATGAATAGAAATTCTCAGGGACGGCTCATCAGCCGAAAACCTGCACGACTGCTTCGCCCTACCCATAATATAGACACTCCAGAACTCCATGGGCTTCGATGGAGGGTGCATCTCCACCAGACCTGCCGGATCGACAACAGTAAGAAATACGGTCTCGTCGCGAACGAAATCTGGCGCAACGCATGCCACCGCGTCTGCCCGCAACCAGACAGTGTCGAACCGCCTCATTTCCGCGGCACGGCCGGCATTGTAAACTGATACAAGCGTTGCAACCGCGCCCAGGACAACCCATGCAGCGCCTGTCAGGACATTCCGGAAGGAGCTTTGCCCGATAGCGGAAACCACGCACATCAGAGCGACCATCATGGGAAGATACGATATTCTGCTGTCGAGATACCCGCATTGCCCCCAGTCGACGCATTCCCGCTGGTATTTCGTAGCGATAGCAATCGGCAAGGTAACGTAGAATGCAAGCGCCAATGATATCGCCGCTACCGCCCATGGCCTGCGGATATACAGAACCGGGCCTGAAAGCCGGTAGAGGCACAGGCAGACCGCCATACCAACAACGATAGCGATTAATCTATCGTAGGTGGTCACAGTCAGTAGTTCCTCACCGACAAACCGCACGGGAGTACCTTCTATGATGTGACCGAACGCCGTCCCCACAACGCGGTGGATACTGAAAAGCCCTCCAGCGGAATTGCCATCGTAGATGCTGGGATTCAATAAGCGGAACATTACATAAGGCACCAGCACCGCAAGCAGAACCAGCCCGTCGGATATTACAAAGTGACGTGCAAACGCCTTGCGTATAGCTGAAGATAGGTTACTTCCAGCTATCCTTGCCCATTGCGTTCGCGCCATGTATTCGGCAGCGATCAACGCCGTGCCGAAAGCCACCACGAATTCGCTGATGAACATGCCGAATGCGAAGGTCAGATGCGCAAGCGCAACGGGAATGTGCGGCGGGGTTTCCTGCTGCCGATATCGGAGTATCGCCAGCCTGGCCGCCAGAGCGATAATCAGCGGCACGGTATTCTGCAACGGATACGCATTTGGCGGCATATTGTCGAAGACAAGAGGATGCAGCGAAACCAAGAGAACAAACAAAAACAGAGACACATTCTGTCGCAACAACCGTGAAACGAAAATGGAAAAAAGCAGCAGCTGCAGAACATAAGCAGCAAGAAAAATAATTCGCCATAGTGGATTTCCGGCCAGAAACGCACCCACAACATTCAACGGCAGCATCAAAAGCTGCCCGATGCGCCCCTGTTCCGTCGCCACCAAAATGGCGTGATCGCGAACGGAAACAAATCCCTGCATACCTACCTTGAGAAACCAAACGTCGTCACGAGATAGCCGGTAACCGAAATAATAAGGATAGAAAACAATCAGCACGAGCGCTGCAACAAGAATATAATCCAGCAATCCCGTCTTTTTATGATTAAAAGGAAAAGACGCGTCTTCAGCGGTCAATGTCCGTGTATTCACGCGCGCCCCCCGCATAAATGTAAGTCGAGCACCCTATAGCATGCACTTTCTCTCCCGGATACAGCGAACTACGCTCGATTTCGTCCTCAAGCCGGAAGCCATTGAGGATGATGCATACCGCTCCCGTTGACGCGGCGGCGCGCTCACCCTACTGTGCTCGCGAGCGGAAGGGGCCTCACACATCTGACAGCTTTTGTGAGGAATGATTCATGGTGCCGCTGTCCATTCTCGATCTCGTTCGCATCACCGAAGCGACAGACGCCCACGCGGCGCTGGCCAATGCGCGCGACGTCGCCGCGCATGCCGAAAAGTGGGGCTACAACCGCCTCTGGGTCGCCGAACACCACAACATGGCCGGGATCGCCAGCGCGGCCACAGCCGTGGTCATTGGCTACATCGCCGGCGGCACCAGCCGCATTCGCGTCGGCGCGGGCGGCATCATGCTGCCCAACCACGCGCCCTATGTCATCGCCGAGCAGTTCGGCACGCTGGAGCGGCTGTTTCCCGGGCGCATCGACCTCGGCCTCGGCCGGGCGCCGGGCACGGACCAGCTCACGCTGCGCGCCCTGCGGCGCGCGCCCGAAACCTCCGACCGCTTCCCGCAGGACGTCCTCGAACTGATGGCCTATTTCGCACCGCCGCACGCCGAACAGCGCATCGTCGCCGTGCCGGCGGCGGGCACCGAGATTCCGTTATGGATTTTGGGATCGAGCACCTTCGGCGCCATGCTGGCGGCTGAGCTTGGGCTGCCCTACGCCTTCGCTTCGCACTTCGCGCCCGAGCAATTGCTGGCGGCGCTCGCGGTCTACCGCAGCCGGTTCAAGCCGTCCGAGCACCTGGCGAGCCCCTACGCCATGGTGGGAGTCAACATTATCGCCGCCGACACCGACGCCGAGGCGCGCCGGCTCGCCACCACGCAGCAGAGGTCGTTCGCCGATCTCGTCACCGGGAAGCGCGGCCTGAGCAAGCCGCCGATCGACGATATCGATGCCTACTGGTCGGGCGCGCAGAAGGAACAGGCGCAGCGCATGCTGGCGCGCTCCATCGTGGGTTCGCCGGAAACCGTGCGCGCCGGCATCCGCGATCTCGTGGCGGAGACGGGCGCCGACGAACTGATGATCGTGTCGGACGTCTACGAGCACGCCGCGCGGCTGCGCTCGCTCGACATCATCGCGGCGGCAGGCTCCCTGCCCCGCGATGCGTGACGGCGCAGTGTAATCAGCAGCAGCGGAAGCCGCCCTTGCCCGAACCGCCGTAGCGCGCGTCCTGCCGCTCGCGGAAGAAGGCGGCGTAGGTCATCGGCTCCTGGTCGGGATGGGTGCGGCGGATGTGCGCCACGTAGGTGTCGTAGTCCGGCACGCCGACCATGAGGCGCGCCCCCTGGCAAAAGCACTTGCCGAAAGCCGTGAGGCTGTCGCGCAGGGAAAAGGCGGTTGCCTCCTCCGCTCGCCCGGAAGATGCGTCTTTTGCGCCTTGCAACGTCTTGAGAAATGTCATGGCGTTCACGTCCTCTCCGGTATCGGGCGTCATCGGGGAGGAGCGCGAACGCCCCTCCCCGCGCATTGTCACGCCGTGGCGGCAGCGGCATCCGATCCGCCGACCTCGTTGGCGGTCCAGCGGTCGGCCCGCCAGGCGCGCCAGCAGGAGGCGATGCCGAACACCATGATGCTGACCACGACCAGCACGAAGAACCCGGCCAGCGCCGCGTCGATGCGGTCATTGAACACGATCTGGTGCATCTGTTCCATGGTCTTTGCGGGCGCCAGCACCTCGCCGCGCGCGATCGCGCCGCTGAAACGCTCGGCATGCGACAGGAAGCCGATGCGCGGATCGGTGTGGAAGATCTTCTGCAGACCGGCGGTCATGGTGCAGACGATCAGCCAGCTCATCGGAATGATGGTGACCCACGCATAGCGCTCGCGCTTCATCTTGAAGATGACGACCGTGCACAGCATCAGCGCCACCGCGGCCAGCATCTGGTTGGAGATGCCGAACAGCGGCCACAGCGTGTTGACGCCGCCGAGCGGGTCGGTCACGCCCTGGTAGAGGAAGAAGCCCCACAGCGCGACGCAAAGGCCGGTCGCGGCGATGTTGCTCACCCACGAGCTGGTGTCGCGCATGGACGGCACGGCGAGGCCGAGCAGATCCTGCAGCATGAAGCGCCCGGCGCGGGTGCCCGCGTCGACGGCGGTGAGGATGAACAGCGCCTCGAACAGGATGGCGAAGTGATACCAGAACGCCATCATGGCCTTGCCGCCGATGACGTTCGAGAAGATCTGCGCCATGCCCACCGCGAGCGTCGGCGCGCCGCCGGCGCGTGACACGATGGTGTGCTCGCCGACATCCGCCGCCGTCTGGGCGATGGTCTCGGCGGTGATGGGGAAGCCCATCTGCGTCACCGCGGCGGCAGCCGATTCCGGCGTGGTGCCGAGCACGGCAGCCGGGCTGTTCATGGTGAAGTACACGCCGGGATCGATGATGGAGGCCGCGATCAGCGCCATGATGGCGACGAACGATTCCATCAGCATGCCGCCGTAACCGATGTAGCGGGCGTTGACTTCGTTATCGATCAGCTTGGGCGTCGTGCCCGAGGAGATCAGCGCATGGAAACCCGACACCGCGCCGCAGGCGATGGTGATGAACAGGAACGGGAAGATCTGTCCCGACCAGACCGGGCCCGTGCCGTCGACGAACTTCGTCAGCGCCGGCATGCGCAGGTCGGGCGCGACGAAAAGGATGCCGAGCGCGAGGCAGGCGATCGCGCCGATCTTGAGGAACGTCGAGAGATAGTCGCGCGGCGCGAGCAGCAGCCACACCGGCAGGATGGCGGCGACGAAGCCGTAGCCGATCAGCATCCACGTGAGCTGCACGCCCGTGAACGTGAACCACGCGGCAAGCGTCGGGTCGGCAGCGACGTTGGAGCCGTAAATGATGGCGAGCATCAGCAGCACGAAGCCGATCAGCGACACCTCGCCGATAGCGCCCGGGCGAATATAGCGCATGTAGACGCCCATGAACACGGCGATCGGAATCGTGGCCGCGACGGTGAACGTGCCCCACGGGCTCTCGGCGAGCGCCTTGACCACGATGAGCGCCAGCACCGCCAGGATGATGACCATGATCATGAACGCGCCGACGAGCGCGATGACGCCGGGGATCGGCCCCAGCTCGTTGCGCACCAGCTCGCCGAGCGAGCGGCCGTCGCGGCGCGTGGAGACGAACAGCACCATGAAGTCCTGCACCGCGCCCGCGAGCACGACGCCGGCGAGAATCCACAGCGTGCCCGGCAGATAGCCGACCTGCGCCGCGAGCACCGGCCCCACGAGCGGCCCCGCGCCGGCGATGGCGGCGAAGTGGTGGCCGAACAGGACGTGCTTGTCGGTGGGAACGTAATCGAGGCCGTCGTTGTGCCTAACCGCCGGCGTCGGGCGGTTGGGATCGAGGCGCATCACCTTGTTGGCGATGAACAGGCTGTAATAGCGGTAGGCGATGAGATAGACCGAGATGGCGGCGGCGACGATCCACAGCGCGTTGATGTGCTCGTCGCGCTGGGTCGCAACCACCGCGAGCGCGAACGCGCCGATGATGCCGAGAACGGCCCATGGCCCGTGCTGGCGTATGCGTGACTGCATAACTTGTGTCTCCTCAAGTTTCTCGTTTGCTCCCCTGCTGCCCTTCCCGCTTTCCGTGACGGGCGGCGATAAGGACAGTTCGATTGTCGAGCGGCGAAGGAGCGCGGTCGGGGAACACGTTGCGCGCAGATGCAACCCTGTTCCGCTCGCTTTATCGACGAAGTGCATGCGCCCGCGAGCAAACCATAAGCAAGGGCGCTTGCCTGTCATATCGACGCCGCCTACCCACTTTTCGGTATTCTTCCGCGCGGTTTTTGCCACACGGACCCCGTTCCGACGCGCCGCTTCCGCAATGGAGGGCAAAAGTGTAGAAAGCCGCCATCTGAAGCGCGCAATGAACGGTGGGTCCAACATGCATTCCGAACAGGGCGTTCTTCGCGTCTCGATCGCGTTTACCGTCGTCATGGCGGTTCTGGGTGTCGTGTTCGGCCTCATGTCGGGATCGGCGGCGATCATCTTCGACGGCGTCTACGAGCTGACGGACGCGGTGATGACGGCGCTCGCGCTCCTCGTCGCCAAGCTCATCGCCACGTCGAGCGCCGGCGGATTCAGCCAGAAAAAGCTCGCGGAACGGTTCACCATGGGGTTCTGGCACCTCGAGCCGATGGTGCTTGGCCTCAACGGCACACTGCTGATCGTCGCCGCGATCTATGCGCTGATCACCGCCGTCGAGAGCTTCCTGACGGGCGGGCGCCATCTCGCCTTCGGCATCGCCATCGTCTACGCGGCCATTTCGCTCGTGGTCGAGGTGAGCATGGCGCTATACGTCTCGCGCGCCAACCGCGGCATCGGTTCCGACCTGCTCGCCCTCGACGGCAAGGGCTGGCAGATGTCGGCGGCGATGTCGGTGGCGTGGTTCGCGGCTTTCGTCGCGGGCTATCTCGTGCAGGGCACGCCTTACGCGTGGATGTCGCCCTACATCGATCCCACGATGCTGGCGGCGGTGTGTCTCATCGTCATCCCGATGCCGGTCGCAACCGTGCGCCGCGCGCTCGCGGACATCCTGCTGGTGACGCCGAGCGACCTGAAGCGGCATGTCGACGACGTCGCCCAGGCGATGGTGGGCCGCTACGGCTTCCTGTCGTATCGCGCCTACGTGGCGCGGGTCGGTCGGGGACGGCAGATCGAGCTATTCTTCATCGCGCCCGCGAACGGAGACGCGCGGCGGCTGGAGGAGTGGGACCAGATCCGCAACGAGATCGGCGAGGCGCTCGGCGAGGAAAGCCCCGACCGCTGGCTGACCATCGTCTTCACCACCGACCCCGAATGGGCGGTCTGACGCGCCCGAAACGCTACACCGGTTCTGTGTCCGGCCAAAAACAAAGGCACGACCCGGCCGCAAGAACCGGATCGTGCCTGTGATCGTGCGCCCTTGAGGGCGGCGCGCGTCAGCCGAGACGGCCGAGGCGGTGGTAGAGGTTGGAGTACTTGGAGGATTCCGGCTTGTCGCCGTTTTCCCGCAGGTAGTGCGCGATAGCGGTACGGATCAGGTCGAAATCCTCCTGGGAGAACACGGCCCGCGAGCGCTGCGGCTGCTGGATGGGGTTCAGCTTGTCTTCTTCGTGGTGCGGATCTTGCTGCTCGGACATTTCTCTTTCCCTTTCGAATCAAGGCGGGTGGGCGACGTGCCGCCCACCCGACGGCTTGCAGATCGGCACTATATATCAGGCGGCGAATTGGTTCATCGTATTATGCTTGCCGCCAGCCTTCAGCGCCGCTTCGCCGGAGAAATACTCCTTGTGATCGTCGCCGAGGTCGGAACCGGCCATGTTCTGGTGCTTGACCGCCGCGATACCCTCGCGGATCTCCTTGCGCTGGACGTTGGCGACGTAGCCGAGCATGCCCTGCTCGCCGAAGTATTCCTTGGCGAGATTGTCGGTGGACAGCGCCGCCGTGTGGTAGGTCGGCAGGGTGATGAGATGGTGGAAGATGCCGGCGCGCTTGGCAGCGTCGCGCTGGAACGTCCTGATCCTCTCGTCGGCCTCGGCGGCCAGATCCGTGCTGTCGTAGCTGGCGCTCATCAGCTTGGCGCGGTCGTAGGCCGACACGTCCTTGCCGGCTTCCTTCCAGGCGTCGAACACCTGCTGGCGGAAGTTGAGCGTCCAGTTGAACGACGGCGAGTTGTTGTACACGAGCTTGGCGTTGGGCACGACCTCGCGGATGCGGTCGACCATGCCGGCGATCTGCTCGACGTGCGGCTTCTCGGTCTCGATCCACAGCAGGTCGGCGCCGTTCTGCAGCGCGTTCACGCAGTCGAGCACGCAGCGGTCCTCGCCCGTGCCGGCGCGGAACTGGAAGAGGTTGGAGCGCAGGCGCTTGGGACGGAACACCTTGTCACCGCGGGTGATGAGCACCTCGCCGTTGGTGTTCTGGCCGGCGGGCACTTCCTCCACGTCGAGGAAGGAGTTGTACTTGTCGCCGATGTCGCCCTCGCTGACGCTGAACGCGATCTGCTTGGTGAGGCCGGCGCCGAGCGAGTCGGTGCGCGCGACGATGACGCCGTCGTTGACGCCGAGTTCGAGGAAGGCGTAGCGCAGGGCGCGGATCTTGGCGACGAAGTCCTCGTGGGGCACGGTGACCTTGCCGTCCTGGTGGCCGCACTGCTTCTCGTCCGACACCTGGTTCTCGATCTGCAGGGCGCACGCGCCCGCCTCGATCATCTTCTTGGCGAGCAGGTACGTCGCCTCGGCGTTGCCGAAGCCGGCGTCGATGTCGGCGATGACCGGCACGACGTGGGTCTGGTAGTTGTCGACCTGGGCGACCAGCTCGCGCTCGCGGGCGGCGTCGCCGGCATCGCGGGCCGCGTCGATCTCGCGGAAGATACCGCCGAGCTCGCGCGCGTCAGCCTGGCGCAGAAACGTGTAGAGCTCGCCGATGAGCGCCGGCACGCTGGTCTTCTCGTGCATGGACTGATCGGGCAGCGGGCCGAACTCGGAGCGCAGCGCGGCGACCATCCAGCCCGACAGGTAGAGGTAGCGGCGCTCGGTGGTGCCGAAGTGCTTCTTGATGGCGATCAGCTTCTGCTGGCCGATGAAGCCGTGCCAGCAGCCCAGCGACTGGGTGTAGTTCGCGGGGTCGTTGTCATAGGCGGCCATGTCGCGGCGCATGATTCCGGCCGTGTAGCGGGCGATGTCGAGACCCGTCTGGAAACGGTTCTGCAGGCGCGTCCGGGCCACTGATTCCGGCGTCACGCCGGTCCAGCTCGGGTTGGCTTCGATGAGCTTGGCGGCTTCCTGGATGGTGCTCTGGTATGACATTTTATTCCTGCCAAATGATGTGTTGCAGCATGATGCGTTGCAGCATGGGATAATCAATAGCGCGATATCGCCGCCTTGCCGAGGGGGGATCGTGTCACGTTGTGAAACTTTACAAAATCCGCTTGTAATGTTGTAATGACGGCATGGAGAAACATGGCGTCTACCTGGGCCCCCGCCTGCGCCGCCTGCGCCGCGACCTCGGGCTCACCCAGGCCAACATGGCGGCGGACCTCGATATTTCCCCGTCCTACATCGCCCTCATGGAGCGCAACCAGCGCCCCGTGACAGCCGAGACATTGCTGCGCCTCGCCAAGGCCTACAAGGTCGATTTCTCCGATTTCGGCGCGGAAACGGGGCCAGATCTCATCGCCCGCGTGCAAGCTGTCATGCGCGATCCGATCTTCACGGACATCGATCTGCCGCAGATGGAAATCGCCGATCTTGTCCACAGCTATCCCGGCGTGGCGGAGGCGATATTGCGGCTGCACACCGCCTACCGGGAAGAGCAGTTCGCGCTCGCCGACCGCCGGCAGGACGGCGCGGGCGACGGAATCGGCATGTCCGCCGATCCGGTCGCGGCGGTGCGCAGCTTCCTGGCGGCGCGGCGCAACTGCTTCCCGATTCTCGACGCCGCCGCCGAGCGCCTCTCGGCGCAGATCGCCGAAGCGGGCGGCCTCGCGCCGTTCTTCCAGACCCGGCACGGGCTTCGCGTGCGCCGCATCCCCGCCGAGGTGATGGCCGGCTCGCTGCGGCGTCTCGACTGGCACCGCCGCGACCTGCTGATCGACGATACGCTCGATGTCGCCAGCCACAACTTCCAGCTCGCCCAGCAGCTCGCCTATCTGACGTTCGAGCAGGAAATACGCGAGGCAACGCAGGAGGGCCATTTCGAAACCGACAACGCCCAGCGGCTGGCCCACCGCGCCCTGGCGGCCTATTGCGCGGCCGCGATCATCATGCCCTACGCCGCCTTCGCCCGGGCGGTCGAAAACCGCCGCTACGACATCGAGGCGCTGTCGCGCCAGTTCGGCACCAGCTTCGAGCAGACGGCGCACCGCCTGACCACGCTGCAGAAGCCAGGGCAGGAGCGCGTGCCCTTCTTCTTCATCCGCGTCGATGCGGCGGGCAACGTCTCCAAACGCCTCAACAGCGGCACGTTCCCGTTCGCGCGCCATGGCGGCGGCTGCCCGCTATGGAGCGTGCACCAGGTGTTTTCGACGCCGCGCAAGGTCGTCACCCAATGGCTCGAGCTGCCGGACGGCCAGCGCTTCTTCTCCATCGCGCGCACGGTCGGCTCGGGCGGCGGCGCCTACGGGGTCGCCACCGTGGAGCGCGCCATCGCGCTCGTTTGCGAAGCACCCCACGCGGAACGGCTGATCTACAGCCGCGGGCACGCGCCGCCCCCTGCGCCCACGCCAATCGGCATCACCTGCCGGCTGTGTCACCGGGCCTCGTGCACCGCCCGCTCCGAGCCGCCCATCGGCCGCCAGATCCTGCCGGACGATTACCGCCGCACAGACGCGCCGTTCGGCTTTTCCGATACTTGACGGCGACGGAGAGACCCTCCGTCGCCATGCTTACGGCGCCTTACTTGCGCAGCGCGGCCGCAACGGCATCCGCGAGCGGTGTCGTCGGGCGGCCGATCAGCTTCGACAGCGTGTGGCTGTCCTCGAACAGCGCGCCCTTCGAGGCGTCCACATCCCACGACGCGATGGCGTCGGCGATGGCGTCCGGCAGGCCGACGCCCTTGAGGATGCCGGCGTAGTCGGCCTGCGGCAGATCCTTGTAAGGAATGGCCTTCCCGGTCTGGCTCGATACCTCTGCCGCGAGATCGGCAAGGGTGAAGGCGCTGTCGCCCGCCAGTTCGTAGACTTTACCGGCGTGGCCCTCGCCCGTGAGAACCGCGACCGCGGCTTCGGCGAAATCGGCACGCGTCGCGCCCGCGATCCGCCCTTCCCCGGCGCTGCCGACGAACGCGCCCGCCTGCACCGCCGCCGGGATCGAGCCGGCATAATTCTCGGTGTACCAGCCGTTGCGCAGGATGACATGCGCCACGCCGGAGGCCTTCAGCGCCTCCTCGGTGGCGACATGCTCCACCGCAAGGCTGAGCGGCGACGTGTCGGCATGCAGCAGGCTCGTGTAGACGATCTCGCCCACGCCGGCGGCCTTCGCAGCCGCAATGACGTTGGCATGCTGGGCGGCGCGCTTGCCGATTTCGTTCGAGGAGATCAGCAGCAGCTTGTCCACGCCGGCGAGCGCCTTCTCCAGCGTCTCGGGCCGCTCGTAGTCGGCCTGGCGCGCCTCGACGCCGAGATCGGCCGCCTTGGCGGGATCGCGCACGAGGGCGACGATGCCCGCGGGTCCGATCTTCTGCTTCAGCTTGGCGACGACGAGGCGGCCGAGCTGGCCGGTGGCGCCGGTGATGGCAATGGTCATCATGCACTCCTGGGTTTGGGTGAATGGCGGATTTGGGTGAATGGCTTGTGTCGTTGAGGCACGGATGCAATATAGCCACCACACAAACGATCCGTAAGTACATACAAAAAGGTAAGCATGGATGTCGCGCGCGCTTCTCCCCGCCCAGCATCGCGATCGCCCGCAGGACACACCGGCGCGGCGTGACACCGGCACCGAGGGCGTCAGCCTCTCCGCCCGGCTTGCTGGCACCGACGGCACGCTTCATGGCGACGTTCTGGCCGCCGCCTGCCCCTCCCGCGCGGTGCTGCGGCGTGTGACCAGCCGCTGGGGCGTGCTGGTGCTGATAACGCTGCAGACGGGCACATATCGCTTCAGCGGCCTGCGGCGGCGGATCGGCGGCGTCAGCGAACGCATGCTGGCCCAGACGCTGCAAGGGCTGGAGGCGGACGGCTTCATCGCGCGCCGCGCCTATCCGGTGGTGCCGCCGCACGTCGACTACAGCCTGACGCCGCTTGGGCTGGAGGTGGCGGAAAAGGTGCGGCATCTCGCCGACTGGATCGAGATCAACCTGCCGCGCATCTCGGAAAACTGGCCGCAGGAACAGCCGGACGCCGAGTGATCCTCCACCGCGCGCCGATTATCCTGCGCACAAGCCCTTTATCCTGCACAGAAGCCTTCCCCGCAAACGGCGCAGACGGTTGGCAACCCGCGCCGTTACGACGAGAATGGCGCAGCCTGTGCGTGACGCCGGCCGGATTTTGCTGCATCCGCCTTACAGACGGCGGATCGATCATCGCGGGAGATCATCTTGAACAACGGCCCCGGATCTGAATACGTCCTGCACGTTCTCTATCTCGTGGCGATCACGGCGGAGGCGATGACGGCCGCGCTCGCCGCCGGACGGCGCGAGATGGACTGGGTGGGCGTCTATCTGCTGGGCTGCGTCACGGCGCTCGGCGGCGGATCGGTGCGCGATGTCCTGCTCGGCCACTACCCACTGTCGTGGGTGGCGCATCCCAACTACCTGCTCATCACCGGCGGGGCCGCGCTGGCGACCATCGCCCTCGCCCGCTACGTCCACCACCTGCGCGGCCTGTTCCTGTTCCTCGACGCGGTCGGCCTCGTGGTGTTCACCGTCATCGGCTGCAACATCGCGATTGGCCTCGAACTGCCGTTCATCGTCGTCATCGTTTCGGGGATGATCACCGGCTGCATGGGCGGCGTGCTGCGCGACGTGCTGTGCAACGACGTGCCGCTGCTCTTCCGCGCCGAGCTATACGCCACTGTATCGGTGCTCACAGGCGTGATCTACATCATGGGAGAGCGGGTCGGAATCCCGCACGATGCCGTGCTGTTCGTGGCGATGACGGCAGGGCTGTCGCTGCGGCTGCTGGCACTGCGCTTCGGCTGGAGCATGCCGAAATTCGTCTACACGCACGATCTGCATTAAAATCGCCGCGCACGCGCCGCTCAGTAGCCGCGCGTGCGATCCACCTGGCCTTCGGGCGTCTGCCCCGTCTCAATCGCCAGAATCTGGCCGGCGATGCTGCGCGCGATGGCGTCCGGGGCGCTCATCGCCGCGCTGTGGGGGGTGACGAGCACGGAGGGATGATCCCACAGCGGCGAATCGGCCGGCAGCGGCTCGGTCTCGAAGACGTCGAGGGAAACCGCGCCGAGCGTGCCGTCGCCGAGCAATTCGAGAATGTCGGCCTCGTTCTGCAAGCCCCCGCGCCCGGCGTTGATGAGCACCGGCCGGCCAAGCCGCCCGTCACGCGCCAGGCCGCTCAAGAGCTTGCGATTGAGGATGCCGCGCGTTTCATCCGTCAGCGGCAGGAGCGACACGAGAATGTCGGTGCGCGCGAGAAAGGCAGGCAATTGCGCCTCGCCCCAGAAAAGCTCGAACCCCGGCGCCTCCCGCTCGCTGCGCGTCCAGCCGGCAACGTCGAAACCGATATTGGCGAGCTTGCTTGCAGCATCTTGCCCCAGCACGCCAAACCCAAGGATGCCGACACGCACGTCGCTGGCTGCGGGCTGCAGGAAATCCGGCTCCCACCGGTGCTGGCGCTGGTGCGCCTGGTCTCTCAGCAACCCGCGCAGATGCAGCAGGCTGTGAAGCACCACATATTCGCTCATCCGCGTCGTCAGGTCGGCATCGATGATGCGGTAAATGGGGACAGGAGGCAGGTCAGGATCGCGCAGCAGGTGATCGACGCCAGCGCCCGGCGAAAGGATGGCAGCCAGGTTCGGCAGGCCGCTGAGGCTGCGCAGGGGATGCTTCCACGCAATCGCATAATGCACGCTGCGCCTGTCGAAAGGCTCGCCCAGCGCGACGATCTCCATGCCCGGCAACAGGGCGGCGAATTTTTCGCGCCACACATCCAGGGGCCATCCCTGCAGCGCCAGCAAGACCGTCATCAATCTCTCCCGCGACCAATCGGCTTCAACCGATCCAGTTGCCACCGATCAGTCACCATGCTGACAAGAACAGGCCGGCATCGCAAGCAGAGATCAACAGAAAAACCCGACGCCAAGGCATCAAGCCCGTGACGCCCGGAAAGCCGTGCGGGATTCGCGGCGTAAGAACCCGATGTCATGGCAGATAAATGTCATGGCAGATAAAAATCAAGCCGCCTGGGAGCACGCCCCAAGCAGCCATCGGGAAACTGGCACCGGCCATATCGCGCAGAGCCAGCGTACAAAAGCCGTCGGCAGGGTGAAGCCATGCCGCACCCGGCGGCTTGTCAGCGGCGACGGAACTGAGGGCGGGCCGGAGCACCGGGCGGACGCGGACCTACGTTCTGCTCGCGGTGACGGAAGATCAGCCGTCCCTTTTCAAGGTCGTAGGGCGACATCTCGACGGTCACGCGGTCGCCTGCGAGCGTCTTGATGCGGTGCTTCTTCATCTTGCCCGCCGTGTAGGCGACGATGGAATGCCCCGTATCGAGCTGCACGCGGTAACGGGCGTCGGGCAGGATTTCGGTCACAAGACCTTCAAATTCCATCACTTCTTCTTTAGCCATTAACATACCTTCTTTTGCGCCGGACGCTTTTTCGCGAAACCCTGCGGGTCACTGCATGCGGGCGCGTCTCTACCGGGCCGCGCGCTGGCACGGCCATTCTCACGGCGGCGCGGGAACGAGCCGGAAGCGCGCACCGAATGGCGGTTCATATAAAGCATTTCAGGCGAAGCAACAATGCCCCGCCTGAAAAAGCGTCGTCAAACAA
>CALMIK010000036.1 GCA_937863995.1 uncultured Chelatococcus sp.
ACAAATGCCGGCGACTATCTCATCACCGGCGCAACGTTCGCGAGCGGCGGCAACTACGCCATCACCTGGGATCCGACGAGCACGCTCACCATCGGCCAGCGCGCCATCACCCTCAAGGCAACGGCGGGGAAGACCTACGACGGTAATGCCTGGACATGGGGCTCCACCGACACCCTCGAGACCGTCGGTAGGGCCTCGTTCGCACCCGGGGAAAGCGCCGACACGCTCGGCGCCGCCACGTGGACGTTCGAAAATAGCGGTGTCGGTGTCGCTCAGGCGACAAATGCCGGCGACTACCTCATCACCGGCGCAACGTTCGCGAACGGCGGCAACTACGCCATCACCTGGGATCCGACGAGCACGCTCACCATCGGCCAGCGCGCCATCACCCTCAAGGCAACGGCCAACCGCACCTACAACGGTCGTGCATGGAACGGTACCGTGGATAGCTATTCGGTGGTTAGGGGCAGTTTCGCCAACACGGATGAGAACATCCTCGGCGCTCCCGCCGCCGGCGGATGGCAGTTGAGCCGGGGGGGCAATCCCATCACCCTTACGGACGCAAGGAACGCCGGCCAGTATCTCATCACCGGTGGAACGTTCGCCGATGCGGCAATGGCGGCAAACTACGCCATCACCTGGGCAGCCGACAGTATCGTCACCATCGGCAAAGCGCAGTTGACGATCAATCCGGCTGCGGAGCAGCGGAAAACCATCGGAGATTCGGGCTTCCAGATCGGCTTCCAGGCGCAAGGGTGGCAGCCGGGCGACGACAAAACCGCCCTGCTTCGAGGCGCGCTGGGCCATCTGGGCACCACGGCGGGCACATGGGCGATCACGCTCGGCACGTTGTCGGCCGGCGACAACTACAGCCTTCAGCTGGCGGCTGGCGCGACGCTGCAGCTCGTCGCCCAGTCCATCCCCACACCAGATCCCGATCCGGATCCGACGCCGCTCCCTGAGCCCGAGCCCGAGCCGCAACCGAATCCAGGCCCCACGACGCCATCGAACCCGGGCACGGGCGAAAACCCGACGCCGGTTCCACCAACCTCGCCAAGGTCCGATCCCCCATCCGTGCCGGAGCGGCCCGGAATCGCCCGTGATGACATCGACGACAGAGGAGCAAACGTGCCCGAAGCTGTCTCCCTCGTGGAGCGGATGAGGCGGTTGCTTGGTCCCCAAGCAGTCATTCTCGACGGCGGCACAGAAACAGCCTCGGCCCGGCAACAGCGCGTGACATCACCGCTCGGCAGCAACAGCGAGGAAGCGGCGCTCAACCGGGCTGGCGCCGAAATCACCGCGGAAGCCGCCGGCGCGGTCGGCGACGGTCTGCCACCCTATGCAAGACAAGCCTGCGACATCTCCGCCATCACCGAGGGCGGTGGCGGACAGACACCAGGTGGCCAGAAACTGGCGAGCGAGGACGAACATCGCAGCTACGTGCCCATCAAACTGCGCCTCACGCTACCCTGCCGCTAAAGCGCTTTCCGACTAAATGGAATCATTTAATCGATAAGAATTCTCTCAAAATCAAAATGTTAGATCGTATCCCCGTTTCAACGAAACCGGGATACGATCTAGACGGAGTAACCACGAGCCCCCTCGCCCCGCATCTTGTGATCACCATATTTTATGGTAACGCTGAAAGGCGGCGAGGGAAGGCTGTGGCGGGGCCGGGATGAGCAAACGTTTTCAGACGATTCACAATAGCGAGAGCGCGCGCCTGCTGTCGGAGCTCGACGAGCGCTCCCGCGAGATTTTCCGCCGCGTGGTCGAAAGCTATCTGTCCACCGGCGAGCCGGTCGGATCGCGCAACCTCGCGCGAATTCTGCCGATGCCGCTGTCTCCGGCCTCCGTGCGAAACGTCATGTCGGATCTCGAAATCGCCGGCTTGCTGTATGCCCCGCATACCAGCGCGGGGCGCATGCCCACCGAACGCGGCCTGCGCTTTTTCGTCGACGCCATGCTGGAAATCGGCGATCTCGATGCCGAGGAAACCGGCCGCATCGAGGCGCAGGTAGCCTCCGCCGCCATGGGCGCCTCGCTCGACACGCTTTTGTCCGAAGCAACCGTGATGCTCTCCGGCCTCACGCGCGGCGCGGGCGTCGTCGTCACCGGCAAGCAGAACCCGTATCTGAAGCACATCGAGTTCGTGCGGCTCGATCCCGCCCGCGCGCTTGTCGTGCTGGTGGGCGAGGATGGCAGCGTCGAAAACCGCCTGCTCGACCTGCCGCCGGGCCTGCCGTCGAGCGCGCTGATCGAGGCCGGTAACTTTCTGAATGCCCGCATTCGCGGCCTCACACTGAGCGAATTACGCAGCGAGATCGAGGAACGGCGCGCCAGCATCGAGCAGGAACTGGACTCGCTCGTGACCACCCTTATCGACGCGGGGCTTGCCGTCAGCGTCGGGGCCAGCGAAGGGCGCCAATTGATCGTGCGCGGGCAGGCCAACCTGCTCGACGACCTGCGGGCGGCGGAAGACATCGAGCGCATCAGGACGCTGTTCGCCGATCTCGAGACCCAGAAAGACGTCATCGATCTGCTCTCGCGCGCTGAGGGCGGCGAGGGCGTGCGCATCTTCATCGGCTCGGAGAACAAGCTGTTTTCGCTGTCGGGCTCGTCGATGATCGCGGCCCCGTTCCGCGATTCCAGCCAGACGATCCTTGGGGTCGTCGGCGTCATCGGCCCAACGCGCCTCAATTACGCGCGCATCGTGCCGATGGTCGATTACACGGCGCGCGTGGTCTCGCGCATGCTCGAGCGCGGGCGATAAAACGTATCCGACCGGGCAGAATTGCCAGACCGGATACGCCAATGAGCGGAAATATCAGGCGGCGTGGCGGTTGGCGGTGGCGCCGAAGTGGCCGATATAGCGCGGGTTGATCGCCTTCACCGGCAGCATCACCAGCACATCGGTAGTGCCGAATTGCCGGTCGATGACCGCGCCATCCCCGATCGTGCCGCCGAGCCGCAGATAGCCCTTGATCAGCGGCGGCAGGCTGTGGAGCGCGGCCTTGGCGTCGATATCGGCCTTGGCCAGCAGGTCCATCGACACGTAGCGGTCCGGCAGGGCCTTCACATTCCACTCTTCGCTGGAGCGGGCGAAGTGGTGCATGAAGCTCAGCGGCAGCGCCATCGTCCTGGGATCGACGCCCTCGAGGCTAGCGCAGCCGAACATGACGTCAATGCGGTGGTGCAGCACATAGGCCCAGATGCCGTGCCACAGCAGCTCGACGGTGCGCTTGTTGCGATAGGGCTTGAGTACGCACGAGCGGCCCAGCTCCAGAAAGTTCAGACCGGGATTGGCGTCGATCAGCGGCTGCACCTCGAACTCGCTGGCTGTGTAGAAACCGAAGTAGCGGTCGGCCACTTCCTGGCGCAGCAGACGATAGGTGCCCACGACCCGCGGCTTATGCGGGCGGAAAGGCTTGCGCGGCGCATCGTGATCGAGCACCAGAAGGTGGTCGCAGATAGCGTCGAAATCATCCATGTCGCGCTGGGCCAACAGGCAGGCGGCGTTGGGCACGGCGGACATCTCGTTGTAGAAAACGCGATAGCGCAGGCGCTGGGCGCGGCGGATCTCGCGCCGGGTGGTGGCGAGGCGCACCTCGAGCGATCCGATGCGGCCAAGCACGGGGTCCATCCCGCCGGTATCGACAGCGCCGAACTTCAGGCCAGCGGCGCGCTTGCTGTTCTGGACCCAGTTCCACGAATTGGGGTTGCCCCAAACCTTGGGGTTGCCCCACACTTTCGGCTGCAGGAAGGCTGGCATCAGTCCTGCCCGGGCGGCCTCGCCGGCCTCCGGGCGGATGCTCTTCTGATAAATGGAATTATGCGCCATCCTGTTTCGCCCATCCCCTTCGCGCGATGAACCGGAAATCCGCCGGGGCGGCGAGCGCCCTTGTCTGTCAGGCCGTTACGGATTCGCATCACCTCTTCATCCCATCAGCAGAGCATAGGCTTTCGACAGTTCAATGACAATGGTGACGTGTCAGTTGCCACCGGCCATGGTAACGATGTCGGGCTTCTGGAGCGCTTTCCGACCGGATGGAATCACCTGATCGATCAGAATTCGCTCAAAATAACGAATCGTAGAGCGTTTTCCGATCCGATCGGGTCGGCAAGCGCTCCGGGCCGCTTTTCATGATCGACGAAACTTCCCGCCTTCCCATCGACGACGTGCTGCCGCAGCTTCAGGCCACGCTCGCCGCGCAGCGCAACGCCGTGCTCGTTGCCCCGCCGGGAGCGGGCAAGACCACGCGCGTGCCGCTGGCGCTGCTGGGGCAGCCCTGGCGCGCGGACGGGCGCATCGTCATGCTGGAGCCGCGCCGTCTCGCGGCGCGGGGCGCGGCCCAGCGCATGGCGGACACGCTGGGCGAGGAAGTCGGCGCCACCGTGGGCCTGCGCGCGCGCCTCGACACGAAGGTGGGGCCCCGCACCCGCATCGAGGTGGTCACGGAGGGCGTGTTCGCGCGCATGATCCTCGACGACCCCGAGCTCTCCGGCATCGCGGCGGTCGTTTTCGACGAGTTTCACGAGCGCTCGCTCGACGCAGACTTCAGCCTGGCGCTGGCGCTCGACGTGCAGTCGGCGTTGCGGGAAGACCTGCGCATCCTGGTGATGTCCGCGACGCTGGACGGCGCGCGGGTGGCGGGGCTGCTCGGCGCGGGGGGCGCGCCCGCGCCAGTGGTCGAATCGCACGGCCGCGCCTTTCCGGTCGAGACGCGCTACATCGGCCGCGATCCCGCCCGGCGCATCGAGGAGGACGTCGCCGCCGCCGTCCGCCGCGCACTCGCCGCCGACGACGGTTCGATCCTCGTCTTCCTGCCGGGACAAGCCGAGATCCGGCGTGTGGAAAACCTGTTGAAAGATACCCTAGGTCCCGGTGCGGCCGTGGATATCGCCCCTCTTCACGGCCAGCTGGAACGGTCGGCGCAAAACCTCGCCATCCGCCCAAGCGAGGCGGGGCGGCGCAAGGTGGTGCTCGCCACGTCCATCGCCGAAACCTCGCTCACCATCGAGGGCGTGCGGGTGGTCATCGATTCCGGCCTTGCCCGCGTTCCGCGCTTCGAGCCGAACATCGGCATCACCCGGCTCGAAACCGTGCGCGCCTCGATCGCCGCCGTGGACCAGCGCCGCGGCCGCGCCGGCCGCACCGCGCCCGGCATATGCTATCGCCTGTGGGAAGAGGCGGCGACGGGCGCCCTGCCCGCTTTCTCGGCCCCCGAGATCCTCACCGCCGATCTCGCCCCGCTCGTGCTCGATTGCGCCCGGTGGGGCGTCGAGGACGCCGCAAGCCTCGCCTTTCTCGATTCCCCACCCGCTCCCGCGCTCACGGAAGCACGCAACCTGCTGCGTGAACTCGGCGCGCTCGACGCCGACAACCGCCTCACAGACACCGGCCGCACGCTGCAATCGCTGCCGCTGCCGCCGCGCCTGGCGCGCATGGTGGTGGAGGCCCGCCGCAGCGGCGAAGGCGGCGCGGCAGCGGAAATCGCTGCTGTGCTGGTCGAGCGCGGACTAGGTGGCAACGCCGTCGACCTCACGGAGCGTGTCCGGCAGTTCCGCCGCGATCGCGCGCCGCGCGCCTCCGACATGCGCCGCCTCGCGCGCGGCTGGGGCGGAGCGCCAACCGGCGGCGATACGGAAGCTGGCCCGTTGCTGGCGCTCGCCTTTCCCGACCGTATCGCGCGGGCACGCGGACGCGATGGCGCCTATCTGCTCGCCAACGGCCGCGGCGCCACGCTCGATCCCACGGAGCGGCTGGCGCGCGAAGAATTCCTGGCAGTCGCGGAAATCGTCGGCGCTGCCGCCACGGCGCGCATCGTCTCCGCCGCCGCGCTGACGCGCGCCGAAGTGGAGACAATCGCCGCCGGGCGCATCAGCGAATCCACCGACGTGACGTTCGACACGCAAGCCCGCGCGCTACGCGCCCGGCGCACGCGCCGCTACGCGGCCATCGTGCTCGATCAGCAGCCGCTTGCCGTCCCTGCCGACGACGCCTCCGCGCGGGTGCTGGCGAGGGGGATCGCCGGCATCGGCATCGCGGCGCTGCCGTGGACTAAAGCGCTCGACCAGTGGCGCACGCGCATCGGCTTCCTGCGGCGGGCGGAGGGTGGCGGCAGCGATGCCGGCATCTGGCCGGACATGTCGGACACAGCACTTGCCGCCAGCACGGAGACGTGGCTCGCGCCGCATCTCACCGGCATTACCGGCATGGCGCAGATCGACGGCGGCCTGCTCGACACGGCGCTGAAGGCGTTGCTGCCATGGGACCAGCAGCAAAGGCTCGACCGCGAGGCGCCGACCCATTTCACCGCGCCCACTGGCTCGCGCATCGCGGTGGACTATAGCGGCGACACCCCCGCCATCGCCATCCGCGTGCAGGAGCTGTTCGGACTGGCCGATCATCCCTCGATCGCGCAAGGGCGCATTCCGCTCACGCTCGAGCTGCTGTCGCCGGCGCACCGTCCGATCCAGATCACGCGCGACCTGCCCGGCTTCTGGCGCGGATCGTGGGCGGCGGTGCGCGCGGACATGCGCGGCCGCTATCCCCGCCACGTCTGGCCCGAAGATCCCGCCGGGGCCGCCCCGACCACGCGGGCCAAGCCGCGCGGAACCTGAAGCGCTTTCGCGTTTCAACGCAACGTTGCAACGCAAAGGCGCGGCAGTCACCTGCCATCAGCCCTCGGGGCGGGCGCGCTCATCCAGGGTCAATTGCATGAACGTCAGGTCGAGCCATTGGCCGAACTTGGCGCCCACCTGCTCCATGTGGCCCGCGCGGCGAAAACCGAGCTTTTCATGCAGCCGGATTGAGCCGGCATTTTGCGCCTCGATTCCGGCCACCATGACATGCTTGCCCATCGCCCGCGCTCTCTCGATCAGCGCCAGCATCAGCGCTTCGCCGATCCCCTGCCCCCGGCAGTCAGCGCGGACATAAACAGAGTGCTCGACGGTGTGGCGATAGCCGTCCCAAGCCCGCCAATCGCCGAAAGAGGCGTATCCGAGCACGTCCGCCATGCCCGCCGCGTCCGCATTCCCCGACACCGCGACGAGAACCGGGAAACCGGCCTCCTGCCGGCCGCGCAGCCACGCCACGCGATTGGCCGCATCGACCACGACCTCGTTCCAGATGGCGGTCGTGTTGGCGACGGCATCGTTGTAGATCGCGAGAATACCGCCGATGTCCGTTTCCGTGGCGGGGCGAATGTCCATGTCGTTCTCCCTCGAACATCATCACAAAAAACCCGCGGCTGTGAAAGCCGCGGGTTTGATGTTTCAGCGTCGTGCGCCCATTACACGTCCGGCTGGGGCTCGGAGAGCGAGGGCACGCTCTCGAACACCTGCTCGGCCGCCGCCTGCGCGGCGACACGGTTCTCCTGGGCGCGCTGGCCAAGGATCAGCTCGTCGCGGCGCAGCGCGATCTCGCGCAGCTTGGAAGCGATCGCCCCCGTACCGGCAGGGATCAGGCTGCCGACGATGACGTTCTCCTTCAGGCCCTCGAGCTTGTCGGACTTGCCGTTCACGGCAGCTTCCGTCAGCACGCGGGTCGTTTCCTGGAACGAAGCCGCCGAGATGAACGACTTCGTCTGCAGGCTCGCCTTGGTGATGCCGAGCAGCACGGGCGTGCCTTCGGCCGGCTTCTTGTTCTCGGCGACGAGACGCTCGTTCTCGTCGCGGAAGTCGGTGCGGTCCACCTGCTCGCCGGAGAGGAACTGGCTGTCGCCCGGCTCCGTGATATCGATCTTCTGCAGCATCTGGCGAACGATCACCTCGATGTGCTTGTCGTTGATATGCACGCCCTGCAGGCGGTAAACTTCCTGGATCTCGTTGACGAGATAGGCCGCAAGTTCCTCCACGCCCTTGATGGCGAGGATGTCGTGCGGAGCAGGGTTGCCGTCGACGATGAAGTCGCCAACCTCGATGACGTCGCCATCCTGCAGATGGATGTGCTTGCCCTTCGGGATCAGGTACTCCACCGGCTCCGAACCGTCGTGCGGCGTCAGCGTCAGGCGGCGCTTGTTCTTGTAGTCGCGCCCGAACTGGATCGTGCCCGACTTCTCGGCGATGATCGCGGCATCCTTCGGACGGCGCGCCTCGAAGAGCTCGGCGACACGCGGCAGACCGCCGGTGATGTCGCGCGTCTTGGCGCTCTCGAGCGGGATACGCGCCAGTGCGTCGCCCGCCTTCACCTTCGCGCCCGGATCGACCGGGATGATGCCGTCGACCGGCAGCAGGTAGCGTGCCTCGCCGCCGCGCGCCAGCTTGGCGATCTTGCCGTCCGCGCCGAGGATGACGATCGCCGGGCGCAGATCGGCCGTGCGGGCCGAACCGCGCCAGTCGATGACCACGCGCTTGGCGATGCCGGTCGCCTCATCGACGGTTTCCGACAGCGACATGTTTTCGAGCAGGTCCTCGAAACCGATGATGCCGTCGACCTCGGTGAGCACGGGGCGGGTATAGGGATCCCATTCCGCCACGCGCTGGCCGCGCTTGATCTGGTCGCCGTCGTCCACCTTGAGCTTGGAGCCGTACTGGACGCGGTGCACCGCGCGCTCCTTGCCGTCCGGCCCGAGGATCATGACGCCGACGTTGCGGCCCATGACCACGAGATCGCCGTCCGAGTTGCGGGCCACGTTGCGGTTGCGCAGCTTGACCTCACCCTCGAAGTTCGTTTCCAGGAACGACTGGTCGGCGATGGTCGCCGCGCCGCCGATATGGAACGTGCGCATGGTGAGCTGCGTGCCCGGCTCGCCGATGGACTGCGCCGCGATAACGCCGACCGCCTCGCCGTGGTTCACCGGCGTGCCGCGCGCGAGATCGCGCCCGTAGCAGGTGGCGCACACGCCGTTGCGCGACTCGCAGGTCAGCACCGAGCGGATCTTCACCTGCTGGATGCCGGCGGCCGTGATCAGGGGAATGTCCTTCTCCTCGATCATGACCCCGGTCGGCACGATGATCTCGCCGGCCGCGTCCACCAGATCCTCCGCCGCGGTGCGGCCGAGGATGCGCGAGGCGAGCGTCGCCACGATCTGGCCGGCGTCCACGATGGCACGCATCGAGATGCCGCGCTCCGTGCCGCAGTCCGTCTCGCGGATGACGGCGTCCTGCGCCACGTCGACGAGACGGCGGGTGAGGTAACCCGAGTTCGCCGTCTTGAGCGCGGTGTCGGCAAGACCCTTGCGCGCGCCGTGGGTGGAGTTGAAGTACTCCAGAACGTCAAGGCCTTCCTTGAAGTTCGAGATGATCGGGCTCTCGATGATCTCGCCCGACGGCTTGGCCATCAGGCCGCGCATGGCGGCGAGTTGCTTCATCTGGGCGGGCGAGCCGCGCGCGCCGGAATGCGCCATCATGTAGATGGAGTTCACCGGCTTGTCGCGACCGTTGTCGTCCTTGTGGACGGCGGAGATGCGCGCCATCATCTCGCTGGCGAGCTTGTCCGAGCACTTCGCCCAGGCGTCCACGACCTTGTTGTACTTCTCGCCCTGGGTGATCAGGCCGTCGTTGTACTGCTGCTCGTAGTCCTTCACGAGGTGACGCGTCTGGTCGACGATCTCCCACTTGTTCTCCGGCACCACCATGTCATCCTTGCCGAACGAGATGCCGGCCTTGAACGCGTGGTAGAAACCGAGCCCCATGATGCGATCGCAGAAAATGACCGATTCCTTCTGACCGCAATTGCGGTAGACGGCATCGATCATGCCGGAAATCTCCTTCTTGGTCATCAACTTGTTGACGACGTCGAAAGTGATCTTCGGATGCTTCGGCAGCAGGCGCGACAGGAACACGCGGCCCGGCGTGGTGTCGTAGATCTTGCTGATGCGCGCGCCGTCCTCGTCCACCCCGACCCAGCGGTAGCGGATCTTGGAGTGATACGTGATCACGCCAGCGTTGAGCGCATGCTCGATCTCGTTATGGTCGGCATAGGCCTTGCCCTGCCCCGGCTCGCCATCGGCCAGGATCGACAGGTAGTAAAGACCCAACACCATGTCCTGCGACGGCACGATGATCGGCTGGCCGTTGGCGGGGTGCAGGATGTTGTTCGTCGACATCATCAGCACGCGTGCCTCGAGCTGCGCCTCGAGCGAGAGCGGCACGTGCACGGCCATCTGGTCGCCGTCGAAGTCGGCGTTGAAGGCCGAGCAGACGAGCGGATGCAGCTGGATCGCCTTGCCCTCGATCAGCACCGGCTCGAACGCCTGGATGCCGAGACGATGGAGCGTCGGCGCGCGGTTCAGCATCACCGGATGCTCGCGAATGACCTCGTCCAGGATGTCCCAGACCTCGGGCTTTTCCTTCTCGACGAGCTTCTTCGCCTGCTTGACGGTGGCCGAGAGGCCCTTGGCGTCGAGGCGCGCGTAGATGAAGGGCTTGAACAGCTCAAGCGCCATCTTCTTCGGCAAGCCGCACTGGTGCAGCTTCATCTCCGGACCGACCACGATGACTGAACGGCCCGAGTAGTCGACGCGCTTGCCGAGCAGGTTCTGGCGGAAGCGGCCCTGCTTGCCCTTCAGCATGTCGGCGAGCGACTTCAGCGGCCGCTTGTTGGCGCCCGTAATGACGCGTCCGCGCCGGCCGTTGTCGAACAGCGCGTCAACCGCCTCCTGAAGCATGCGCTTCTCGTTGCGGATGATGATATCCGGCGCACGCAGCTCGATGAGGCGCTTCAAGCGGTTGTTACGGTTGATGACGCGCCGGTAAAGGTCGTTCAGATCCGACGTCGCGAAGCGGCCGCCGTCGAGCGGCACCAGCGGACGCAGGTCCGGGGGAATGACCGGCACCACGGTCAGGATCATCCACTCCGGCTTGTTGCCCGACTGCTGGAAAGCCTCGATGATCTTGAGGCGCTTCATCAGCTTCTTCGGCTTCAGCTCGGAAGTCGTCGTCGCGATCTCTTGCTTGATCTCGGCAGCGGTCTTCTCAAGGTCGAGCGCGCGCAGGATCTCGCGGATAGCTTCGGCGCCGATCTGGGCGGTGAAGCTGTCGTCGCCGTACTCTTCCTGGGCGCGGATATGCTCTTCCTCGGTCAGCAGCTGATGCAGCTTGAGCGGCGTGAGGCCGGGCTCGAGCACCACATAGGCTTCGAAGTAGAGGATGCGCTCCAGATCCTTCAGCGTCATGTCGAGCAGAAGGCCGATGCGCGAGGGCAGCGACTTCAGGAACCAGATGTGCGCCACCGGAGCGGCCAGCTCGATGTGGCCCATGCGCTCGCGCCGAACGCGGGCGAGCGTCACCTCGACGCCGCACTTCTCGCAGATGACGCCCTTGTACTTCATGCGCTTGTACTTGCCGCACAAGCACTCGTAGTCCTTGATCGGACCGAAGATGCGGGCGCAGAACAGACCGTCGCGCTCAGGCTTGAACGTGCGGTAGTTGATGGTCTCCGGCTTCTTGATCTCGCCGTAGGACCAGGACAGAATCTTCTCAGGGCTCGCGATCGAGATCTTGATCTGATCGAAAGTCTGCGCGGGAGCCTGAGTATTGAAGAGATTCATCACCTCTTGATTCATCGCCGTCTCCTCAAGTCTGCGTGAGCCCCGCCCGGTTGCTCCCGCCGGCACCCGCCCTGGCCTGCCCCAGGTACGATGCCTGAAAATCCAAACACAACAGCAGCACCCGGCCATTTTATGACCGGATGCCGCTTCAATTTCTGTTGTCGCGGTTCAGCACGCGTAACAGCCTGTCACTTCGTCCCGATTCACTCGGCCGCCTCCGCCGGGAAATCGTCCTCGGGAGCTTCCTTGGAAGACAGAAGTTCCACGTTGAGACCCAGCGACCGCATTTCCTTGACCAGCACGTTGAAGCTCTCCGGCACGCCGGACTCGAACGTGTCGTCGCCGCGCACGATGGCCTCGTAGACCTTGGTGCGCCCCGCCACGTCGTCCGACTTCACCGTCAGCATTTCCTGCAGCGTGTAGGCGGCGCCATAAGCCTCGAGCGCCCACACCTCCATTTCGCCGAAGCGCTGGCCGCCGAACTGCGCCTTGCCGCCCAGCGGCTGCTGGGTGACGAGCGAGTACGGGCCGATCGAACGCGCATGGATCTTGTCGTCGACAAGGTGGTGAAGCTTCAGCATGTAGATGATGCCGACAGTCACCTTGCGGTCGAACGCCTCACCCGTGCGGCCGTCGTAGAGCGTCGACTGGCCGGAAACGTCGAGGCCGGCCTTTTCCAGCAGAACCTCGATGTCGCTTTCCTTCGCGCCGTCGAAGACGGGCGTCGCGATCGGCACACCGCGCCGCAGGCTCTCGCCCAGATCGACGAGATCCTCGGGCAGCACGTCGTCGGAGACGGCGTTCTCGCCATAGACCTCGTTCAGCGCGTTCTTCAGCACCGCGATGTCATGCGCCCTGCGGTAGGCGTCCACCGCCGCGCCGACCTGCCGGCCGATGTTGGCGCAGGCCCAGCCCATGTGCGTCTCCAGAATCTGGCCGACGTTCATGCGGCTCGGCACGCCGAGCGGGTTGAGCACGATATCCGCGTGCGTGCCGTCCTCGAGGAAAGGCATGTCCTCGATCGCCACGATGCGCGACACCACGCCCTTGTTGCCGTGCCGTCCGGCCATCTTGTCGCCCGGCTGGATCTTGCGCTTCACGGCGACGAAGACCTTGACCATCTTCATCACGCCGGGCGGCAGCTCGTCGCCGCGCTGCAGCTTCTCGACCTTGTCGAGGAAGCGCTGCTCGAGGCGCTTCTTCGACTCGTCGTACTGCTTGCGCATGGCCTCGAGTTCCGCCGTGACAGCGTCGTCCGCCACCGCGAACTGCCACCACTGCGAACGCGGGATCTCGGCAAGCACGTGCCGCTCGATCTCCGTGTCCTTCTTGAAGCTCTTCGGGCCGGTGATCGCCGTCTGGCCGACGAGCACGTCCGCGAGACGCTGGTAAGCGTTGCGGTCGAGGATCGCCTGCTCGTCGTCGCGGTCCTTAGCGAGACGCTCGATCTCCTCACGCTCGATGGCCTGGGCGCGCTCGTCCTTGTCGACGCCGTGGCGATTGAACACGCGCACTTCGACGATGGTGCCGGTCACGCCCGGCGGAACGCGCAGCGACGTGTCGCGCACGTCCGACGCCTTCTCGCCGAAGATGGCGCGCAGCAGCTTCTCTTCCGGCGTCATCGGGCTCTCGCCCTTGGGCGTGATCTTGCCCACGAGGATGTCGCCCGCCTGCACTTCGGCGCCGATGTAGACGATGCCTGCCTCATCGAGGTTCTTCAGCGCCTCTTCCGACACGTTCGGAATGTCGCGCGTGATTTCCTCCGGCCCGAGCTTGGTGTCGCGGGCGGCCACCTCGAACTCCTCGATGTGGATCGAGGTGAAGACGTCTTCCTTCACGATCCGCTCGGACAGAAGAATGGAGTCCTCGTAGTTGTAGCCGTTCCACGGCATGAACGCGACGAGCACGTTGCGGCCGAGCGCGAGCTCGCCGAGCTCGGTCGACGGGCCGTCGGCGACGATGTCGCCCTTGCGCACCGGCTCGCCCACCTTCACCAGCGGCCGCTGGTTGATGCAGGTCGACTGGTTCGAGCGCTGGAACTTCTGCAGCCGGTAAATGTCGACGCCCGACTTCGTCGGATCGAGATCCTCGGTAGCGCGAATAACGATACGCGTCGCGTCAACCTGGTCGACGATACCGGTGCGGCGGGCGGCGATGGCAGCGCCAGAGTCGCGCGCGACGACCGCTTCCATGCCGGTGCCGACGAACGGCGCATCGGCCTTCACCAGCGGCACAGCCTGGCGCTGCATGTTCGAGCCCATGAGCGCGCGGTTGGCGTCGTCGTTCTCGAGGAACGGAATGAGCGCGGCGGCGACCGACACCAGCTGCTTCGGCGACACGTCCATGTAGTCGACGCGCTCAGGCGGCACGACGATGACATCGCCGGCCTGACGGCAGACGACGAGATCCTCGGTCAGGCTGCCCTGAGCGTCGATTTCCGCGTTGGCCTGCGCCACGGCGTACTTCATCTCCTCGGTGGCGGAGAGGTAGTTCACCTCGTTCGTCACCTTGCCCTCGCGCACGCGGCGGTAAGGCGCCTCGATGAAGCCGTACTTGTTGACGCGTGCGAACGTCGCCAGCGAGTTGATCAGGCCGATATTCGGACCTTCAGGCGTCTCGATGGGGCAGATACGGCCATAGTGCGTGGGGTGCACGTCGCGCACCTCGAAGCCGGCACGCTCGCGCGTCAGGCCGCCCGGGCCAAGCGCCGAGAGGCGGCGCTTGTGGGTGACTTCCGACAGCGGGTTCGTCTGGTCCATGAACTGGGACAACTGCGACGAGCCGAAGAACTCGCGCACGGCCGCCGCGGCAGGCTTCGCGTTGATCAGGTCCTGCGGCATCACGGTGTCGATGTCGACCGACGACATGCGCTCCTTGATGGCGCGCTCCATGCGCAGCAGGCCGAGACGATACTGATTCTCCATCAGCTCGCCGACCGAACGCACACGCCGGTTGCCGAGATGGTCGATATCGTCGATCTCGCCGCGCCCGTCACGCAGGCCGACAAGGGCCTTGACTACCGCGAGCATGTCCTCGCGGCGCAGCGTGCGCACCGTGTCGGCGGCGTCAAGGTCGAGGCGCATGTTCATCTTCACGCGGCCGACGGCCGAGAGATCATAACGCTCCGAATCGAAAAACAGCGAATGGAACATCGCTTCCGCCGCGTCGATGGTCGGCGGCTCGCCGGGGCGCATCACGCGATAGATGTCGAACAACGCCGTCTCGCGCGACGAATTCTTGTCGAGCGCGAGCGTGTTGCGGATATAGGGGCCGATGTTGACGTGGTTGATGTCGAGCACCGGGATCTCGGTGATGCCGGCGTCCTCGAACTCCTTCAGCAGCTTCTCGGTGATCTCGTCGCCGGCCTCGGCGTAGATCTCGCCGGTCTCCGGGTTGACGGTGTCCTCACCGATGTATTGGCCGAAAAGCTCCTCGTCGGAGGCGCGCAGAGCCTTGAGACCACCTTCCACGAGCTGGCGGGCGGCGCGCACGGTCAGCTTCTTGCCGGCCTCGAGCACAACCTCGCCCGTATCGGCGTCGATCACGTCCGCGGTCGCCTTGAACCCCTTGTAGCGGTTCGGGTCGAAGGGCACGCGCCAGCCGTTCTCGTCACGGGTATAGGGCAGCTTCTCGTAGAACGTGTCGAGGATTTCCTCGCCGTCGAGACCGAGCGCGTAGAGCAGCGTCGTCACCGGCAGCTTGCGGCGGCGGTCGATGCGCGCGTACACGATGTCCTTGGCGTCGAACTCGATGTCGAGCCAGGAGCCGCGATAGGGGATGATGCGCGCGGCGAACAGGATCTTGCCCGACGAATGCGTCTTGCCGCGATCGTGGTCGAAGAACACGCCCGGCGAGCGGTGCATCTGCGACACGATCACGCGCTCGGTGCCGTTGACGATGAAGGTGCCGTTATCGGTCATGAGCGGGATGTCGCCCATGTAGACGTCCTGCTCCTTGATGTCCTTGACGGAGCGCGCGCCCGTATCCTCGTCCACATCGAACACGATGAGACGCAACGTCACCTTGAGCGGGGCGGCATAGGTCATGCCGCGCTGGCGGCACTCGTCCACGTCGTACTTCGGCGGCTCGAACGTGTACTTCACGAACTCCAGCAGCGAGGTGCTGGCGAAGTCCGAGATCGGGAACACGGACTTGAAAACGGATTGCAGGCCCTCTTCCGGCCGGCCGCCCTCGGGCTCGTCGATCAGCAGAAACTGGTCATAGGATACCTTCTGAACCTCGATGAGATTCGGCATCTCGACAACTTCCCGGATCTTCCCGAAGAACTTGCGGATACGCTTCCGGCTGGTGATCGTCTGGGCCATCTGGACTCTTGCTCCTCAACGCACGCCTGACCAGGCGGTCCTATCCGTGGCGGTCTTCCTGCCTCTCGTCGCTTGCGCAAGGCTATCGCCCCGCGCATAGTGGCAATCGAGTGACCCCGGAATACGGGCCGCCTGGTCAGCCGGGCCGCACTTCCCGCGGCAAGGTCAATGAACGGTTCCGCCGCTCAACGGCCAAGGCAGCATTTTTCGACATGCCCCTCGGACGACGACGCGGTCCCGGGAGAAACCTCCCGGAACCGCAATGTTTCTATTCTTGGATAACGGCGCTTATTCTCAAGGATCTACCAGAAAACTGGGCCAAAACGGAACCAGGAACGCCGCTCCCTGCCGGCCAACGGTGGCCGGCAGGTCCGACTGCCTTACTTGAGCTCGACCTTGGCGCCGGCCTTCTCAAGCTGTTCCTTGAGCTTGTTGGCCTCGTCCTTGGTGACGCCTTCCTTGACGGGCTTGGGAGCGCCCTCAACGAGGTCCTTGGCTTCCTTGAGGCCGAGGCCGGTGATGGCGCGGACTTCCTTGATGAC